>NZ_JAAXPR010000025.1 GCF_012396585.1 Streptococcus ovuberis
CAGCCAAAACACCAGTGTCTGACCTCAATAAGCTGACAGAAGACGAAAAAGCTAAGGTGGCAGATGCGGTTAAGACCTCAAATCCAACCTTCCCGAACAATACTGATGTAACAGTTGATGACAAAGGAAATGTGACGATTACTTATCCAGATCAGTCAACGGATACTATTCCAGCTGACCAGACAGTTGAGAAAAAAGCACCAATTACTGATGGCTTCACTCCAAAAGATCCCGTCAAGACCGTTGTTTCAGATAAGACTAAATTGACAGAAGAAGAAAAAGGTAAGGTTTCTGAAGCTGTTAAGAAAGCAAACCCTGACTTCCCAGAGGGAACAACAGTTGAGGTTGGTAACGATGGTACAGTCACTGTCACTTATCCAGATAAATCAAAAGATACGATTACGTCAGATAAGACTGTAACTCAGATTCCGATGGCAGACCGTATCACTCCTAAAGATCCAGAAAAAACTCCAGTAGTTGATAAGACAAACTTGACAGAAGAAGAAAAAGGTAAGGTTTCTGAAGCTGTTAAGAAAGCAAACCCTGACTTCCCAGAGGGAACAACAGTTGAGGTTGGTAACGATGGTACAGTCACTGTCACTTATCCAGATAAATCAAAAGATACGATCACGTCAGATAAGACTGTTACACCAAAACCATCTCAAACAATGCAACCTGGTAATGATAAAGGTAATCGTAAAACCGTTTCACCGTCAGGATCTTCCGAACAGTCTTCTAAACAATTACCTAAGACGGGTGATTCAAGCGAAGTAACATCACTTGTTGCAGGTTTTGGTTTATTAGCTTTAATTGCCGTAATGACAAAACGTCGTCGTAAAGAAGACTAATAATAGTGGGCAAATCGGCATGTGTGCATCGCTCATATCCGAAAAACAATGAAAATTGGCTCTATATGACTGTAGTGGGTTGACCTATTTAACACCGAGAGAGGACAAGCTTTGTCTTCTCTCGTTTTATGGGCTCATTTCTACCATTTGTCAAGTCTATCTCTCTAATGCAAAAAGCAACGGCATCAAATCCGTTGCTTTTTTGGTGTAGAGGGAGACTTATGTCCCAGACTCGGTTACAATACGAGTTTTGAAGTTTTCAAAGTTTCGGAAACCAAATGCATTCCGTTTAATGACCTTGATGAGATTGTTTGAGACTCTTAGTGTCCACAATCTCCAAAATAGTGATATTAGGGGCTTTAATTCCGAGTAGGTTTGTGATAAAATCCTCGCTTTTCTATGTTCAAGCTCGGGAAGAACTAGTCATTCCCCTGACTAGTTCTTTACTATGTGACTTTAAGTCCGTCTCGGAACTAGAACAAGAACCCTTGCCATCAATCTAAGACTAAGAAGAATTCACAACTACCAAACCGCACAAGATTTATTTGAACGAGCTAAGTCGGTCTAATCATAACAACCCTAAGCTGTTTCAGTACAGGAGAGAAGCTGTTGCACTTGACTTGACAAGTGGGGAAATGCTGATTATATGTGCAAACATGCTAATGCTACCGGTTGCATGCTGTTTTCATGGTTTCAGTAAAAATCAGAAAGAAATTGGAAACATTTTATTGTTAAAATCTTATCAAACCGCTTGACTTTTGAAGCAAGCGGTTGCATAATAAGAAGTGAACTATATTCTAAAGGAGTTTTCTTTTATGGCACAACAGACAAGAACCAAAGGGTTCAGAATGTGGAAGTCTGGCAAACGTTGGTTGTTTGCGCTGGGCGCTTCGACGACTGTTTTTTTAGGTACAGGAGTGCAAGTGCTTGCTCAAGGGCCTGATGAGCTCAGTCAGTAGACAGACCAATTGGCACAACAAATCACTGAAACGGATGGTGTCGTCCCATTGGCGATAGATTCAAATTCTAGCCTTTCAAAACACGGAGAGGCACTGGACACTCAGTTGACAGAAGATGAAGAGATTGAGGATGTTGTCGGAGACGGTAGTCAAATACCAAGTGATTTTTTGCGCAGTGCTAGTCCAGTGACAACAGCAACCAGTTCTGTTGATGTTACAACAGCAAAGCCAGTGACGATTTATTATAAGCCGTCAGATGATGGTAATGACTATCGAGCTTATGTCTGGGGAGATGGGGTAGACAAACCTCAGACAGAATTACCAATGACAAGAGAAGGTGATCAACTCAAGGTCACGGTTACACCAAAGGCAGATGCTACTGCAGTCAATTATATTATTAAAAAAGGTGAGGGATGGAATAACACTAAAAAAACTGGCGACATGATCGCCACAGTCAATCCATACACAGCAACAGATGTGTATGTTGGCGATGACTACTATTCTCAAATTTCTAATTTGCAGACACCAGAGTTTGATAAAACATTTGGCTATGAAGACAAGGTTGTTGATGCGAATCAATCGGATAAGTTTAAAACAGTCGGTAGTTTAGGGCGTTTAGGAGCGACATTACATGATGATGGGACTGCTACAATCAACCTTTGGGCACCGACAGCTAAAGAAGTAAAACTCAATCTTTATAAGGAGTTAACACCTGAAGCGACAGCCACTAAAACTGTTGTGATGGAACGTGGTAAAGAGGTTAATCCTGACGACCATACCAAGAATACTGTTGGTGTTTGGACCTACAAAGTTGACCAACAACTATTGAAGGATTTAGGAATCGCATCCGCCCATAAACTAGCTTATGACTACACCCTCAGCTTACCAAACGCCCACTTTATCCAAGTGGAAGAGCAACACAAAAATGGGAACAAGGTTAAGGTTTATCGAAATTCAGCAACTGGCAAGGTATTGAATGAGGGTGGCAATCCGGTTAGTCGTGAAGAAATCGCAGCCTTCTATGCAGGGGATAATGTGACTAAAACAGATGAAAAGGTAACTGTACAAGCCCAGCCTTATCAGACTGTTACGACTCAAGACCCGTACTCGGTTGCTACGATTCAAGGTGGCACAAGGTCAGTCATTCTAGACCCAAGTAAGGTTGGCGAAAAAGTCACTGTCACCAAAAATAAACGTGCCAAAACAAATTCAGAGGTTAGCGTTCTGGAAGTAAATATCCGTGATTTTTCAATCGACGAGTCATCAGGTGTTAAAAAAGAAGATCGTGGAAACTATCTTGGATTTGTTCAGGAGGGGACAAAAACACCAGATGGTACAACCATGACTGGTCTTGACTACCTCAAATATCGTGGAACCAACTACCTGCAAATGATGCCGCTTAACGATTTTGAGACGGTTCCAGAGTTGGATAAGGATCACGAAGACAATATCAAAATTTCTCAAAAAGAAGATGATGGTGTCCATAAAAATCAGCAAAACTGGGGCTACGATCCAAAGAACTATAATGTGCCAGAAGGTTCTTACGCTACTGATCCAAAAGACCCTGAAAATCGCATCAAAGAACTCAAGCAGATGATGCAAAAACTCCATGATGCTGGCCTTAACGTCACTTTGGATGTGGTTTACAATCACCTCTATCATGGGCAAAAAAATGTCTTTGAACAAACGGTTCCAGGTTATTTCTATGCCATTAACCAACCAGCTAATGTCATGAATAACGACATTTTTGTGGGCAATGCGGTACGTTCTAACTCTGAGATGATGAGACGCTATATCGTCAATTCGACAGCTTTCTGGGCAGCCGAATATGGCATGGATGGCTTCCGTTTTGATGCCATGAGTGACCTTGATGTGAAGACCCTGAACGATGTCCGTGACGCTTTGAATAAGGTTGGTGAGAATATTGTCACTTACGGCGAAGGTTGGGACAGCATGGGTAAATATTTGCCGGCAGGCGAAGCTGGTAGTGATATGCAAGGAAAAAAACTACCGACTTATGGCTTCTTTGATGCAACCAGCCGAAATGCCATTGTTGGGCATGCTCATGATAGTCATTTAGATGATCCAGGATTTGTGAATCAGGCTAAAGATGCGGCAAAAGACAAAACAAGAGATAGAAATCCTAATATTGATGATGCTAGTCAAGTTGCGAACAGCCTATTAGGGGGAAATCGTGAGAAATATGCCAATGCTTCTCAACAGCTCAATTATGTTGAATGTCATGATGGCATGACCCTGAGTGATTTATTGAAACGCTATAATGTTGTTGATCTTCGTGATGAAAACATGCACCTGAACCGTGTCGAGCTAGCGACAGCTATGAGTGCTTTGGCACAGGGGATTCATTTTTCACAACACGGTCAAGAGTTCTTGAGAACCAAAAAAGATTCAGTAAATACTTATAATTCTGGTGATGAGTACAACAAGATTGATTGGACTTTAGTGAAAAAACATGCAGATGCAGTAAACTTTTCCAAAGCTATTACTCAGTTGCGTTTGGCGGAGCCACTATTCCAAATGTCAAATTATGATGAAATTGATAAGAAAATGCTTATCACTAACGCCCAAAAGGGGTCAGGAGTCATCACTTATGAGCTTCGTCCTGATGGTCAAGAAAATAAAAACGGCAAGTATCTCGTTATTTTCAATAACAATGAGGGGACTGGAACCTCTCCACTAACCTTAGGGGGTGATGAATGGTACTATGGTGGTGATAAGGAAATAGCTCAATTTCACAATACAGAAAATAACCGAGGACGTATCAATTCAACCAACGATTTCAGTAAAGCCTTTATCGTTGCGACAAATGCTAAGAAACTTTATGACAAAATCGGTCAAACAGTAGGTTCTAAAACCTTGACAGTAGACCCACTGTCTGCCACAGTACTCTTTATTCCAGCACCTGCCAAAGCTGTGGAGTTGAAAGATGCTGAGCGCGTGATTACTTACGTTAACCGCAAAGGCGAGGAAGTAGCGCCTGAAGAGAGGCAGGCTGTGACTTATTTAACGGTTGAGGAAACAGCACCGGAGCTGAAATTTGGTTTTGAAAAATCTCAGATTCCAGTCGCACCGACAGATTTAGGTGACAAACCCAATATCGTCAATAAAGTGGCTTCGGTGACACCTATAGTGAAACGGTTGTATGTGGCGACCGATGGAATGGGGAATTCTATCAAGACTAACCTTAAACTTGATGACATAAAAATCGGAGATAACGGAAAACCACTTGACACCGACCAAGTAAAATGGCAACTAACTACCCATGCCGCTCTTGTAGAGAAAGCTCCAGAAGGCTTTGTTGATCAGTCAATCTATACCACGAAACGTGATTACTGGTTATCTCAGGCTTGGGATACCGCAAAAGCCGTTTCTCATCCTGATATTAAACATTACAAGGTTCAGTCTATTACACCAGAAACTGCTGGCGATAAGCACCAGACTACTGAAGGAACTTTACAGTTTGGTGATGATATACAAAAAGTGACGGTGGTTTACGCAAAGGAATCGACAGCTAATGTGATTTCTGAAAATGACCCTGAACATCAGTTGCCACAAACAGCTATTGATGCGAGCGAGAAATATCGGTCTAAAGGTTTGGAAGGCGATAATATCCAGTTCAGCATCTCTGATGATGATTTGGCACGTGACGGTTATACCTATACGGTTAATGGCAAAGCTAATTTAGCAGAGGCGTTGGCTGAGCCGGCGGGAGTTTTTGGTGAAGACGAGAAAGTCTTTAGAGTGGTTTATAAACGAATTGAGGTTGAAGAGTCTGAAAAAGATGAGCCAGAATCAGATAAGTCAGAGGAGAAATCAGAAGACACCCCTCAAACTCCAGCTCAACCAGAGGGCGAGAGTCCATCTGACTCACCAAAAGATGGTACAGAATCCGCTGAACCAAAAGTGGAGGGCAATCAAGAGCCATCAGATAAGTCAGAGGAGAAATCAGAAGACACCCCTCAAACTCCAACCCAACCAGAGGGCGACAGTCAACCTGACTCACCAAAAGATGGTACAACCTCCCCTGAACCAAAAGTGGAGGGCAATCAAGACCCATCAGATAAGTCGCCAGAATCAGATAAGTCAGAGGAGAAATCAGAAGACACCCCTCAACCTCCAACCCAACCAGAGGGCGAGAGTCCATCTGACTCACCAAAAGATGGTACAGAATCCGCTGAACCAAAAGCGGAGGATAATCAAGACCCATCAGATAAGTCGCCAGAATCAGATAAGTCAGAAGAGAAACCAGAAGACACCCCTCAACCTCCAGCTCAACCAGAAGGCGACAGTCCATCTGACTCACCAAAAGATGGTACAGCCTCCCCTGAACCCAAAGTAGAAGGCGATCAGCAACCATCAGATAAGTCGCCAGAATCAGATAAGTCAGAGGAGAAACCAGAAGACACCCCTCAACCTCCAACTCAACCAGAGGGCGAGAGTCCATCTGACTCACCAAAAGATGGTACAGCCTCCCCTGAACCCAAAGTAGAAGGCGATCAGGAACCATCAGATAAGTCGCCAGAATCAGATAAGTCAGAGGAGAAACCAGAAGACACCCCTCAAACTCCAACTCAACCAGAGGGCGACAGTCCATCTGACTCACCAAAAGATGGTACAGCCTCCCCTGAACCCAAAGTAGAAGGCGATCAGGACCCATCAGATAAGTCAGAGGAGAAATCAGAAGGCACCCCTCAAACTCCAACTCAACCAGAGGGCGACAGTCCATCTGACTCACCAAAAGATGGTACAGCATCTCCTGAACCAAAAGTGGAGGACAATCAAGACCCATCAGATAAGTCGCCAGAATCAGATAAGTCAGAGGAGAAATCAGAGGACACCCCTCAACCTCCAGCTCAACCAGAGAGCGGTAATCAACCTGACTCACCAAAAGATGGTACAGCCTCCCCTGAACCAAAAGTGGAGGACAATCAAGACCCATCAGATAAAGCGCCAGAATCAGATAAGTCAGAGGAGAAACAAGAAGACACCCCTCAAACTCCAACCCAACCAGAGGGCGACAGTCCATCTGACTCACCAAAAGATGGTACAGCATCTCCTGAACCAAAAGTGGAGGGCAATCAAGAGCCATCAGATAAGTCAGAGGAGAAACCAGAAGCAGCTCCTCACCCTGGCCCAGACGCCACTCCTGTGCCATCTTACAAGTTCCCATCTCTAGTTGAGCGTAAACTTATTGATGAGCGAACAGGTATTACCGTTATCCTTGACAAACGCGAGTCTTCTGATATTGTTGCCTTACGTGTTATACCGAAAGTCCTGACATCCCAGAGAACTCCAGAGATTTTAGCAGGAAAAGATTATGATTTGTATGATATTGATTTTATAAATGCAGCTGGTAAAGTTATCAACTTGGCATATTCTGCTAAAGTTCTCTTGCCGATTGACGCTGGTAAAAAGGTTGTACAAGTTCTCTACCTGCCGGAATCAACTCCTGTAAGAGCACTTGATTTTACACTTGTTGAGTCAGGACGGTTTGTGGAAATCACAGCGAAAAGCTTTAGTCATTATGCGGTCATTTATCATTCTCAGGGAGTAGCCGAAAATCTAGAAGAGGAAATTGAAGTTATCAATGTTCCAAAATCAATGAAACAAGCTATTTCGCCGACTCTAGCTCGTCCAATAACGGTAACTGTTACTGACAGTGTTAATGTCTCTTCGCAGGTAAGGCCTAAATTGCCGAGCACTGGAGATGAGGAATCTGCAATTTCTCCGTTAGTTGCCGGTGCTATCTTAACCACACTTGGATTGGTTGGTGTTTCTCGTCAAAGACGGGAGAAATAAACTATTTTCTACCATTGCGAACTGTAGTAGCTTGCAAAATTGAATAGAAATCTTGAGTTTTTCACTGCATCCACGATGTGAGAGAGAGGAGAACCTATTTTAGGCGTCCCAGTTCCTGTACTGAAACAGAACTGGGGCGTTTTCAATATACTCTGTTATTGGGCGGTTACATTGCTCTATTTTTGGAGATAGAAGATTTCAGGCTTTAGGCTGGAATGGAACTATTCGATGCAGACGTTACCAGCTGGTGTTTCCTTCTGAAACATGGATTGGGTGAGACCTTTTCACTGAAAGCGAGACGGTAAGTATTGGACATGTAGACAGACCCTTGGTCACTGTATAAGAGGATTCCTTGAGGTAGATCTAGTTAGTTCAGGGGATTTAAAATAATAGTTGTATCTGGGGTGTCTGAAATGGTGTACGCCAAATCTCATATTTGCATGAGTCTATGATGGACGATAAGTAGAGACAGGTGATGTCTGACTCCAGCTTTTGTAGTGACTTGTCTGCTTGGAAGTTACGATTGAGCTTGTGATATGTAGCCTGGTGAGGTTTGCTTAGGCGAAGTGATTTCTTTAGTTTCAAATGGCAGAGCCAGCCTTTTTGCTTCATGAATTGATAAACTTTCTTGTGCTTGAGGATGACGCCATAGCGCTTTTTAGGAGATATATGATGGTCCGATAACCATAAATGAAGTTGTTTCTAAATAGAGCTTCTCAACTTTGTCCAAGACATCATCTGTCTTTTTAGTTCGGTTCAGTTCAGTTTTCTAGCAGATTAGGGTACTTTTTGACATCGAAGCAGTTTAAAAGAACAGAGAGGGTATAGTGTTCTTTGTATTCTTCGACTAGCCTGATAAGGGGTGTTTTATTGTCTTATCGAGCTGCGATAGACTTTAAGAGCTTCACCTGTCATTTTAGTTGTTCAACCTGAGATAGCTCCGATATATAGGTGTATTGTTTGCTGGCAGGGGGATGAAAATGTTGATTGATACCATCTCTATCGGATTGACTTGACTGACATTTTGAAGGTTTCCAGACTGACTTTATGTGATTTGACTGCATTGATATCTGCCAAATACGCTTGTCTAACCATAGTAAAAACACTCCTTAGTTCTCGCTTACTAGATTTCAACAGGAGTGTTTTTAGCATCATTTTTGGGGGCTAGTGCTACTACGGCACAAGGTGTGTCTTGAAAAAGTCTTCTAAGCGATCGAACGGAATTTTGTCTGCTCGGTCATACAAGTCCACATGGTCAGCATCTGGAACCATCAGAAACTCAGCATTGTCGCCGATTGCCTTAGCAGCATCTTCTGAATAGTAGCGGGAATGGGCGTTTTCACCAGCGATTAGAAGGACTGGTTGCTCCAACTCAGCAAAAGTGGGAAGTTAAAGAAGGCCTGCGGTGTAGTCGCCGTCCAAGCGCCAGTTGAGTTGACGGAACGCTCATGGTAACCACGCTCTGTTTTATAGTAGTTGTGGAAAGCAACAAGGACTTGGTTATCTTTTAGGGCATCAGGGATAACATCTGGAAGAATTTGAGAGACGATGACTTCCCCTGCTTCATCAAAGGAAATTTCATGTGGGCCTGTTGCATAACGACCAGTATCGACGTCTGACCACCGTTGTTGAGCTAGATATTGGCGGATTTTTTGGCGCTCCTCAAGGGTGTAGCCATCCTTATAGCCTTTGGCGATGCTTCGCGACATGTCATACATGGAAGCTGTCGCTACAGCCTTGACACGAACATCATTGGTAGCTGCTGTCAGCGCCATACCACTCAACCCGCAGATAGCCATCAAACCGATGCGGTTACGGTCAACTTGTTCTAAGGTTCCTAAGAAATCCACTGCAGCACTGTAATCTTCTGTAAAAATGTCTGGTGAGGCAACATTGCGACTCTCACCGCCGCTTTCGCCAGTAAACGAAGGATCAAAAGCTAAAGTGATAAACCCACGGCTGGCCAGTTCATTGGCGTAAAAACCAGCGGTTTGCTCCTTGACCGCACCAAAAGCTCCTGAAACAGGCAGGGCTGGGAGTTTTCCTTGAGCGTTTTTTGGTTGGTAGAGGTCGCCAGCTAGTTCGATACCATAACGGTTTTTGAAACGAACACTGGTGCGAACGACCTTGTCATTCAGTTCAAAGGTATAAGTTGATACCATTTGAATTCTCCATTTCTTTTTGATAAACTGAGTATACACCTTAAACCTTACTTTAAGTCAAGGCTTTTTTTGAAATTTTTTGAGTGTGAGAGGATGACAATGACCCCAAAAACTTATACGATTAGTGAAGTCGCCAAACGGCTAAATATTCCTAGTTCTACTTTGCGTTATTATGATAATCAAGGGATTTTGCTGAATCTCAAACGAGACAAGAATGGCAATCGTCTTTTTGATGAAACGGATTTGGATGTTTTGAGACATATTCACTTATTTAAAATTGCAGGAATGCCCTTGAAGAAAATAAAACGCTACTTTGAACTGTTTGCCGAGGGAGATTCTACGATTCCTGATCGTTATGAGTTGATTTATCACCAGCAACTGCAAGCAGAAGAGAATTTAAAAAAAGTAGCATCTTCGCTCAAAGCTTTGAGAGCGAAAACGGATCATTACAAGCATATGTTAGAAAAGAGTGCTACAGATAGTTCTTCTGTAGAATAAACCTATCAAGAGAGAAGGAGTTCTTATGATTGACCGTAAATCTGATCATCAATTTAAGCTCGTATCAAAGTATAGTCCCTCAGGTGACCAGCCACAGGCCATTGAGCAGCTGGTGGACAATATCGAGGGAGGCGAGAAGGCCCAGATTCTCATGGGGGCGACGGGTACGGGGAAGACCTATACCATGAGTCAGGTCATCGCCCGTGTCAACAAGCCGACCCTGGTCATCGCCCACAACAAGACCTTAGCTGGTCAGCTTTACGGCGAGTTCAAGGAATTTTTCCCTGATAATGCTGTGGAGTATTTCGTGTCCTACTATGATTACTACCAGCCTGAGGCTTATGTGCCGTCCAGCGATACCTATATCGAAAAGGACAGCTCTGTCAATGACGAAATCGACAAACTCCGTCACTCGGCGACCTCAGCTCTGCTGGAGCGCAATGATGTTATCGTGGTGGCTTCAGTTTCCTGCATCTATGGCTTGGGATCGCCCAAGGAATACTCAGACAGCGTGGTCAGTCTGCGTCCCGGTCAGGAGTTGTCTCGTGATGACTTGCTCAATGCGCTGGTGGATATTCAGTTTGAGCGCAACGATATCGACTTTCAGCGGGGGCGGTTCCGTGTGAGGGGGGATGTGGTGGAAGTCTTTCCAGCTAGCCGAGACGAGCATGCCTTTCGGGTTGAGTTTTTCGGTGATGAGATTGACCGTATCCGTGAAATCGAAAGCCTGACAGGGCGGGTGTTAGGTGAAGTGGACCACTTGGCTATCTTCCCAGCCACTCACTTCGTGACCAATGAAGACCACATGGAACAGGCTATTGCCCAAATCCAAGCTGAGCTTGAAGAGCAGCTCCGCCATTTTGAACAAGAAGGCAAGCTCCTCGAAGCCCAGCGGCTCAAGCAGCGGACGGACTACGACATCGAGATGTTGCGGGAGATGGGCTATACCAATGGCGTGGAGAACTACTCTCGCCACATGGATGGGCGACAAGAGGGCGAGCCACCTTATACACTTCTGGACTTTTTCCCAGAGAATTTCCTCATCATGATTGACGAGAGCCACATGACCATGGGCCAGATCAAGGGTATGTACAACGGTGACCGCAGCCGCAAGCAGATGCTGGTCGACTATGGCTTCCGTCTGCCATCGGCTTTGGACAACCGCCCGCTTCGCCGTGAGGAATTTGAGAGCCACGTCCATCAGATTGTCTATGTATCAGCGACCCCTGGTGACTATGAGATGGAGCAGACCGAGACCGTGGTTGAGCAGATTATCCGACCGACAGGGCTACTGGATCCCGAGGTGGAGGTGCGTCCGACCATGGGGCAGATGGATGATTTGCTGGGTGAAATCAATAGCAGAGCAGAAAAAGGGGAGCGGGTCTTTGTCACCACGCTAACCAAGAAAATGGCAGAAGACCTGACCGACTACCTCAAGGAAATGGGGGTTAAGGTCAAGTACATGCACAGCGACATCAAGACCTTGGAGCGGACCGAGATTATCCGTGACCTGCGACTGGGTGTCTTTGATGTCCTGATTGGAATTAACCTGCTGCGTGAGGGGATTGATGTGCCAGAGGTGTCTCTGGTCGCTATCCTCGATGCGGATAAGGAAGGCTTCCTGCGCAATGAGCGAGGCCTTATCCAGACCATCGGACGGGCGGCACGGAACGCCGAAGGCCATGTTATCATGTACGCGGATAAGGTGACCGAGTCCATGCAACGAGCCATGGATGAAACCGCCCGACGTCGTCAACTCCAGATGGCATACAATGAGAAACACGGCATTGTCCCACAAACCATCAAAAAGGAAATCCGCGACCTCATCGCCATCACCAAGTCTGCTAAGGGCGAGGTGGCAGAAGAAACCGTGGACTACTCGGCTATGAATAAGACCGAACGGATAGCTGCTATCAAGAAACTAGAAAAAGAAATGCAAGCCGCCGCAGAACTCCTCGACTTTGAACTGGCCGCCCAAATCAGGGATATGGTGCTAGAGTTGAAAGCGATGGGGTGAGGATAGATAGGATGCATAGATACTATAAAATTATAACTGAACTCTTTCAACAGTCAAATATACTTGATAAAATTAAAATTTTTGAGAACTATTTTACTAAAGACGATAATGTTAGGATATTTTTATTTGATGAAGTAAAATCAAATGTTGATGATAGTTTTCAAAATATAAAGTTTAATCAATATCAATTGTTAGGTCTAAGTGATTATACAAAGACATGGGTGTTGGACAGTAAATTTATAGGTTTGGAAACTAGAGAAATTCTTTTTGGGAAGTTGGCTCATTTAGATTTAAATATTTTAGGTTTTTTAGAGCAACTATCAGAAGGTAGGTTGAAAAATCATCCAGATGATTTTATTGCATTGCTAAATCATATGAAAAAATATCAATTTGATTATTCAGATTTTATATCTTTGATAGAGAGATCTAGTTCAACAATTGAAGATGCCAATAAACTTGCTAATATGTTATTTAATTATGCTAAATTTTCAAATAGTGGTACAACAATTTATAATTTTCATCAATATGAATTATCAAATGAGGAATACTGTTGGGTTAAGGAGCAGTACGATATAATAAGGAACGGAATAGAACATAGTTTTATACATTATGATGTGATAAAGTGTTTATTATTAAAAGCTTTTTTAATAAAACAAGACAAAAAAATAACTAATAAGTTTGAAAAATGGCTAGAGTATTCTTTAGATACATTGGGAATATACGTTGAATTTGAATCATTTTTAATGTTTAGATATTTCGAAGTCAATAATAAAGATCGAATATTCAAGAAAATTATGACATACTCTAAGAAAACAGTCTCTCAAATATCTAGTACAGTTTGGGATATAGGCCATGTTAGATTGATGGAGCGTGCATTTTTAGAAGACAATAAGTTATCGAGCACCATATATTTTTCATATTTTGTTTCGAACGATCAAGCATTCACAGAGATATTATCCTATAACCCTGTTAGAATGTTTGCTATTTTCGATGAAAATTATATTGTTTTGAGAGAGAAAAATTTATATGATTTTTGTGATGATCCAAAACTTTTAAATAAAGTAAGTAATGAAAAAAGAAAATTAAAATCTCCTAACTTTATAAATAAGGAAATTCAAACAATGATTTCAGAAATAGAAAATAGACAATCAGAAATTTTTGACATTTTTTAGAAAGACTCCCATGCCCCTTATCATGACCTTTACTTCCCCCATGACCTTGGAGGATTTGATTGACCGTTACTACTCGGATGGTTTGACCAACATCGACCACATTCTGCACTTTGAGGACACGCCTCAGGTCTGGACAGTGGACGAGGACAGCCAGATGGGCGATACCATCTTTTTTACCTGTGCGGAAAATGCCGTGGCCCACATGGCGCGCTTGGTGGCAGAGATTGCTTCCTTTGAAGGTCAGGTGGAGGATTTTGACCAGGTTTTGGCTTACGCTAAAAACCAGCAAAATCTCTATGAGACCTATGCTGGTCAGCTGCTAGCAGTTGGGCGACTGGCCAGTCCGCCCTTTCAGCGGGAGTCGCCTGGCTATGCTTTTGCGGCCTGGAGCAATCCCTGGTATGCCAAGGTTTCCGATTTCCGCCGTTTGACCCAGCCCTTGCTAGTGTCTGCTTTTAGTGATTTTATCATCTTTAGCGAAACCAGCTCTCGCACCTACCTGACTGACGACCAATATCGCCAATTGTCCCTCCTTGTGCTGGAGCACTTGGACTTCCAATTAAAACTGAAAGAGGACTAGCATGCCCCAAATCACCATCACCCCCTTAACTCTAGATCATATCGACACCATTCGGCAAATCGGTTTCACCCAAGACAAGCCCAAGTGGGCAGACTTCAACGCTCCCTACTTTGAAGAATACAAGCCCTGTCAGACAGTTGAGGAACTTTTAGCTGATGACCCGTCTTTGACCAATCCTGACAAGACCTGGGGGATTTTTGTCGATGGTCAAGTCGTTGGTACCCTTGGTCGCTACTGGGAAAATAAGGCCACTCGTTGGTTGGAAATCGGTTTAATCATTTATGACGAGAACCTCTGGTCAGCAGGGATTGGCTCCGCAGCTCTGTCTCAATGGATTGAGAAATGCTTTGACGATTTTCCAGAGATTGAGCGGGTGGGCTTGACCAGCTGGTCTGGCAATCCTGGCATGATGAAACTGGCGACCAAACTCGGTATGACCCAGGAAGCTTGCATCCGCAAAGTGCGCTATTGGCAGGGGATTTACTATGATAGCGTCAAATATGGCGTCTTGCGAGAAGAGTGGTTTTCAGAACGATAAAATAGCCCACCGAAGAACAATTCGGTGGGTTATTCGTTGATACATGACCATGATAGAGTAGGCTAATCAGGGAAGGTCAACTAGTTAGACATGGTTTAGTTTAAAACTTGCTTGATGGCAGCCTCAAGGCTCTCTTTAGTCTGTACAGAGGTAAAGACTGTTTGCACGGTTTGATTCTTATCAACGACAAAAATCGTTGGGGTGCTTTCAACTTTTAAGATATCTGCGGTTGTTAATCCCTGATCAATATACCATGGAAAGGTGTATCCTTTTTGAGTGATATAAGCTTGAGCGGCTTCAGGCGTTTCACCATCGAAACCAGTCGCATTAATCAGAACGAAGTTGACACGATCACTATATTGGTCAAAGACTTCTTGGACAAATGGCATTTGTTCCTGACAATAACTGCACCAGCTTGCCCATTCCATGATGAACATGGGTTTGTCGTGGAAAGATTCACTGTTGATAGTGCCCCCCTGAGTACTCGTTAGCGTAAAATCAGGAAGAATTTGCTTGTCCAGTTGAAAGGCAGTGTTGGTTTCTTGTTTTTCTCCGATAGACATTGACGGTGCGGAGCTATCTTCTCCGATCAGCAAATGAATACCGTATAGTCCAAGCAATAAGACAGTTAGGGAAAGTATGGCGATGAATGGCAATTTTAATTTAGACATAGGAACTCCTTGATATTAATAAGTACCATTATACCAAAAAGTAGGTTGAATGACGGAAGTTGTAGCTTGTAAATAGACAGAAATTTATTTTTAATCTTTTAATTTTGCAAGAAATTTTAAAAAACAATTGACAAAAGAATAATTATGCAATATAATAAAACAATCTTAGATTTAAGGAGAATAAAAAATGATTAAGAAAAGTTTGTTAACAGTGCTTGCTCTAGCAGGTGCGCTTCTAATGGTGGCTTGCAGCAATCAACAACCGACAGCGGACACGTCGTTAAAAGAAATCCAAGAAGCAGGTAAGCTGGTTGTAGCAGTGAGTCCTGATTATGCCCCTTTTGAGTTTCAGACCTTGATTGATGGAAAGAATAAAGTGGTCGGAGCTGATATTGATCTCGCCCAAGCTATTGCAGACCATTTAGGCGTAGAGCTAGAGATTTCGGTTATGAGCTTTGATAATGTTTTATCTAGTTTACAATCGGATAAAGCAGATATTGCCATCTCAGGTATTTCCTATACTGAGGAACGTGCCAAAGCCTTTGATTTTTCAGAGAGCTATTATGAGACGGAAAATGCTATGTTAGTCCTTGCTTCCGAAGTGGGTCAGTATAAGGCGCTAGAAGATTTTGACAATAAATCCGTTGCGGTTCAAAAAGGAACGATTGAAGAAGGGTTAGTAAAAGCTCAATTGACTGATTCCAATGTGGTTTCATTGACTAATATGGGCGAAGCAATTAATGAGCTGAAATCTGGAAAAGTTCAAGCGGTTAACTTGGAAGGGCCAGTTGCGGCCGGTTATTTGGCGCAAAATAAAGATCTTGCCCTATCTCAAGTAGCACTTGAAGTATCAGATGGGGATGCTAAGGCAGTGGCTATGCCAAAGGGGAGTAGCGCGCTCAAGGCTGAGATTGACAAGGTCATTGCAGAGCTTCTAAAAAATGACGGCTACAGCAAATTCATTGATGAAGCTAGCAAGCTGACGGTCGTGGAATAGGTGGAAGACCTGGTAGGTGATCTGTGAAACTTGTCTAGGAGATAGAAGTAGCTTTTCAACAATTTAAAACCAGTAGTCCGTCACAGGCTACTGGTTTTAGGTTAATTGTCTTATGATAATGAAAAGGAGTTTTTAGGACAACCTATTATTTTTTAGCTGACTTAGGAGGGAATCGTTATCATGCCTTGGACTTTTTGGAGCCCTGAATCTTCCCCTAGTGTATTTAGGACTACCGACAAAGACTTCTGAGTTAACTGACCTGAATGCTGTGAGAGGCTGGTTTGAAGAGCAAGTCAATCTTGAGGAAGAAATGGTTCTGATTGGGCATTCAATTGGTGGGGATTTGGCGGCTTATCTGGCCTGTCATTATGTCCAAGTTAAAGGGCTTTTACTCTTAGATGGCGGCTTTTACAATATGGACAATATTCAAACCTTGGAACAGGAGCTGGCAGAGGCTGAGCAGTTTCTTAAAGAAACTCAATTTGACAGCCTGGAAGTGGCGATTGCGCAAGAGCAGTGTCAAGCGTCTTTTTGGTCTGAAAACTTGGACAGAGTTGTGGCGGAAAGCCTTGTCGAAAGGAATGGAAAATTCAAACTGAATTTGGAGCTAGCGATAGTTCTTAATCTCTTACGTCTGAGACGTCAGTTTCAAGGAGCGATACACCTGTTAGATGGTTTGCCGGTGCATTTGTATCTGCCTGATTTGGGAGAGGAGACGCCTGAGTTTAAAAAGGAGGCGCTTGATCAGTTACCGATTGATGTTGAGGTGACATACCTTTCAGGATGTGGTCACAGCATGTATACAGATGCTCCCCATCACGTGGCCCAAGTGGTTGGGCTATTTATAAGGTCTTTAGAGTAATGCTTTTGTTGAGCTGCTTTTTGCTTTGAACTAATAAAATCCTTCATCCGCTTTAGAAAGATGGAGGATTTTATTGTTTGGCAGAGAAGTTCTGGATATTAGAAGATATAGAGGGCCAAAAGGCCTAGTATAAGCATGTGCACGGGATAAAAGAGATAGTTAAAGGCTTGGGAAACCTTAGACTGATGGCCTGCTCTGCCATTATACTGCCAAATGAAAAGAAGGGCCAAAGGGGCATAGCGTTGCGGGGAAATCAGCTGCATTCCGTAGATATTCCAATAATAAGGAATGTTTTCAAAGCCGATGTAGAGCACCGTTTCAATATTGGATAGGATGAGATTGACCAAGAGGAGCAGAGCAACTTGGCCGGCTTTGTGCTTAAGGGTCTGACCGTGGCAGAAATAGAAGCCGACAAGAGTCAGGACTCCTCGAAAACTGTAGTCGGTGTGGAGGCTCTCAGCCAAGAAACAGCCGAGCAGGAGAAAGACAATAGTGAACCCGATGGTCAGTGGTTTGGAGTACTTTTGGCGAGTGTTATCGATACTCCAGACAGTGGCTAATCCGATGAGGAAGGTCCAAATCACATTATGGAAAGGCTGGTAAGCCCAAATTTTGTTATCCATCAGATGATAAGGAATATCAGTGATAATGGCTAGAGCTAGTAGGCGCAAGAGATAGCGGTTCAGATTCTTGGTGTGATAGTAGCCCTCCACAATTAAGAAGGCAAAAATCGGAAAGGCGAGCCGTCCGATATAGCGGAGCCAAAGTAAGTCAGGAAAGAGAGTTGCTCCTGTATGATCAATGAGCATGAGTAGCATGGCGAGGTTGCGCAGCGCAAAAGATGATAGGCCTTTTTCAGATGTTTGCATAGAATCTCCTTAGATATATGGGAAGGAGGCTAGGACCGATAGTGTCCGAGCCTCCTTTGGTTGTTGTCTGGTGGGGTATCCCTCGTACTTACAAGACCTTTTCAGCTAAGGATTGGGCAAAATGTTCGAGATTGACAATGTCCTCGTCCTCAGCAGCTAAATCTACTTTGACAGATTCAGCTCCTTTTGTAGCTCCAGCTGTAGTAAATGCAGCATCGAATTCATCAACGGATTTACAGAATTCGTCATAGAAGGTATCACCTGATCCACAGACACCGTAAACCTTGCCAGTCAGATCTAGCTGGGTCAAATCTTCGTAGAAGTCAACGATCTCATCAGGAAGCTCGCCGTCTCCATAAGTGTAGGTTGCAACGATCACCAAGTCTGCCTCTAAGAAACTATCTGCATCAACAGTAGTACATTCGTTGATTTCAAGATCAAGGCCTAACTCTTCTAATTTATTGGCAACAATATCTGCAATTTCTTCGGTATTGCCAGTCATGCTGGCATATACTATTTTGGCTAAAGGCATGAATTCCTCCAAAAATGTAATCTTCTACCCATTATACCATATTTTCCAGTTTTGTTAATCGAAAGATAATATTCCTGCAAGACAAATGTGTCAAATTAATGGGAGTGGGAAAAACTTCCGATAAACAAGAGGCATTCGTCGTTGCTTTTTATCCCAAGGTCCAGACTTGAAAGCGTCCACTGGACAATGTCACTCCCCTGCATCAGTTGATTAGGCCGGTTTTGGAGCGATAAAGCGGAGCAAGCTACAATCAGCGATGCTTGCTTGAAACTAAAGTCCCTAAGTAACTGTGCAGAGGAAACGCTAAAACTGACAAATCGCTAAGCATTTCTCCTAACCACCGCGTCAAGCTGTTTTTTCTACCATTCAAACACTATGGTTCTAGGGTTGTCATCGACTAGACTGAGCTTTGGAATTGCATTTAGCTGTTGCGGTGAATTTTAATGATACTGGGTTCATCTGTATTCAGTTTTTGCCCAGCAATGCCCGTAAAACCCCACCTAGAATTATCCAAAAACGCCCAGTAAGTAAAAATGATCACGAGCTTGGCCATAATCAAATTGAACATATAGATTAGGACAACTCCCCAAAAGAGCTAGCAGCCAAGATATCATTCTTCCTATCTTTTTCATAAACACTCCATTTTACCTAGAGATTACAGAGACGCCACCTTATTGATGACTGATGGTAATGACTAATCTTCCATTAGTCACTGCACTTTGCATCGTTTTTCTTTATGTTATATTCATAGAGTCCGCTATATAAAAAACTGAGGAAACTCGCCAATCAAACAAACCAGCTATACTACTCCAATGAAGTGCCTCTCCCAATCTATTCGCATGAGCAATAGCTTTCCTCGTATCTGAATATGAAAGATAAACCCGTGTCTCGCCCTACCAATAGGATGCAACATAAGCCGTATCACCTGATGCTGCAAGGTGATGCGGTTCCACTAAACGAGATAGAAGAATAAAGTGATCTACACTAAAGACAAATAGGAGAACAATAGGTCTAGAAAAATCTGTCGTCACTTTAGTGATGGCTTTAAGCACCAAATTGTTGACCTTCATGCTGCCGGTATGAAACGAAGCGCGCTGATCAAAGAATATGCGTTACCCCCTTCGACCCTTGACAAGTAGCTGAGAGCACCTATGGTTCCTTCAAACTGGCGTTTATGAATCAAGAAACCTTTCATTCCTTGGCAGAACTAACCCTTAAAACCAGGAACTATGTCCACTGGTGGCATCATCATCGCAGTCACGGTAGTCTCAATTACCAACCCCCATGGCTAAACGAGTGATCGCTTAACCAAAAACACGTTATAAAAAGTGTACAGAAAAGGGTTGTCTTTTCAATAGATGCTCTTTTTGCAAGGCGTTTTTTTAATCTTTCTTCAGTATAATTTTCTCCGATTGTTTTAGCTCTTGTAAATCTTGGCTTATCTTTCGGCTTAAAAGCGATACGCTTGCCATACTTAATTTCATAGTCAAGATCAGCCATCTTTTTTAGAAACTCATCCCAATCTTTAGACTGTTTTATCATTCTGTCAATGTCAAATTGAAGCCTGCTTTTCCAAGAAGTACCACGCTTTGCATGTTCGTTTTCATACCAAGACTTACCGTTAGTCTTATATTTTTTCTTATAGCTCTCGTAGAACTCATCAATGACAGATAGGTTATTTTCTTTGCATAGCTTATCGCTCTGATAACGGATTTGATGATAGCTTCTCTTATTAGACTGGTAGTAGCTACCTGTTACCATATTTACATTGTTGAAAATGATGTGGTTGTGAATATGTTCTTTATCTATGTGAGTAGATAAGACAAATTCATACTCATTTTTTAATATCTTTTTACACAGCTCCATGCCGATCTGGTGTGCTATTTCAGGCGTAGTTTCTCCCGGTAAAAAGGATTGAATAAGATGTCTTGCAAAAACATTTCCCTTTGTTCCTGCGTCGTTTCGTGTCCTTAAAAATTGAGTATGAGCAGTTGATTCGTGGCATTTATAAGTACTGACTAAAATCTGATCGTCTGTTTTATCTCCATTTACAATGTACTCGATTGCAAGATTAAGAGTCGATTTTATTGGGTGTATTTTTGTAATAGCCATGAAAACTAATCACCTCCGGAAGTCCTGTTAAGCAGTAGTGAATGAATTTGCCATAATTCTTTTGAGAAATGTTCGATCTCATTTTTTATATCACCAATGTCCTCTTTGTAGATTACACCTGTCGAATTTACTCGCTTTGCAATCTGATTGATGTTGTTTGTTGCGTTGGAAAGCAAGCCCTGTAAATCACTAAACGGTTCTAAATCTATTTGATAAATTTCTTTTTCTAAAACGCATTTGCGGATAAAAAGGCTCATATTTCTACATTTCGCAAGTCTTTTTTCTCATCAAAAAGAGCCTTTTCTTCTTCAGTCAATTTAATTTCAAGTCTTTTATTTCGTATTCTGTTTGCCATAGATAAGTCCTCCTTTAAATGTATTTCGGGGTCTTAGGGTTCTCCCTAAAAGTTTGCCCCAGCCAATAGTTTCCAATGAGAGTTTACTCGAATTGATGAAACTATTAGGCGAGGGTACAAGCTAAAAATTGATAAAAAAAGAAGCAGATCCCCAAGGGCTGCTTCATCAATTTTTTCGTAAGTGTCCGTACACTTACTGTGCTTGCTACAAAAGAATGGTTATGGTAGCAAGCATTAAGCATATATCAAATTTTATAGTTTATTATATCAAAAATTTTAGAACCTGTATTCACAATAGGGATATTAAGTTAATTAGACTAGTTTTTTGCCAACTGAGGACAATTTTTGTGGGAATAATGGCCGTATTACCAGAACATTTGATAGTGAGTAAGCTAAAATTAGCCCATTCTAGTCAGTGTTTCTATTGTGAATACAGCTTCTTAGGTATTTGCCATATCTAACTTGACAAAGAGAAATCTATTCAGTATAATGATAACTAAGTTATCAAAAGACGAAAGGAGGTGGAATAGTGACCGATTTAACGGGCTATGAACTTACACATAAAAAAATCTTGGATAGTGGAAAAGCAACCTTTATGAAGGATGGATATGAACGAGCCAATTTAAGAAAAATTTGCAAAAATGCTGGAGTTACTACAGGAGCCTTTTATCGTCATTTTGAAGATAAAGAAGATTTGTTTGTTGCATTGGTAGAATCTCTTGCTAATGAGATATTAGAGCTTTATTCCAAATTTGAAACAGAGTCATTTCAAAGTTTAGACAGAAATAAATTTATGGATTTGGCAGATATTAATTTGGTTGGGGTAATGGAAACTGCATTGTATGTGTTTGAAAAGAAGGATATATTTGAACTTTTAATCTATAAATCGTATGGAACTAAATATGCAGATTTTGCTGATAAATTGATTAAATTTGAGGATGAAAATCAAAAAAAGGTATTTCAAATCTTAGCCGAGAAAAAACAAATGACTGAAATTCCAGAAACTGCAGTTCATCTATTAAACCATGCCTATATAAATGCTTTGAGTGAAATAATAATTCATTCTAAAACAATAGATGAAGTAAAAGAGAATTCAAAGATAGTTGTAAAATTTTTTAATGATGGTTGGAAAAATCTTTTAGGTTTTTAGTATAAGGGCAATTGCTTTTTTGACCCTTATTTTTTTGGACAGGAGATAACTAAGTTAGCAAACAAAGTTATCTTAATTGTGGAGGTGTTAAAAATGAAAGAAAAAAATCTTGCTGTAATATTGTGGCAACTTGCACAAAGAGAGCATTTAAAATTGAAAACATCTGTACTTATAGCGAGTATTGGTGTTATTGCAGGAATCGTTCCATACATTGCTGCAAGTCGTATATTAGTCTATTTAGTAAATGGAAACGGAGATTTTAAAGTTTATGCTATGTGGATGGGGATAGGACTATTATCTTATATTTTAAAAACTCTCTTATACACAATGGCTTTATCTGTATCTCATAAGGCGACTTTTAGTGTGTTGAAGGATATTCGTTTGAGAATGCTTGATAAACTTCCAAAGATGCCATTAGGAGAAATAATTTCAGTTCCAAGTGGGGACTTTAAGCAGATTATGGTAGACCAAGTTGAAAGTATGGAAAAGCCGCTTGCTCACCTGTTGCCTGAAATGACATCGAACCTCTTGGGTTCTTTGAGCCTATTTATTTACTTATTATTTCTTGATTGGAGAATGGCTTTACTATCATTGGCATCAATTCCTATGGGAATGATTTTTATGGGATTTGTAATGAAAAATTATGCCACTCAGTATGAGGGTTCGGTAAGAGTAAATAGAGATATGAACTCTGCAATCGTTGAGTATATTAATGGAATAGAAGTAATTAAAACATTTAATCAGGATAAAAAATCATATGCAAAGTATAAAGACAAAGTTATTGCAAATGCTAAATATTTTTATGAATGGATGAAGAGCTGTCAATTGCCGGTGTCTTTATCTAAAAATATATCACCGACCACAATGATAACAGTACTTCCGTTTGGTTGGTATTTCTACATTCATGGAAGTTTAAGTGCGGAAGTATTTATATCGATTATCATTTTATCTTTAGGCATTGCAGGACCTTTACTTGAAACAATAAATTTTGTTGATGGACTTGCAAAGATAGGGACTATTGCAAATTCTATTAACTTGATTTTGGAGGGCAAAGAACAAAAGCATTCCGATAAAGATGTGGATATTAAGCAGTATGGTATTAAGCTACAAGATGTAAAGTTTGGATATGAAGAAGAAAAAGAAATTCTTCATGGAGTATCACTGAGTATAAAAGAAGGAACAACGGTGGCTTTTGTCGGTTCAAGCGGAAGCGGTAAGTCAACTTTAGCAAAATTGATAGCAGGATATTGGGATATAGGTGATGGAAGTATAAAAATTGGAGGACATAATCTTGTAGATATACCACTTAAGCAATTGTACGGTTTGATAGCTTTTGTTTCTCAGGATAATTTTTTGTTCAACGAAAGTATTAGAGAAAATATCAGAATGGGAAATCTAAGTGCAAGTGATGAAGAAGTCGAAGAGATTGCCAAGAAGTCGGGCTGTCATGATTTTATTATGAGGATGGAACATGGTTACGACACTGTTGTTGGAAATAGTGGGAGTCATGTTTCCGGAGGAGAAAGACAGAGAATATCCATAGCAAGGGCAATGCTTAAAAATGCACCTATTGTAATACTTGATGAGGCTACTTCATATATAGATCCGGAAAATGAGGTGACTATTAAAAAATCTTTGTCAAAGCTGATACAAAATAAAACTGTCATTATTATTGCACATAGGCTATCAACAATAACAGATGCAGAGGAGATTTTCTTAATTGAGAGTGGAGAGCTTATTTCACACGGTAAACATGAAGAACTTATGGAGAATTCTAAGCTATATCGAAAAATGTGGGAAGCTCATATTGGAGTAAAGGATGGTGAAGCAGAATGCTAAGTGCTTTAAAAAAGATTTTGGATTTCTCAGGTTATGAGAAGAAAAATATATATCATTCTATATTGGTAAGTTTTCTATTTGCGATTTTTCATATGCTTCAAATTAGTGCCATTTACTTTATAGTAAAAGGTATTGTCGAAAAAGATGTGAGTATGATGCCTGCATGGACTGCTTTGATACTTCTTGTTGTAAGTATAGGGGGAAGAAGTATTGCAAATTATTATTCGCAGTTACAACAATGCCATGCAAGTTATTTTATGGTAGCAAATAAAAGAGTGGAAATAGGTGAAATGCTTAAAAAGATACCTATGGGATTCTTTAATGAAAACAATATTGGTGAAGTCGTTGGCATTTCAACAACCGTTTTGGGGGATGTAGAAAATACTGCTGCAATGGTTATGGTAAATACCCTATCCGGCTTCATTAACATGATAATTTTTACACTGATGATTTTGGTGTTTGAGTGGAGAATTGGCTTAATTGTAACGATTGGTAGCTTGTTGTATTTGTTTGTTTTATCAAAAATGGAAAAAGAGTCAAGGAGTTTACTTCCTAAAAGACAAGAGGCATCTGCAAAATTAGTTGATGCTATTTTGGAACAGATAGGAGGAATGGCTGTTATAAAAGCCTTTAATTTAACTGGTAAAGGAGATGAAAGAGTCAGGAGGGCTATTGAAAATACCAGAAAAACAAATCTTGATTGCGAAAAGCTGTTTACACCTTATACGATTTTGCAAAATATTCTTTTGGATTTATTTAGCATTTTAATAATAGGTGCAGGTATTTTCTTCTATCACAGAGGAGAACTTTCGTTCTTAAATACAGTTATGACGATTATAATTTCATTTCTTGCTTTTTCACAAATTAAATTGGCAGGAAGTGCCACAACTGCTCTCAGGGTTGTCAGTGGCTCTATTGAACAAACTAAAGCATTAGAAGAGTTTCCACAGATGGATATTGAGGGAAAAGAAATAAAACCTGATAATCTTAATATTTTTTTTGAAAATATAGAGTTTTCATATTCAGGCAAAAAAATCCTTGATGATATATCTATTGAGATACCGCAGAAACAGATGACTGCAATAGTCGGACCGTCAGGAGCCGGTAAAACTACATTTTGTAACTTAATCGCAAGATTTTGGGATGTGGATAAAGGCAAAATCAGTATAGGCGGTCATGATATAAAAGAATACTCATTAGAATCATTGATGAGGCAAATCAGTATGGTTTTTCAAAATGTATATTTGTTTCAAGACACAATAGAAAATAATATAAAATTTGCTAAGCCTGATGCTACACATGAGGAAGTTGTAGATGCTGCTAAAAAGGCTTGTTGTCATGACTTTATTATGAGCCTGCCTGACCAATATGAAACATTTATAGGTGAAGGTGGTGCGAGTCTATCTGGAGGTGAAAGGCAGAGAATATCAATAGCAAGGGCGATGATAAAAAATGCACCGATTATTATTTTTGACGAAGCAACGGCGAACATAGATCCGGAAAATGAAGATAAATTACAAGTTGCTATGGAAGAACTTACAAGGAATAAAACAGTCATCATAATTGCACATAGGTTAAAAACCATAAAAAATGCAAATCAAATACTTGTTTTGGCAAATGGGAAAATAACACAGAATGGAACACACGAAGAACTTATAAAAATAGATGGAATTTATAAGAACTTCATTGAGGCAAGATATATAGCCGAAAATTTGAAACTGTCATAATAAAAAATGTTTTGTACTAATATGAATGAAACATCATTTTATATTACTAAAATACAAGGAGGACTATTATAAATGAAACAAGATATGAAAGAACAACTATTAACTAAAAGACCTATAGACTTACTCTTTCAGCTATCGATTCCTGCAATTATTGGAATGATAGTGATTGGTCTTTATCCTTTGATGGATGGTATATTTGCAGGGAAAATCATAGGGCAGACAGCTATGACCGCTTGTGGAGTTGCAATGCCCCTGACCTTTTTAAATAGTGGAATTTCAACTCTGCTGGGCGTAGGTTCTGCCTCAGTTCTTTCGAGGGCACTTGGTAAAGGAGATCAAAAAACTGTAGATAAAATCATGGGAAATCTGACTTTTTGGGTAATTTTGTTTTCGACAATCATTACAGTTGGAGGAATATTCCTTGCTCCTCATTTCTTATCTATGGTAGGGGCAACAGGTGAAATAAAAGCTTATGGTATAAGATACCTGAGAATAATTTTTGTAGGTTCTATATTTGTAAATTTCGCACAGTCCGCAAATATGGTTATGCGTGGCGAAGGGTTGATGAAAAAAGCTATGATGATCATGGGACTTGGAGCATTGCTCAATATTATTCTTGATCCGATCTTGATGATAGTTATGGGTAAATATGCTATTGAAGGTGCTGCAATTGCAACAATCACAGCACAGTTTGTTCAAGCTGTTGTAACATTGTTCTATTTCCTAAAAAAGAGTAAAGTCGTTAAAATTCATAAGATAAAATCTGATTCGGAAATTAAAACAGAAATGTTTGCGATAGGTTCATCAGCTATGATGATGCAACTTCTGTTTATGATTCAACAAACAATGCTTTATAAAATGGCTTTTAAGTACGGTGGAGATACAAACGGAATTTTAATGGCTGCCACAATGCGTATATATGCTTTTTCGTTTATTCCTCTTTGGGGAATGAGTCAAGGATTGCAACCGGTTGTCGGAACAAACTTCGGGGCAAAGCAGTTTGACAGAGTAAAGCATACTATGAAGGTGTTTTCTATTGGAGGACTTGTTCTTGCGGCAATCTTTTGGATTCCATCCCTATTACTTTCAAATCAGATTCTTTCCTTATTTGGTGTAGAGGAAAATATAATTGCACAAGGTGTTAGTAATTTCAGATTAATATACTCTGTATTTATTTTGAATGGAGTATTAGTCATGACGATTGCATTTTTTCAATCTATTGGAAATGGAAAAAAGGCAGGAATTATTGTTATGCTTAGACAATTATTCTTGTTTGTTCCTGCAATGATTCTTCTTCCAATGGTATTTGGAGTAAAAGCTGTTTGGTTTACACAACCATTAGTAGATTTCATTATGATTGTCGTTGGAGTATTTATGATGCTTGGAGAACTGAAAAAGATGGACAAAGAATAAGGGCAAGCATAAACCGTTTCACTATTTAGCTAAAGGTAAATAACAAAAGGTTTAATTTATGAAAGATAGTCAGTTATGAAAAACGGAGGGAGAGGAAATGAAAGAGGCTATATATTTAATGACTCATAATAAAAACATCCTTTTTTCGTATAAGATTCATAATTGCCTATTGCCATAATCAATTAAATAAAACTAAAGAAAGATCAGATTTCTTTCATTTCAGAGGACTTATTATGCCTATGTGCAGAAGTCCTCTTTTTTTGTTTTAAAACGCAGACAAAAAAAGAAATGGAGGAAATAAAATGCCAAAAGAATATTACCTTTATGTCAATGGACAAAAGGTTAAAGTCAGCGAGCATATATATATAAAGTTTACTGGCGAGGAAGAGAACATGAAAAATACTTAGAGCAGGTGGACAGGAAAAACCACTTGCTCTTTTTTTCTTCTCTGGATTATGATGGACACTTTGTAGATAATATTGTTGATGAAAGTGTTGATGTTGAAAAGATTGTTGAAACACAGATGATGATTGAATCCCTTAGAGAGGCTATATCAAAACTTAATGCTGAAGAAAGAGATATTATCGAAAGACTGTGTTTTAATGATGAAACTCTATCAAGTATTGCATCAGAAAGGAAAGTGAGCTATCAAGCTATACAAGGTAGGAAAAACAGTATACTTCTGAAGCTGAGAAAATTTATAGAAGAAAAATTTAAATAATTGCCTTGTGATAGGGGTCAAATTTTCCTTTATAAAGTGAAGGGGAAGTTTGACCTCCTTTGTATTATGGCTTCAAGCCAGTTTTTCTCGGAGAGAAAAATGAGAAAACCACCAGCTAAGCTGGTGGCTGATAAGGCTTCTAGCTTCCATTTATTTTTCCTAGTATAATCTAATTGTTCAGGTTAGATACAGAAAGGAGTAAAATAGTCCAATGGACTATTTTAGCAATGGCTAAAACCAGTTATAGTTTATCAC
>NZ_JAAXPR010000026.1 GCF_012396585.1 Streptococcus ovuberis
CGGTCTATTCCTAGTTATGACTAGGCCACAGAGAGCTCAATTTTCGCGTTCCAACCTCAACTTCACTCCTGTGCAAAAAAACTCCCAGAGGCTTTCCTCTAGGAGTTTGTATCTTATAAAAAGGGGGGGATATCTGTTATAACTGTTATGCTTCGCCTTTGTTTTTCTTGATGATGTCTTCTTGTACTGACTTAGGAACATCTTCATAGTGGTCAAAGACCATCATGAAAGTACCGCGACCTTGAGTCGCTGAACGAAGAACAGTTGCATAACCGAACATTTCAGCAAGTGGGACAAAAGCACGAACCACTTGAACGTTACCGCGAGCTTCCATACCATCAACGCGTCCACGACGAGCTGTCACGTGCCCCATGACGTCACCAAGATTGTCTTCTGGTGCAGTGATGGTCACAAGCATCATTGGTTCAAGGATAACAGGTTGAGCAGATTTAGCTGCTTCTTTCAAAGCAAGAGACGCTGCCACCTTGAAGGCTGTTTCTGATGAATCGACATCATGGTATGAACCATCGTAAAGTTTCGCTTTAACGTCAACCATTGGATAGCCAGCAAGGACACCATTAGCCATAGACTCGATAAGACCTTTTTCAACCGCTGGGATGAATTCACGTGGAACCACACCACCGACGATAGCGTTCTCGAACTCGAAACCTTTACCTTCTTCGTTAGGTGTAAATTCAATCCAAACATCACCAAACTGACCTTTACCACCAGACTGGCGTTTGAAGAAGCCACGTGCTTGGGTAGAGGCACGGAAGGTTTCACGGTAAGATACTTGAGGTGCACCAACGTTTGCTTCTACCTTGAATTCACGACGCATACGGTCAACAAGGACATCCAAGTGCAACTCACCCATACCTGAGATAACCGTTTCACCAGTTTCTGGATTTGTTTCAACACGGAAGGTTGGGTCTTCTTCAGCCAATTTAGAAAGAGCAATACCCATCTTATCTTGGTCTGCTTTAGACTTAGGCTCAACCATGAGTTGGATAACTGGTTCTGGAACGTTGATTGACTCAAGGATGATTTTCGCTTTTTCGTCAGTCAATGAATCCCCAGTAGTGGTGTCTTTCAGACCAACGGCAGCAGCGATGTCACCAGAGTAAACTGTTTCAATTTCTTGACGGCTGTTAGCGTGCATTTGAAGGATACGTCCGATACGCTCACGCTTACCTTTAGACGTGTTCATCACGTATGAACCTGAGTTAAGCACACCAGAATACACACGGAAGAAGGTCAAACGACCAACAAATGGGTCTGTCATGATCTTGAAGGCAAGGGCTGCAAATGGCTCTTCATCAGATGATGGACGCTCTTCTTCAGCATCTGTATCTGGGTTGATCCCTTTAATCGCTGGGATATCAATTGGGCTTGGCAAGTAGTCAAGTACCGCATCAAGCATCAACTGAACCCCTTTGTTCTTGAAGGCAGAACCACAAAGAACTGGGAAGAATTCAACGTTGATGGTTGCCTTACGGATACCAGCTTTCAATTCCTCTTCAGTGATTTCTTCACCTTCAAGGTACTTCATCATGAGCTCTTCGTCAGTTTCAGCAACTGCTTCAACCAACTTCTCGCGCCACTCTTGTGCTTGCTCAAGGTATTCAGCTGGAATCTCTTCTTCACGAATATCCGTGCCAAGGTCGTTGGTGTAGATTTCAGCTTTCATCTTAATCAAGTCGATGATACCAGTGAAGTCATCTTCTGCACCGATTGGGAGTTGGATTGGGTGAGCATTTGCTTGCAAACGATCATGAAGGGTAGATACTGAGTAAAGGAAGTCCGCACCGATTTTGTCCATTTTGTTGGCAAATACGATACGAGGAACGCGGTACTCAGTCGCCTGACGCCATACAGTTTCAGTTTGTGGCTCAACACCTGATTGTGAGTCAAGAACCGTTACCGCACCGTCAAGGACACGAAGAGAACGCTGTACTTCGATAGTGAAGTCCACGTGCCCTGGGGTATCGATGATATTGACACGAGTGTCTTTCCATTGAGCAGTTGTTGCTGCAGAAGTGATGGTGATCCCACGTTCTTGCTCTTGCTCCATCCAGTCCATCTGTGACGCACCTTCGTGAGTTTCACCGATTTTATGAATTTTACCAGTGTAGTAAAGAATACGCTCAGTTGTAGTTGTTTTACCGGCATCAACGTGCGCCATGATACCGATGTTACGAGTTTTTGCTAACGAAAATTCGCGTGCCATGAGGTTATTTTCTCCTATTTTTTTGTGATGGTAATATTATACCATTTTTTAGAAAGAACGGATAGGCAGGACCTACCCGTTCGAGTTTCATTTTTTTGCTACTGACTTAGGTAATGCAGAATTTTACTCGAGCTACGAGTTACTGACAAAAAGATAAAATCTCCTAGAAGCTTAAGCTTCGTCGTTTTTCCTATTTTGTCTAGGACTTGTTTAACGCTCTCGTATCTTAGAGTTGAATACGGCCGGCATACTGTCAGTGAAAAATGATAATCTTCCTAGATTGCAAGCAATCATCGTCAGATTCCTATTTTTCACTTGTATGCTCGCCCTTAATATCCTTAGATTACCAACGGAAGTGTGCAAACGCACGGTTGGCTTCTGCCATACGGTGGGTGTCTTCACGTTTCTTAACAGCTGCACCAGTATTGTTTGCAGCATCCATGATCTCTTTAGCAAGACGTTCCACCATAGTGTGCTCACCGCGATTACGAGCGATTGTTACCAACCAACGAAGACCAAGTGTTGTACGACGTTCTGGACGAACTTCAACTGGAACTTGATAGTTAGAGCCACCAACACGGCGTGCGCGTACTTCAAGCAACGGCATGATATTTTCCATCGCTGCTTCAAATACTTCAAGTGGTGCATTGCCAGTTGCTTCTTGAATTTGTTCAAAAGCACCGTAAACGATGCTAGCTGCTACACCGCGTTTCCCATCAAGCATGAGACGGTTGATTAAACGGGTAACAAGTTGTGAATGATATAGTGGATCTGCCAAAACTTCGCGTTTTGGTGCACGATTTTTACGACTCATTTGTTACTCTCCCTTCTTACCCTTTTGGACGTTTGGTACCGTACTTAGAACGGCCTTGCTTACGGTTGTTTACACCTGCTGTATCAAGTGCACCACGGACAATATGGTAACGTACCCCTGGAAGGTCTTTTACACGTCCACCACGGATAAGCACTACGCTGTGCTCTTGCAAGTTGTGGCCGATACCTGGGATGTAGGCAGTCACTTCGATGAGGTTGCTCAAACGTACACGTGCGAACTTACGAAGGGCTGAGTTAGGTTTTTTAGGCGTCATTGTTCCAACACGTGTTGCAACACCACGTTTTTGTGGAGAAGACACGTTAGTTGTCACTTTGCGGTGGCTGTTGTAGCCAACGTTCAAAGCTGGTGATTTAGATTTTTCTACTTTTGATTTACGCGGTTTGCGAACCAACTGGTTAATTGTAGGCATCTACATACTCCTGTAAAATTTTTAATTTTGGTTGTCCTAGCACCGGTGACAGCCTAGAACTGTGTGTACTTTTGCAACATTTGTCAGCACGTCTCTGTACACTTTTGAGAGACCAAAAGTAAAAAGTACCGTTTATCATGTTACCACAGCCTTTACTTTTTGTCAATTACTTATATCTTATTTTTTGAAAGCTAATGTTTTGCAGAATGACTTCCATTCGACTCGACAGTGGAACTTCGTGTGGCACTTTAGCCCATAACTTCTGTTCTTGCTTCAAATTACGCTCCTTGTATCTTTTTCCCCCTAAAAATGAGCTGAAAAAAACAGAACCAGTGAGGGATCTTTTATTGAAAAAGTCTCCCACTGGTTCTGAAACTTGGATAAGCTCAATTCTGCTTTTGATCAAGACCACAATTTCTTTGAAATTTCGGCTTTACACTGAGAATCGCCCTTTAGCACTTTTCCAAGCAATTTACTGATACCACCCCTACTATAGGTGCGTTGTTTTTATGGCTGTTAGGATTACTTCGCCTGGTATCGTTTCGTCTGTATTTGTCCTTAAGATATCCAGATAAGCCTCTGAGTTAGTTAAGACCACTGCCGTTGTTAAATCAAAACCTTTTCTTTCAAGCTCTTCCTGATTAAACTGTATCAAGGCCTGTCCCGGCTCAACGCTGTCTCCAACAGATACTAAAGCAGTAAACCCTTCTCCTTGACTTTGTACTGTGTCAACACCAATATGAATCAACACCTCAGCTCCATCATCAGATAGAAGACCTATCGCATGCTGGGTAGGAAAAAGACTGGTGACCTGCCCTTGAATAGGTGAGAAAAGAACCCCTTGTTCAGGCTGAATAGCAATCCCTTTGCCAAAAGTGCCGCTCGCAAAAACAGGATCTGACATTTCCTCCAAAGGCACTACTTTTCCTGTCAAAGGACTCATTATGTACACCGAACTATGAAGGGATTGTTCATTTTGCTTCTCCTCAGTTACCTCACTAGAATCAGGAAACTTTGCCAAATAGGTCAAAAGAAAGCCCGAAGCTGTAGCCAAGAGCATAGCTGTGATGGCTTGGATTAAGTTAGTAAGGTCTCGCCCTCTAGGATCTATAAAGTTAGCTAGGGCAAATATGCCTAGACCTCCCATGGTAAAGGAATGGGTAGCCGTCCAACCGATATATGCTCCTTGAATAGCGCCTCCTAGGTTGCTGGCTAAAAATGGGAATCGCAAAGGAAGACTCAAACCATAAATCGCCGGTTCTGTCACACCAAATAAGGCTGATAAGGCCATCGGATACCCCATGCGACGTTTGTGTTTGTCCTTGGTCTTTAGAATGATGGCCAGAACCGTTCCCAATTGAGAAAAACTGACAAAGGTAATAATCGCTAACAAAGGAGAGAAACCTTTTGTTTCCATCTGGATAGTTATAATAGGGATTAACCCCCAATGAAGTCCAAATAAAACCAAGACCTGCCAAAGTCCGCCTAAGATCAAACCAAGTAAAATAGGGCTTAGATGATAGAGCGCTTGAAAAAAATCACCTACCCAATTTGAAAGCGTCACACTAATCGGCCCTAACAGTAACAGGGTCAACGGCGCTGTTGTGAGCAACGTTAACAAAGGCACCAGAAAAAATTTCACCATATCCGGCACAACTTTTTTTAGCCATTTTTCCACCTTAGAAGCTAACCAGACAGCTATGATAATCGGAAGGACCGTTTGGTAATAGCCACCCATCGGTAAACTGATCGGGAAACCAAAAAAAGTTGGAAGCTCTTGAGCCAGATTAAGATTGGGATAAAGAAGAGCTGCGGCTAGAGCGACTCCTGTAAACAAGTGAACTTGAAAATAGGACGTTGCGTTAATCGCAAGAACGATCGGTAGGAATTGCGAAAAACCATCTCCTGTCGCTTCCAGCAAAACATATAGACCACTATTTTCCGCTGTGAACCCACAGAAGCTCAAAACAGCCACCAACCCTTTAATCATCGAGGTGGCCACTAAAACTCCCATGGATGGCTGAAAAACACCCGAGACAATTCCCATAAAATTATTCCAGAGACTTCCAGAATCGGATTTTGAACCATCTGATTGATTGAGTTTGGAAAACTCTAAAAGACTGGCATAAACATCTGCCACATGGTGACCGATGACAATCTGAAATTGACCTCCTCCTTGAACCAGAGCTAAGGCGTCTGGATGTTGTTCAAGGTAAGGTTTATCTACTAACTGATCATCCTTTAGCGTGAAACGTAGGCGCGTCAAACAATGGGTCACCTGCTGGACATTCGCTTCTCCTCCAACCGCCTGTAAAAGCTCCCTTGCTAATGATTCGTATTTTTGCATATAATTTCCTTCAATCACCGAAAATCCCTAGATCAAAATTTGACCTAGGGGCAAAACCATGAGGCTCTAGCCTTGTGTTGTTGAGCGTTGGATATGAATTGTCAAATAAACCAACTCGTCCTGAGAGACCTCAAACTGATAACCAGACTTAACATACTTGCCCAACAGTTCTGCACAAGTAAAAGCCTTAGGGTAGTTGAGCTTAACCTGTTCAAATAAGAAGCTATCCTCTGCACCTGTATTTTGGTCTGCCAGCACACGCTGAGCAAAATACTGCAGATGCGTTACAAAACGCATGTAAGACATGCTACTCTCATCAAACTCCATCACATAAAAGCGTCGAACAATATTGAGTAATTCTTGAATTAACTTGGTCGCTTTTACCGTATCATCCATCTGCTGGGCGTTCTTTTGCCCGTTGACAAAATGCAAAGCTATGGATGCTGCTTCATCTTCTGGAATTTCTAATCCAAAACTTTCATTGAGCAATTTCACTGCTTCAAGCCCTAACTGGTACTCTGGCTGATAAAATCGTTTGACTTCCCATACCAGAGGGTTTTTAATGAAAACCCCTTGAGCTGCCCTTTCCAAAACAAAATGCAAATGATCTGCCAAGGCCAAATAAAAATTTTCCTTATAGTCTACCTTCAAAACTGAGGCCGCTTTTGAGACTATCGCTTGGAAAATGTTGATTTCCTTAGGCGTCAATGTCGTATAAAGTTCTGAAACAGCTGAAGTAAACTGAGTTTCTGATAAGACAAAGGTTTTTTCTATCAACGAATCATCTAAGAAATCCCCTGGTTTTTTCTGAAACCCTAGACCTCGTCCCATGACAATTGCTTCCTGACCTTGGGTATCCTGAACCAGAACAACGTTATTATTAAATACCTTAACAGCTTCCATTTGATACCTCTCCTCAGTTTTGTCTCTGCATTTATGATAGCATGTAACCCCTTAAATTGCAACAAAAATTGAGGAAAGCACACGCTACCCTCACAGAGGAAATACGTTCATTAAACCACTAACCAATAAGGAGAACCGGCAAAAAAGGAGGAAGACAGCATTCGATTGTCTTACGTCTTGCCTTCAAAGCTCAGACTAAGCCAACCTATTCTCGGATCGTTTCTAGTTGCTCTCATCAGAGCCACTTACACCTGCAACCGAACCCAAAGACGTTTTCAGGGTTCAAACAGCCAAGAAGTGAGTCTTTGAGGTGCGAGTAGCGAAACCTAAAAGTGAGCACAGCAATGGCCTGACTGTTTGATGTTAGCTGTCTGGCAAGCGGCGTCTCCCTGTTCCTTAAGTCACCCTTTGAAAAGCGAAACAAAACTATCACTAAACTATAATCATTCGGGACCGATGTCCCTCCCTAATCAATGATATCGAGTGACCTTTAAAAGCGATAACCCCAGCACCCTTTTCCTATTTCGAAGAGAGCGCTAACTTCAATCTCATGTGCGGAGGCAAGCGTCTAGTTGATCGTTTTTGAGCAGAAGCACTCTATAAGACACCTTTGCTTTTTAGGAGTCAAACGACTTGTTTCCCCTGTGTTAACTCAGGAAGAAGATAAACAAAGAGCTGGTTGTTTTCCCAGCTCTTTCTTCATTATTGAAACATATTGCCCAACTCAACATTAATCACATTATTTTGGGTATCAATATTTGTGACAGATAGGAGAGACTTGTAAGGTACCCCTTCGCGTTTGCTCTGGATATTGTCCGCAAATACGGCTACTCCTGCTAGGCTGCTGTCAAATTCCGTCAGCAAACTGATCATACCATTGATGGTTCCGCCACCTTTTAAGAAATCATCTACTATCAAGACACGACTTCCCGGTTTTAAACTACGCTTGGACAAAAACATTTTCTCAATCCGACCGCTGGATCCTGAGGCGTAATTAACAGAAACAGTCGATCCTTCTGTGATTTTGAGGTCTCGACGAACAATCACAAAGGGAACATTTAAAACATCTGCGATTGCATTGGCTAAGGGAACCCCCTTGGTTGCAACTGTCATAACCGCATCAATCTTTTGATCTTTAAAGGTCTTAGCAATAATTCGACCAATTTTTTTCAACCAAGTAGGGGTTGACAAAAGGTCTGATAGATAGATATACCCCCCTGGTAAGATACGATTGCTTTCTGACAAGCGTTCGCGAAGTTCTTCTGCGACTTGACGTGCCTCCTGGTCAGAAATCGATGGTGTAAAGACCACGCCCCCTCCAGCACCTGTTACCGTTGTAATGTAACCAATCTCACTCGCTTCAAAGGCTCTCTTAATGATGGCGATATCTTCAGATATGGAAGATTTTGCCGACTCATAACGTTCTGCAAAAGTGGTCAAACTCGTAAGCTCATAGGGATGATTGATAAGGTAATTTGAAATCAGCACCATACGTTCACTTCGTCTTATTTTCATCCGTTTGTCCTCTTTTTTACTTTTTCTCTATTATACCATATGAAATAAAAAACGAACTATTTTAAGTTTAAAAAGTCCGTTTTTCGTTTTTATAGAAGTTAAGCGACAAAGAAACCCTACTTAGAGGTTAGGCTTGTAAAACGAGCGGTTGTCCATAGCAAAGAGACGATTGGTCATTTCACCTGGGGCAATCTTGTCCAGAGCAGTGATCATCATCATCATCTCGGCATCAATATTATCAATCATATGCAAGATTTCCGCTTCCATAATCTGTGGCCGAACGGGGCTACCATATTCCAACAAGCCATGGTGGCTGAGAATAACATGTCGAAGAATCGTTACCTCTTCCTTGGTATCATCAATTCCTAACTCGATTAAAGCTTTTGTGATTTCCTCATCGATTAGAGCAATATGTCCAATAAGATTGCCTCGAACAGTATAGGAAGTATCATCTGGCCCAGACAGCTCAATGACCTTAGCTAAATCATGCAACATAATCCCCGCAAAGAGGAGGCTCTTGTTAAGTTGAGGGTAAATATTTCCAATAGCATCCGCCAAACGCACCATGGTGGCTGTGTGATAAGACAAGCCAGCATAAAAGGCATGGTGGTTGGTTTTAGCTGCAGGATAGCTGTAAAATTCTTTTTCGTACTTAGCATACAAGGCTCGGACCAAGCGTTGCCAGGTTGCATTTTCAATTTGGAAAATCATCTCCTGAAGATAGTCCTTGGTATTTGAGATGTCAACAGGTGGTTTCTCTTGAAATTCCCCTGGATCACTAGGCTCACCAACCTTAGGCAACCTGAGGCTAATCTGATTGACCTGAGGGGTGTTGTTGTAAACTTCTCGCATCCCTCGCATAAAGATAACCTTACCAGCGGTAAATTCAGCTACGTTATAAGGTTGCGCATCCCAGAGTTTACCTTCGATAGTACCGGTATCATCTTGAAAAGTGAAAGCCAAGTAATCTTTGCCTGCTCGTGTTTGCCGCAGCTCGGCATTCTTGATGAGATAGAAACCTTCAAAAGGCTCATCTTTTTTCATTTGGTTAATTTTCATCTCTTTCCTCCCAGGCCTCAGCCAAAGGACTTTGCCCCTGCTCACCTGTTAATTCAATGGTTCTCAGCGCCCGTTCAATGGCCTGAGTACGAGTCGTCAGAAGGCTGTCAATATTGCGAGAGGCTCGCTCCAGTTGAACTTGCGTCTTCTGTAATAAGCCCCCAAACTTGCCAAATTCTGTCTTGACTTGCCCTAAGGTTTTACTGATATCATCTGCAGATCGCTGAATAGTTAACGTTCTAAAACCGACAGACAAGGAATTCAGCAAGGCTGACAGGGTTGACGGACCCGCAACTAAGACATTTTCTGTTCGGCGCAAATCGTCGAAAAAGGCTGGTTGCCTCACAATTTCTGCATAGAGTCCTTCCGTCGGTAAAAACATGATAGCAAAATGAGTGGTCTCTGGTGGATTGAGGTATTTTTTGTGAATGGATTTGGCAAATCCTTTAACAGCCGTTAATAACGCTTTTCTAGCGACCTCTACCTCTGATTTATCACCCAACTCGTAAGCCTCTTCCAGTCTATAGTAAGCCTCCAGAGGAAATTTAGCATCTATTGGCAAATAAACAATCTGGTCTTGACTGGCTCCTGGTAACTTAATTGCAAATTCCACTCGCTCACTAGCACCAGAAACCGTCGCAAATTCTCGTTCATACTGACTAGGCGCCATGATATCTTCTATAATTTGAGCAAGTTGAATCTCACCTAAAATACCTCTTGTCTTCGTTCCAGATAAGACCTTGCTGAGACTCCCAACATCACGCGCTACCGTCTGCATCTCCCCTAAGCCACGATTGACCGATTCCAACTGTTTCGAGACGGTTTCAAACGATGACTGCAATCGACTTTGAAGGGTCTTCTCTAACTTTTCTTCAACCGTCTGCCTCATAGCTTCCAAGCGTTGGTCATTTGATTCTTGCAGACGCATGAGCCCTTGTTGAAGGCTGCTTCGATTCTGTTCCAAACTCTGAGATAGGTCTTGTCTGAGATCGGTCAAATTTTCATAGAGGTCTTTGCGCACATCAGTCAGACGGTCAGCTGTTTGGCTAGTCGCTTGATGAAGATCTCGGAGCTGTTCTTGGTTCGAACGCTCCAGCAAATAGGTCATCTGGTCGGCAATACGGTCCGACTGACCATCCAGTTGATCTTCTAGCACATGCATCAACCAGCTCTGCCTTTGCCAAAGAAGAAAGAGGCCCACCAAGACTAGAAGCAACAAGATAATGAGTACTGCATCCATAATCAATCCTTACTATAAACAACAACCAAGTAACCATCAGGAACGGTCACCGAAATGGGCAGGCCTAAGAATTCATTGCTTCCGTAGATTTTTCGCTTAAAATAACGAGAAGCAGACAGATCGTACTTGGCTCCCTCAATTGTCAACTGCCCCTGCCCCTGCCCCTCCAAGAGAAAACCAACATAGGTATAACCTGCAAGAGGTGTAATCACCTGCTGCCCTTTGGGACGAAAGATGATGACATTTTGCTCATCAACTAACTGAATCTGCTGCATAAAGGGAGCCAAATCAGGATGAGACGGCAAAAAGATACTAGACAGAGAATGATCCATACGCCCACCCAATGCTCCGTAAACCGTGACATGGGCGTTTGGGTCTCTTTGAAAAATGGCTTTCAATCCCATTTCCAGATCTGTATCGTCTTTATCAGAGTCTAGGCCGACAAAGGTTTGAGCTGCTGTCCTAATTTCCTTAATGTCTGCTGCGGAAACTGAATCAAAGTCCCCTACTGCCAAGTCAAGCTCCAGACCTTTTTCTAAAATAGCGACCGCCCCTGAATCAATTCCAGCGTAGGCCTCAAACATAAGGGGCAATTCCGAGAATGGACCACCTGCCACCAATCCCCATCTAGCCATTTAAGACCTCTCGGAGAGTTGCTACTCGTTCAGCCACATTCCCTTTAAAGACGTAGGAGCCTGCCACAAAGACATTGGCACCTGCAGCTTTGGCTAAAGCGATGGTCTTATCGTCAATACCGCCATCAACTTCGATATCAAAAGAGAGCCCCTTAGCTGCTCGCAAGACTACGATTTCTTTAATTTTTTCCAACATTTCAGGAATAAAGGCTTGGCCTCCAAAACCAGGATTAACAGTCATGACAAGTACCTGGTCTACTAGTTCAAGAATATGGGCAATGGATGAGACTGGCGTTCCAGGGTTTAGTACAACCCCTGCCTTGACACCTGCCGCCCGAATTTTTTGGAGAGCCCCATGGATATGCTGACTGCTTTCGACATGAATCGTCATAATATCTGCACCAGCTCGTACAAAGTTGTCAATATGATTTTCAGGGTTAGCAACCATCAGATGGCAATCAAAGATCAGCTTACTGTGCGGTCTCATGCTAGCCACCACATCTGCACCAAAACTGATATTGGGTACAAAATGACCGTCCATAATATCCAGATGAACGTATTCACTTCCGGACGCTTCTATTTTTTTCAGCTCTGTTTCAAAATTCGCGTAATCTGCCGCTAGGATAGAGGGGGCAATCTTATTTGTCAACATTTTTTTCTCCTTGGTTTTAGTAATAGATGATCTGGGGCTTTCGGGAAAGGCAGATAGTCAGGCGCTTTTTCAGCAACACTAAATCTTCAACTGGGGCAATCCGTTGGAAATCTCAAGTGCCTTCTCAGCAGAATTCTCACTAGTCTAGCCTTTTTTAGCGACTTTTTTATAGGTTTCTCGGCGATTTTCAATCTCGCTCAAAAGCAGGAGGTAATGGTCAAAGCGACTCTGTGCTAGATCACTTGTCCCTGCCTTTGGTTTGACAGCACAAGCTGGCTCATGCGTATGAGTACAGGTGCGAAACTTACATCCTCGGGACAGGTCCTTGATCTCAGGGAAGCAGTCATTTAAGATCTCGCTATCTGTTACTTCGTAATCTAGTGATGAAAAACCAGGGGTATCTGCAATTTTACCCCCATAGAGATTGTAAAGACTGACTGCTCTCGTCGTATGCCGTCCCCGTCCTAGGCTATCTGAAATTTGGCCTGTCTCTAAAGCTAATTCCGGGGCCAATTTATTGAGCAGAGTAGACTTGCCAACGCCTGTCTGGCCCATAAAGACCGTCACTCTGTCCTTCAATAACTCAGGCAGCTCTGCCATGTCCCAAATAACCTCATAGCCAATCCGCTGATAAATAGAGCGAATCCCGCCCAAATCAAGATCACCCTCCGTCAACAAATCTGTTTTAGTGATATAAATAACAGGGTGAATTGTCTTATACTCTAAGAGAACTAGAAAACGATCCAGGAGGTTAAGGCTGAAATCCGGCTCTTTGGCAGACATGATAATAACCGCCTGGTCAATGTTCACAATCGGAGGCCTAACTAGACTATTTTTTCGCTCATGGATAGCCAATAGATACCCCTCGGAGTTTTCCTCTGCTGAAAAAGTCACATAGTCCCCAACGTAAGGCGTCTGGCCTTTTTTCCGAAAATTCCCTCTAGCTCGGGTCTGATAAACCTGCCCATTTGACTCAACGTAATAAAAGCCCGCCAGCGCCTTGACAATAATACCTTCCAATCCCTTTTCCTCACCTTCTTCTTATGTCTATTATAGCAAAATTAAAGGGGGTTCGCTGAGTTTTGAACAGAAAAAGCCTCTAAAAAAGGAATAGCACTGCTATTAACCCTTAAGAGTCAATCTGCTTTCCATCCCTTTGCTCACCTATCTAAACAAGATCCCAGTTCTTTTCTATTCAAAGAAACGTTTATCTGTGCTAAACCATATAACTTTCGATCCTATTTTATGCCACTGTTATAGCCTTTCTTTTTGACCTCTACGAGCATTTTTAGTAGGTTCTTCTTGTTGTCCAACTAGTTGAGTGCCCACTTCCCACACTATCCTTCTCGCGGAATTTCTTGAACAATAAACGAACACCCCAAAAACAATTCTCCATCGCAATAGATTGCAGGCCTCCTCCTAAATTTCCAACTGCTCCATAAAATCTTTCAACCCTTGCAACTGTTCGGCTGTTAGATGATTTAATCTCGGTGTATATAATTCTGTAGTATCTACCAAACGGTCTAAACTTTGTTTGTTTTTTAGCACGCGCTCCTCTAACTCCCTAGCTGAGACCCGCAGGGCCCCTTGCGAGAAAATAACCCATTGTTCATTAAGGTCGCTGGTCGCTACGGATATTAATTTACCCGAATCCTTGAGTTCTGCACTTAATCGTTCGATATAACTATCAGCTGTTTCATCTTCTTCTGTGAAAATCACTGTCACCTGAAACTCATCGTAACGTTGTCGCAAACCTGGCACATGGTGAGCATCAAAGACACAGATGAGCTCAATTTTTTCAAAAGCAGCATAGTTAGAAAGATGGTTAAGGAGGAGGGTTCTGGCCTCGTCCAAACCACCTCTTTTGAAGGCCTGCTTGGTAGATTGCCAAAAGGCAATCATATTGTAGCCATCTACGATTAATAGTTTTTCCTTCATGCTATCCTTTTTTCTATCTCCTTGAACCAAAATAGAGGTGGTCGCTGTTTAATTGTGTTCTCTGATCTCTTCTAAATAACCCGCAGTAATAATACCCGCCGGCAACGCAACCACTCCTATTCCTATAAATGCCGAAACCATCGTTAAGATTTTACCAAAGTCAGTCTGAGCATATATGTCACCGTACCCAATCGTCGTTAAGGTAATAGTTGACCAATAAAGTGCATCTAAAAAATGATTGAAACGGTCAGGCTCAATCGTAAACATCATCAAAGCAGACACAACAATGTAAGCTAAAGCCAAAACGCTTACTAATAACAACGAATCTTTTTGATTTTTCAGTACTCTCAGCAAAATAGAAATATTCTTTGAATGTCGAATCATTCTTAGTACTCTCAAGGAACGAGTCAAGCGAAAAATTTTCAACACTCTCAAACTATTGTGTAAGAAACTGACAATCGGTAAAAAGCTAATTAAATCAATAATAGCTAACGGTGTCAACGGATAAAAGCAAAATGACCATTTTCCTTTTTTCAGCAAATAATCTGCAGTCAACCAACGAAGTAAATAATCAATTATAAATACGAGAGAGGTCAATCGTTCCAATTCTCTATAAAATAGATTAGGTTCTTTCACTGTAAGTGGTAAAAGACTCAACAAAATGATAACTACTATCCCACCCTCGTAATAAGATGACCGCGATTCACCATGAAGTTTTGGAGATATCATCTGATAGATGCTTTTTCTCATCAAACTCTCCTATTCCGATACACTTCATACATGAGGACTGCCGCAGCCACACTCGCATTGAGACTTTGGACATGGCCACCCATAGGAATAGTGATCATCTCATCGACCTGCTTTTTGATATTAGCTGAAATCCCTTTTCCTTCATTGCCGATGATGAGGGCCAGCTTACCAGAGGTATTCCACTTCGTTGAAGGCGTACCATTCATATCTGTCCCAAAAATCCAAAAACCCTGTTCTTTCAAGATATCTAGGGTCTGACTAAGATTTGTCACACGGGCAATAGGCACATGCTCCACCGCTCCTGTTGAAGTCTTAGCTACCACAGGGGTGACTCCAACTGCACGGTGCTTGGGAATAATCACCCCAGTCACATTGGTCGCGTCAGCTGTCCGCAGGATTGAGCCAAAGTTGTGCGGGTCATTGAGCCCATCAAGAATAAGAATAAGAGGATTATCTTCCTGCTCTGCCTTATCCAAAATAACCGATAACTCAGCATAGGCAAACTCTGATACTCGAAGGACAAAGCCCTGATGGACAGCGCCTTCCGTCATCTCGGTCAAGATCTTCTTAGGCGTCCAAGATATGGAGACCTTCTTCTCAGCTGCTAAAGCTTTCATCTTGTCTACATTCTTTCCCTTTAGGTCTTCCTGAATATAGAGTTTATTGCCAGTATTGGCCTGTAAACTTTCGGTAACGGCATGAACGCCGTAAACAATATCTGTGTCTTTCATAGGACTATTGTAGCATATTTTTAGGGGAAATGGCAGAGCTAATGGCAGAAAGGAGATAGACTAAGGTTGCATATAGGTATAAACCTCGGACACTACCAACCAATCGCCTGTACCATCCGTCGTATAAAGCTCTAAATGACCATCTTTATTAACACGGTATTTATCAACAAAAGGAAATCCCATCGCTGTGAGATCAGCATAAACCAAACCATCATCTGCCATACGAACATCAACAGACATAGCTTCAAGAACTATCCCACCAGAAAGATTAGTTCGTCCTGTAAGTGTCGCCGCCTTTGCCCAGTCAGCAATCTCTTTAGTGGTCAAATCCTTGGTGTTTTTATCAGGGACAGGAATCGCTCTCCAACTAGTTGGAGCGAGTGGCGCTTCTCCAATAGCAGTCAAAGAGATCCAACCTTCACCCGATTTCAGTTTTCCCCAATATTGCCCACCAGACTGACTAGTTTGCACAATAGTATAGGTTCCCTGAGGAATGATACGCACGACACTGGCAGATAGACTTGGAGCTTGATGAATATTGAGGTCTGTGACTGTGACATCAACTGTAAATTCATGAGGGCTAGTATGTCTAGTATCAGCATAAGGTGCGGGTAATTCCGTTGAAGAACTTGTTGACACAGGTTCACTCACAGTTGACCCTGTACCATCGCTGGAAGATGGGACAATAGATTGAGAAGATACTCCCAAAGCATTTTCATCTTCTTCACTAGCTTTTAAGATCGTTTGAGCAGTGCTAGCGCCATTCTTCTGTCTATGACTATGGTCACCAAAAAATTTCCCTAAACATCCAGAAAAATAAAGGAAGCATGATAAACAATAAAATAATTGAAATGATGCGATTTATTTTCTCAGATTTTCTTTTACGTTCTAAATAGCTCTCATAATCTGCTTGTGCTTCATCTAAAAGAATTTGGATTTGTTCCTGTTGACGACTGTCTGAAGCCTGTGCTAAAGCTAAACGCAAGTGATCAATTTTATCCTTGTAAGATTTTTCTTCTTCTTTTTTGCGCTGCCGCTCTTGATTGGCAATTTGAAGATTTAACAAATCATTTTGACGTCGAGATTCATTAACCATTTGCTCTTCAAATTGTTTTCTTTCAAAGTCTCGTATCCAGTTATTATTCATTAAAAACCTCATCAATTCTCGTTATAGCCGAATGCTCTACTTTGCAGAACTTCTTTCCAATAACTTTCACGTTTCAAGATATAGGTATCATCAACCTTAGCATTGTAATTTTCTAGTAGACTGTATTGAAAATGTTCCTTAACATAGTCGAATCCTTCACTGTCAATGACCTTTTTCAATCCCTTATTACCACCATGTCCATTGGCAATATAGGACTGCCAGCGTTGCAAGAGCATGCCCGCGTCACTCGTTGCCGAGCCAACATAGAGCTTTCCAGTGTGACGGTCCGTAATGAGGTAAACAGCTTTTTGATTTGTCAAAGCGGTGAGCCAATCTTTTTTACCCAAGCGTAAAATCAGTTCTAACTGTTGATAAGAAAGACAAAGGTTGTCATACCCCGGAAAGGCTTCACCTCCATAAATCTCTGGTAAAATCTCATAAACCTCTAAAGAGTTAGCTACTGTCTGAAACCCAAAGACAGGAGCTCGACCCGGACGTTTGCAGTGTAGAATAACCCTAGCAAAGTAAGGTGAATACTTCTCCACTACCTGACCCTCATAGTTTTGTCCAAAAGTAACGCCTAGCTCTTTCGTTACCCGCTTGATGGTCGTCAACAACCATTTATCATGCCCCATTTGGATGAGGTTTACTGCAATATCGCCAACGGAATAATTCCGATTTTTATTTCTCCAAAAAAGATTAAAATTATCCACTGTTTCAGGATCGGCTAAATAATTCTGCAAGGGATTTTCACCCGTCCAATTATTGAACTTCACTCGTACCCGTGGCAATTCTTCCTCTGAAAACTGTAAAATATCTTGTAATAGAATCATGGTCTCCTCCTTCTTGTTTGACCATTGGGGTTAAGGTATTGATTGTTAAATCAATACCTGTTATGCTTAGTATAACAGCGATTTACGCTATTGCCGATCTGCTTAAAAATGCTTGAAGATCTTTTGCTGTTGAAATTTTTTGAGTGCTCTGCAATTCCTGACAGATAGCCTTAAAAATAACCTGAATACGGTGCGGATAATCAAGGTGCTCTAGGTCTAGTTGATACTGTTTCGCAATGCCTTTAGAACTTGTTTTTCTCTTCCATTCAGGATGTAGTTGTGTCACCATTTGCCCAGTGTCCAACCTTGGCACTTCCAGTTCTGGCAAGCCGCACTCTTGCATCTTTTCAGCCAACATCCCAAATACATAGGTAGCATTATGATAAACGAGAACTGTATCTTGGCAAAAGTGTACTAGACCTTGTAGGGCTTCTGTCAAGCTAACTGCTTCCTTGAAATCCGCCTCTGTTATCCCTGTAAGTTCCCGAGTGAAGTCGGATAGGGGCTGGCTGGGCTTGATAAAAACTTGATAATGTGCCAAGTTCTCAGACAAGGTAAAAGTCACAGCAGAAATTTTTATCAGGTCACATTCCCAGGATAATTTAGCGAACTGCTCACTATTTTCCTTATTCTTCTCTAAGCATCCCACAGGACTAAGCCACTGATCTTCTATGGTTAAAACTGTAAAGACAGTCTCTGACAATAGTGTTTTCGGCATAAGGCACCTCTTTTCTTCTTGATGATACTAGAATATCAAATCAGATGGACAAAAATCGTCCATCTATTGATTTTTATATAACTGCTGCAGCTCATCAATCAATTGTCGTAGCTCATCTACCAAAGGTTGAGGGGACAAAACTTTGAGGGACGCTCCTTGGCTGAGCAACCAGCGTTTGAGACCTGAAGTATCCTGGGTATGTACTTCTAGCGTTGCGCTGCCATTTCCCAAAGAAAGAAGCCTCGCATCAGGAAACTAATCAAGGACAATGGTAGGATCAGCACCAAATAGTAACTTGACCCTAATATCTTTTCCAAGAAAGGCGTCAACGTGGCGATTGCGGACGTCGCCATCACGGAATTTCTGACCATAGGACAGGGAAGATTTTCCCTCATCAGAAGGGAACCATGAGAGGATTCGATCTAGCTTAAAGGTCGTATAGGTCTGATGAAACAGATGATAAGCCACCAAATAGAAATAATGATTGTCATAGTAGAGCGAAACAGGAAAAATTGTGTGCGACTTGGCTTGATCGCGATATGGCGACTGGTAGACAATCGTCATAACCTGTTCTTTGTAAATCGCTTGCGACCATTCCCAAATCTTCTCGATCCTATCCTGCTCGTCACTCAAGGGAGTGTAATTCAAAAGCTCACTAGCAATCGTCGCCTGAATCTCTTGACGCTCTTCTTTGCTTACCAGACTAAGCAAACTATCAAGCAAAGCTTTGTTTTCTGTCTTGTTCAGAGCTCGGTTTTCCAGTAAAATCTTGGCAATGATTAGAATATCCTTCTTGTTAAACAGAGATTTTCCCTTGAGGTAGCGGGTGTGATGCTTGGCATCATAGACCAATTCTCCCGCTATCATGGGCTGGGTATCTATAAAGTCACTCAAACGAGAAAAGTCTCTCTGAATCGTTTTCGGATCCACTTCAAACTCATCCGCCAACTGAGCTTTCGTTAGGTGAGCTCCAGCCTGTAAACGGATAAAAATGCTCAATAGCCGCTCTTGGTCGTTCATAATCTGCTCCTCTTGAGGCTATTATGTCATATTTCATCGTTCTCAAAGACCTTCTAAATACAGAATCTCAACAATAATATACAAACTTAGGTTGCAGAATTGAAAGATAAAAACAAATCATTCCTATACACATTCAAAAAACTTTAAGTAAACAACTCCTTAAAATATTATCCAACAAAAAAGTAGCTCTTCAAAGCTACTATTTTTGGTCTTCCACCTTTTCAATACACCACGCCACCAACTCCTCCAAGCGCTCGATTTGCTCGGTCATGTGGAGGTAGCCCATCACCGCCTCAAAGCCCGTCGAGACCTTGTAGGTAACAATGTCGGTGTTCTTGGCCTTGGTTTGGCTGTTGGCGTTGCGTCCACGCTTGTAAATCTCGATTTCTTTTTCGGTTAATAGCTGCGCTTCTAACATGGCTTGAACCAGCATGGCCTGCGCCTTGGCGGAGACATAGTGGGTTGCTAGGCGGTGCAGCTGGTTGGGCTTGGTCTGCCCAGTCATGATGAGGTGACGGCGAATGTACATGGCGTACACCGCATCCCCCTCAAAAGCCAAGGCAATCCCGTTGATCAGATTGACGTCAATTGATTTGGTCACAATTCAACCTTTCTTGTTTTAAATATCCTTACGACAGCGAGAAGACTTTCATGACTCCAACAACCTCGCTTGACTTAATTTCAGGTAGTTTGCTTGTTTTTATAATACTCACGGACTTCCATCAGCGCTTTCCCCAATAAGTTTTGGCCTTTCCAGTTGGCTTCATCGAGAATGCGGTCATCTTGCCAATCAATCTTGACACCCCAAATGCGGTCATAGGGCGAGCCTTCGACAATGAGGCGATTTCCAGTTTCAAGCAGTATTTCTTTTAGTCTTGGTTCGGCAAATTTGACCTTCAGAACGTCTACCATTTTGCCATATCGAACCGCCCCCCATTTCTTGTCATCATAGTTTTGAATGAATCGACCGAGTTGTTTAGCTTGATAGGGGTGAGTGGCTTGTGCGATATCGTCTGCTTTGCTCGGTTCAAAAAGTAAGGCTTTTTCAATCATTAAGCCTTGTTCAGAAAAGGATAAGTCATAACCCTTATAGGTGAATGCCGTTTTGTAAAAATTTGAAAATGGTGCATCATCTGTGAAGAAATAGACATGTGTCTCAGTATATCGCATGTCATGTGTAATGTTATCCATAGGAAACCTTTCTATTCTATGATTAAACCTGTTCGGCAATCTGCTCAAACCACGTGGGATGCTAACTATTCTTATGACAAACTAGCGTTGGAAGGTCTAGTCACGCGTCCACCTCACCCCGACCTTGGTGTCAAGGAGCTTGATGCCTTTGTTAGCCAATTCGTCCCGAATGCGGTCTGCGGTAGCAAAGTCACGGTTGGCACGCGCTTCCTGCCGCTCGGCAATCAGCGCTTCGATAGCGCTGTCGAGGACTTCCTCTTCAAAGACGATGCCAAAGACCTCCAGCATAGCGGCAAAGGCTGTCTTGACAGTTGGTGTGTAGTTGCCTGAGTTGATCCACTTCGCCAGCTCAAAGACAACCGTAATGCCGTTGGCAGCATTGATATCATCATCCATGCTGTCTGTAAAGCGAGTGACAAAGTCCGCCAACACTGCCTCGTCAGCTATCGCTGTCAGAGGCTGGGTATAGGCATTTTTCAGGTACTTAAGGTTAGCTTGCGCATCATAAATCGCTTTCTCCGAAAAGTTAATCGGCTTTCTATAATGCTGGGTCGCTAGGAAGAAGCGCAAGACCTGACCGTCAATCTTATCCAAGAGGTCACGGGCAAAGACAAAGTTACCTAGTGACTTAGACATCTTTTCATTGTCCACATTGACAAAGCCATTGTGAAGCCAGTAGTTGGCAAAGGTATGTCCTGTCTTGCACTCACTCTGGGCAATTTCGTTGGTATGGTGTGGAAACTCAAGGTCAGCTCCCCCACCGTGGATATCAATCGTATCCCCCAGTAGCTCTGTCGCCATGACCGAGCACTCGATGTGCCAGCCTGGTCGACCTGCTCCCCAAGGGCTATCCCATGAAATCTCACCTGACTTGGCAGACTTCCAGAGGGCAAAATCCAGCGGATTTTCCTTGCGTGCTGTTTCTTCATCAGTCCGACCACTAGCACCGATTTCGAGGTCAGCGAGGGTTTTATTGGCTAGTTTGGCGTAGTTAGTGGCCTTCTCGACACGGAAGTAAACATCCCCATCTGCCTCATAAGCGCAGCCATTTCCCAAAAGCACCTCGATAAAGGCAATAATCTCGTCCATATAGTCCATGACGCGAGGGTTCTTGGTCGCAGGCTTGACAAAGAGCTGGGCAGTGTCTTCCTTAAAAGCGGCGATGAACTGGTCAGCCAGCTCCTTTGGCGTCATTTGGCTTTCCGCAGCCGCCCTTATAATCTTGTCGTCCACGTCGGTGAAGTTGCTGATGTAAGTGACGTCGTAGCCACGGTACTCCAAATAGCGGCGAATGGTGTCAAACGCGACGGTCGAGCGGGCGTTGCCGATGTGAATGTAGTTATAAACCGTCGGTCCGCAAACATACATCCTGACCTTTCCCTCTTCCAAGGGCACAAAGTCACGCAAGCTGCGGGTCATGGTGTCGTAGAGTTTAATCATATAGTCCTCATTCATTCTTTTGAAAAATAGCAGAGCGGGTTAGTTTTTATAGTGCTGATAGATATAAGACCAATAATCACAAAATGCTGAAAAATCCTTGACAGCAGAAAAGGGAATGTGATGTGAACAACATTTAGAATTCTTGAATGCTTTCTTTTCTCATTATAACACAAAACCCTGCACCATGACAGGTGCAGAGGGTTCTTTACATTGCTAAATATCTCGCTATCACCAACGCCACGTCAAAGAAGGTCATGACATCTGCGGTGCGCTCTTCTTGACGTCTGTCCCATTGGTTGGCCGTGTGGTCCACATAGTCTGCTGTGTAAAAGAACTGGTAGACCTTGGCTTGTCGATACTGCGCCCAGGCCATGATAGCTGAGGCTTCCATGTCCACCACCGTCGCTCCAGCCGCCAAGCGCCTCGCCACCTTGTCCGCCGTCTCGCGGTAAAAAGCGTCCGTCGTCCAGCTCTTTGCCCGCACATGTGGGATCCCTGCAGCATCTAAGGCCTTTTCCATGGTCAATAGCAAAGCTGGGTCATAGGCGATCTCATCGCTATCAGGAGCGTAGTGGTAGCTTGTCCCCTCATCCCGTAGGGCAGAGGCTGGCAAGATAATACGGTCAGCCTTGAGCGACTTGTCCAAGACCCCACAAGATCCTAAAACGATGAAGTGTTCAAAACCAAAGGCTTTGACTTCTTCGAGTTGGCCAACTGCCATAGCAGCGCCAACCACCGCCATCATGACAGCTACCTTGAGCCCATCTTTTTCATAAAGGTAGACAGGATTGTGGCCATTAATGCTATTGATGTAGCCAATCCGCCTGACACCTGCCATCTGACGCACCCGCTCCACGATTTCCCCATTGAATGAGTAAATCAAGGTCGAGCAGACCTCATCCATGTGATGACTCCCTCCTAGATTAGTGGGTTCGATTACTGCACGACCAGGGTCAAATTCCGTTAAAATCATTTTTCCTCCCGATTTTCTATCCAAAAATGACCTAGCAAGATCAGTCCTACTCCCCTTACCCATTTTCCTGAAAAGCAGAGCTCAGACTAGTCACAACAATAAAAACCAGGACAGTCACATAAGCGAAAGACTTGTAAAACCTAGCCTAGCTAACCAAAGGCACCCAGACAGGTGCTAGCAACCCTAAAGAGCTTGAGCTTTTCCAGCTCTGCCATTAGCCTTCAGCCGTTGACGATAGAGCATTAGACACAACTAGCAGGTCACAAAGACAGCCTAACCCCCAAGGGCGCAATAACCACCTGTCCATGCCAAGAAATCTCTTGCCTTTTTCGAAGATAACACCTCAAAAGCGCCCTTAGAACTATAGGACGGATAGTTTTTTCTGTCAATTGGTCAAAAGGAACTTATCTCTCCTATAAACCTGAAGACTGGTGACTGGTCTCTCTCAGTTGTTCTAGCTTAGAGGTATAGTAACGACTATCACGCTCATGCTCTATTTGGTCAATAACCTGCTCGTCCTTTTGACCATATGCACGAACGACCTTAGCCGGAATCCCAACAACTGTTACATTGGCAGGCACATCAGCTAAAACTACCGAAGCCGCACCAACCTTGGCGTTTTCGCCGATTTCAATGGGGCCAATTAGTTGAGCATGAGCAGAAATCAAGGCACCTTTGCGAACAGTCGGATGCCGTTTCCCCACATCTTTACCCGTCCCACCTAGAGTTACTCCATGGTAAAGCATAACCCCTTCCTCAATGACAGCAGTCTCTCCGACCACCAGCCCTGACCCGTGGTCAATGAAGACTCCAGCAGCAATTTCAGCTCCTGGATGAATCTCAATCTGGGTCCAAAACCGCCAAAACTGACTATGCATACGGGCTAACAGTTTAAAATGATGCTCCCAAAGCCAATGGGATAGACGGTGAGCAGCTAGCGCCTTGACACCAGGATAGGTCAAGAGCACCTCAGCCGTTGTCCGAGCCGCTGGATCCAGCTCTTTAATGATCGCAATGGTTTTTCTCCACCAGCCCATAATTCTCTCCTTTATGTCTGATTCTTTTTCCGAAATTGTCATCCCCTAATTTACAGTAGCATCCAAGTCAACCAATAAAACTGGGCAGGCTAGTGCACTAAAGCAAAACCAGCACGTCCAGTCCTTCTCAAAATGCTAAAAGAGAAATATGCTACTATAAACAGCACCTAGCCCATCATCGTTCTAAATGAACGAGACGTTGCTAAGGCTAACGATCGCCTAAAATTAGTCTTTTTTTACCTCATGGAACTTAAGACCGCCGAAGCTGTTCTCATCGTGACGTGGTTTTCGGTTGTGGTGCGGTTTGTCGTGTGGCTTATGTTCACGTGGACGACGCTCAGGCTTAACCTGCTCTTCCAAACCTTCTGGTTTCGGAAGCAATACTTTCATAGAGGCATCCACACGACCACGGTCATCAATCTTGATGATTTTGACATCTACTTCATCACCGATTTCCACCAAATCTTCGACACGGTTAGTCCGTGCCCAGGCCATTTCAGAGATATGAACCATGGCATCTGTCTTTTCAAAGAGGTTGACGAAAGCTCCGAATTTCTCAATACGAACGACTTTGGCCTTGTAAATCTCACCAACTTTTGCTTCACGTACGAGGCTTGCAATGATCTCTTTAGCACGGTTAATCGCATCTTGGTCAGAAGAGTAGATCGCTACATGGCCTTCTTCGTCAATGTCAATTTTGACACCTGTCTCTGCAATAATCTTATCAATGGTTTCGCCACCCTTACCGATAACGACTTTAATCTTATCCACATCAATCTTGATGGTATCAATTTTCGGTGCAGTTGGTGCCAATTCTGGACGCACTTCTGGAATGGTTGCTTCAATCACATCCAAGATTTCAAAGCGAGCTTTCTTAGCTTGGGCAAGGGCTTCTTCCAAAATTTGTGGGGTGATGCCATCAATCTTGATATCCATTTGCAGAGCGGTAATCCCGTCACGTGTTCCTGCCACCTTGAAGTCCATATCACCAAAGTGGTCTTCCAAACCTTGAATGTCAGTCAAGACTGTATAATTGGTCCCATCTGAAATAAGACCCATGGCAATCCCTGCAACAGGTGCTTTAATTGGCACACCACCAGCCATGAGGGCTAATGTTCCTGCTGTGATGGAAGCCTGTGAAGAAGAACCGTTGGATTCCAAGACTTCTGCAACCAAACGAATAGCATAAGGGAAGTCCTCAAGGCTTGGCAAGACTTGCTCAAGCGCTCGCTCGCCCAGAGCACCGTGTCCGATTTCACGACGACCTGGAGCGCCGTAGCGACCGGTTGACCCTACAGAGTATTGAGGGAAATTATAGTGGTGTAAGAAGCGTTTTTTGTATTCGTCATCCAAACCATCAATAATCTGGGTTTCCCCCATCGGAGCCAAAGTCAAGACAGACAAGGCCTGGGTCTGACCGCGGGTAAAGAGACCCGAACCATGGACATTTGGCAAAAAGTCCACTTCTGCATCCAGAGGACGAATCTCATCCACACGACGGCCGTCAGGACGGATTTTATCTTCCGTGATCAATCGACGCACTTCGGCATGCTCCATGAGCTCCAAAATTTCGTGAACATCGCGCATAATACGGTCATGCTCCTCATGGTCTGCATAACGCTCTTCATAGGCTTCGACGACGCGTTCACGCACGGCATTGGTTGCATCTTCACGCGCTAATTTTTCCTCGACCTGAACAGCCTTTTTCAGGTCTTCATTGTAGGCAGCGACGATTTCTGCCTGCAATTCTGGATCCACTTGGAGCAATTCAACGTCTGCTTTTTCCTTACCGACTGCCGCGACGATTTGATTTTGGAAATCCAAGAGTTCTTGGATAGCAGCATGCCCCAAGAGCAGTGCTTCCAACATAATCTCTTCTGAAAGTTCTTTAGCGCCTGATTCCACCATGTTAATGGCATCCTTGTTACCAGCCACAGTCAATTCAAGCAGAGAGACTTCCTGCTCTTCGGCTGTTGGGTTGATGATGAATTCTCCATTGACATAACCGACCTGTACACCAGCAATCGGCCCATTAAATGGAATATCTGAAATCGCAAGAGCCAATGAGCTACCAAACATAGCTGCCATAGGTGCAGAAGCGTCTGGATCGTAAGAAAGAACGGTGTTAATGACCTGCACCTCGTTGCGGAAACCTTCTGCAAACATGGGGCGAATCGGACGGTCAATGAGTCGCGCAGTCAGGGTCGCATCCGTTGATGGACGGCCTTCGCGTTTCATCCAGCCACCAGGAAATTTCCCTGCTGCGTACATTTTTTCTTCATAGTTAACTTGTAGTGGGAAAAAATCTCCTGTCGCCATTTTCTTGGACATCACAGCTGCTGTGAGCACTGTTGAATCTCCGTAGCGAACGACAACTGCACCGTTGGCTTGCTTGGCAACCTGTCCAGTTTCCACCACCAATTTCTTGCCTGCAAAAATTGTTTCAAATACCTGTTTCGACATTGAAAACTCCTCAATTATCTTTTTTATTGCTACGTGTTTTCCACAAAGTTCAACCTAGTCAACAACCAAACCAGGCTCAACTTTGCACAAAACCACGTATCTTCCCTATTTTACCATATTTCTCGAAAAATAGGGGCATAAGAAAACAGCGAAACCAGAAATTTCACTGTTTTTAAGTTGAACGACCCAAACTATTTTATTATTCAAGAGCGCAAAAAATGATTATCTGACTTCTAATTGCGAAGGATAAACCAGCCTGATTATGAAAATCGCTCAGACCTAAAAATTACAAATCAATTCCCGAAGACGATTTCAATGCTAGACTAGACCCTCTTCTATTATTGACAAAAATAATGATCAAATAAACGATCAATAAAATTACTGTAGAGGCTAAGCTAAATTTCGCCTCTGCTTGGACAATTGATCGCATCTCTTGATCAGAATAGAGTTTCGCCACGGAATCTGAAACAATAAAATGATAAATAGATTTAACCAGTGTCAAAGCCAAGTAACCTAAGTATACATAGATAGCTTTCTTATCTTTTCTGATAAGGTAAAACAAACTAATAAGTAATGTTGCAACCATAGTAATAACCAATGCTTTACTTAAATGACTTGTAGCAAAACTATACTGTTTCTTTGTTACAGAGGCAACCTCCAGCATAAGCGTATCCAGTTCTGCATCCCCGGTCAAATGATTGGATAGATCTTTCCATTTTGCTAAGAATGTACTGTATACTCTCCCCAGCGTTGCTAGGACAGATGTCCCCAAAAGTATCGATAAATATACTGTCTTTTTCATCGTTTCCCCCTACTTATTTACTATGACTCTTAGAACCTGTATTCACAAAAAAATGTTAAACTAAAGATATGACACGAAAAGCATATGATACTGATTTAACGGATGAAGAATGGGCTGAACTTGAACCCTATTTCTCCAAACACCACACCTATAAATGGTCTAAACGAGAACTCGTGAACGCAACCTTGTATATCACCAAAACAGGCTGTCAATGGCGCATGCTCCCTCATGATTTCCCTCCTTACCCAACTGTCTGGAGTTTCTTTCGTCGTGCCAAGGAGAGCGGCTTGTGGGACAAGATTCTGGCGGAACTAGTTAAAAAAAGCGAGTAAAAGCAGGTAGAGCAGCCACTCCAAACTATGCTATCATTGATTCTCAAAGCGTGAAAACAACAGATGCTACAGAGGAACGTGGGATTGATGGCGGTAAAAAAGTCAAAGGGAGGAAGCGCCACATCGTTGTTGATACCATGGGAAATCTTCTTGATGTGGAGGTTCATGCAGCGAATTTACACGACACAACATCAGGCTTTTTAGTGGCTCGTAAAGTGATGGTACAATGTCCGACCATCAAGGCTTTTTCAGCTGATGCTGGTTATCGGAAAAGTTTTGAAGAGATGATGATTGAGGCGTTTGGTTGCCCAGTAGATATTTCTGAAAAAATAAAGGGCAGCTGGCAAATCGCTAAATTTCAAGTCTAAGTTAGGCATTTAGTAAAAATTGTCTAGGAGATAAATAGTTCAAACATTTCTTTGGATAGTTGTTAATCCAATTTTCGATGAAGGCGACCATTCTTATGGTCGTTTTCTTTGTGCCTTTTGGCA
>NZ_JAAXPR010000027.1 GCF_012396585.1 Streptococcus ovuberis
GTTAAAGAATACGAAGATCCCTTTTCAGATGGAGGATTTAGAACAAGATAAAAGCCCGTTGTTACGGGCAATAGTCAAGTAATAGAAGCATAACCTGAACAACGTTCAGCGAGCGTCTTTAGACGCTGCTGGAGTTTAACGGCTTATAGCCGGTGTACAAGCCACCCGTTTTCACAGGTGGTTATGACTGAAGAGTTGAGGAATAGTGTTTGTAAGGATTCATAAAGGCTTCTTATTGGGAATGCCGGCCTTTCTAGGGTACTTATTTGGGGTTTCTTTTTTCTTTTCAACGATGGTGATGTTGCGGGGGTCACCATTTGGCAGCTGATAGTCGTGAGAAGTCTTGATTTGGCTAAAGAGTAGGTTGAGGGCGTTTTTAGCAGCTAGGTTTTCTTCATCGGCTGAGCTGGCCTTGAGGGCGATGAGTTGGCCTTTGACCTTGAGGAAAGGAATGCTTAGCTCAGAGAGCACCTGCATTCTTGCGACAGCCCTAGCAGTGACGATGTCAAATTGAGCCCTAAATTGGTTATTTTGCCCCAGATCTTCTGCTCTGCCGTGGAAAAAATAAACGCCAGTCAGTTCCAGCTCATCTGCCAGTCGATTAAGGAAAGTGATACGTTTATTGAGTGAATCAATGATGGTCACTTCAAGATTAGGGCAAAGGATCTTCATCGGTAGACTGGGAAAGCCAGCCCCGGCTCCAATGTCCAAGAGTCGTAGGCAATCATTAGGAATAAAGCCTTCGAGAACGGGTGCTAGTGAATCGTAAAAATGTTTGAGGTAGACCTCTTCCTTCTCGGTGATTGCTGTCAGATTGATTTTTTCATTCCATTCAACCAACAGTTGAAAATAACGCTCGAATTGCTTTTTTTGCTGGTCAGAAAGTTCAAAGCCCTTGTCAGCAAGGAGGGAGTAAAATTCTTGTGTTGTCATAAGCTATCCTTTTTCTGTAAATCTTCTTCATTTTATCATAAATCAGGAAATTTTGATATAATGGTATCATAAAAATAAAGGAGACTATGCTAATGTGGTTATTTTTACTGATTCTTATTGTTTTGGTGGTTTTGGGAGGCATTGCTATTTATAATGGTTTGGTGAGAAGTCGGATGCACACCGAGGAGGCTTGGAGTCAGATTGATGTGCAGCTTAAACGTCGTCACGATTTGATTCCAAACCTGATTGAGACCGTTAAGGGTTACGGCCGTTACGAACAAGAAACGCTTGAAAAGGTTATCCAATTGCGCAATAAGGTAGCAGGAGCCTCTAATCCAGCAGAAAAAATGGCAGCTAGTGATGAACTTAGTCGTCAGGTGTCTGGCTTAATGGCAGTTGCAGAAGCCTATCCTGACCTCAAAGCTTCAGCCAATTATACTAAACTGCAGGAAGAGCTGACTAATACAGAAAATAAGATCGCCTATTCCCGTCAGTTATTTAACTCAACAACTGCTAACTACAATGCTAAGTTGCAGACCTTCCCGACGAATCTTTTTGCAAAATTCTTCGGTTTCCAGCCGAGCATTTTTCTCAGTATTCCCGAAGAGGAAAAGGTGGTGCCGACAGTCAATTTTGGACCAAATGGTTTAGGAGACTAATATGCTATACGACCAAATTGCAACCAATAAACGGCGAACAGTTTTTCTTTTACTGATTTTTTTCATCCTGCTAGCTTTGGTTGGATATGGGGTCGGTTACCTTTGGTTGCAATCTGGTCCAGCAGGAGCAGTAATTGCCTTAGTTATAGGCCTAATTTATGCTGTTTCTATGATTTTTCAATCAACCAACGTGGTCATGTCCATGAACCATGCGAGAGAGGTGACAGCCGCTCAGGCGCCAGAGCTATATCATATTGTCGAGGACATGGCCATGGTGGCTCAAATTCCCATGCCAAGGGTGTTTATTATTGAAGACGAGGCGCTAAATGCGTTTGCAACTGGTTCAAAACCAGAAAATGCAGCAGTTGCTGCAACAACTGGCTTGCTTCAGGTCATGAACCGTGAAGAGCTGGAAGCAGTCATGGCACATGAAGTCAGTCACATTCGTAATTATGACATCCGGATTGCAACGATTGCTGTTGCCCTTGGTTCAGCCATAACGCTGTTAGCCTCTATGTCTCAGCGGATGATGTGGTATGGCGGGGGACGTAGCAGACGCCGTGATGACCGTGACAATGATGGTGGGCAGATCATCATTTTACTACTATCGCTACTAGCTTTGGTTTTGGCGCCTTTGGCTGCAACTTTAGTCCAATTAGCTATTTCACGGCAACGAGAATTTTTAGCGGATGCTTCTGCGGTCGAATTGACCAGAAACCCTCAAGGGATGATCAATGCGCTTTTAAAGTTGGATCACAGTCGTCCTATGTCTCAGCCCGTAGATGAGGCCAGTGCAGCGCTTTATATCAATGATCCTCTTAAAAAAGGGAACTTGCAAAAACTCTTTTACACCCATCCGCCAATTTCAGAGCGGGTTGAACGCTTGCGTCGCTTATAAAAGGAAGGTATTATGTTTCATATTTTAGACATCAAGAAAAATAAAGAGGGGCTTTCTTTTAAGGAAAAGCTTGACCTAAAAGCAGATTTACAGGCTCGCAACTCTGAAATCCTAGATATTGAAGACATTCTGGTTGAAGGGACAGTCACTTATCAGAACAATCTTTATGTGCTGGACTATCAGTTATCCTACAGCTTGACCATGCCTTCTAGTAGGTCCATGACACCCGTGAAGTGGCAGGAGAGCTACCCTGTCTCAGAACTCTTTATGGAGGCCACTGAGATTAGGGATTTGGCAGGAGACGAAGCAGAAGAACTTTTCTTGCCAATTGAGGGGGATATGATAGACCTCTCAGAGAGTGTTGCAGACAATATTTTACTCAATATTCCCCTCAAAATTTTGACACCAGAGGAAGAGGCAAATGAGTCTTATCCAGAAGGAAAGGACTGGCAAGTCATGTCCCAAGAAGACTATGAAGAAGCTCAAACAAGCAAGAAAGAAGCCCAATCTCCATTTGCAGGTCTAGCCGGTCTGTTTGATGAGGATTAATAAGTAATCGTCTGAATATTTCAAAATTCTTGAAAACTCAGCGCCATAAGTGTATAATGATAATAAATGAAATGAGGAGTTAGAATTTTTATGACAAAAGCAAATTTTGGTGTTGTCGGTATGGCAGTTATGGGGCGTAACCTCGCTCTTAATGTAGAGTCCCGTGGCTATACAGTGGCAATCTATAACCGTTCTTCCGATAAGACAGAGGATGTCATCAACAGCAATCCAGATAAAAACTTGGTCGCAAGCTATGATGTGGAGAGTTTTGTTCAGTCAATTGAGAAGCCAAGACGCATTATGCTCATGGTTCAGGCTGGCAAGGGAACTGATGCGACAATCCAGTCACTCTTGCCTTACTTGGATGAGGGAGATATCTTGATTGACGGTGGGAACACCTATTTTGAAGATACGATTCGTCGTTCCAAGGAATTGGCTGATTCAGGCATTAACTTCATCGGAACAGGTGTCTCTGGTGGTGAAAAAGGTGCCCTTGAGGGACCTTCTATCATGCCTGGTGGCCAAAAAGAAGCATATGAACTGGTCGCTGATGTCTTGGAAGAAATCTCTGCCAAAGCCCCAGAAGATGGTGCTCCATGTGTGACTTATATCGGTCCAGATGGTGCGGGTCACTATGTGAAAATGGTCCACAACGGTATCGAGTACGGAGACATGCAGTTAATTGCCGAGTCTTATGACTTGATGAAGAACCTTCTAGGCTTGTCAACAGCTGAGATGGCTGATGTCTTCACTGAGTGGAACAAAGGAGAGCTGGACAGTTACTTGATTGAAATCACAGCTGATATCTTGACTCGTCAGGATGATCAAGGACAAGCTGGTCCGCTTGTTGATTACATTCTGGATGCAGCTGGTAATAAAGGAACAGGAAAGTGGACCAGTCAGTCCTCGCTTGATTTGGGTGTGCCATTGTCCTTGATCACAGAATCTGTCTTTGCGCGCTATATTTCTACTTATAAGGAAGAGCGTGTCAAAGCTAGCAAGATTTTACCAGCACCGGCAACCTATGTTTATGAAGGTGATAAGGCTGAATTAATTGAGAAAATCCGTCAAGCACTTTACTTCTCTAAAATCATGTCCTATGCCCAAGGTTTTGCTCAACTGCGCGTAGCGTCTAAAGAGTACAATTGGAATTTACCGTTTGGCGAGATTGCGTCTATCTGGCGTGCAGGTTGTATTATTCGTGCCCGCTTCCTGCAAAAGATCACAGATGCTTATGGTCGTGACGCAGATTTGGCTAACTTGCTTTTAGATGAGTACTTTATTGATATTACAGCAAAATACCAACAAGCAGTACGTGATGTGGTTGCTCTGGCTGTTCAGGCTGGCGTACCAGTGCCGACTTTCTCAAGTGCTATTTCTTATTTTGATAGCTACCGAGCAGCAGATCTGCCAGCAAATCTCATTCAAGCTCAGCGGGACTACTTTGGTGCCCATACATACGAGCGTAAAGATAAGGAAGGCATCTTCCATTACTCATGGTATGATGAAAACTAACAGATGGTTAAACGCATTCTCCTTTGTTCGCCGGAGCGTAGTCTAAGTCGCTTTATTTCTATAGAGTTACAAAAGTTTGATTATAGTGTTGATTTTGAAGAGAATGGTAAAACTGCTTTAAAGCAAGTTCGTGAGCGAGAATATGATTTGATTTTGGCGGATTTTCAGCTGGGCGACATGAATAGCCAAGAATTTGCCAAGGAGATTAACTACCTCAGACCAGCTACAATTATCATCGTGATGGCTAGTTGTGAAGAAGTGCAAACCAATCAAGAAGCAATCGGACGCTATGCTGTTAGCATTATTGTCAAACCGTTTGTGATAGCTGAACTCTTAGATTTAATCAGTCGGATCTTTCGTGGTAGGGATTTTATTGACCAAAATTGTAGTTTAATTCAGACAAGGACAGCTTACCAAGATCTCAGGTTGGACCGCAAGCAGCATGTGGCTTACCGTGGTGAAGAGTTATTGCTCTTGACCAGGAGAGAGTATGATTTATTGGCGACTTTAATGGCTAGTCATACACCGTTAAGTCGTGAACAGCTCCTAGAGCGTGTCTGGAAATATGAATCAACAGCAGAGACTAACATCGTTGATGTCTATATCCGTTACCTAAGAAGTAAGATAGATGTGCCAGGTCGTCCATCCTATATTCAAACCATTCGCGGAGTAGGCTATGGCATGAGGGAATAACCTAAGATGGTTGCTAAAAATTAAACGTATAAACCTTAGCTCTTACTTAATAGAGCTAAGGTTTTTGTAATAATAAAGACAGAATGCTGATAAATAATACGTGTTTTAAAATCTGAGCCTAATAGTCTCCTCCAGTATTTTTTGGGTGCTGCCTTGTTTAAAAAATACTTACTCGATGGCCACCGATTCCCTCAGATTTTGATTTTTTAATCTAAAATAGATTTGTCATGATTGGGTAGTTACCCCGAAAGAGTTAGAGTTCACAGAGTGGCTTTTAGGCAACGTGTGCTTGATGTGGGGAAAAAGGGACTCTAAAAGAGACATGAATGAGTGAAAACAACCGGCTATGGCACTGCACCCCACTAATGGGACATAAGAAAAACACTCTTTAGGTGGCCAGTTTTCTGTATTGAACAGGAGACTGGTCGTTTAATCTCTGTTGAATTCTCATTTCATTATAAAATGTGATGTAATTTTTGACAATATCTGTTATACTGTTTTTAGTTAGATTTCTCCACTTGTGGAGATAGAAGGTTTCAGACTTTAGGACGGAATGGAACCATTCGATGCAGGCATTGTCCGCTGGTGTTCCCTTACGGGACATGGAGCGGGTAATGCCTTTTTCTGTACAAGCCTGAAAGTAGGCCTTCGAGGTATAGACAGAGCCTTGGTCGCTGTGTAGGAGCGCTCCTTGAGATAATTCTAGCTGATTAAGCGTATCTAATACGACCTCCGTATCTTGGCAATCCGAAATGGTATAAGCCACAATTTCACGGTTATAGAGGTCCATGATAGAGGATAAATAGAGCTTACAGTTGCCAAAGTAGAGATAAGTGATATCTGTGACAAGCTTCTCCATTGGTTTATCTGCCTGAAAGTCGCGGTCTAGCTTATTTTCTGTCACATAGTATGGCTTTCCTAAATTTGGTGCCTTCTTAGGCCGTGTTCGACAGAGCCAACCCTTTTCCTTCATGATACGATAGACTTTCTTACGATTCACGACGCGGTCAAAACTCTTCTTTAGCAGTCGAGTGATGGTACGATAACCGTAGATGAACTGATTTTCCATACAGAGATGCTCGATTTTGTCTATTACCTCCTCTCTTTGTTGTGTCCTCATCCCTTCCGATTTCCAACGGTAGAAGGTTGAGCGTTTGACATCGAAACAGTCTAGAATAAGGGACACTGGATACACCTTCTTGTATTTTTCCACCAGCTTGATAAGACTTACTTTGTCGAGTTTCTTATCAAGCTTCGATACTTTTTTAGCAGTTCCACCTGTAATTTCAATTGTTCTACTTCAGATAGCTGGTCCATCCCTTTGCCGTAGGTATATTGTTTTCCTACAGGTTGATGGAGACGATGTACTTCCTCCTGATCATGCCATTTCATCCAAGTATAGATTTGACTCTTATTTTTAATCCCTAGAGTCTCTTTGATGACCTTATTGCTTTTGCCTGCTTTTTTCATCTCGATACAGGCTAACTTAGTTTCTATCGAATAGGCTTGTTTAACCATAATAAAACACTCCTGTTTCTAGTTTACTAGATTTCAACAGGAGTGTTTTTCTTATGTCTCATTTTGTGGGGGCAGGGCCTATTCTGAGTTTCTTTACCATCCTATTTTAAATCCCAAGAAACCTTCCTTTTCTATTTTAAAAATGATCCAAATATTCTATGAAGTAGCAACTATTTTGAACGCTATTCTAACACACGTTCTTAGAATGCCATTATTGAAGTGAAATAGATATAGCTCAATGTGACAAATAGGAATGCGGAAATGACTAAAAAACGAACCTCTCACTTAGAATTGACTTTCTAGGTCTGAGATCGTTCGTTTTTTCTTATTTCAAAAAATGGGGCACGAAATTCGCGTTAAGCTTAGTCGATTTATAAAGCTCATCAAATCAAAGTTGTTTAGGTCAATTACTTCATCGTTGGGAAGAGGAGGACATCCCGAATGGTAGTGGTATCAGTCAAGAGCATGCAGAGGCGATCAATCCCGATACCGAGTCCACCAGTTGGTGGCATACCGTACTCTAGAGCTTCGACAAAATCATAGTCTACACCAGTTGCTTCATCGTCTCCCAGTTCTTTAGCCTTGGCTTGGGCCTCAAAGCGTTCTAATTGATCGATTGGATCGTTCAGCTCTGTAAAGGCGTTAGCATACTCTTTGGTCATGATAAAGAGCTCGAAGCGATCGGTGAAACGAGGGTCATCATCATTTTTCTTAGCGAGTGGTGAGACCGCAACAGGATGGCCATAGATGAAGGTTGGCTGGATCAACGTCTCCTCAACGAATTCTTCAAAGAAGGCATTGATAATCTGCCCGACTTCGGTGTAGTGTTTTTCAAGAGCTACCTTCTTTTCTTTCGCTATCGCCACTGCTTCGTCAAACGTCATGTCACTCCAGAAGTCGACTCCTGTGATATCCTTGATGGCATCAACCATGTGTACTCGCTTAAAAGGTTCCATGATTTTAATTTCAGTTCCCTGATAGACAACAGGTTCGTCGCCCTTGATAGCCTTTGTCGCATGTTGGATGATGCCTTCGGTCAAGTCCATGATGTCTTCGTAATCTGCATAGGCTTGGTAAGCTTCAATGGAGGTGAACTCAGGGTTATGCGTAGCGTCCATTCCTTCATTACGGAAAATACGGCCAATCTCATAGACGCGCTCCATGCCACCGACGATTAAACGTTTTAAGTGAAGCTCAGTTGCAATTCGAAGGACCATGTCAATGTTTTGGGCATTGTGATGGGTAATAAAAGGTCTTGCTGCTGCTCCACCGGCTTCATTATGTAAGATCGGTGTTTCCACTTCTAAGAATCCATTGTCATCCATGTAACGGCGGATTTCAGAGATCATTTTAGAACGCGTCACAAAACGTTCAAAGCTGTCACGGTTAGAAATTAAGTCCAGATGACGCTTACGATAGATGGTCTCAATGTCAGAGAGGCCATGGTATTTTTCAGGCAGAGGACGGAGGGCCTTGGATAGGTGCGTCAATTGTTTAGCCTGAATGGTTAACTCTCCCATATCCGTTCGCATAATGAGACCTTCCACTCCAATGAAGTCACCCAAGTCAGCTTTTTTGAAAATATCGTAGTTTTCCTCACCAACTTCGTCTTTGCGGACGTAGAGCTGAAGTTGACCTTCTCTGTCTTGGATATGAGCAAAGCCGACCTTCCCCTTGCCACGTTTAGTCATGATACGGCCAGCAACGATAGCTGACTCAGCCAGTTCATGGAGCTGTTCCTTATCTTTATCAGCATAAAGATCCTTTAATTCTTTGGAATTGTGCGTGCGTTCAAAGCGTTTGCCAAAAGGATCAATCCCTTGTTCACGCAGGGCATTCATTTTCTCACGACGGACTAGCTGCTGGTCATTTAATTCTTGTGTATGTTCACTTGACATGTCATTATCTCCTTATTCCTATTGTTCTATTCTATCATAAAATCACTGTAAAAACAGCTCTAATTCATCATTTCTTGCCAAGCCCTGGAATAATAATTTCCTGATTATTGGTGAGAAAACTGACATCATTCCATGTGATCAATTGGAAGGTCTCAAAATCTTCTGTTTCAAGAATCGTCACACTTGAATTGTAGAGTCCTCCGGCTTTACGCAATTCAGATGGGTCAAAGCCTAGCAAGGTTCGGATTGAAGCGGTTGAAATAGCGCCGTGGCTGACAAAGAGGAGATTTTCCGCACCCAAATCCTTTTGAGCTTTGACAAAACCAGTCCACCTGCTAGTCGCTTCATAAACACTCTCAGCTTCGAAAAGCTCGGCATTGAAGCGGCTGAGATTATGACGGTAAGCGTGGTGTTGCTTAGGATAGAGATCTTTCATCAAACGCACCTTGGTCCCTTCCAGCTTTCCTAGTTTCCATTCTCGGAGATCTGCGGTTAAGGTTAAAGGTGGCTGGGGATCTTGTTTGTTAAGGATAGCCTGAGCTGTCTTAGCTGCTCTGGGCAAATCGCTAGAAAAGATGTGGTCAAAGGAAATATTAGATAAGTGTTGACCGAGGACTTTTAAGTCCTCTAAGGTTTCTGGAAGAAGCGGGGAATCTCCTTGATTGCCCTGAAAGCGTCCTTCGATGTTCCATTGGGTTTTTCCATGTCGGACAAAGTATAAGCGGGTCATGTTACCTCCGTTCGAATGTTTTGGTGTTTAAATCGTTTGGCTTAATCCATAAGATCGGCAAAATCAGCCCCGACAAAATCAGCGAGTGTCTGACTGTCGATTCGGATGCTGCGTCCGACCTCGCCTGCTGAAACAATAATTTGGCCTAGTATCAAGGCCTGTTTGTCCAAGTAAATCGGGTAGCGGTGTTTTTGACGGATCCCGATAGGATTGTTGGCACCGTGGATGTAGCCAGTTGTTTTTTGGAGGTCCTTTTGGGGGATCATCTGGACTTTTTTGTTACCAGATACCTGGGCTAATTTTTTTTCAGAAAGATGTCCCGTTAAGGGGATAATGCCAATAATTGGTCCGGTCTTATCTCCGATTAGAGCTAGTGTCTTAAAGATTTCCTCCCTAGGAACAGCTACCGACTCATCAGCTAAGGCATTGAGGGCCAGACCCTCGTGGACAATGCCAGCCTTATCCAAAATCTGCTCTACTAAGGTTTTTTTCAATTTCTGTTTTTTAGCCATATTATTTATATTTTTCTTCTAAACGACTCATCCAAAGTCCTAGCCATGCTCCTAAGCCAAAGAAAAGGATGGCTAAGCAATAGGTGAAGAAAGAGGCACCGGCATAGGAAATGCTTTCAGCATTGTTGGCGTTTGGAATGAGAATCAAAAGTGTCGATGATAAGACAATGCCGATGATGAAGTGGTAAACCCTCGAATGATGATGGCTCAGAGCATATTCCATAGCTTTGGAAAACAGCAGGATTGCTAGAACACCACCTATGGCAATAGGGAGGAAGGTTCCTATCAAATCAAGACGTTTAAATCCAGAAAGCATTGGAGAGTAGAGGCCTAAAATCAGCAAGAGATTCGAAGGAGAAAGGCCAGGGACCAGGATTCCCAAAGCTATCAGACTTCCTGCTAAGATAAAAGTTGTAAAATTAGCCGGTATTGTGCCAACTAAATCGTTCAAAAAGTAGAGTAAGAGACCTGAACCTAAAAAAGTTCCGATCAACCAGGCCCAGTCCTTGGCATCGCGGGGACTTTTTTCGGTAGCGGTTGCCCAAAGGCTTGGCAAAGTGCCAACAATAGCTCCAGCAAAAGCCCAGAGGGTGATGACCTGGTAATGCTCCAGTAACCATTCGACAGGAGCAGATAGGAGCGCAATTCCTAGAACCCCACCGATGCCTACAGGAAGAAAGTAGAGAATATTCTCTACGAAGTCCTTTTTGAGGTGTGCCAAGAAGGAAATGAGTCGCTCATAAATCCCTAAAATAGCGGCTAAGACTCCACCGGAAACACCAGGGAGAATAAAACCTAGAGCAATGATCATACCTTTGAAAATACGAGATAACCAAGAAAACATATAACTAATAAACTCCTTATAATAGAAAAAGATGATACCCACATTATATCATCTTTCAATTGGTAAATATAGTCCTTTGAAAGGATTAGTCGGACTCTGGGACAGTGAAAAGCTTTTTGTAGGTTTCCATTTTATCCTTGAGTGGCGAGAGTTGGTTGAGATCAACCACTTCTGAGATACCAGCTGACCATCCACGAGAGGTGTATTGGTGAAGATCATAATCAATATCTGTTGAAGGAAGAGCCTCGTAGTAACCTGAGTCAGAACCATAGGTAGGCATCCACACCGCATCGAATTTATTGACAGAGATGGAATGGTCTTCCATGAAGTAAGTCCCGATGTATATGCCGATATTTTTAGCGCCGAGACTTTCTAGTTCAGAGCGGAAAGCTTCGACACCCAGGTCCATGTTTGGCATGGTTTTTTCTTCAACATCCAGCCAATAAAAGGTTGGATTAAAAGGAGAAGAAGCCTCATAAAAAATTTTCGCTTCCTTTCTCATCTCCTCTTCACTTTTTCCTGTGACATAAGCATAGACAGCAACAGGGACGTCTCGTTTTTGAAATTCTCGAATATGGGTCTTATAGGCCTTATCAATCCCATTTTTATCGGATGCATTGTTGTCTTTTTTGGTGTTCATGCCGCTTTGGACACGAATAATAGCTCCTGAAATATAGTTAGACATTGCATCATAGTCGATATTAGTTGGCAATTGCCAACCAGAGAGATCAATAATTGGCCGTGAGATATACTCCTCGGTAAGAGAGGACTTGGATTTTGAGTTTGTCGAGGAAGTGGTTGTAATGGTAGGCGTCACTTTTTGTGCAGCCTTTTTTGCTTCAGCAGCTCGATCAGCTCCCCATTTTGTGAAAAGAATCGTTGCAAAAAATAAGGCAAAAAAAGTGAGTACCACAATAGGTTTGATCTGTTTTCTCATCCTTTCCATTCTAACGTAATATTGTTAAAAAATCAAAAAAAATGTATGTTTTTCACATGACTAGAAAGCAAAACTTGACAAGTGATCTGAAATACTCTACTCTTAAGTTATGGAAAGGAAGAAAAGAGAATGCTATGACAGTAAGGCAAATGACAAAATTATCCTTAATGGCTAGTCTTTGTATTGCATTAAGATTGAGCTTTGGTGCTTTTCCCAATATAAAACCCATCACAGCTATTTTTTTAGTTTGTCTCTCCTATTTCAAGCTATGGGAAGTTATCGTCATCATGAGCTTGACCATGATAGTTACGGGTTTTTACCTAGGTTTTGGTATCTGGATTTTGTGGCAAATAATAGCTTATGCAGCCATTCTGCTGTTTTGGAACTATGGGCTTAAACCGTTGATTAAAATAGGCTTTTTAGAGGTACCGGTTTTGGCTATTTTATCAGGAATTATGCCTTTTATCTATAGCTTTGTAATCAGTGTGCTTGATAGCTTTATGTATGGCACCAACCTTTGGGTTTATTGGCTAAACGGATTGGTTTTTGATTATTTGCACGCTCTGTCAACAATCGCTTTCTATCCAATCGTATTTTATAGTCTAAGGAGACTTTTTAACCATGAAAAAATCATACGCTAGTTTATTGGCTTTAGTATCTATCACAACTTTAGCGGCTTGCTCGCCAGCTCCCTCATCAGCCCCAGTTAGCCATTCAACCACTCAAGTAGGGGATGATGATCCCAAAGCACAGGCGTCTGTTCTTGTGAAATTTGCGGACAAGGAGACAGAAAAAGAAGTGACTTTTGAAGTTGGCGACTCTGTTATGGACGTCCTTGAGGATAACTTCACTGTCAATGAGGAAGACGGACTGGTGACTGCTATCAATGGTGTTAGTCAGGATCCGGCAAAAAACACCTACTGGATGTACAAGGTCAATGGCAAAATGGCGGATGTTGGTGCTGAAAGCTACGAAGTAAAACCTGGAGACAAGATTGAGTTTTATTTGGAGACCTTCTAAACACAGTCAAGATCTTAGCTCGAGTAAAAACACCTTACTACATTAAAAAGCGACCTCTTCTATGAAGGCCTCACAAAGTTGGATAGAAAACATCTAACGATTGGGGCATTACGAAGAGGTGGCTTTTTAACTTTTTAATAGGCTAGCTTCAAGGATAACCCCTTTCTGGTTGTCGAAAGACCAAGGGCAGATCCCTTTGACGGATAAGGTAAGCTCATAAAGGCAAACTTTTGAGAGCTTTTGAGGAAGCGGTAGCGACGGTTGATTTTAATCCTGAGTAAGAATAAGGTGGAAAAGTGAGTCATTTTCTAAAGCAATGCTTGTATAGCAGCTTGAAGCTCAGCGGGTTCTGTTTGGGGGGAGAAACGGGCAACGACTTGTCCTTGGCGATTGACGAGGAATTTTGTAAAGTTCCATTTGATGCTTTTGCCTAGATGGCCAGGTTGTTTTTCCTTCAAGTACTGAAAGAGGGGGCAGGTATTAGGCCCGTTGACAGCAATTTTTTTGAAACGAGCAAAAGTGGTCTGATAGTTAAGTTGGCAGAAGTGATTGATAGCTTGGTCATCCTCAGGTGCTTGGTTCATAAATTGATTGCAAGGGAAATCAAGGACTTCTAAGCCTTGGTCATGAAAGATGTCGTAAAGTTCTTGCAGACCTTGATATTGTGGTGTCAGGCCGCAAGCTGTAGCTGTATTGACAATTAAGAGTACTTTTCCTTTGTAAGGTTCAAGCGTTGTTTTTGTTCCATCTTGGGCTTCAATGGGTAAATCGTAAAGTATTGACATTTGAAAACCTCCTCCCGTTATTATAGCACAAATGAGCTTCTGCTGTATTTATAAGGTAGAACATGGTATAATAGACACCTATAATGGATAGGAGATTGATTGGAATGAAAATTAATAAAGGGCGCTTGATGAACTACTCCATTCTATTGCCTTACCTGATTTTATCAGTTCTGGGACTGATTATCGTTTATTCGACAACGAGTGCTAATTCTATTTTAACAGGAGGAAATCCTTTTAAATCAGTGATTAGCCAATCAGCCTTTTTTCTTGTCAGTTTAATTTTGCTGATGCTGATTTATCGGATGAAGTTGACCTTTTTGGGGAACGGTTTTCTGATTACGATTGTCTTATGGGTTGAAGCAGGCCTTTTGATTGCTAGTCGGATTTTTGGCCAGGAGGTTAACGGGGCCAGAGGGTGGCTGAACTTTGGGAGCTATATTTCCATTCAGCCTGCAGAGTATTTGAAATTGATTATTGTCTGGTACCTAGCTTATAAGTTTTCTAAGATTCAAGACTTGGTAGGGACATATGACTATCAGGTGATCACAGAAAATACCATTCTACCTCGTAGTTTTACGGATTGGCGGACCATCAGTGGTCTATTAATCGGTCTGGTGGTCATTATGCCTGATTTGGGGAATGCGGTTATTATTACCTTGACTGTTGCGATTATGGTAGCTGTATCAGGGATTGGCTTTCGCTGGTTTCAAGTCATTTTTGGGAGCATATTTTTAAGTGCTGGTGCCTTTTTAGGATTGATTTGGTTGGTCGGAGTTGATACGATGGCCAAGGTACCGATCTTTGGCTATGTTGCCAGACGCTTCAGTGCTTTCTTTGATCCCTTTATCGATCCAAGGGGAGCAGGGTTGCAGATGACTAACTCCTACTACGCTATGACCAATGGGGGCTGGTTTGGCCTTGGTTTGGGTAATTCGATTGAAAAAAATGGCTATCTACCAGAGGCCCATACGGACTTTGTCTTCTCGATTGTTTTAGAGGAGCTGGGACTAGTGGGGGCTAGTTTGATTTTGGCTTTGCTGTTTTTCTTAATTCTTCGGATTTTCCTTGTTGGAATAAGAGCTAAAAATCCTTTCAATGCTATGATGGCAATGGGGGTTGGAGGCATGCTATTGATGCAGACTTTTGTCAATATCGGAGGCATGTCAGGGTTAATCCCTTCAACAGGGGTAACCTTCCCGTTTTTATCCCAAGGTGGGAATAGTTTGCTGATCATTTCCTTGGCAATTGCGTTTGTGCTGAATATTGATGCCAGTGAGAAGAGGGATGCCCTCGAACGCCAAATGGAAGTCACTCAGTTTTGAAGCAAGAGTCTGTCTCAGACTCTTTTTTGATGGGGATTGCCCCTCTTTATTATTCTGTTCACTATAATTCTGGAAGAAAGTAATATGATTTTCGAAAAAATGGCATGCGATATACCTGTCTACTGTCTTTTTAGGGTTGAAAATGGTATGATAGTAGAAATCTATTGTTGAGGAGATATTTATGGCGAGTCCAAAATTAGAGAGTAATATCAATCAATCAATGATGAAGGAAGAGACAACTATTTTGACGCAAATCCTTGATCAAGTCACTCAAAAATTGATTGAGCCAGAAACCTTTGATAAAATCCAGAATTTAAAGCGTTTAGCCAAGGCAAATCAATACCAAGAGATTGACCAACTAGTTGGTGAGTTGAAGAGTAGCGAAATGGATACCATCGCTCGTTACTTTTCGATTTTGCCACTCCTAATCAATATTTTAGAGGATGTTGATCTGGCTTATGAAATCAATCGGAAAAATAATACCGATGAGGATTATCTAGGCCGGATTTCGACAACAATTGAGCAGGTGGCTCAGGCTGAGAATGCGGCTGAAATCCTTGAAAGTGTGCAAGTGGTCCCTGTATTGACAGCGCATCCGACTCAGGTACAACGGGAGACAATGTTGGAGTTGACCAACCACCTGCATCATCTGCTTCGTAAACACAGAGATGTGAAAGCAGGCCTAGTCAATAGGGAAAAGTGGCATGCAGACCTCCAGCGTTACATTGAAATTATGATGCAGACAGACATGATAAGAGAGAAGAAACTCAAAGTCTCTAATGAAATCACAAACGTCATGTCCTATTATGACTTTTCCATTATTAAGGCAATCACCAAATTGCAGACTGAGTACAAACGTCTGGCTACAGAAAAAGGGATTGTGTTGCAAAATCCGCGACCTATCCAGATGGGCATGTGGGTAGGGGGAGACCGGGATGGAAATCCTTTTGTAACAGCGGAAACGCTAGAGAAATCAGCTCTCACCCAAGCAGAAGTGATTTTTAACTATTACGACCAGAAACTCTATCAATTGTACCGGGAGATTGCCCTTTCCAGTAGCTTTGTGAAGACTAGTCAGGCTGTTTTGGAAATGGCAGAGCGGTCTAAGGACGCTTCCGTTTATCGTGAAAAAGAACCCTACCGTAAGGCTTTTTATGACATTCGTCAAAATCTCCAAAACACGCGGAGTTATCTAGTGGATGGTCAAGACGTAGGGCCTAGATATGTCGATATTGATGCTTTTAAGCATGATTTGGGACTGATTCGAGATTCACTTATCGAAAATAATGCAGCGTCTCTTTTATCTGGGACCTTTACAGAACTTCTGGAAGCAGCTGATGTTTTTGGGTTTTACCTGGCTTCCATTGATATGCGACAAGATTCTTCCATTCATGAGGCCTGTGTAGCTGAATTATTGGCATCAGCCAATATTGAACCTAACTACACTAACTTGTCTGAGTCAGACAAGGTTGCCGTCTTGCTGAAACAATTAACCCAAGACCCGCGTATCCTGTCAGCAACGCACCTAGAAAAATCAGAATTGCTCCAAGGAGAACTGGCCATCTTCCAAATGGCACGGCGCTTAAAAGACCGTTTGGGAGAAGCTGTCATCAAGCAGAACATCATCTCACACACTGAAAGTGTGTCCGACATGTTAGAATTAGCTATCTTGCTGAAGGAAGCTGGTCTTGTTGATAATCATCAGGCGCGTGTGCAGATTGTGCCTTTGTTTGAAACCATCGAAGACCTTGAAAACGCCAATCAAATCATGACGGACTATTTGCAGTTGCCGATTGTCCAAAAATGGGTGGCTTCCAATAAAGGTTATCAGGAAATTATGCTAGGGTATTCGGATTCTAATAAGGACGGTGGGTATCTCGCCTCTGGTTGGACCCTCTATAAGGCACAAAATGACTTGACCCAAATTGGTCGTAAGCAGGGGGTTAAAATTACCTTCTTCCATGGCCGTGGCGGGACCGTTGGCCGTGGCGGTGGCCCGTCCTATGCGGCGATTACTTCTCAGCCGTTTGGCTCAATCAAGGATCGTATTCGAGTGACCGAGCAGGGAGAAGTGATTGGCAACAAATATGGAAATAAGGATGCGGCGTATTTCAACTTTGAAATGCTCTTGTCTGCAACTCTTGATCGGATGGTGACACCTATGTTGACTGATCCAAACGAGATTGACGATTACCGTGAGACCATGAATACGATTGTAGCTGACAGCTATAAGATTTATCGTGAATTGGTTTTTGAGACGCCAGAGTTTTATGATTATTTCTTTGAAGCCAGTCCGATTCAGTCTATCTCTCAGCTCAATATCGGGTCACGGCCAGCTGCACGTAAAACAATTACAGATATCGGTGGCTTGCGTGCCATTCCTTGGGTCTTTTCTTGGTCACAAAACCGTGTCATGCTTCCGGGATGGTACGGGGTTGGCTCTAGTTTTAAACGCTTTATTGACAAGGATGAAGCTAACTTAGCTAAACTCCAGAAAATGTATCAAAGCTGGCCCTTCTTTAGGTCGCTCCTGTCCAATGTTGATATGGTACTGTCTAAGACAAATATGAACATAGCCTTTAAGTATACCCAGCTTTGCCAAAAACCTGAGGTTCGCGATATTTTCAATACCATTCTTGATGAATGGCAGTTGACTAAAAATATTATTTTAGCCATTGAAGATGAAGACGATTTGTTGGCAGATAATGCTTTCTTAAAAGCCAGCTTGGAGCATCGACTGCCTTACTTTAATATCTTGAATTACCTGCAAATAGAACTGATCAAGCGTATCCGACAAGGAATGCCTGAACAGGAAGCCCGAAAACTAATCCATACCACTATTAATGGTGTGGCGACAGGACTACGGAATTCTGGATAAAAAACCATAAAAACTTAGGAGATTTTCTAAGTTTTTTTCTTTTTGTAACCAATCCATCTGTTTATCCGTTATACTAGTGACAGAAGGAGAGGTGAGGCCATGAAGCTTGACCGGTATGAGATGGAATTAGTGGTCTTAGCTGAAGAAATTGTCCACTATTTGATAAAATCGGGAGTTAGCCAGTCGGATGCTTATGATGTTACTCAAGATGTTTTAGTAAAAATGCTGGAAGGGAAATTTGCCCTTCCCAGAGAAAAAATGCGTGCTTGGATGTACCGTGTGGCGGTAAGGCTCTACATTGACCGTTATCGCAGGGAGAAGACTTACCAGGAACTCTTACAAAGAGACTTCTTTAAGGAAGAGTTGATTGTTACGGATAATCAAGACAGCAGTGAGCTTTATGATATGTTAACTGAATTGCCGGCAAAATACCGCTGGGTTTTGGAACTTTACTATTTTCAAGGTTTTTCGGTTAAAGAAATTAGTCGTATCTTACAGATTTCTCAGAGTAAGGTAAAAATTGACTTGATGCGTGGCCGAAAGCAACTCAAACAATGGATTACAGAAAGAGGATTAACTTATGAAGATTTACTCATTTGAGCAGATTGCTAAAAAAAACAAGCAAAGAACAGTTGTGCTTGTAACGGTTATGAGTGTTCTACTGACTTTGGCCATCTTGATGATAACTTTTACAGTCATGTCACGAAGAGCATTGCAAAGTGCTGAAGAGACTAGGGACTACTATGACCGCATGCACAGGATAGCTTATCCCAATGTGCAATACAATTATAGCGTGTTTGAGCCAACCTCTGAGTTTTCGGGTTATTATTATTTAGACCGAGTCAAAACTATTGCAGGTATTAAAGTGCCTTACGAGGATATCAATGCGCCGTATGGGGCTTGGAAGCGCAGGAGCTATATCAGCGGGAGAGCACGTACGGACGCAACTCCTTATCAGACGGCAACCTATACACTTGGATCTGGGTATAAATCCCCTATGTTTTACAATACTCACTATGACTATAGTCAAAAAGATGGTTTTCATATGGAAAAGACCCAAGATATTGCTTTTTTGTCTCAAATGAAAGGCTATGCTGTTGAGATGGCAGTGACCTTTGACAAACCTTATACTCTGGAAGAAATTGCAGACAAAATTCCAGAACAATTGATGGTCAACTGGTACTGGATTGGAACGGATTCCAATCTTTATGATACAGCTATGTTTACTCCGGAAGAGCAGATTGGTTTTTCGCTTAACCCTTATTTGGTTAGAGATGGCAAGGACAGTACCGATAAAGAAAAAGAAGACGTATGGCAAATGAGCTATCAGGATTTCACCGAGAATTTACAGCTTGCTTTAGACCGGGACTGGCTTAATCATTCGCTCTCAACCGCTAAAGGAGAAATCTATAGTCAGAAAAAAGAGGTTGTGACTTATTTGAAAGCCAATCCAGATGTCAAATCAGCCCGTTTTTCCGGTGTGATTTTGACGGGTCGAGCGGAAGATTTTTCAGATTTGGAAGGTAAAGAATGGATTTTTTCCTCCAATATTGGTGAGAGTATTCTTATCCAACCCTACCACCAGTTACAAGATTGAGTAAGAGCCGCTGGCTCTTTCTTTTTATCCCAAAAATCGCTAAAATGTAAGAAAGTTGTGACCTAGGGTCACTCTTATTCGTCGTATTAGTGAAAGGAGGGAGAAATGAAGCTGGATGCATATAGTGAGCAACTCATTCGTTGGGCAAAGGAAGTAGTTGCTTACTTGGTTTCTTCAGGAGTCAAGCCAAGCGATGCAGAAGATGTGGTGCAAGATGTTTTTATCCGACTACTTGAAGCAGAGTTTATCCTTTCTGGAACCAAGATTCGTGCCTGGATGTACCGCACGGCAGTCAGGCGTTACATTGATCTTTATAGACGGGATAAGAAGTACCATGAGATTTTGCAAAAAGAATTTTTTAGGCCAGAGGAGCTACTCTTTTACGATACGAGAGACTACGATAAGCTTTGGGAGGCGCTACAAAGTTTACCTCAGGCTCAACAGTTAGCTCTTGAATTGCACTATTTTCAAGGCTTTTCTATCAAGGAGATAGCTCAGGTTGCCGGAAGTTCTCAAAGCAAGATCAAGATGGATTTACTGCGAGGGAGACAAACAGTAAAAGACTTATTGGAAAAAGAAGGGGATTTTTATGGAAGCATTTGAATTATTGACTAAAAAACGTCAAAAAAAAGCAATAAAGCGAACCATTTTGATTTCATCGGTGGTAACGTTTCTAGGGCTAGTGTTAGTCTTGTTAGGCGTTATGGGGCTGGAATTAATGGCACAAAATAATTACAATCGTTTACAAGATTACTATTTTCAAAGGCTGACAGTGGCTTTTCCGAATATTGATTTTGGGTCGCCTTCGATGCGTATGAAACGGTTCGGTGGTGAATATAAAGATTACTTAACAAAAGATATTCTTGGTATAGCGGTTCCTTATGATGATCTGGAGGCAACCTACTCCATTAGTGGTTTTCATCGAGACCATTCTTTAGAGTATGTCAGACCTGCTAATGTGACTCAGGATGCCACAGAGATGGCCTACAGTCCTAAAAAACATCTAAAGAGTCCCCTGTTTTTCAATCCTCAGGCAGAATACGGGCCAGAAGATATTATCAGAAAACCAGCACAAGAACTACCCTATGTCTCTAAGATGGAAAATCAGTTGGTCGAAGTTGCTTTAACCTTTAAGCAACGCTATACCTTAGAAGAAATCCAGACGTTTATTCCCAAAAATCTAAAGGTGAACTGGTTATGGATTGGTAGCGAAACGAAGCTCAATTCTTCTAAATTGCTCTTGGGTGATTTATTTGGCTGGAAACCGAGACAGCCTTATTTAGACGAATCCTTCCAAGAGTTTACAGCTATTTTAGAGAATGTTTACCAAGAACAGGCCAAGGTGACTATTTCATCACAACAGAAGTTGTTAAACCAAGATTTAGCTCACTTTTTGGATGAAGCAAAGCAAGGAATGTCTAATGCACGATTCGGAGGGGTTATTCTAACAGGTCGTGCCGAAGATTTTGCACAGCTAGAGGAAATGGACTGGATTTACGCTACTTCTATAGGTATTTCTATCCCAAATCAACCTTATTATACCTTGGGTAAAGAATAATCTGAGGAAAAACAGGTAAAAGACTTGCATTTTCCCTACAATTTGATAGAATAGAAAGGAAAGTTAGACTGTATTGCCTACGGTCTTTCTATAAAATATATTTTATTGGAGGCATTTACTCAAATGGCAAAAGAAAAATTTGACCGTAGTAAACCACACGTTAACATTGGTACTATCGGACACGTTGACCACGGTAAAACTACTTTGACTGCTGCGATCACGACTGTTTTGGCACGTCGTCTTCCATCATCAGTTAACCAAGCGAAAGACTATGCGTCTATCGATGCTGCTCCAGAAGAGCGCGAACGTGGTATCACTATCAACACTGCACACGTTGAGTATGAAACTGAAAAACGCCACTATGCACACATCGACGCTCCAGGACACGCGGACTACGTTAAAAACATGATCACTGGTGCTGCTCAGATGGATGGTGCGATCCTTGTAGTAGCTTCAACTGACGGTCCAATGCCACAAACTCGTGAGCACATCTTGCTTTCACGTCAGGTAGGTGTTAAACGTCTTATCGTCTTCATGAACAAAGTTGACTTGGTTGATGACGAAGAATTGCTTGAATTGGTTGAAATGGAAATCCGTGACCTCTTGTCTGAATACGACTTCCCAGGTGATGATCTTCCAGTTGTTCAAGGTTCAGCTCTTAAAGCCCTTGAAGGTGATGCTAAGTACGAAGACATCATCATGGAATTGATGAACACTGTTGATGAGTACATCGAAGAGCCAGTTCGTGACACTGACAAGCCACTCTTGTTGCCAGTCGAAGACGTGTTCTCAATCACTGGTCGTGGTACAGTTGCTTCAGGACGTATCGACCGTGGTACAGTTCGTGTCAACGATGAAATCGAAATCGTTGGTATCAAAGAAGAGAAGAAAAAAGCAGTTGTTACTGGTGTTGAAATGTTCCGTAAACAACTTGATGAAGGTCTTGCCGGCGATAACGTAGGTATCCTTCTTCGTGGTGTGCAACGTGACGAAATCGAACGTGGTCAAGTTATCGCTAAACCAGGTTCAATCAACCCACACACTAAATTTAAAGGTGAAGTTTACATCTTGTCTAAAGAAGAAGGTGGACGTCATACGCCATTCTTCAACAACTACCGTCCACAATTCTACTTCCGTACAACTGACGTAACTGGTTCAATCGAGTTGCCAGCAGGTACTGAAATGGTAATGCCAGGTGATAACGTAACTATCTCAGTAGAACTTATCCACCCAATCGCCGTAGAACAAGGTACTACTTTCTCTATCCGTGAAGGTGGACGTACTGTTGGTTCAGGTATCGTTACTGAAATCGAAGCTTAATCAAGTTTCCCAGAATAGCAATTAGAGTCAGACAACTTCTAATTGACCCCTGCTTTTGGCGGGGGTTTTCTATTTAAAGCGAAAAATAAAATCTGGAATAAAAAACATCCAACGGGATGATTAATTCTTGAGAGCTTGCTATAATAGATAATAGGAAATTGGTCAGGGTTATTTAAAATTACCTTACCTATTTTCATGGCTAAAAAGGTCAAGGTAAAAGATAGATGACTTTTATTTTGATTGGACTACCCGACCGGATTTGATTATTGCCGATGAAAGTCATCAGTGATTTTAAACAACTTGTGGAGAACTATATGTCTTATTCTAATCCTCAACTTTTATCAAAGGTTTACCATTTTCTACCGCATTTAGAGGCTTTACTAGGCGTTTATAATCTGCTGTTAGGAGAATCTAGGCGCGCTTCTACGGATTTATTTTTTTCTAGGTCGCGGGTAAAAGAATGGCAGCAGTCTTTTCGTCACCTTTTTGAAACTTATGGGGCGGTAAAAGAGTTGACAGGCGCTTTTGTGCTGGAATGTTTGTTGGATTTTGATACTGTTGATTTTACCTTAGAAGAATTTGAAGCTTACCTGTTAGGGTTGCCAGAAGAAGAGCGGTTGTGGTCTCTAGCACCCTGGTCTCATTTGGCTGAAGCTACCAAAGAAGATCTTAAGGCGGCACTGGTCGATGAGAAGATACTAGATGATCTTTACGGAAAGGTTCAGAACTATTGTTCCAGCTATTTAGGATTTGTTGCTTTTATCAGGGAAAGTGACCGTTATCTCAAAGAATATCTTGATCTGGCGAAGCGCATTCTTTCCGATGGGTTAGAGACAAGGCTTGCTCAAAATCAGCAAAAAGCTCAGCTGTTTCAAGAAAAGGTAAATTCTCGACTAGAGAAGCTTGATCCGCTTTCTTTGTCCGAAGAATTGATGGGGAAAGAGTTTCGGAATCGCGGGCCTTATGAAATGACTTATTTTATTCCATCTCTCTTGCTCCCCTCAAGATGCCTTCGTTTGTTTGATGAAGATGAAACTAATGGGGCCAAGCAATTCGTTTTTTGTCGTTTAGAGAATGCTGAGAAAAATCCAGAAAACACAGTGGCAGTTGTTAAGGCTTTTGCAGATGAGACTCGCTATCGGATTCTAATGCTCTTGTCTCAGTCGGGGCCTATGAAGGGACAAGAAATTGTTAAGGCTTTGAAATTGGCACCATCAACTATTTCCCACCATATGACAGGTTTAAAAGAGAGTGGTTTGGTCGTAGAGGAACCTGTAAAGACAGCTAAATATTACAGTTTATCTAAGAAAAACCTTGACCAACTACTAAAGATCATCGCAGAGGATCTGGATCTTCATCCCTTTGATGAATAAAATCATAAGCAGAGCACACACGTGTTTTGCTTTTTAGTTGACAAAAAAGAAATGTTCTACTATAATCTAATTCGATATATATAGAACAAAAGAGAGGTATCAAATGACATCCGTTATAACAGTTAAGGACCTGACTAGGCATTATGGAAGGAAATCCGGATTTTTAAAGAAAGAAGATCAGCTTGTTGAAGCTGTTAAGGGGATTTCATTTGAGGTGAGAGAAGGAGAAGTTTTTGGCCTACTTGGCCAAAATGGTGCTGGGAAGTCTACAATCCTAAAAATCTTAGCAACCATGCTATTACCAACGTCAGGTCGGGTAAGAGTCTTAGGCTATGATGTTTCGAAGGATGAGTTAAACATTCGAGAACGGATCAATTTTGTTTTTGGCGGAGAAAGAAGCCTTTATTATAGGTTATCTGCTGAAGAAAATCTTTTCTATTTTGCGGACCTATATAAGATTCCAAGAAAGCAACAGTCGCAATTGGTTTTGGATTTGCTTAATTTGGTTGGGCTTGGGCAAGTGGCCAAACGTCGTGTAGAAACCTTTTCAAAAGGCATGAAGCAACGGCTCCAAATAGCCAGAGCCTTGCTTAATGATCCGGAAATTATTTTTCTAGATGAACCGAGCATTGGCCTAGATCCGGTTGGAGCTGCGGAATTAAGACGCTTGGTGAAAACGTTAGCTGCTAGAGGAAAGACCATTCTCTTGACAACTCACTACATGGCTGAAGCAGAGGAGTTATGTGATCGTATTGCTATTATCAATAAAGGACAATTGATAACTTGTGGTACTTTGGGAGAGTTGGCTTCTCTTATCACAGATGTTGAAAGAGAGGCCATCCTGGCAAAGAAACTAAATCAGCAAGAGCAATTGGAAGTTACACTAGAGGATATATACATTGCATTGGTGGAAAGGGGTTGAGATGAGAGTCATTTTTTCAAGTGCGTGGGTTCACATGAAACAAGCTTTTGCGAGAAGCATGTTTCGTCACTGTCTCTTTTTAAACCCTTTGTGTAACGCCATCCTATTAGGGATGATGTACTCAGAAAAATCTGCCGCTCAATTTACTCTCTATGCTATTTTAGGGTCCTCCCTATCCTCTTTTTGGACCATCATCTGTTTTTCTTCAGCGGGTGATATTAACCGTGAGAAATATATGGGGACATTGCCAGTTCTATTTACAGCTCCTGCGGGGTTTAAGAAGATTCTTTTTGGAAAGTTGCTGGGAAACAGTATTTGGGGATTAGTTACTTTTGGTTTGAACATCGGATTTGTCCTTCTAATATTTGGAAGAACGATAGCAGTTAAGCATCTCTCGGCTTTGATTCTATTGATTTTATTGGCAGTTTTGAGTTTTGTAAGTTTAGGATTGCTGATGTGCTCGGCGTTTACTCTCTCGAGGGTTGCACAACTGTTGATGAATACGATAGAGTACCCTTTTTTGCTTATGACAGGTATGGTGTTTCCAATTGATCTGCTATGGAAACCAATTCAGTGGATTGGCTACTGTCTTTCGCCGACGTGGATGATGAAGGGGTTTTACTTGGTAGTTTATGGCGAATCGCCTCAAGAATTGACTAGGGTGTTTCTAGTATTGAGTGGGCTGACCCTGCTTAATTTTACTTTAGCTTATCTAGCTTTAATGAAAGTTGAAAAACGATGCCGTGTGGATGCCAGTTTGGAGGTCTATTAAAAATGGAAAAAATCTATCGTTTTTTTAGGAGAATTGGCTTTGCTTACAAGCAAGAATCACTATTATCGGATTGGAAAACGTACGTCCTTTTTGATCTGATTCCACCAATTGCACAGACTCTCTTGTTTGCCTTAGCAGCTTACTATATTTATGGGCCTAATGAAGTGAAAAAATGGATGATTGGCAATGCCTTATTACTTTCTTCTTTTCAAGCTTTGTTTGGAGTTGGAACGCAATTGTTGACAGAAAAGTATCATGGAACTTTGAGCCTGTTGATTGCTTCTAGAACCAGGGTGCAAGAGGTCTTTCTGTCTAGCATGCTTAGTGCCATGTTATCTAGTACGGTCACGGTAGTGCTCGGGCTTACCTTGGTTAGTCTAATCATGGGGATAACCTGGTCAACTCAATTGCTTGGCTGGTTTCTTTTATTACTGATGGTTTCCGTTTTTGTTTCCATGAGTTTTGGGTATGTTCTTGCTTGCTTTATTCTAGTGAGTAGCGAAGTTAATCTCATCTTAAATTTGATCAGTAAATTATTACTGATCTTTACGGGAGCCAATTTTTCGCTTGATAAACTTCCTATTACGCTACAAGGATTTACCAAATGCCTACCTTTGACACGGTCAATAAAAATTGCACAGGGAATAATGGAAGGTCAATTGCCTGATTATTTTCATCAATTATTAGTTGAAGAAGGATTACTAGGGATTGCTTTCTTAGGTATAGGCACTATTTTATTAGAAATAATGGAACAAAAATCGCGTAAAAGCGGAAATTTAGAACTTATGTGAGGTATATGATATTTTTGTGAAATATTGTTTTAATCTCCGAGAAGCCAAATCGGAATATTCCGTTAAAGGGACTGTTGACGATTAGACTGTTCTTCGTTCAGCGACTCAAGGCCGCGGTACTTTCATGATGGTCTTTGACCACTATGAAGATGTTCCTAAGTCAGTACAAGAAGACATCATCAAGAAAAACAAAGGCGAAGCATAACAGTTATAACAGATATCCCCCTTTTTATAAGATACAAACTCCTAGAGGAAAGCCTCTGGGAGTTTTTTTGCACAGGAGTGAAGTTGAGGTTGGAACGCGAAAATTGAGCTCTCTGTGGCCTAGTCATAACTAGGAATAGACCGTTCGTGCTCAAAAAGAGACCGTTTATGAAAAGGCTGTTTCAAATAGCTTCAGAAGTAGTAGACTGTAGTAAAGCTAGATATAGGAGGTAACGATGCGCTTCGAAAGAATTTATGCGAAGGTCACAGGTATTGTGCATAAGACGCGGAAGGAATACTACATTCAGCTATGGGAGCAGTCGGACTGGGATCAAGAAGGGATGATTATATTGTCCCGGTTGTTGCTAGAATGTCCAGGGATTGAAGAACGCGAAGAGGACCTGTATCGGTACTTCAAGACCAAGTTTCGCAACTATGTCTTGGACATGGTTCGTAAGCAGGAAAGTTACAAACGTCGGATAAACCGTCAGGCATATGAGGAGGTAGGAGCGATAGCCCATAAGCTACACATTCGAGAGATGGCGATGGAAGACCGACTGATTTTACGAGACATGCTTTCGCAGTATCGATCGCAACTTCCTGAGTCGTTAAAGGAGCACTACGATAAGCTGCTAGG
>NZ_JAAXPR010000028.1 GCF_012396585.1 Streptococcus ovuberis
AATCAAAGAAGTTAAGCGACGATAGCCTAGGAGATACACCTGTACCCATGCCGAACACAGCAGTTAAGCCCTAGAACGCCTGAAGTAGTTGGGGGTTTCCCCCTGTGAGATAAGGGAGTTGCTTAGCGAAGGGGAGTTTAGCTCAGCTGGGAGAGCATCTGCCTTACAAGCAGAGGGTCAGCGGTTCGATCCCGTTAACTCCCATTATACTAGAGATAGTATAGGTCCCGTAGTGTAGCGGTTATCACGTCGCCCTGTCACGGCGAAGATCGCGGGTTCGATTCCCGTCGGGACCGTTCTAAGTTATTTTAAAGGATAATTTAGAGGAATTAAATAGATATGACTCGTTAGCTCAGTTGGTAGAGCAACTGACTTTTAATCAGTGGGTCACTGGTTCGAGTCCAGTACGGGTCATAGAGCGGATTTGGCGGAATTGGCAGACGCACCAGATTTAGGATCTGGCGCTTTCGGGCGTGGGGGTTCAAGTCCCTTAATCCGCATTAAAAATAGGCCGGCTTAGCTCAGTTGGTAGAGCATCTGATTTGTAATCAGAGGGTCGCGTGTTCAAGTCATGTAGCCGGCATAGGATGCGAACGTAGTTCAGTGGTAGAACACCACCTTGCCAAGGTGGGGGTCGCGGGTTCGAATCCCGTCGTTCGCTTTTAGAAGAGGCGCTGGGGTGGCGGAACTGGCAGACGCACAGGACTTAAAATCCTGCGGGGGCGACCCCGTACCGGTTCGATTCCGGTCCTCAGCATATTGAAGAGCACCCTTAGCTCAATTGGATAGAGTACCTGACTACGAATCAGGCGGTTAGAGGTTCGACTCCTCTAGGGTGCATAAAACGGGAAGTAGCTCAGCTTGGTAGAGTACTTGGTTTGGGACCAAGGGGTCGCAGGTTCGAATCCTGTCTTCCCGATTATTGGCGGTGTAGCTCAGCTGGCTAGAGCGTCCGGTTCATTTAATATTTATTTTAGAGAACTGAGTGTGTTCTCTTTTTTGATTCTTTGTCAACTGTAGTGGGTTGACCAATTTAACACCGAGAGAGGACAAAGTTTGTCTTCTCTCGTTTTATGGGTTCTTCTTTTTCTTTAGTGTAGAACACTTTATTCTTTTGTCTAGTTTAGTGTAACCGATTCACTGTCACTGCTTCTGAACGCTGGGTTGCTTCTTAGTTATTTGTAAAATTTTATGAAACGGTGGCAAAATATTTCTCAAAATGGTATACTAAAGGAAAATAAGGGAAAGTTCTATCAGGAGGTTCTTATGGCTGTTAAAGATTTTATGACCAAGAAAGTGGTGTATGTTAGCCCAGAGACGTCAATTGCTGCTGCGACAGACTTAATGCGTAAGCATAGCATCCATCGTTTGCCTGTCATTGAAAATGATAGGTTGGTTGGCCTAGTCACTGAAGGGACTATTGCTGAGGCCAGTCCTTCTAAAGCGACTAGCTTGTCTATTTATGAGATGAATTACCTGCTCAACAAGACCAAGGTTGGTCAGGTTATGATTAAGGATGTTGTGACGGTCTCTAAGTACGCTAGCTTAGAAGATGCGATTCACTTGATGTTGACCCATGGAATTGGTGTTTTGCCCGTTGTGGATGAGAAAGTCATCAGTGGTATTATCACAGATAAAGATGTTTTCAAGGCTTTTTTGAAGGTTTCAGGTTATGGGGAAGATGGTGTCCGTGTGCGCTTGCTGGCTGAAAATGGGATTGGAGTGCTAGAGCGGATCGTTCATCTTATTTCTGAAGAGAGCCTCAATATTTCTCATACAGTTAACATTCCTGGCTCTGATGGAAGGCAGATTGTTGAGGTTCAGATTGAGGGAGATTTTGATCTGGAACAGTTGAAAACGAAGTTTTTACAAGCCGGATTTGAGGTTGATGGCATTGTTAGGACATCTTCTAAAAAAATGCTGTAAAAGCGCTGTTTCGGAATTCATACCTAGGTCTAGATTGGATTATTGAAAAGTTCCCTGCTGGTCAGGGATTTTTGTTTAGATTTATTAGGAGTGTCAGCGTCTCTTGACTTGGAATTAAATGGGGCTTAGGGATAGCTTTCAGAAGTCAAACAGGCTTTTTTTTGGTATACTGAAAGAAGGAGTAAACAAGGAAAGAGGGATGTATGGTTGATTATTTAACGGTTTCTCACTTAACAAAATATTTGAAGCTGAAATTTGACCGTGATCCCTATTTGGCTAAGGTCTACCTGACAGGTCAGGTATCTAACTTTCGCAAGCGCCCTAATCATCAGTATTTTTCCATTAAGGACGAGGGAGCTGTTATACAGGCGACTATTTGGGGTGGAATTTATCAAAAACTAGGCTTTGAGCTGGAAGAAGGCATGAAAATCAATGTGATTGGCCGTGTTCAGTTATATGAGCCTAGTGGCTCTTATTCCATTGTGATTGAGAAAGCTGAACCAGATGGCATTGGTGCTTTGGCGATTCAGTTTGAGCAACTCAAGAAGCGTCTTGGTCAGGAAGGTCTGTTTAAGTCAGAGTGGAAACAGCCTTTACCACGTTTTGTAAATAAGATTGGTATCATTACCAGTCCTAGTGGAGCGGTTATTAAAGATATTATCACGACGGTTAGCAGACGCTTTCCAGGGGTTGAAATTCTTCTTTTTCCGACTAAGGTTCAGGGAGAGGGGGCTGTGGCGTCAATTGTTGACAATATCGTTCGCGCCAATAGCCGAAAAGATCTGGATCTCTTGATTGTGGGCCGTGGTGGTGGTTCCATTGAAGACCTTTGGGCTTTTAATGAGGAGGCCGTGGTTCGAGCCATTTTTGAATCGCGCCTGCCTGTGATTTCCTCTGTTGGCCATGAGACGGACACGACTTTGGCGGATTTTGTGGCAGATAGCAGAGCAGCAACACCGACAGCAGCAGCAGAGTTAGCTACTCCCATCACAAAGATGGACCTTATCAATCATTTGCGCCAGCAGGAAAGCAGAGTTTACACTGCCTGCTTCAATCGTTTACGATTTAAGGAAGAACGATTAGTCAAATTAACCCAATCGATTATTTTCAGGCAACCAGAACGCCTCTATGATGGCTATTTACAGAAATGTGATTACCTAACAGAAAAACTCCAGCAGGTCATAGAGCGACGTTATCAAGAAGCGCAAAAACGAGTTCAATTCCTTCAGCAAGGCTTAAATGGAAAAAGTCTGCTTCAGCGGTTGCAAAATAATCAAGAACGTCTTGGTCAGCAAAAGCGTCTTTTGAGGAGCAATATGGCCAATCTTTACGATAGTAAGGTTCTCAAGGCAGAAAAATTAACCGAGGCTATGATGCTCCTAGATACCAGTCGAATTATAGCTAGGGGGTATGCCGTGGTTTACCACGAAGGTAAGGTCTTAGAAAGTGCTCAAAATTTGAAAACAGGACAGGCAGCGACTATCCACATGCGAGATGGTCAGGTAGAAGTAGAGGTAAAAAATGTCGAAATCCAAAAAAACATTTGAAGAAAATTTAGCAGAACTTGAGACAATTGTCCAACGCTTAGAGTCAGGTGATATTGCTTTGGAAGAAGCTTTATCCGAATTTCAAAAAGGGATGATGCTGTCAAAGGAACTTCAGGCTACTTTAGCTAAGGCTGAGGAAACCTTGGTCAAGGTCATGCAAGAAGATGGCACTGAGACAGAATTTCATGGATAAGACGATGTATCTAGCAAAGATTGAAACAGCTATGGCGCAATATTACCTAGAAGCTGGTATTTCCAAGCGCTTGGAGGAGGCGATTACTTACTCGTTTCAGGCAGGTGGCAAGCGGATTCGGCCAAGGTTGTTTCTGGAAACAGTCCAAGCTTTTGGAGTTGCCTTACGCGACTCCCATTATCAGGTAGCTGCTAGTCTAGAAATGGTTCATACTGGGAGCCTGATTCATGATGATCTTCCAGCTATGGATAATGATGATTACCGTCGAGGTCGTTTGACGAACCATAAGCAATTTGATGAAGCGACAGCTATTCTAGCAGGCGACAGCCTTTTTTTGGATCCCTTTGGCTTGTTAGCTCGGACAGATTTTTCTCCAGCTATCCAGATTCAATTGGTCAAAGAATTATCGGATGCGTCTGGGACACTTGGCATGGTAGCAGGGCAGATGTTAGATATGTCTTCAGAAGGTCAAGAGATTTCGTTAGAGCAGTTGCAGGTTATTCATGCCAATAAGACCGGATGCCTTCTGACATTTCCTTTTGTGGCAGCAGGGCTGGTGGCAGAAGTATCAGACCCGATCTGTGACGCACTGCGCCAGCTAGGCCAGCTGGTTGGTTTGGCTTTCCAGGTTCGAGATGATATTTTGGATCTGACAGCGGATTTCGAGGCATTGGGGAAGACACCACAGAAGGATTTAGTGGCACAAAAATCAACCTACCCAGCATTGTTGGGTTTGTCTGAATCAAGACTCTTTTTAGAGGAGACCTTGGATAAGGCACTCACCGTCATTCATCAAATTGGCGACCAGGTGCCTTTTCAAAGCCAATCATTAAAGTCAATCATAGAAGGGCTGAGATTAGATGACTAAGGAAAGAGTTGATGTATTAGCTTATCGTCAAGGGTTATTTGAAACACGTGAGCAGGCTAAGCGGGCTGTTATGGCAGGGCTTGTGGTAGCCAGTCACAATGGGGAACGTTACGATAAACCTGGTGAAAAAATTGAGGATAGCATTGAACTGAAACTTAAAGGTGAAAAATTAAAATATGTTAGCCGTGGTGGTCTCAAACTGGAAAAGGCTTTGGCAACTTTTGGGATTGATCTGGATGGACAACTGACGTTAGACATTGGAGCATCGACCGGTGGCTTTACTGATGTCATGCTTCAAGCGGGTGCTCAAATGGTTTATGCGGTTGATGTTGGAACCAACCAGTTGGCCTGGAAACTGCGGCAAGATCCTAGAGTTATCAGTATGGAGCAGTTCAATTTCCGCTATGCGACAAGACAGGATTTTTCCAAGGGCCAGCCTAGTTTTGCTTCAATTGATGTCAGTTTTATTTCCCTAAGCTTGATTTTGCCAGCTTTGAGAGAGGTCTTAGCAGACAATGGGCAAGTGGTTGCCTTGATCAAACCTCAGTTTGAAGCAGGACGTGAACAGATTGGGAAGAATGGGATTGTAAAGGATAAGGTTGTCCACCTGGCTGTTCTTGAAAAGGTGACGAATTTCATGTTGGAGCAGGGATTTACCGTAAAAAACCTTGATTTTTCACCAATTCAAGGCGGGCATGGCAATATTGAATATTTGGCACATTTGCAAAAGACAAATCGAGTTGAGAATCTTTATCAAGAAGAGTTAAAGGATCTGGTCGCCAGATCCCATAAGGAGTTTAAGGATGAATAAAAAAGAACGTTTGCAACTGATTAGTGATATGGTTAGCCGCTACCCAATCGACACTCAGGAGGAAATTGTCAGCCGCTTGCTTCAGGCGGGATTAAAGGCGACACAGGCAACCGTTTCTAGGGACATTAAAACCTTGGGCATTGTCAAAATTCCTAGTGAGCATGGCTATATTTATGGCCTCCCAAATGGGCATGGTAAGACTAACCGCCTGAAGTTGCGCTATATTTTGTCTTGCAAGCGTCAGGATCAGATGATTCATATTGATGTAGAGCCAGGGACGATGGCTGTTGTGAAGCGTCAACTTTTAGATAGGCTAAAAGACGCTATCTTTAGTCTCGTGGGAGATGACGATAGCCTGTTAATGGTTTTAAAAGCAGGTGAGAATGCTCAGGAGATTCTCCGACAAATTGAGGAACTGTAAGATGTTACTAGCGCTTTCTATTAAAAATTTTGCGATTATTGAGCAGATTTCACTGGATTTTCAGACTGGTATGACCGTCTTGACAGGAGAAACAGGCGCGGGCAAATCTATCATTATTGATGCGATGAATATGATGCTTGGTGCAAGAGCAACAACGGAAGCCATTCGACATGGGGCGGATAAGGCAGAAATTGAGGGCTTCTTTTCCGTAGAGGAGGCTTCTGAAATCGCAGATATCCTTGAGGAGCAAGGGATAGAAGTAGGGCAGGAGCTGATTATTCGTCGAGAAATTTTTCACAACGGTCGGAGTGTTAGCCGCATTAATGGCCAGATGGTCAATTTATCTGTTTTGAAAGCAGTCGGTTATCACTTAGTAGATATTCATGGTCAGCATGATCAAGAAGAGCTGATGCGTCCTCAGCATCATATTGGCCTGTTAGACCAATTTGGAACAGCAAGTTTCAAAAACTTGAAACTCACCTACCAAGAGACCTTCGAACAGTATCGACACCTGCGTCAACAAGTGATTGCTAAGCAAAAAAATGAACAGGAAAACAAGGCACGTTTGGAAATGCTTCGTTTTCAATTGTCGGAAATTGAGGCGGCTGAGTTGATGGCTGGTGAAGATCTAGCCCTGATGCAAGAGCGTGACCGACTGCTCAATCACAAAATGATCGCGGATACCTTGACGAATGCCCATACCATGTTAGCTGATGAAGAATTGGCGACCTTGGATCATTTGCGCTCTGCTATGAATGATTTACAGAGTTTGGAAGAGTTTGAGACAGACTATCAGCAGTTGGCTAATCAGGTGGCAGAAGCTTATTACAGTCTGGATGATGTAGCCAAGCGTTTGGATGGGATTTTGGATCACTTGGATTTTGATGGCAATCGCTTTATGCAGGTTGAAGCGCGTTTGGATCTGTTGAGTAGTATCAGCCGGAAATACGGTGGCAGTGTTGATGATGTTCTGGCTTATTTTCAGCAGATTAGTCATGAATACCAATTACTGACAGGTGAATTTCCTGATCAAGGACAAGCAGAGCATGCTTTGAAAGAACTTGAAAAAGAATTGGTTAGTCAGGCTAAGGCTTTGAGCGATGCTCGTCATTTCCTCGCCCAACAGCTGGAAGACGATATCAAGCAGGAACTCAAAGAGCTTTATATGGAGAAGGCCGATTTTCAGGTGCAATTTACCAAAGCAAAATTCAGTAAATCGGGCAATGAGCAGGTGGAGTTTTATATTTCAACCAACCCTGGTGAAGGTTTTAAACCACTGGTTAAAGTCGCTTCTGGCGGGGAATTGTCCCGCTTAATGTTAGCCATTAAGGCAGCTTTTTCGCGTCAGGAAAACAAGACGTCTATCGTTTTTGATGAAGTAGATACTGGAGTTTCAGGGCGCGTGGCCCAAGCTATCGCTCAAAAAATCCATAAGATTGGTCAAGCAGGACAGGTGCTGGCTATCTCTCACCTGCCGCAAGTTATTGCTATTGCGGACTATCAGTTTTTTATCGAGAAGCAATCTAGCGATACAAGTACCGTATCAACTGTTCGTTTACTGGCTCAGGAAGAACGTGTCGAAGAAATTGCCAAGATGCTGGCTGGTCAGGATGTCACAGAGACAGCTAGACAACAGGCTAGAGAACTGTTAGCAAGTTCTCAATAGGGCTAGTTTAGCAGTTGATAATTGGGAGAACGTGTCTATAGCGAAATTTAGAATCTTTTTTACTTGTTGATAAAGGAAAAACTCTTAGAGGTGACTGATTACCAGTATTTCGGCTCTTTTTCTACCATTTGTCAAGTCTATCAAGGTATTTGACACGCCGTACGCATGAAAATTTTCTCTTCATCCTTTTGTGCCCTGACATCACTTTTGAAAAGGTAACACTTTTCTGTACAATTTTTATAAAGTGTTTTGGTTAAGCGATGATTCGCCTAGCCATGGGTGTTTGATAATTGAGACTGCTGTGAATGCGGTTATGATTCCACCAGTGGACATAGTCCTTAGTTTTAAGAATTAGTTCTTCAAGTGAATGAAAGGTTTCTTGGTTGATAAACTCCAGTTTAAAGGAGCGATAGGTGCTCTCGGCGACGGCATTGTCATAAGGGCAACCAGCTTGACTAAGAGAACGGGTTATCCCAAAGGCCGCTAGCATCTCATCAATTAGCTGATGATCAAACTCCTTTCCACGATCCGAGTGGAAGAGATTGACCTTGGTCAGGCGTAAGGAATACTTTGAATAGCTTGTTTGACGAGTGCTGCTGTCTTCTGCCAACACGGACATAAGTTAAGTCTGTTACAATGGCTTCCAGTGGCTTTTCTTGGTTGAATTGTTTGGCTAAGAGATTTGGAATCGGAGCGTCGTTCTTCCCTTTAGAACGAGGCTTGAAGGCGGCTTTCTGGTAAGCAGAGACCAAATTCAATCGCTTCATGATGCGACGACGAGACACCAGCATACCTTGCGTTTCTAAGCATTTCTTGATTTTTCGTGCACCATATCTGGATTGGCTCTCAAGGAAAATTTGTTTCACCTTCTCTTCAAGCTCCGCTTCAGATACAGGTTCTACGGTTTTGTAATAATAGCTAGAACGCGGGATGTTTAAGCAACGGCACATGGCCACAATGTTGTATTTATCTTTATTAGCGGTGATTACTTCCCTTTTTGCGCCATAACACCTGTGCTTGCTTTAAGATATCAACCTGCATCTCAAACTCTTTGTTTCGTTTTCTGAGGGCAATCAGCTCGCGCTGTTCAGCAGTAAGATGATCAACGGTCTTAAATGATCCAGTTGTTTTGGATTGTTTCACCCACTTATCGAAGGTTGATGGGGTTAGCTCATATTCTCTGATGAGCTCACGATGCTTTTTCCCTGCTTGGTAAAGGTCAACGGTTTGTTTTTTGAAATCATCCGTGAAGTGACGATGTGGTTTTCTAGACATAAAGGATTCCTCGTTTCTTTAGTTCAGTGTAGAACACTTTATAATTTTTGTCTAGTTTAGTGTAACCTATTCAAAAAATAATGTAAAAGACTTGACAATTTGACAAAAGTCTAGTAACATAATAAGGTAATCTTTGAAATGGAAGGGAGTGAAAATAATGTCAAAAACAGTTGTACGCAAGAATGAATCACTTGACGATGCCCTTCGTCGTTTCAAACGTGCTGTGACTAAAGCTGGTACTCTTCAAGAGGCTCGTAAACGCGAGCATTATGAAAAACCTTCTGTAAAACGTAAGCGTAAATCAGAAGCAGCTCGCAAGCGTAAGAAATTTTAAAAATAAAAAGACGGCTGTAGGCTTTTCAGATGAAAGAAAAAGTCCTTAGAACTTAGTTTCTAGGGGCTTTTCAGTGTCGTTAAGGGCATCATCAATAATCCGAAAAACGATCTGCGAGGTGACCTACCTTTGACAAATGTGGGGAGGACTATACTTGGAAATCTTTTACCTTATATAAGCTAACACTAAATGAAAAATAAAATCTAAGTAAGTTGTAGCTATCGAGTCAATATGTTTAAGTGATACAGCAATCCAAAAAGGTTTGAAGAGGACAGGATGTTAAGGTTTTGAATTTAAAATAAGCATGAATGATTTCTGGACAAGGCAGTGTGCTCTTTTGAGGCTCAAAGTAAGGGAGAAGGTAACCCTCAAAAAATTTTTTTAGTCGGAATAACCATAGACTCTTTTTGAGGGAACTGAAGAGATTGTTAAAAAAGTGTTGCCTTTTCAACTCTGAATTGTAATTGGTCCAGGTTCGACTTTCCTTGAGACCTTCTACACCTGAGTATTGGTATTTTCTAATCCAACTCTTGATAGTTGTCTTAGCCACGCCATAAGAGCTGACTAGGGTTGAAATGGATACCCCCTGTTCTAGATACAGCAAGACAAGTTCTAACTTTTCTTCGACTGATTTTGGACTTCTTCTGGACATATGAAAACTCCCTCTATAGTTTCTAGTGAATTCTTATTTTTTCACTGTCCACTATAGGGGGAGTATATCATTGGAAGAGATGTTCGTTTTATTTATTTTAGCTTAAGCAATAATAGATATGATTAGCCTTGTTGTTTTTCAAGTAAAGCCTTGATATCAGCCAAGAGTTCCACTTCAGTTGGGCCAAGAACATCTTCCACGATAGTTTCTTCTTTTTTAACAGTTGCCTGAGCTTTCTCAAGTCCTTTAATCATTAAGAACAAAGAAGTACCAATAATTAAGAAGTTTACAATAGCGTTGATGAATTTACCAATAGCAATTGAGCCTATCATGATACCAGAAAAATCAGGTTGGCCAATCGCCATACCAATAAGAGGTGTGATGATATCTTTAACCAATGAAGTAACAATAGCTCCAAAAGCTCCACCGATAATCACTGCAACCGCTAAATCAACAATGTTTCCACGCATTAAAAATGCCTTGAGTTCTTTTAACATAAAAATACTCCTTTTAAAAAATATTAACTTGATTATTGTATCTCAGTCTTAAGACCTAGTCAAGTGATTTGCATTAGTTTTTCACTTCTAGCTGTAACAGGACTATTTGGTAGAAGTCTGAGATGAATTGGCTGAAGCAATCAATAAGACTAGCTACCGGGGCAGGTCAAGGCTAACTTGCAAGATTTTGGTTTTACTTTTTCTGAAAATCATGCTATGATGGTGTATGGTATAATTTGCCTTTAGTCTGCGCAAAAGGGGGTGGCAATATGATTGATAAAGACTTGGTTAATGACATTAAGCAAGCGGTCAACATTGTGGATGTCATCGGTGAGGTGGTCAGTTTGACTAAGGCTGGGCGAAATTATCTTGGATTATGCCCCTTTCATGGAGAGAAAACCCCTTCCTTTAATGTGGTTGAAGACAAGCAGTTTTATCACTGTTTTGGCTGCGGGAAGTCAGGGGATGTGTTTCGCTTTATCCAAGATTACCAAGATTTGACCTTTTTAGATAGTGTAGCGGTGGTGGCTGAGAAGGCTGGAATTATTCTTGAGCGTCCACAGGCTGTCCAAACCCCAAAACAAGCCAGTCCTCATCAGGCGCTTTATGACATTCATGAGGCAGCAGCGGATTTCTATCATCGGATTTTGATGACGACTAAGTTGGGAGAGAAGGCCAGAGCCTATCTCTATCAGCGTGGGGTGACAGATGAGGTCATCAGTCACTTTCGTTTAGGGCTTTCTCCTAAGGAAGGAGACTACCTTTTTCAACGGTTATCTAAAGAATTTGATGAAGAGACCTTACTGAATTCTGCTCTTTTTAATCCGACAGAATCGGATAAAATCTATGATGCCTTTCAGAATCGGATCATGTTCCCTTTAGCGGACGAATATGGGCGGATTATTGCTTTTTCTGGGCGGATTTGGACCAGTGATGATAGTAGTGAAAATCAAGCGAAGTATAAGAATAGTCGGTCCAGCCCTATTTTTAATAAGAGCTATGAGCTCTATCACTTAGATCGTGCTCAAGTATCCATTAGAAAGCAGAGTGAAGTTTATCTAATGGAAGGCTTTATGGACGTTATTGCTGCCTATCGATCGGGGATCGAAAATGCGGTAGCTTCCATGGGAACAGCCTTGACACCGGAGCATGTTAGGCACTTGAGCCGTTTTACCAAGAAGGTCGTTCTGGTTTACGATGGGGACAAGGCTGGTCAGGCGGCGACGGCTAAAGCACTTGAGGTGTTGGATGAATTTGCGGTGGACATTGTGCGTTTGCCAGATCAGATGGATCCGGATGAGTTCATTCAAAAGGAATCAGGAGAAGCACTAAAAACCTTTTTGCAGAACCAGCGTATCAGTCCAGTTGAATTTCTCATTTATTATTTGAAACCTGAGAATCTGGAAAACCTACAGGCTCAGATAGGTTTTGTGGAGCAGATGGCGGGAATTATTGCGAAAACACCTTCGATTACTGCTCAAAACACCTATATTCATAAATTAGCCGAGTTGCTACCGGATTTTGATTATTTGCAAGTCGAGCAGACGGTAAACCGTTTTAGGATCAACAGGCGTCAAGAAAATACCCTTAAACATAACACACCTTCCCAGCTTCTTGTCAATGAATTGCCCTATGAGAGAGGTGTCTCCACCTTGCAGAGAGCAGAAAATCAGCTCTTTCACCGTATGGTTCACCACAATTATGTCTTGAATGATTACCGTTCACGGGTTGATTTTTTCTTTGATTCCAAAGAATTACAAACTCTTTATGAGCTTCTCTGTGAGCAAGGAAGCCTGTCACCTTTTGAACTCAACCAGTTAGACGAGCCGCTGCAAAATGCTTGGTATAGAGCCATGGAGGAATCTCTGCCAGAGGAAGTTGGCGCCAATGAATTGGCGGAGATTGAGCGCACTCGGGAACGAGAATTTTTAAAACGGGATAACCGTCAGAAAGCTCAATCTATTAGAGAGTATGCCAACTCAGGTGACGACCTTGCTGCTTTAGACCAATTAACTAGGCTTATTGCCCAAAAAAGAATTATGGAGTAAATGCATGTCAGAAACTACAAAAAAAGAAGTCACAACGTTTGACGTTCAAGTCGCTGAATATATCCGTAGCCGCAAGCAGGCAGGAAATGCAGTAGATGACGATATCAATGAGAAATTAGTCATTCCTTTTGGTCTAGAGGCTGAAGCGATTGATAATCTTCTGCAACGCATTCAAGATGCTGGGATTTCAATCGTTGATAAAGAAGGAAATCCCTCTGCTCGCGTGATGCAAAATGAAGAAGAAGTAGAGCTCTCTGACGAGGAACTTTTAGGAAGTAACTCTGCCAAGGTGAATGATCCCGTGCGGATGTATCTCAAAGAGATTGGTGTTGTTCCCCTTTTGACCAATGAAGAGGAACAAGAACTTGCTCTAGCCGTTGAAGCAGGTGATGTAGAAGCAAAACAGCGTTTGGCAGAAGCTAACTTGCGTTTGGTTGTTTCCATTGCTAAGCGCTATGTTGGCCGTGGCATGCAATTTTTGGATCTGATCCAAGAAGGAAATATGGGGCTCATGAAAGCCGTTGATAAGTTTGATTATTCAAAAGGCTTCAAATTCTCAACCTATGCAACTTGGTGGATTCGTCAGGCCATTACTCGAGCCATTGCAGACCAGGCCCGCACCATTCGGATTCCTGTTCACATGGTGGAAACGATTAATAAATTGGTTCGTGAGCAACGGAACCTCTTGCAAGAACTGGGCCAAGATCCGACCCCAGAACAAATTGCTGAGCGGATGGATATGACGCCAGATAAGGTGCGTGAAATCTTAAAAATCGCTCAAGAACCTGTGTCACTAGAAACACCTATTGGTGAAGAAGATGATAGTCATTTGGGCGATTTCATTGAGGATGAAGTGATTGAGAGCCCAGAAGAATACACCACTCGCATCGTCTTGCGCGAGCAATTGGATGAGGTTCTGGATACCTTGACTGATCGAGAAGAAAACGTCTTGCGCCTACGATTTGGACTTGACGATGGTAAGATGCGTACGCTGGAGGATGTGGGCAAGGTCTTTAATGTTACCCGCGAGCGTATTCGTCAAATTGAAGCTAAAGCTCTTCGGAAGCTCCGCCACCCATCTCGCAGTAAGCCACTCAGAGATTTTATGGAAGACTAGAGGCTGGGACAAAAGTCCTAACCTCTCAAGTGGTTTTTATTTTTCAAGCAAGGCGCAGTGGTTGAGTGGGCTCTAATTCCCTGATTTTATCAGCTTTTACAGCCCTAACAAATGAGGGAAATATCTTTCCCAAATTTCCAACCTCAAACAGTCACTTCCCTGACTGTTTGAGCTATGCGGAGGTGGGAGTGAAATAGTCCAGTGGACTGTTTCAGCCCGAACTTAGAAATGAAAGAGTGAGGGAAAATCGAATTCTTACGAATTACCGATTTTTGTCCCAGCCTCTAACTGTCCGCCCAGAAGTCCGAAAGCTGTAAGAACTCGATGGAATGTTTTACCGAACCGCATGAATTTCAAAATGTGGCAGGTAATGTCCACTGCTTTAATCGCCCATCAAGAAAACATGAGCGAAAAAGGAAGGCAGGTTGGTAAGATTAACTGAAAAACGGTCGGCATCGTATAGGTTGTGTCAGCGCTACTCCTACAGGTCGGACAGTTTAAGGTTTAAGGAGGGTATACAGTGGTAAGCATAAGCCCTATGCAGGTAGGTGATATTCCCCAAAAAGCTGCGATTCAATTAGCGATTTTTAAAGAGACCTATCGGGATCTGGTTGCTGATGATTATCTAAACGCCCTTAGTTTGCCTCAACTTATGGAGCGTACCAGGGATAAATTAGAGACTGAAACAACTTTTTTGGCCTGGATGAATCAGGAACTGATTGGTTTTATCACTTGTCGCCAAGTTTCGGTTGACGAGGGGGAGATTTCAGCTATCGGTGTGTTAGCGTCATACCAGAAACAGGGGATTGGGTCCTTATTGCTAGAGACAGGGAGAAAGCACTTGTCAAACTGTTCAAGAATTTTTCTCTGGGTTTTGGTAGACAATAACCGGGCGATTGCTTTTTATAACAATCAAGGCTTTGCACTGAGTGGCAAGCAAAAAATACTAACAATGGGCAAGCCATTGCTAGCTGAGGAAATGGTTAAGACAAGTTAGAAGAGGAAGAGGAAATGGTTTACACTGACCAAGAGATAGAAGACATCAAAACACGTATTTTACAGGCTTTAGAAGAGGTCATTGACCCAGAGTTGGGGATTGATATTATTAATCTTGGTCTGGTCTATGAGATTCGCTTCGACCAAGGGAAGACGGAAATTGATATGACGCTGACCACGATGGGATGCCCTTTAGCAGATCTTTTGACTGATCAGATTTATGACGTGGTTGGGAATCTTCCAGAAGTGACCGAAGTTGATGTACGTCTGGTTTGGTCTCCAGCTTGGACAGTTGACAAGATGAGCCGCTACGCTCGTATCGCTCTAGGCATTCATTAAGATATGTTGAGTCTAAGGGCTGTCCTTGGACTTTCTTTGATAGAGAACTTTTTGAGGGCTTGCTAGAATCATCTGGACTGAAGAAATTATTCGGGTGTTAAGCCTAGAATGTCGACAATCAATGGAGAAAAATGATGAATATTCAACAATTACGCTACGTAGTAGCGATTGCTAATAGTGGGACATTCCGAGAAGCAGCTGAGAAAATGTTTATCAGCCAGCCTAGTCTATCAATCTCAGTACGGGATTTAGAGGAAGAATTGGGATTTAAGGTCTTCAATAGAACCAGTTCGGGGACTGTTCTGACTCAGAGAGGAATGGTTTTCTATGAGAAGGCACTGGAATTGGTCAAAGGATTTGATAGTTTTGAAAGTCAGTACCTGCATTCTGAAGATGAAAAAGAAGAATTTTCCATCTCAAGCCAGCACTATGATTTCTTGCCCCCTCTAATGGTTGAATTTACGATGACCTATCCTGAACACTGCAATCTGAGAATTTTTGAATCAACAACGGTTCAAATTTTGGATGAGGTTGCTCAAGGCTTTAGTGAGCTTGGGATTATCTATCTCAACAAGACCAATGTCAAAGGGATTACTCAAAAACTGAATAAACTAGAACTTGAAATTATTGATTTGATTGATTTTAAGACGCATATTTATCTTAGAAAAGGGCATCCTCTTGCAGAACGAGAACTACTGGAATTAGACGATTTAAAGGGACTTCCAACGGTTCGTTTCACTCAGGAGAAAGAAGAATACCTCTACTATTCGGAGAATTTCTTTGACACCAGCGATTCGTGTACAACCTTTAATGTCACAGACCGAGCGACCTTGAATGGTATTTTGGAACGGACAGATGCCTATGCCACTGGCTCGGGCTTTTTAGACAGCGAAAGTGTTCATGGGATCACCGTTATCCCAGTCAATGATGGTCAAGAAAACCGCATGGTCTACGTCAAGCGAAAAGATCAGGAACTATCGCAAGTTGCTGAGAAATTCGTCGGTGTCATGCAAGCCTATTTTGATAAGAAGAGGTCAGAATGAAAAAAATAATCCTTCCTGCAATTATTGGGCTTCTAATCGCTTTGGACCAGTGGGTCAAATTCTATGTCTTAGAGACTATTGCTTTGGGTGAAACCAAGTCCTTTATCCCAAGTATCTTAAGCCTGACTTACTTACAGAATTACGGTGCAGCTTTTTCCATTTTACAGAACCAACAGTGGTTCTTTATCTTAGTGACGGTAGTAATCATAGTGACAGCCATCCGCTATCTGATCAAGCATCGAGACGATAGTTGGCTTTTGGTCCTGAGTCTAGTGTTGATTATTTCAGGTGGGCTTGGCAATTTTATAGACCGCTTGCGACTTGGTTATGTGGTGGACATGTTTCAGACAGAATTTATGGATTTTGCGGTTTTCAATGTAGCTGATAGCTATCTGACTGTCGGTGTCGTCTTGCTTTTTAGTTATATGATGTTTTTTGAGGAGAAGAATGGAGTTAATCATCAAAACAGGAGGCGTTCGTCTCGATAAGGCTCTGGCTGAAGAGTCAAATTTGTCTCGAAGTGTGGCTAATGAACAAATCAAAGCTGGTCAGGTCTTTGTCAATGGCCAAGCTAAGAAGGCCAAGTATGTGGTCCAAACGGGAGATCGCATCACTTATCAGGAGCTATTGGTAGAAGAAGTAGCCTATGTCCCTGAAAATATTCCCTTGGAGATTGTTTACCAAGACCAAGATATTGCAGTGATTAATAAGCCACAAGGTATGGTAGTACATCCCTCGGCTGGGCATGCGAGCGGGACCTTGGTCAATGCTCTGTTGTACCATATCAAGGACCTTTCAGGGATAAATGGGGTTTTGCGTCCAGGTATTGTTCATCGGATTGATAAGGACACTTCCGGTCTTTTGATGATTGCAAAGAACGATGCAGCTCATTTGGCGTTGGCGCAGGAGCTTAAAGAACAGAAGTCTTTGCGGAAGTATATAGCTCTTGTGCACGGAAACCTTCCTAAGGATCGTGGGATTATTGAGGCCCCGATCGGCCGTTCCGAAAAAGATCGCAAGAAACAGGCCGTTACAGCCAAAGGGAAGCCAGCAGTTACTCGTTTTCAAGTTTTGGAACGATTTGGGGCTTACACTCTTGTTGAATTAACTCTGGAGACAGGACGGACGCATCAAATCCGTGTCCACATGGCCTATATTGGTCATCCTGTGGCTGGAGATCCTGCTTATGGTCCAAAGAAGACTTTAGCAGGTAAAGGGCAGTTTTTACATGCTCAGACACTTGGGTTTACCCATCCAAGGACTGGAGAAATCATGACTTTTAGCGCACCTTTACCAGCCATTTTTGAAGAGCGATTGAGTGAATTGAAGAATAAACGTTGAGCGGTTGTAGCTTACGTCATCTTCTTTTCAGCTACATCACCAAACCGATTAGCGAGGCTAGTCGGTTTTGTCTATTAAGTAGACCCGTATCTGGTGCGTTAATCTCTTAATTTATGGTATAATAAGGACATGAAAGATTCAGAAAAATATGTACATTATGATTTGCTGTTGTTACAATTAGAAGCCCTGCTTGAAGACGAAACGAATCCTTTGTCCAATCTCTCCAATGCTTCGGCACTGCTAAAACAGGCTTTGCCACGGTCTGTTTTTGCAGGTTTTTATTTGTTTGATGGAAAAGAACTGATTTTAGGGCCTTTTCAAGGAGGAGTTTCCTGTGTCCATATTCCTTTGGGGAAGGGGGTCTGCGGGGAATCAGCGCTTAAACGTGAGACCTTGGTTGTTGATGATGTTACAATCCATCCCAATTATATTGCTTGTGATGCGGCTGCCATGAGTGAGATTGTTATTCCCATGGTCAAGGATGGTTATCTATTGGGGGTTCTAGATTTGGATTCTGCTTTCAAGGCTGATTATGATGCCATTGATCGAGACTATTTGGAACGGTTTGTTACCCTTTTAGTGGATAAAACGGTCTGGGACTTTAAAATGTTTGGGGAGAAAGCTTAATGTATCAAGCCCTATATCGGAAATACCGTAGCCAATCGTTTGGGGAAATGGTTGGACAGGAAGTTGTCGCTACCACACTTAAACAGGCAGTAGCTTCTGGGAAAATTAGTCATGCCTATCTCTTTTCAGGGCCTAGGGGGACAGGGAAAACCAGTGCAGCTAAGATCTTTGCTAAGGCCATGAATTGCCCCAATCAAGTAGATGGTGAGCCTTGTAATAGTTGCCATATCTGTCAGCAAATTACGCAAGGGAGTTTAGAAGATGTCATCGAGATTGATGCAGCTTCCAACAATGGCGTTGATGAAATCCGAGATATCCGGGATAAATCCACCTATGCCCCGAGTTTGGCTGAGTATAAGGTTTATATCATTGATGAAGTTCACATGTTGTCCACAGGGGCTTTCAATGCGCTCTTAAAAACGCTTGAAGAACCCACCTCCCATGTAGTCTTTATCTTAGCAACGACAGAACTCCATAAGATTCCTGCGACTATTTTGTCGCGTGTCCAACGCTTTGAATTTAAGGCCATCCAGACCAATGCTATCCAAAATCATCTGGCACAGGTCTTACAAGAGGAGCAGGTTTCTTATGACAATGAGGCTCTGGCCATGATTGCAAGACGTGCAGAAGGTGGGATGCGTGATGCTCTTTCCATTTTGGATCAGGCGCTTAGTCTGTCTGCGGGGGAGACGGTTGATTTGGCAACGGTTGAAGAAATCACTGGTTCTATCTCCCTCCTAGCCTTGGATAACTATGTGGCTGCAATCCTAGCTCAAGATAGTCAGACAGCTCTAGAACAGTTGCAAACAATTTTCGAGGCTGGTAAGAGCATGAGCCGCTTTGCAGTGGATTTATTGACCTATTTGCGGGACATGTTGCTGGCTAAATCTGGTGTGGAGCAGACCCGAGTGTCTGATGTATTTAAGGCCAACCTTTTAGCTGAGACAGAACAAATTTTCCAATGGATTGACCAAGTAACGTTAGGTTTGAGTAATATCAAGGCAAGTGCTCAGCCTAAGATTTATGCAGAAGTCATGACGATTCGCTTGACGGAACCGACAGCCTCGGTAACTGGTCTACCGCCGTCTATTTTAGCTGAAATGGCTAGTTTACAAGAGCAAGTGAAGACCTTGCAAGACCAGTTGAAAAAAGGCCTGGTGGCACCAGCTAAACCCAGTCAATCGGGCCAACGAAATAATCCAGCTGCGAATTCAAAACGAGGGTATCAGGTAGACCGTGCCAAGGTCAATCGAATTCTGGAGGAAGCTGTTGACACCCCTCAATTGGCTCGTGAAAATCTGACGCGTCTGCAAAATGCCTGGGGAGAGGTTATTGAGCATTTGTCGGGAGCGGACCGAGCCCTTCTGACAGGTTCCCAGCCGGTTGCGGCTAATGAAAATCATGCCATTTTGTCGTTTGAATCGCGTTTTAACGCTGAGCAAACCATGAAGAGGGATAACCTCAACCTCATGTTCGGCAATATTCTCAGTCAAGCTGCTGGTTTCTCACCAGAAATCTTAGCCATCGCCCACGAAGATTGGCTGGAAATCAGACGGGATTTTTCGGCGAGGGCAAAAGGAGAGAAGAAGGAAGAGCTAGCAGTCCCTGAACAAGTACAAGAGCAGGCATCTATCATTCCAGAATCCCTTGCCTTCTTAGCAGATGCCTTAGAAATAAAGGAAGATTGAGATGAAGATTAGACTAAGAAATGAAATCCAGCTAGACCAGGAAATGGAAGTGATTTGTCAAGAATTTGATGTCCGAGTCCAAGAAAAAAATGGGCAGCTTTATCTCATGTTTCAAAATGAAGAAGGTGAAAAAGTTATTATCAAATGTGATGAAGCAGAGTTGACTATGACGCGGTTTTCAAATCCTAAGACGGTAATGCGCTTTGTTAAGCACCAGGAAGCAATTCTTGTCTTGCCGACACCGATGGGATTGCAGCATTTTGTGACGGTTACTAAAGCTTATCAATTGAATCGAGCTCAAGGAGTTCTCCAGTTTGTCTATGATTTAAAACCTTTAGAGAGCGACCAACTCTTTGCGTCTTATGAGATGAGGATTGAGTGGGGCTAGTTGGTGAAGCTTTATTAAACTCTCTGTACAAAATACGGAGATAAGGAGTTGAACTTGCATTTTTGCCTTAAAATGATATAATAGTATACATCTCAAGGGAGTAGCTAGCGGTTTCAACGCGGTGTTGTCGTCATTTCGAATTTTTTCCGGCAATACCTTAAATAGCGAGACTTGTTTTAATTAAACAGGTCTCTTTTCTTTTGAAGAGAGGCTAGAAGGAGTACATTTTGTCAAAAGAACAAAAGCGTCAAGCGTATTATACGCAAACGGAAGAAGCAGTGTTGAGCAGTCTTGAGACCAGCAAAAAAGGTCTAACTAGCCAACAAGCTTCAGAACGCCTTGCGGCATATGGCCGCAACGAGTTGGATGAAGGGGAAAAGCGCACCCTCTTCCAAAAATTCCTTGATCAGTTTAAGGATTTGATGATTCTCATTCTCTTGGCTGCAGCAGCTTTATCGGTGATTACTGAAGGGACGCATGGCTTAACAGATGCGATCATTATTTTGTTGGTTGTTGTGCTTAATGCAGCTTTTGGGGTTTATCAGGAAGGACAAGCTGAGGTAGCTATTGAAGCTCTTAAGTCAATGTCTAGTCCGCTTGCGCGTGTTCGCCGTGACGGTCACGTTAAGGAAGTTGACTCGAAGGAATTAGTACCAGGTGACATTATCATGCTTGAAGCTGGTGATGTGGTACCAGCGGATATGCGTCTGCTAGAGGCTGCTTCATTAAAGATTGAAGAATCGGCCCTTACTGGAGAATCTGTTCCAGTTGAAAAGGATTTGGCGGTTGAGCTGGCAGAAGATGCGGGTATTGGAGACCGTGTCAACATGGCCTACCAAAACTCAAATGTTACTTATGGACGTGGGATTGGAGTGGTCACCAACACGGGGATGTTTACAGAAGTTGGCCATATTGCTAGCATGTTGGCTAATGCCGATGAGTCTGATACACCGCTCAAGCAGAACCTTCATCAGTTATCTAAAGTTTTGACCTATGCTGTTCTTGTGATTGCAGCCATTACTTTCATAGTTTCTGTCTTTATCCGTAAAGAAGCGCCATTGAACTCTCTGATGACAGCAGTGGCCCTTGCGGTAGCAGCCATTCCAGAAGGCCTTCCTGCCGTAGTCACGATTGTTCTTTCTATGGGGACTCAAGTTCTTGCCAAGCGTAATTCTATTGTCCGCAAGCTCCCAGCTGTAGAAACTTTAGGATCGACTGAAATCATTGCTTCAGATAAGACTGGTACGTTGACCATGAACCAGATGACTGTAGAGAAGGTTTATTACAACGGTCAACTCTTTGATGCAGCGGATGATATCGCTGATGAAAACATGGTTCTTCGTGTCATGAACTTTGCCAACGACACCAAGGTTGATGCTTCTGGTAAGCTGATTGGCGATCCGACGGAAACTGCGCTTGTGCAATTTGGATTTGACCATGCCTTTGATGTCCGTGATGCTTTGAAGATGGAACCGCGAGTAGCAGAGTTACCATTTGATTCAGACCGTAAGCTTATGTCAACCATTCACAAGCTGTCAGATGGAAAATTCTTGGTAGCTGTTAAGGGAGCACCGGATCAGTTACTGAAACGTGTGGCTTTTATTGATGATAATGGAACCGTTCGTCCAATCACAGAAGACGATAAGACAAAAATTCTTGCGACCAATAAGTCCTTGGCTAAGGAAGCTCTTCGTGTCCTCATGATGGCCTATAAGTATGAAGAAGTTGTGCCAGTGCTTGAAACAGAAGTAGTGGAACATAATCTGGTCTTTGCTGGCTTAGTCGGGATGATTGATCCGGAACGTCCAGAAGCGGCAGAAGCCGTTCGTGTTGCTAAGGAAGCTGGAATCCGCCCAATCATGATTACGGGTGACCACCAAGATACAGCAGAAGCCATTGCTAAACGGCTTGGTATCATTGACCCAAATGACACAGAAGACCATGTCTTTACTGGTGCTGAACTCAATGAATTAACCGACGAAGAATTCCAAAAAGTCTTTAAACAGTACTCTGTCTACGCGCGTGTATCACCGGAGCATAAGGTGCGTATCGTTAAGGCATGGCAGAATGAAGGTAAGATCGTTGCCATGACGGGTGATGGCGTCAATGATGCACCATCTCTCAAGACAGCTGATATCGGTATCGGCATGGGGATCACAGGTACGGAAGTATCGAAAGGGGCTTCTGATATGGTCCTTGCAGATGACAATTTTGCAACGATCATTGTGGCCGTTGAAGAAGGACGTAAGGTCTTCTCGAATATCCAAAAAACAGTTCAATACTTGCTCTCAGCTAACACTGCCGAAGTGCTCTGTATCTTCCTTGCAACCCTCTTTGGTTGGGATGTGTTAGAGCCAGTTCATTTGCTCTGGATTAACTTAGTTACGGATACCCTCCCAGCTATTGCTCTCGGTATGGAGCCTGCTGAACCAGGTGTCATGAAGCATAAACCTCGTGGTCGAAATTCAAGTTTCTTCTCAGGTGGGGTTTTAAGTGCCGTTATCTATCAAGGGATCTTCCAAGCTGCCTTGGTACTTGGTGTTTATGGCTTTGCCATTGCTAACCCGGTTCATACAAGTTATGCAGAAGTTCATGCAGATGCCTTAACTATGGCTTATGCGACCTTGGGACTCATTCAGCTGGTGCATGCCTTTAATGTTAAGTCAGTTTATCAGTCAGTCTTCACAGTCGGTCCGTTTAGGAACAAAACCTTTAACTTGGCGATTCTTGGCTCTTTAGTCCTCTTAGTAGCGACCTTGGTCATTCCGTTCTTGGAGGAAATCTTCCATGTCACTCACCTTGACTTATCGCAATGGGCAGTAGTGATTATCGGAAGTTTGGGTATGTTTGTACTGGTTGAAATCGTCAAATTTATCCAACGTGCCGTTGGTGCAGATGAAAAAGCAATCTAGTGCACCATTTATGGTATACTAAAACTCAGGTCTAGTGCTTGAGTTTTTTTGATAGGAGGATAGATTATTGCTAGAAAGATTGCGAAATAAATTACAGGACAATGAGACTTACTATAGTCGAGAAGAGGTAGACTGGCTTTTGGCCCACATTGGGGATCCGGATCCAGCAATTCGGGATGACTTGGTCTACCAAACTTGGTGTCAGGCTATTGGCCAAGGCTTTTTAAGGCAGGAAGACTATCACTATCTGGTTAGGTGGTGCTTAGAGGAGAACTCTCTCTTTGATACCATAGAAAAAAGTGGATTGCCAACGTTGAGACGATCTTTTACAGCTCTCTTACAGGTTATTCTCTTATGGGCTGATGATGAGAAAGAGTCTCGTTATCACCATTTAATGACGGATGATGAGCGCCAGACCTTCTTTACCATGGCTATAGATTACTTAACATTAGAAAAGGATGACAGAGCCTATGTAGAAAATGTGGGTTGGGTTCATGCGATTGCCCATGGAGCAGATTTGCTGGTTCAGGCTTCTAGTCATTCAGACTTTCCATCTAGTGCTTATGGAAAGCTCTTGCCTCTGATAGAAAACATTTTTCTAGAGCGAGAGCGTCGGTTCAGAGGAGATGAAGAGTTGCGCTTGGCCCCTCTGGTCTTTGCCAACGTTTTAACGGAAAAACTCCGTTTAAGAGAAGTCACGCATTGGTTGGATCATCTTAATTGGCCTCGGGAGACGGAAGTAGATTGGGACAGGTATTTTTCGTTTAGATATTTTTTGCTTAATGTTTACCTTGAACTGGATCGTGCAGGAGTCTTGACTGATCAGACCAAAGTAAGTTTTTATCGCTTGATGGATTAGCCTAGCGGTATTTAAAAAATGACTAAATTTCCCAAGAAATTTAGTCATTTTACTGTTACGGTCTCTACACGTTAAACACTTGTAAGTAATAGGCACAAATAATCGTAACCGCCCAATAACAGAGTATATTGAAAAAGTTCCAAAATCTTAACTGACTTTGGAACTTTTTTGCTTGCAGTTGCGTTGAATGGTTTCGTTCCATGGTAAATAAGCTTTTAGCGCCTCCTTTTTTGCGGCGTCTCTTCATTAGGGAAGTGTTTTAGAAGGTAAGTCATATATTTCTCTGCATTAAGTCCGTGTCGCTTTGGTGTTTCCAAAAGTCTCAAAATAATAGCATAATAGCTGTCGACTTGGCTTCCTCAGAACTCTGAGAGAGCACCTCATTTTTACGCCCATAACCAAAGTTTTCATAGCTCTTTATGGTATTTTGGTGGATAGAACTAAATTACTGTCCGAGTAGCGCTAGTCACTTTCTTTAGCCAATAGTTCACAGAAATGGACGATATTAGGGTTTTGCTTGCCATAGTTTTGCTATTTAGTAATGACTAACTCCTTGTTTTTGGGGGCATGGCATGGGTTGTTTTTTTGCATCTATTGCCATGGACAAGGGCTATCTTACCTAATTCTTTATAAGCCTTTAGCAAGCGATTGATTTGCCTTTTACTTAGACCGAGTTCCACACAGGCTCTAATTTTCTGTTTCTTTCCTTCACAAACAGCTTTGATGACTAAGTATTTTTTGATTCTGTCATGGTTAATTCTACTTTCCACATCTTTCTAGTGTAACAGATAGGACATTTTTACCTTCTACCTAATTAAAACATTATCACTTTCAAATGATAAAAAAACTTAGGAAAAACCTAAATATTAGTTGACAAAATATATAGGGCGGGGTATAATAGCGATCGGGTTCTTTTTTATGAAAAGTTTATTGTGACAGTTTTTACGATAACTATGTGCTCTGCAATTTTATGATTTAGTGCCCGATATTAAAGAAAGGTCAATTAAATCATATGCGAAAATTTAATTGGTATAATTTGAAACAACGCTTTTCACTCCGCAAATATCACTTTGGTGTGGCATCAATTCTTTTAGGAACAGCTATTATTTTTGGAAGTGCTACTACTGCTCAAGCGACGGAACTATCACCTACTACCCCTACTAACGCAGTAGCTTTAGATGGTTCTTTGCAGGCCGATGTTACATCATCAGATGTGATTCCTGATTCTACCCCTGTTCTCAGAGAAGCGGTTAGAGCATTGGTTTCAGATACTTTTTCGCCAAAAGTTGGGGAAAAAGTGGCTGTAAAAGATTTGGCCAATATTTCAAGTGAAGAGAAGGTAGCGATTGAACAAGCGATTCGCCTTGCTAATCCAGATTTACCTGACAAGTCAACAATTCTTGTTGCGAATGATGGTTCTGCCACTTTAACTTATGAAGACAGTTCAACAGATACGCTTTCAGCTAGCGAACTAGTCTATCAAGAACCGGTAGAAGCATCCTCTAAACCAATTCGTCAAACAGGTATTACGTATAAAGTGACTTACACGGATGCTGAAAGTGGCAAACAGATTTTTTCTCAAAACAAGTCTGAAGCTATCGAGACTACGGAAGATATTGCTTCCAAGGAAGTGACAGTAACGGCAGACTTTAATCAGCCAGCACTTGCTAAATACAAGCTTGCAGATGACCAAGAATCTAGTATCACAAAAGAACTTCGTGAAAAGAGTTCGTCTAAAGAACGTATCTTTGACTTTAAAGTTGTGGAAAATACAGAAATCACATCGGTTCGTCTACCAGAAGGAGCATCTTTCAGGAGTGTTTCGGCACCTATAGTAACAAGATACGATGAGAAAGATGGAAAAGCGCAATTTACAGTTGAAGGTGTGATTGATGGCGGAGATGCAAGTGAGCATAATAATAATATCATTCGCTCAATTAACTATTCTTATGATAGTATGACAAATCAAACAACTTGGCTTGTCAATATTATTCCATCTGTATCTGGTGACTCACAACTTGGATATGTGGTCGCGAGCAATAGCCGAATCATAAGTGTTGAGAACACTAATGAAACAGGGAAATATGGAAAGAAATCAGATCCAGTTGATATTTCTGGCTTGCCGTTTGGAGGAATGCCAAACTACACCTATAAAAAAGCAGAGCGAATCGGTTATACACATATCACCGGTGGTATTCCAGACTCTTCAGTCTTGAAAGTGGTGACAGAAGGAGAGCCTAATACATTCTATATTCGGACTTCAACGGCTTTGGTACCTTTAACTTTAGAAAATAACCTCAAGAGTGAAGACCCTAAAGTAGTAAAAACTCGTTATGATGAAACCTCTCGTGTCCAGATTCCAATTCCTAAAGAGCAGATTGACAAACTGATTGAGGACACAAAGAAAGAGATTGAGAAAGAAAACGACAAAACGCCTCCTGCTCCACCAACCTTGACAGAGCAAAACGGTTCAGTCACAGTTACACCACCAAAAGATGAGGATACTAAAACAGTTGAGATTACCTATACTCCAGAGGGGCAACAACCCCCAATCACATCAACAGTGACTAAAGGAGACAATGGCCAATGGACAACTCCTGATCAAAATCTCACAGTTGATCCAAACACAGGTAAGGTTACAATTCCAGCTGACAAGATCAAAGATGGAACCGTGGTTACTGCTGTCGCCAAAGATAAGGTTGGTAACGTATCTCCAGAAGCTACAGTGACTGTTCCGGATAAACCAAAAACACCACAAGCAGACCTTATCACTCCTAAAGATCCAGAAAAAACTCCAGTAGTTGATAAGACAAACTTGACAGAAGAAGAAAAAGGTAAGGTTTCTGAAGCTGTTAAAAAAGCTAACCCTGACTTCCCAGCTAGCACTACAGTTGAGGTTGGTAACGATGGTACAGTCACTGTCACTTATCCAGATAAATCAAAAGATACGATTACGTCAGATAAGACTGTAACTCAGATTCCGATGGCAGACCGTATCACTCCTAAAGATCCAG
>NZ_JAAXPR010000029.1 GCF_012396585.1 Streptococcus ovuberis
TAGCCCAGACAATGGTATGATGGAATCATTTTTTGGCATTCTTAAATCTGAGATGTTCTACGGATTTGAAAGGTTATATCAATCACTAGATGAACTTGAACAAGCTATTACAGATTACATTTTTTACTACAACAACAAACGAATCAAAACAAATTTAAAAGGACTTAGCCCTGTGCAATACAGAACTAAATCCTTGCAATAATTAGTTGTCCAACTTTTTGGGGTCAGTACAGAGAAGAGTTTCTTTAGCTGTTTTCGGCAATGATCTAATTGTTTAGTTAGGCTTCTAAGTAAGGGCGAAGGGCTTGATGGACGGCAGCTGCTTCCTTTTCAATCAAGTCAACACGCGCTGCGATTTCCTTAATCCCCATACCAATTGACCGACTAATCGCCATATCATCCAATTGTGGCTCAAAGAAAGCCTTATAACTGTCCAGTTTTTCTTGGGTTTGGAAAAGACCAGCAGGTATTGTGACAAAACCTTCAAAAGCCATGTCACCTCCTAAAGTCTTAGTGATCCACTCCCACTCATCACAAGCCCACTCCCACACACGGTCTTGGCTAAATGGACGGCTTAAGAGAGATTGGTACCACGCTTTAAGATCCTGTGGCTTGATCACTTCCTTGTTTTGCAATTGTTCTAAAATATAGGTCAGAGACGCTTTTGATTTGGTTCTGGTAATCGCAGCCACCAAGTCATAACGGAAACGCGTATCGACCGTTTCCACATAAGCTTTGAAGAACGTTTTGACCAAATCATCCGAAGGATTGGTAATCATTTCATTGAGAAGCACTGCAGTCCGCATATGCGCAGGAATCTCTTCTAAATGATCTTGGTATTTCCTAAAAATAGCCGATGCCTGCTCTTGGGCCGGTGGATAGTGGCTAGTGATTACCCCATTCAAGACCATTGGACGTAGGATAGTCGTCTCTTCTGAATCAGCTGCGCCTTCTTCCCAGCCCAGACGCTCATAGCTTGGCACAAATGCCTTGCGGCGCAGAGCCATAAAAGCTTGATACATCTCTGTGTCTTCCTCAACAAAAATGCTCAAACCGCCTAATAGTTGGGAGGTCATTGAGGTCACTAGGTAGGACGTTTCATCCGCCAAGGGCTCAATCATTGGTATCAGATCAGCATAAGCAATCTGCCCACCTTCAGCTAGTAACTGACGTTCTTGGAGGATTTGACGCTTGCTGATCGGATCAAGCGCCTGAAGATCTGCTAGAATAGCATCTAACAATTCACCTTCGTAGCTGGTTAAGTAGTGCGCTGTATTCCCATCGTTTAAGCGTAATGCTCCTGAGTTTGCCTTAGCCAATTCACGGTAGCCTGGTATCCGGAGTTCCTTAGTATCCAAGGTATCTGGCAAACCTGTCCAATTGCTGTTAAGAGGGATATGCCAAACACGCTTCTTATCCTCGTGCTCACCGATAAAGAATTGGCTTTGGCTGAGAACGAGCACGTCATCTTCTACACGAGCAATTACCAGAGGGTACCCTGGCTGCTCCAGCCACGAATCCATAAATCCTGCGACATCCTTGCCAGACGTTTGGCTGAGCGCTTGCCAAAGGTCAAAACCAACCGTATTGCCATACTGATGTCTCTCAAAATAGGTCCGTAAGCCATCACGAAAAGCATCATCTCCTAACCACCGATGGAGCATATGCATGAGACGACTCCCCTTAGCATAGACAATCGCCGCATCAAAGAGAGTGTTGATCTCATCTGGGTGGTGAACATGGACATGAACCGACTGAACCCCATCCGTCGCATCTCGATAAAGAGAAGCTGGTACACCGCTAGTCTGGAAATCCTCCAAAATATTCCAAGACGGTTCAATCGCATCAATAGCCAGATATTCCATCATATTGGCAAAGCTCTCATTGAGCCAAAGATCGTCCCACCACTTCATGGTAACCAAATTACCAAACCACTGATGAGCTACTTCATGAGCGATCACTAGAGCAATCATTTGACGGCTCTTGAGCGTGGTGTTTTGATCTGCCAGCAGATAGATTTCGCGGTAGGTAATCAAGCCCCAGTTTTCCATAGCACCAGCAGAAAAATCAGGTAACCCTACATGATAGGACAGAGGAATCGGGTACTTCACGCCAAAGTAATCTTCATAGTGCTCAATCACACGCACCGCAATGTCCAAGGCAAAATCCATACTGGTCAAAGGATGCGCCTTGGTCCCAAAAACACCGACTTCCGTCCCATTCTTAGTCTTAACCGTCTTCCCATGCAAGTCACCAATAGCAAACGCTAAAAGATACGAAGACATGCGAGGTGTCCGATCAAAACGCCAGATACCTGTTGCCTTGCGCTCTTCTACATGGATCTCAGGCATGTTGGAAAGAACCAGCTCACCTTCTTCTTGATCAAAACGAATAGCAAGATCAAACGTCGCCTTGGCCTCAGGTTCGTCCACACAAGGAAAGGCTTTACGGGCAAAATGGCTCTCAAACTGGGTAGAGATTACTTCTTTCTTAAGACCATTGACAGTGTAATAAGACGGATAAATCCCGTCCATATTGTCCGTAATATGGCCAGAAAAATGGAGCTCAACTGTCGCTTGACCGAGCCTTCCAGCCTCAATCCGCACCGCTTCCTTATCCGCATCCAAAGTGAATGGCACCGCTTGGCCTGCTACTACTACCTTGTCAACAGACAATTCATACTGATGAAGGGCAAAGGTTTCTTTGAGTATTTGTCCCTTAATTTTCACCTCACCGCTAAACGTTTTTGTCTGACGCTCAATATCTAAAAAGAGGTCATAATGTTCAGGGACAAACCCTTCAATCAACCGTTCAACTGCTGTCATCGTTTTCTCCTTTTCGTGATGTGATTAATCCGAAAAACAAGGCTAGAGAAGATGTTAATCATCTTTTCCTATCCTGGCCTTGATCGGCTTTACTTTGAGTTTTATTATAGCATACTTTTCAGCCAATCACTGAGGTTCAACTGTAAAGATACCCCAACCAACCAAAAAAATAGACGGAACACAGATTGGTGCTGAAAAAACTCTAAAGTCCACTATCCTCCAGCGAAGTCCTTAAAAGACCGATGAGTTGCCACCAATCGAAGCCATTTTGAGCAGAAAGAATGACCGAATCCCTAATAAAACAGTGGTGTGACAACTGCCGAAACTAACCCCTTTGCTGAAGGGGAAAGCCAGACCGAATCATCTGTACTAGACTTTCTTTGCAGGCCAAAGTTGCTGTTAGAAAGGATAATAGCCAAAAGCAGGGCGTCTCAGCTAAAACTTGCTGTCGAACATCCTGCTCTTTTCTTTTTTAGAGGGATTTCCCTTAATAACATCCCAAAAAGCCTGGGGTAAGCTTATACTTTTACTCTTTCAGTTACAGGCCTTTTAAAACTTCGGAGCCCTCACATAAGGGACCCCATTTTTAAAGTCAATTCTGCAGACTTTTCTTTGTTGTAAGGATTGCTCCATAAAACCTAATCCTCTATCGCCTTAATGCTCTTAGGCTATTCGTCATATTGCCTTAAAAAGGAGGACAATTCTGCCAGTCCTTTTTCCAAGACATCTCTTGGTGCGCAATAGCCTAGGCGGGCGTAGCCTGGCAGGTCAAAACGGTTTCCTGGTACCAGCAAGACCCCTTTTTCTTTCAAGAGACGGAGGCAGAAAGACTCTGTCTCTTCAGGAATATCTAAGCGGATAAAGGCCGTCGAAACGTGTTTGGGAAAGACCAAGGACACCCGTGGTTCCTGAGCTACCCAGGTACGGACAAACGCTAGATTCTCTGCCACAATAGCCCGATTTCTCTCCAGCACTTCTTCTTTATGCCTCAATAAGTGGGTCGCTACATAGTCACTAAAGACCCCTGCGCAAATCATGGTGTAGTCGCGGTACTTCCTAAACAACTCTGTCAGCGAATCACTGGCAGCTACCCAACCCACCCGTAAAGCAGGTGCAGAGTAGGTTTTGGAAAGACTATTCACCGAAATCCCTCGGTCATAGAGATCAACAATAGCTGGGGCATCTACGCCCAACTCCAAAGGCTGGTAAACCTCGTCAGATAGAATATAGGCTCCAACCGATTTCGCTATAGCTACCACTTCTTCCAAAAAGGCTCTCTGCATGACTGCCCCGGTTGGGTTATTGGCATTATTGATGCAAATCATCTTAGTATTTGGACGGATTAATTCTCTCAAATCAGCCAGAGACGGGAGCCAGTCCTGCTCCTCATCGATCCGCCACAAGGAAACCTCTGCGCCGAGAGATCTTGGAATATCGGTCAACTGTTGGTAAGTAGGATAAAGGGAGACCACATGGTCGCCAGGCTCAATTAGGGCATAAAGCGCCAAGTAATTAGCCCCTGTCGCACCATTGGTCTGTAAAATCTGGCGAGGCGTCACCTTTTGGTAGAGCTTGGCGACTTCGGCTTTAAAATCTGGCGAACCCTCAATCCACCCATAATTCATCTGCTGCGCCAACAGCTCCCCCACGAGCTTGTCCTTGCCTTCTGATCCGAGACTTAAAATCTCCTCCAGACTCATAGAAGCAATCGAACTACCCGCAATGTCATAAATCGCTTCCTGCTCCCACTCATTGAGCCATTCTTCCACACCGAAAGCTTTAATGTCCATTCTTCCTCCTTTGTTTGCGGGCAAAAGCAAATGCCAAATAAGATAGCTAGCTCGCTTGAGCTAATCTTGAGGCTAAGCCTACCCACCCTAGCCAGACATATGACACGTTCCTCTACGTCCGTTTTGTGAAAAACGACAACCAGTCCTGAGGAATCCTTCTTATTTTACCACACGGTTGACAAAATAGGTAATCTAACCTTTCTCTACTGACCTGCCAACCGGTAAATGGCTTCTGCATAAATGTCCATGGCGCGGACCATGTCTGCTAAGAGGATGCATTCATTTTCTTGGTGTTCTGTCTGGAGACCTCCTGGGAAGCAAGCCCCATACGCCACACAATTAGGCATGGTTCTGGCAAAAGTAGCTCCTCCAGACGATTTGGCAGGTGTCACATCGCCTGTTTTTTCTTGATAAACAGCCATCAAGGTAGTGACTAACTGACTGTCTAACGGCACATAAAGCGAGGCTAAGTAATCAAATTCCTGGTAACGCAATCCGTAATTGGCTGCAACGTCCGTCAATTTAGCCACTAAAGCGTCCTTGTCTGCCAAGACTGGCAAGCGCAAGTCCAAACGGATCTCTGAACTATCTCTTGTGAGCGTCAAACCGGCAATATTAAAACTCAAATCTCCAGATGGCTCATCCGTAATCAGGCCAAAAAGACTAGAAGCTGTCGCATCTTCTCCCACTGCGTCTGCGATAAAACGCAGTGCAGGGTGGTCAGATTTGACTCGTAAAGCCTTCGCTAAGCGGACTAAGGCATTGATGCCTTTAGCAGCATCCTTAGCGTGGCGGGACAGTCCTAAGACTGTAAGCGTCTCTCCCTCTTCCTCGTAGTCAAAGCCAAGACGATCCAACTCTGCCTTAACCTCCAATAGCCATTGTCCCCGATAATGGGCTTTAGCTGGAACGACATTGTAAGCCTGACCGACTTCTAGTTCTAAATCTGCTGCGCCTGGCCCCAGTAACTTAGCCTGCAAAAGCCCTTTTTCTGCATAAGTCAGAGGAAAACTAGAGTCTGGGGCAAAGCCCATTGTGGCAGGTTTCTCAAGAGCATTGTAGCGGTTCATGCAACGCCAAAGGGTTTCTTCATCCGTTCCAAAAATAAAGCGAATCTTCTTGGTCAAGACCACACCAGCATCCAAGAGGGCTTTAACCGCATACAAGGCCATCATGGAAGGCCCCTTATCATCCTGAGTTCCACGACCATAGAGGCAACCATCGCGAATAATACCTTCAAAAGGTGGCGTCTCCCACTTGGTCAAATCCCCTGCTGGCACGACGTCTAAGTGGCACAAAACGGCTAGCGTCTCGTCACCTTGACCAATTTCGGCATAACCGTAATACCCTTCAGGATCTAGATAAGTCTTAAAACCTAGGGTTTCCGTTAAGCGTAACGTATATTCCAAAACATCTTGAATCGCCTGGCCAAAAGGCGTTCCATTTTCCCCCTCATTCAAGACGGACGGGAAAGCAACCAACTCCTTGATAGCGTTCAAACAGTCCTGTTCAATCGCCGATGTGATAAATGTTTTCATCTCAAATCCTCCATAAATAGAAAAGCACCCTCTTTTTTGCCAGTAGGGTGCTTTGTCTGTTAATTCCTTAGAAGAAGGTCGCAATCACAAGAATTGCTATACTTCCAAGCACGATAAAGGCGGCTAATTTGCCCATAAATTTATACCATGTTCCAATTTCAACACGGGATAAGGCTAGAGCTCCCATCACAATACCAGACGTCGGTGCTAGCAAATTCAAAATACCAGAGGCCGCTTGGTAAGCTGTGATAATCAGGCTGGCTGGGACATTGACAAAGTCGCCTAGTGGTGCCATAATGCCCATGGTCGCACTGGCCAGACCAGATGTGGATGGAATCAAGAAGCTCATCGGCAGGTAGAAAATGTAGGTCAACACAATGAAAATTTGAGCAGAGAGGCCTTTTAGCCCCACTTCTCCCCAATGCAAGATGGTTGCTGTAATCATCCCATCGTTCATGATGACTTGGATCCCCCGAGCAATCGCACAAATTAAGGCAACACTGAAAATGTCTGAAGCTCCAAACATAAAGGCTTTGATAAAGCGTTTCTCATCCATGCCATAAACCACCGCAATCGCCACCGCTGCAAAGGCAAAGAGCATCGCACCTTCAGGGAAATACCAGGTTCCCAAAGCCCCCATGGAAGAACCAATGAGCTGGCCGATGACAGGAAGTCCTAACAAGGCCTCGTGTGCCTGTGCAAAGAAGGAAATATCCAGATCTTCCCAAGGGATAAAGCTGATGATCATCAAGATAAAGGTTGCCACAAAGACCCGCAGAGCACGCTTTTGGGGTCTCGTCAACACCGCAGCTACAGTGGTGTTGTCTTCTTTAGCAACATTGAAATGTTCTAGATCCGCTTGCCGATTGCGATATGTCAGAGATTTTGTTGGGTCTTTTTTGACCTTTTCAGCATAGCGCGCGACGTATACCATCGAAGCACCTAGCATCACAACAAAGAAAACCACGCGCCAAATGAGACCGTCTGCAACACTAACCCCTGCAGCGGCAGATGCTGCCCCTGTCGCAAAAGGGTTAATGGTAGAGGCTAAACAGCCAATTTGCGAACCTAGAAGGATAATGGCAAGGCCTGTAATATTATCAAAACCAACCGCCATCATCACCGGCACTAAAAGTGGATAGAACGCCATGGTTTCCTCACCCATACCATAGGTAGAACCACCGATAGCAAAGAGAGGCATCAAGATATAAATCAACCACTTTTCACGGCCTTCATATTTTTTGACAATGGATGCAATCCCCACATCAAGGGCACCTGTCTCTGTCATCACCCCCAAGAAGGCACCCACCATGATAATAAAGAAAGCAATATCAATGGCTTTATCAACCGTTTCAGTTCCCAGCATGGCACGTACTGGGGCCATCATCACATCAAAAATCCCTTGTGGGTTTTGATTAACAACGTTATAAGTCCCTGTCAATAACTGCCCAGCTTCATTGGTTTGATACTGTCCAGCTGGGATAATCCATGTCATCACTGCCATAATGGCAATAATAATCATCAAAATGGTGTAAGATGTAGGCATCTTCACCCCGCCCCGAAACATCTTAAAGTTCAAAAAAGGTATAGAACTCTTTGGTTTTTCTGGGGCTATTAAATCTTTTGTGTGATCACTCATGATACATCCTCCTTTTGGTGATCAACTGGTGATAACAGCTGATCAAACCATTATCACCATTAGCTGAGATAATTGGTCTCAAAACAATTTGAGACTCACATATTATAGTCGTTAGGGCGTCTTAAAACACTAGAGATTGCAGAAACTTTTCGCCTCTTTGAACTCTAATATCATCCTTTTTCGATAATCGTACCGCTTTCTGAAGCAATCAATTCACCCAAGTTTTCAAGAGAAGTGATCACCGCTTTAGAAGCTGGCTTGTTGTTCACAAAGGCAATCGCTGCTTCCACTTTTGGAAGCATCGAACCTGGAGCAAACTGCTCTTGTTTGATGTATTCTTCCAATTCTGCTACGCTGACTTTTTCAAGGCGAGCTTGGTCTGGCTTGTTGAAGTTAACAAAGACATAGTCCACACCTGTCAAGACGATAAAGAGATCCGCATCGACCAGTTCTGCCAAGCGCTGTGAAGCAAAGTCCTTGTCGATAACCGCTTCAACACCACGAAGGCTACCGTCGTCTTCCTTGATGACAGGAATACCGCCACCACCAGCTGCAACAACGACTTGACCAGCATCAATCAGGGTACGAATGGTTTCGATTTCTTTGATGGCAACAGGTTTTGGTGACGCAACGACCTTTCTCCATCCACGACCAGCATCTTCTTTGAAGGTGGCACCAGTACGCTCACTTTCTGCTTTTGCCTCTTCTTCTGTGTAGAATGGGCCGATTGGCTTGGTCAAGTTGGTAAAGGCTGGATCATTTTTATCTACCACCACTTGGGTCACAACAGACGCTACTTCCTTGTCAATGCCTTCTTTCAAGAGAGCATTTTGCAGGGCTTGTTGGAGCCAAAAGCCGATAGAACCTTCGGTCATCGCTACTAATGAATCCAGTGGGAAAGCTGGGTTCTTCTCAGAATCCGCTGCCAAATGTTGCAAGAGAAGGTTGCCGACCTGCGGACCATTTCCATGAGTGATGATTAAGTCATCACCGTTTTTGATCAATTTGACCAAGTGACCCGCTGTCTCAATCAATGCTTCTTGTTGTGCTTGTGCAGATGGATCAGATGACAGAATCGCATTCCCACCCAAGGCTACTACAATTTTCCGTTTTGTCATAAATTCAAATCAATCCTTTCTTAATCGCATAAACCTTGCGTTTCATTCCTTCACCAAAATCCAAAAATGGGCTGGGACCAAGTCTAGTCTCAGCCCATCTGGCTTTTTGGTTGCTTAGTCAAACAGTTAAACCTTTGGAATGAAGAGATTGTCGCTAAGGGTAGCTGCCATCACCGCCTTAATGGTATGCATCCGGTTTTCAGCTTGATCAAAGTGACGCGCATACTTGCTACGGAAGACTTCGTCTGTCACTTCCATCTCTTCAACACCAAACTTATCAGCCACATCTTTACCATAAACTGTATTCGTATCATGGAAAGCTGGCAAGCAATGCAAGAAGATCAAATCTTCATTGTCGGCTTTTTTCACCAAGTCCATGTTAACTTGGTAAGGTTTCAAGAGATTCACCCGCTCTTCAAACTTGTCTTCTTCACCCATAGATACCCAGACGTCTGTGTAAAGGACATCTGCCCCTTTCACCGCTTCATCTGCATTGTCTGTAATAAGGACACGTGCACCAGATTCTTTGGCAAAACCTTCTGCCAAGGCCACAACTTCTTCTTCTGGGAAGAGTTCTTTTGGTGAGAAAATATGCACGTTCACCCCAAGGATAGCACCTGTTACGAGGAGTGAGTTGGCAACGTTGTTACGGCCATCACCACAGTAGACCAGAGTCAAACCTTCCAACTTGCCGAAGTTTTCTTTAACGGTCAAATAGTCAGCCAACATTTGGGTTGGATGCCATGCGTCTGTCAAACCGTTCCATACTGGCACACCAGAGTGTTCTGCCAATTCTTCGACCATGGCTTGGCTGAAACCACGGAACTCAATCCCGTCAAACATACGCCCTAATACTTTAGCAGTATCTTCAGTTGACTCTTTTTTACCAAGCTGGATATCGTTGGCACCGAGGTATTCTGGATGAGCACCGAGATCAATAGATGCTACGGTAAAAGCAGCACGTGTCCGAGTAGAGGTTTTTTCAAACAAGAGTGCAATATTCTTACCTTCCAAATAACGGTGCGAAATGTTACGTTTTTTCAAATCTTTCAAGTGAGCCGAGAAATCAATCAAGAATTCCAATTCTGCGCGAGAAAAATCTTTTTCTGCTAAGAAGCTTTTGCCTTTAAATACATTTGTCATTTAATCGTTTCCTCCTGAAAAGTCCTATCATTTTTTCTATCTTACAATTGTTTTTTAAGAGATTGGCAGGGTTCGCCATCCTCTAAATAGCGTGGACCAAAAGCGACATAACCTAACCCTTCGTAAAAACTCTTGGCCATCAATTCACTATGGATAACCAACTCCTTAAAGCCCTCTCTTCTAGCATGGTTTTCCAAAGCTTTAATGACCAGAGTCCCGTAGCCCTGCCCACGATAGGACGCTAGGGTTGCAATTCGTGTCAAGCGAGCACAAGTATCCGTTTCTGGTAGGAAGCGCCCAGTAGCAAGAGGCTGGTTATGATCATAGACTACCGCATAGGTAGTTCCCGCCTCATCGTTCTCGTCAAATTCATCCGTCATGGCAATTTTTTTATCCAGTACAAAGACTTGAAAACGGATATAGAGACTGGCAGCTCGCTGAAAAGGGGCACTCCCAACGATTGTCTTTACCATAAGTTTTAGACATCTTCCCGCTCAAACGGCATTGACATACAACGTGGTCCACCACGGCCCCGAACCAATTCACTTCCTGAAATCTTAATTAAACGAAGACCTTTAGATTCTAAGATAGCGTTAGTGATGGTATTACGTTTGTAAACCACTACGACACCAGGTGCAATTGTCAAGGTATTTGAACCATCGTTCCATTGCTCACGACCAGCCGCAACTAGGTTATCACCACCGCACCGAATCAAGTCCACTTTTTCAACACCAAGGTTTTCTGCCAAAAGTTCTGCCAAATCGCCTTTTTCTTCTTCGATGTGGAGCGTTTCATTTTCATAAGTCACAGAGTAAACCCGAAGATCGCCTTCAATCTCTGGATGGATGGTGAACTTATCATAGTCTACCATGGTAAAGACGGTATCCAAATGCATGAACTTACGGTTATTGGCAAATTCAAAGGCCAAAACTTTCTTGAAGCCAAGATTTTCTTTGAAGATGTTGACCAAAAGTTTTTCGATAGAGGCTGCATCTGTCCGTTGAGAAATCCCAACTGCCAAAACATCTTTCGATAGCACCAGCTCATCGCCACCTTCGATACGAGTGGTCTCCTCACGACCATAAACCAATGGGACTTTTCCACCGTACTCTGGATGATAGGTGAAAATGTACTTGCCATAAAGTGTCTCACGGTTCCGTGTATCCGCATACATATGGTTGAGAGAAACACCATTACCGATAGTTGCAAACGGGTCACGTGTGAAATAGAGGTTTGGCATTGGGTCAATGGCAAATGGGTAGTTAGACTCAACCAAGTCTGTCAATCCTTTTTCTTCAGATGGAATTTCTGGCAATTCCGACTTCTGAATACCAGCCATGGTCTTATCAATCAATTCACGATTGTCTTCGATCGCTAGCAACAGTTTTCGAATTGATTTTTTAGTCGCACGACCACGAATATTAGCTTCATCCAAGTATTCGTCAATGAATTGCTCACGAATTTCTGGACTGATTAAAGACTCTGCCGCCAAGTCTTCCAAGTAGAGAACTTCTACGCCCTCATCCCGAAGGGCTTGTGCAAAAGCATCATGCTCTTTTTGAGCATCTTCTAGGAATGGAATATCATCAAACAAGAGACGTTCCAAGTAGTCTGGCATAAGGTTTTCAATTTCCTTACCAGGACGATGAAGCATAACTTTTTTCAGCTTGCCAATTTCTGAAAAAACATGAATAGGTTTTGTAGTTGCCATAGTGGCTCCTTTCTTTAGAAATAATCTGTAAGAGAGCGGAACTCTTGCTTATTTACAGTTATATTGTAACCGTTTTCTAAGCTCTCTGATTAAGCGTTTTCACAAGGAAACTGTGACGGAATTCACGATTTTATCGCTCAGCTTCAATCAATATACAAAAATCAGTTAAATAGTATTGTTGGTCTCTCCTTTTATTCACCAAAAAGAATTTTTATAAATTTATAAAATCATTGATTTTTTTTTATTTTTTAAATAAAAGGAAGAAATATCTTTAAATAAAGCGCCTCCATATCTCGTTTTGGATATACACTTCATATAGTATTTTATCCATGGACTATCTGTCTCCTTGCCTCATCATGATCCCCTCATACAAAGTCTATTACGCCATAGTATTGGCCTCTAAACTAAAAAGGACCCAGGCCTGTTCCTGAGTCCGTTTTTACCAAACGTTCCATATTGAATCTCGCTCAAGCCAAATAGGTTGAAAAATAAGATTTGTCCAAAAAGGTTAACTGCCTGCCTTTAAAGCTCAAAACCTCTTCTTCCTTTAGTTGCTTCAACACATGACTGACAGTCTCTCGAGTGGTACCGCTCATATTGGCAATATCAATCGTCGTGATCCCAAATGGCAGCTTGCCATCATCTCCACACATCTCATGCATGAGAAAGGCCAGTGATTGCGTCACTCGGACCGAGGCACTTGACACCACCAAATTTCTCAGGCGCACCTCATGCTGACGCAAGAGTTGAGAAAGTTTTTGATAGAGCATCTTCATCTGCTGCGTGTTGGTCAAAGAAAACTTTTCATAGATATCTAAAGGAAAGGAAATATATTCCAAGTCAGTCACAGCAGTCGCTGTAAAATGATAATTTTCTTGCGAAAAGAGATCGCCATAGGGAAAGATTGTCTTTTGCCGGACATAATCTGTGTACTGGAAAAAACCTGTAACATCAAACTGCTCGATTTTAGCATAGCCTGACAGGATTAAAAATAGGCGGTCTCTTTTGTCTCCTTCAAAAAAAAGAATTTGACCTTTTTTGACCTTTCGAAAGGTCATGGTTGCCATAATCTGATCAAATTGCTGCATTGAAAAATGTTGAAAATCTTCCAGCACACGCAACTCTTGATAATGGACCTTTGAAATCATTGGACACCCCTTTTTAATTCTATATTTGAAACAGATACTTGCTTTGCTTCCCAAAGGCTTTGTGGTACAATACCATTATAACATACAATTTCACAAAGCTACTTGAGGACCCTATGAACAAAAAAGAAGCCCGTCACCAGTTGATTCGCTCATTGATTACAGAAACCAAGATTCGAACCCAGCAAGAACTCCAAGAAATACTTTTGAAAAATGGCGTTTCCGTCACACAGGCCACCTTATCACGCGACATGAAAGAACTTCATCTTGTCAAGGTAGCAGACGACCAAGATTCCCATTATGAAATTCATAAGATTGCTCCCAGCCGTTGGGAGCACCGTCTGCGCTTTTATATGGAAGATGCCCTTGTGATGCTCAAACCTGTCCAACATCAGGTCGTCCTGAAAACCCTACCTGGCCTAGCTCAGTCCTTCGGTTCAATCCTAGATGCCATGCAGTTAGAGGAGATCATCGCGACGGTCTGTGGTGACGATGTCTGCCTGATCATCTGTCGTGATAACGAGGCAGCCCAGGAATGTTTCAGAACCCTGAGTAACTATACCCCTCCTTTCTTTTTTAGTGACAAATAGAACGCAAATGCCCTGCGAGAGACGTCTGGAACTCTTACAGGGCATTTCGGTTATTCTCTCGATGGAGAAAGAGACTGCTTTTCTCCTGCTATTGGAGCACCTCTTCCTCCCATCCATGCTCCAAGGCTGTTGTCAATACTTCCTCTGAGTCTTCTTGGCTATAAAGAGTGCCTCTACGATCCCGTGCTCTAGAGGCATCACCTCCAAGAGGCATCTCAAAATACGCTAGCTCCTCAAAACTTGCTCCCTTTAGCTGATAAACTGCGGTGACAAGAGTTGCATCAGATCTGGCTTGATTAACGCTGAGACGATTATTAGTGTAGAAAACAAGCATATTGTCGCTCTCTTCAACCAAAATCGGAGCCAATAAGTCAACCACTTGCCCCTCCAGCACACCATAAGCTCCTGTATAAATGGTCCATTCTTGCTCATCACCAGGAACCTTAGCCCCAACTAGAAGCTCTTTTTGCCCGTCTTGATCTAGATCAACCTCTTGAGAAACGACCGTCACTTCCTCAAAACCACCATATCGCCAAGTCATGTCTAAACTAATCGGATTGACCAACGACCCTTCAGGTAATTTACGATCCTCTGCGTGAAGAGCCGTCTCATAATCAGACACAATGGCCTGATAGACCTGTTCGGTAGTTGGTGAGTCCACCTTCTTCTCAGATGGTTGATTGACTTGCTGACAACCCACCAAAGGAAATAACCCCAGTACCAGTACTCCTAAGCGTTTCATTTTAGGCTCCTTTAAGTAAGTGTTTTCAAAGATAGTATAGCACTTCTTTTGACCAGAAACAAGCAAATCCACGCTTGATCCACTTCCTATGTTTTCCCATCACATTGGTTTTTTTATCCAGTCTGGCTTTAACCTATATTTCTCCTAAATAGCCCAGCCATGAAACTGCTCTTGATAGGCTTGATAGATACCTTCGGGAGCCATGAGTTTCAAAACAGTCAAGGCCGATTCAATACGTTCTTTTCCTGAACTAATCCCTAGTCTTACTTCATAATAGCCTTTCATAAACTCAAAAATCGTCTTTTCAAAAAATTCTGATTCGACAATTAAGATTTCCTCAATCCGCCCAATCAAAACTTTAGCCCTATCTAGAAAGCCACGTTCAATACTAGCTTCTAGACAGTTAATGGCCAGCTGGATGACCAGTTTTCGGTTGCCGGGATCGTATGGTAAGGTTAATTGCCGTTTTTTGATCACCTCCATAGTCAATAGATAGAGGGTTTCGTAGGTCATTAACTGCGCACAATTTCCCAATAAGGTCATCTCATACTGACCCCAATACTCCACTCCAAATAAATAGTTTGTCAAAGCACTCAATTCTTCATCATTCGGTCCAGGTTCTTGCTCATCCAAACTGCGGATTAAGGCTTTGATCATGGTGTCTAAAAAGCTGGGAGCTAGACCATCTCTCTCAACCTCTTCTAATATACGATAAAGCTCCATTACCTGACGCTCCGCATAATAAGGAGCAATCTCTAGAATAATACGCCTAAAATCTTCTTTCATCCCTGCAAATACTAAAAATTCATCAAATAAGACCTGCAAACGGTTCAACAACTGGTAGAACGTTCCAGCTCCCAATTCTGACTCCCCGCGTTCAAAGCGAGACAATTGGGACTTCGCCACAAGCCCTTCTGCTAACTCTGTCAGCGTCATGCCACGATCTTTTCTCAATTCTCGAATCATAGGGCCAAATTTTATGTTTCCCTTATTCACAACAAAAACCTCCTTTTCTTTCTTCTATTATATACTAAATATAGATTATTTTTGAAAAGGAATTCGATCATGAAACGCAATATTTCCCTTTTTTACCTGTATCAATTTTTCATGAGTGGGCAACTTAGTCGTGGTATTCTCATGCTCTACTGTCTCAGACTTGGTCTCTCATCCCTAGAATTTGGCACCCTTCAATCCATCTATAACCTAATACGATTAGTCTCAGAAGTTCCGACAGGAATTCTAGCAGATAGAGTCGAAAGAAAACTTATCCTTTTTCTGGGAACTTGCCTTAATATGGTGGCATCTTTAGGATTATTCGCTCTTTCAATAGTACCGTTATCAACCTCCTTTGTCTGGTTGGCTATTTTCTTTGCGCTCGACTCCTTGGGTACCGTCCTAGCAAGTGGAGCCGATCAAGCCTTCCTCTACGAAGAATTGGCCCAGCACCAGCATGAGCAACATTACCTCAAAATTCTAAGTAACAGTCAAGTCATATCCCTTTGCTTCCTAGCCTTTACCACCGCACTAGGCGGTCCTATCTTTCAAGTGATTTACGGGGCTATCTTTCTCTTTCAGGCTATCTTTTACCTTGGCGCTGGTTTAGCTATCGGGCTGATTTCTACTCCTGTAAACTCTAGAACAACTCCGTCCATTACAACTCTTTCCACCGGCACCACTGCTCATTTCAAGCAGGTGGTTCAGTCCATCTGCTCCAACCTAAAACTAGCTATCCTGATTACAGTTATGGTCCTTGTTGAGGTTTTTATCAATGCCCTCGTTCGCTTTATTCAAGGTGGGTTGCTCGTCTTGGGACTCAGTCCGACAGCTATTTCTAGCCTCATTGGACTAGCAACCTTCTGTGGTATCCTTGGAGCCTTTCTGGCACGGTATTGCCAGAACATTCCCTTACGCCACTTTCTACTTGCTACTGCTCTTCTTTTCTGTTTTGGCAGTTTCGGTCTTAGTCAAGGATGGGCTCCAGCAGTTATCTCCGGTTTTATCTTATTGAACCTTCTCATGGACCTTATTTTTCCCTACCTCAGCCACCACATCAATCTGACCCTTCCTTCCGAGATTCGTTCGAGCGTCTTATCTGTCAACAGTGGTCTTGTCGGTGGTATTTCGTTGGTAATTTATCCTCTATTTGGATGGCTATTAGACCATTTTTCCTACTCTGGCGCCTTCCTAGCAACGGGTGGTTCCTTGGGAATAGTTCTAATCCTCCTAGCTTTGACTGCCTATACGAAACCATTACGCTAAACAGTGACGTAAAAAATGAGATAAACTTCCATGACTGCAGTGCAACCATGAAAGTCTATCTCAATCTAAAACTACAACCCCACTTCTTGCAGGGCATCTGCTAATCTAGCAAAGTCCGCTAGGGTCAGGGCTTCGCCACGGACATTTGGTGCCAGCTCTGCCATGCCAAGCGCCTGCGTGAGCTTGTCCTTCACCTCCTCAGACTTGCCAAAGTGGTTAGTCAGGTTGTTCCAGAGGGTTTTCCGACGGTGAACAAAGCAGGCCTTGGACACACGGAAAAAGAAATCCTCGTCTTTGACGCTGACCAAAGGCTCGGGACGTCGCACCATTTTGAGAATGGCGCTGTCCACATTTGGCGCAGGGACAAAGACAGTCCGAGGCACGATGAAGGCGACCTTGGCGGTCATGTAGTACTGAACCGCGATGGAGAGGCTACCGTAAGCCTTGGTGTTGGGCTCGGCGGAAATGCGATCAGCGACCTCCTTTTGCATCATGACGACGAACTCAGCAAAAGGAATCTTACTCTCGATCAGGTGCATGAGAATGGGCGTCGTGATGTAATAGGGAAGGTTGGCCACCACCTTGATCGGCAGGTCAGGGTTCTTGAACTGCTTGATTTGCGTCTGCAAGTCCACCGTCAAAATGTCCGCATGAACGACCTGAACATTGTCAAACCGCCCCAGCGTATCCGCCAAGATGGGAATCAGGCGGTCATCAATCTCAAAGGCCATGACCTCAGCCGCATTCTCCGCTAAAAACTCGGTCAAAGCGCCGATACCAGGTCCAATCTCAATGACGTTGACGGTCTCATCAATCTCGGCGGTATCGACAATCTTCTGCAAAATATTGGTATCGGTCAAAAAGTTCTGACCGAAAGATTTTTTAAAAGTAAATCCGTGACGCTCAAGCACCGCTTTCGTCACGCTGTAATCTGCTATTCTCATGATATTCGTCCTTTTTTATTCAATTTGACTACTCAGCTTTTTCCAAGATATTGACCACTGAGTTTTGAGAAAGAGTCTTTGTCTCAAGTCGCTTTTTCTCCATTTCAAAAACTTTTTGGCGGAGTCTGGATTCATTAATCATATCCCTCTCGAAGTTTTCTCTCTGCTCAAATGCTTCTGCTATACTTGAATCATTAGCGAAGTCGTTAAATAATGCCGTTTTTTCATCAAGTAGTGCCATCATAGATTCGTCTATACTGTCCTCTGTCAGTAATCGATAAACAACGACATCACGTAATTGCCCCATTCGATAAACACGGCTAATAGCTTGTTGCTCAGTCGAAGGTTTCCACTGCGGTTCGCATAGTATCACAATATTTGCCGCTTGAATGTTTAAGCCGACACCACCAGCATCTATTTGGCTGAGTAATACTGTCTGATTGGGATCTTTACTAAATTCGTCAATAATATCTTGTCTTTGTGCTGGTGAAATAGAGCCTGAAATCATTACTGGTGCCACGTTTGGCAATTCTTCTTGTAGACGATATAAGACCCCCTCCTTGAAAAAGGAGAACACCAGTACTTTTTGACCATTCTCTCTAGCTTCTTTGCAAATATCTATAATTTGCAATAGTTTTTTCGACCTTTCACCAACAAAAGCAGCTCTTCTCATCCGCATCATCCCACTAATGCCATCTCTAACAGCATCGTCGTAAAACAATTGTTGTTCCTCTGAGAATCGAGACCATAGCTCAAGCACCTCCATCTCTGGGAGTTCATCAAGCACCTCCTCCCGCTTACGTCTTAAATAGACAGTCGATAATTGAGTTTTAAATTCTTTAGTCGTCCAGTACCTACTTTCTAATTTTTTTCCTAATTCCACATTTAAAAGTTTTATGAGATGTTTCATCTCAACTAAACGATTTTCCAGTGGTGTACCCGACATAAATAATTTGTATTGCGCCAGTTTAGAAAGCAACGTCGTATAAATAGTACGTTTTGTTTCAGGATTTTTAATATAATGAGCCTCATCAACAACTAAAAAATCAAAAACAGTATCAGTTAGGGTTTCTGATAAAGCTTTAGCTTGCTCAGAATTCGTCAGAAGGACACCTCCTTCGCTTTTCCATTTGTCAAATGTTCGTTGCCTATCAGACTCCCTGTACACGAAAGTCGGCAATTGCGACCATTTTTTTGACTTCCCTATTCCAATTTTCTAAAACACTTAAAGGACAAATGACTATCGTATGTTGTTGATCATTTTGAAAAAGATGATTGGCAACCGAGATGGCTTGAATCGTTTTACCAAGACCCATTTCATCGCCCAGAAGAACGTTTCTATAGAACAAAATGTATTGAGCACCAAATTCTTGATAAGAGCGCATCGTGACGCCTAAACCTTCTCTGTTTATGTTCACTTGTTTCACTTTATCAACAATCAAATCTGGTAAGTCATTTGGTGTATAGATTTTTTTAGAGCCCGTTAGTGCCTCTATTAGAGCATGAAAAGTTGCACTATTTTCTACGAAATCAGCTTTCAACTCTCTCTCACTATAGGCAGGGAATTGAAGAATATCATTTTGGTCGTCTGCAGTCAAAAATGAATTATAAGCTATATATAGCCCTTTCTCTTCCTCAAGCCACTCTTTTCTTTGTTGCTCCGATAGAAAATTAAGCATGAACCGATTAGAAGCTAAGGTTCTTATTTTTTCAAGTTTAATTTTCAGGGATTCTATCTGTTCAAGAAAAGCTTTTTCTCGTGTTTCTCTGTCTTTGGGATAGTCTTTATAGAATTTTAACAGACCTAGTAATTTAAATTCTAAGGATGATAGATTATCCACTCTTAACTTAGGATAGTAATGCTCCTTTCCTTGACTCATAATTTGAGAAATTATTGTTTTGATTAATTCAATATCTTCCTCAGGAATATGACACATCTTCTGTAAAAAGTCATTAGAACATCCCCAAATAGCACTCAAGTTGTCGAAATTTCTTGAAAGGTTTGGAAGAAATTTAGCAACACGCTCATCTGCATATCCCAATAAGTCTACCGGATAACTGGCTTCAATAGCCTTAATTTGAGTTTCTCTGATTTGATTCCAAACTTGTTTAACATCATCAATAAGCTTCCACTTAGAGTTCTGTTTAATAAATTTTTCAGCCAGTGCTAACATTTCTAAGCATTGTCGAAAAAGATACGATTCAGTATTGCTATCATCTATTTTTAAAATCTGACTAATTTTAGCTGAATAATCTAGCTTGTGCTCACTTAAAGCGACTAGTTCATCTGCAGTGGGTTCGGAGAAATTATTCCACTTTTCTAGCCGATTATCTAAATCAACCAACAGCCCATAATTCAACTGAATCTCTTTTTTTGCTAATTCAACATTATGCTTTATCGTACGGTCTTGAAAAAGTCTAAATAGAGAATTTTTATCATTGTCAACAACATATTGTAAGTTTTTTTGCAATTCTTTAACTTTTGGAAATAACGATTGCTTATAGGCGGATAGATAAGCTAGAGATTTTTCTAAAGTATAAAGCATTTTAACCCACTCGACATTACTAAATAATTCCGTGGGATAAAAAGAATCTTTTAAAAGAAAATTAATGTCTTGAAAAGAGGTTTGTTTATTTAGTCTATCCAAAAAACCATTGGGAAGGCCGCGTATCCAATCTGCATATTCTTTTTCCTTTTGAATAAAATATTGTTCTTTCAACTGATCTTCCAAAAAAGAAAGTCGTTCAGATTCTATTATTTCAATTTTAGGAGCTATGCTTACTAATATCGTTCTTGCTTCTTGCTTTTTCATCCCACTTCTCCAACGTTTACCAAATATCTGGTATTAAGAACTCGAATTTTTAAATATGTTTTCTAGTTGAATAGGAGGAGTGATCGCATTGATTATTCTTTAAACTCCTCCGTCTCTTTCAAGGTCATCTTACCCATAATGATCTTTGACCGATAAAATAAACAAGCAATCATCTTCAACCATATAAATCAGGCGATTTTCAGCATCAATACGTCGTGACCAAGTACCTTGATAGTCGTATTTAAGTGGCTCTGGTTTAGCAATACCTTCAAAAGGATGGCGTTGAATATCCTTGATAATTTTGTTAATACGCTTGAGTGTTTTCTTGTCCTGCCCCTGCCAATAGAGGTAGTCTTCCCAAGCTTCGTCTGTGAAACAAAGTCTCATCGCTAGTCCTCTAGTAGCTGGCGTTCTTGTGTTTTGTCAGCTCGAACGGCTGCCATACCGCGCAAAATCTTTTCTGATAGGTAGGTATTTTGAGCGACCGCAAGGGTTTCTTGAATACTGCTCCACTCGCTTTTGGAAATGACCACAATGTCCTCATCTGGATTTTTATTGACCACAATCAGAGGCTCAAACTCATCATTGACCTTTTTCATGTAATCCTTGAGATGATTACGAAAGTGAGAATAAGCAACGGCTTCCATAATAAGTCCTCCTGTTTTCTTCATTGTAGCATAAAGAAAAAGAGTTGTCAAAATCTTGTACAACTCCTATTGCCGATAGATTGCCATACACTCCTCCACCTCTTTCAAGGTTACACCAAACAGTCTCAGGCGTTTGAGGAGCTGTTTGCCATTGGTGTAGCCGATGCGGAGTTCTTGACCCAGGTACTCCCTGCGCTGTCGGCTATCTGTTCCCATCAGGAGCCCCAGCCGAATCAGGTCTGCCTGCCTGATGTCAAAATGGTCCTCATCACCATAGTACCCACGAACCCCAGCCAGCGCCTTTTCCAAGTCCTCAAAACTGGCGTGCTCAACCCCTAAAGACCGCCCCTTGGTTTTTGAGCGTGGGGCTGCCTCATCACGGTTGAGAAAGGCATGCTTGACGGTGGGAATAGCAGAGCTGATGATTTTGCGAATCCGCTCACCATTGTAGTCTGGGTCTGTAAAGACAATCACGCCCCGCAGGTCGTGGAGCTTGGCAATCCGCTCTAAATCCTCATCTGAAATCGCCGAACCACGGGTCTCATAGGTCTCCACCTCGTAAAAACGTTTGAGGTTGGCGGTATCGTCCTTGCCTTCGACAACAAGGACTTCTTGTATCGTGATTTTTTCAGTCAAGTCTAAAAAACCTCTTTGCATTTTCTGTCGTGATGCGTGCGACCTCTGAGCTGGTCAGTCCTCTGAGCTCTGCGATATAGTCCACAACGTATCTGGTATAGGCCGTCTTGTTTTCCTTGCCTCGTTTAGGGACTGGGGATAGGTATGGAGCATCTGTTTCGACGAGCAACTTATCAAGAGGGATTTTTTTCGCGACTTCGTGTAGCTCAATAGACTTCTTAAAGGTGACCACGCCTGACAAAGAAATCATCATCCCTAACTCGATAAAGCGCTCTACCATTTCCCAAGAGCCCGAGTAAGAATGCATAATGCCACCACGGGAACCCACGCCCTCACTTTCAATAATGGTCAGCGTGTCCTCCAAGGCGTCTCGTGTATGGACCACAAAGGGCAAGTCCAGCTCTTTGGATAGCTGAATCTGGCGGCGAAAGACAGCTTCCTGCACGTCCTTAGGATCCTCCATCCAGTAATAATCCAGCCCAATCTCGCCAAGCGCGATGACCTTGGGGTGACGGAGCTTATCACGCAAAAAAGCCTCGACATCATCGGTGTAGCTGCCAGCCTCCGTCGGGTGCCAGCCCAAGGTCAGATAAATCTCAGGGTGCTGATCCGCCAACTCAATGGCTCGTTCAATGGTCGGTGCATCAAAGCCTACAACATTGTGGATGGTTACCCCCATTTCTTTAGCCAGCGTTAATTCATCAGAGATTGTCTCGGCAAAGTTTTCTACATTTAAATGGGTATGCGTATCAAAAATTTCCAACATGACTCTCAGCTTTCTCATTTCTCCTATCCATTATACCACATTCGAGTCCAGTCCTTTGATACAAAAAGAAGTAGGACAAAAATCAATTATTCGTTAAAATTCGATTTTTCTCCCATTTCCAGGATTTCCTATTTCAGACCTCCTACTTCTTAAACCAGTCATCAATGGCTCATTGGTGCTAAATAATGAACGATGCAAAGGCAACTTATAATTGGCAGAACAAGCTAAGAGGGATTCTCAACCACTACATCTTGCGTCAATCAAAACCCTAAAATGAAGAAGCTAGGACTTTTTCCGCCATTTGTCCAGTGTCTCAAGATTTTAGAATAAAAATAGTTTGAATACAGGAATCAAATTAAGAGAATTATCTTATTTTCCACTAACCTTAGTTTCAAAAGTGTATACGATTTAACAAGACACCTCTATTTGAGCACAAAGAAAAAGTAGTGACTACTTTCTCCTATCGGAGATTTCTTCACTACTAATCTTAGTCTATTTTTATTCTAATTCTTTGAACTGACCGTCCTTAACTTCTTTTACACCACGTTTTTTAAAGTTTTCTTTGGTCATTTTAAAGCTAAGATATTCTACCTTCTCACCATTTGCACTTTCAATTGGCATTAGTTCTCCCAGAACATCAAGATCCGCTTTGGCTAAGTCAATGGAAGTAACTTCAACGATACGGTCATCTTGGTATTCAACCTTATGGTCAACCCCCTCGATACCATCCCACGCTCCAATATTCTGCGCTTCCATCACTTCTTTTGCTTCCTCTTTAGAATTAACCTCCATAGCAGAATACAAGATTGTAGTAGTTGTTTCAAGAAGCGTAATCTTATCGCCTTGATATTCTAAATGATTACAGATATCCATTTGTCCTTCTGTGATAAGTTGGAAGTCAGCTGTTCCTGTTTTTGCACCACAGGCCACAAGCGCAAATGCACCTAACAAGGCTACCAAGCCTACAAGCAATTTTCTAAGTTTCATAAAAGAACCTCCATTTCTTTTTTTATAGTATTCCATTTTTTTTTTAGCTTTCTGCAAGAAAAAAACCTAATTCACATTTGTAACCAAAAAAAGCTGGCACACCTGCCAGCTTAGGATTAAGCAAAACTCAAGGTGCTGAAGCGAAAGCTCAATGGTGTGTTCAGTGTCCAGACAAGCAAAAAACACCAAGTTATGGTGATTACGCTCAGTCCTTGAGTCAACGCTAATTCTTCTAGCTCATGTCCGTCAAAGGCTGGGATAGTCAAATGGGCATATGTAGCAAAAATGTCTTAGTTCATCGTCTTCAACCAGTAATACTCTGAATATCAAATATAAAAAGACTTAGAACCTATATTCACAATAGAAACACTAACTAGAATGGGCTAATTTTAACCTACTCACTATCAGATGTTTTGGAAATACGGTCATTATTCCTGCAACAAATTGTTCTCATTTGGCCCAAAACTAGCCTAATTAGCTCAGTATCCCTATTGTGAATACAGGTTCTTAGTCCTTGATGATATCCACGAAATTAAACCGATGTATGATTACATGCCGACAATTATCATAACTAGCCAAGGCGCATATCTAAAACTTGTTAGAATACGATTTTGGCTATCTATTATATTCTACCCTAAACTTTTCTCCCATGCGATATAGCCACCTAACAAAGTTTCCTATCTATTGAACCAAAAAAAGAGAGCCTAAGCTCTCTCGTTGTTTACTCAACAATTATTTAGCAATTTTTGCGAAATACTCAAGAGTACGAACTAATTGCGCAGTGTATGACATTTCGTTATCATACCAAGAAACAGTCTTAACCAATTGTTTACCGTCAACAGTCAATACTTTAGTTTGAGTTGCATCAAACAATGAACCGAATGAGCTACCAATGATATCAGAAGAAACAATTTCATCTTCAGTATAGCCATAAGACTCATTAGCTGCTGCTTTCATAGCTGCATTGATTTCAGCTGCAGTTACTTCCTTATTAAGCACAGTAACCAACTCAGTTACAGAACCAGTTGGAACTGGAACACGTTGTGCAGCACCGTCAAGTTTACCATTCAATTCAGGAATTACAAGACCGATTGCTTTAGCAGCACCTGTTGAGTTAGGAACAATGTTAGCTGCAGCAGCACGAGCACGACGGAAATCACCCTTACGGTGTGGAGCATCCAAAGTCATTTGGTCACCAGTGTAACCGTGAATAGTAGTCATCAAACCTTGTTGAACTCCGAATTGATCTTGAAGAACTTTAGCCATTGGAGCCAAGCAGTTAGTTGTACATGAAGCACCTGAAATAACTGTTTCAGTACCATCAAGAATGTCGTGGTTTACGTTAAAGACAACTGTCTTAACATCATTACCACCAGGAGCAGTAATCACAACTTTCTTAGCACCATTTTCGTGCAAGTGTTTTTCAGCACCTTCTTTAGATGCAAAGAATCCTGTTGCTTCTAAAACGATATCTACTTCTTGAGCAGCCCAATCAATTTTAGCTGGATCTGGTTCAGCTGAAACAGCGATGAAGTCACCGTTCACATTGAAACCACCATCAACAACTTCAACAGTACCATCGAAACGACCTTGAGTTGTATCATACTTCAAAAGGTGAGCAAGCATTGCTGGATCAGTCAAGTCGTTAATACGAACAACTTCAACACCTTCAACATTTTGGATACGACGGAGAGCAAGACGACCGATACGTCCAAAACCGTTAATACCAACTTTAACTACCATGTGTGATTTCCTCCTTATGAAAATCAATTAATATTTTAGAGGTTAACCTCTTGTTTTATTGTGAAATGTATCACTTATAAAGATATTAATGAACATTCAACACTATTATTATATAATTTTTTGCTTGAAAATGCAAGATTTTTTCATTTTGAATCATACTTATTATGTTAGGACAGATAAACAAGCAGTCCAACAATGAGGAGTGCCGGTGCCGGCGTCGTCAGACACAGCTGTCTTAGAATGAACAGGATGTTACCCAAAATCATTCGCAAGGAAACATAGCCGAATCCCGAGGAAATCATTCAATTACCAAACTCCTTGCCAAGTTTTTCTAATTTCAGCTCAAACTAGCTCAATCGGATTCATCTCAGTATATTAATTTATTTTTTGAATTTTATTAAGTATTCATTTAATAAAAAGGGAAATAAAAAGAATCCTAAACAGGATCCAAGAATCTATTTACTCCGCCAACAGGGCTCGAACCTGTGACATCATGATTAACAGTCATGCGCTCTACCAACTGAGCTATGGCGGAATAAAGCTAAGCAACTCCCTTATCTCACAGGGGGAAACCCCCAACTACTTCAGGCGTTCTAGGGCTTAACTGCTGTGTTCGGCATGGGTACAGGTGTATCTCCTAGGCTATCGTCGCTTAACTTCTTTGATT
>NZ_JAAXPR010000003.1 GCF_012396585.1 Streptococcus ovuberis
TGCTATACTAAAGTTGAAAAATTTTTAAGATTTGGTGTTAGAACTGTTGCCTCAGTCCTAACGCCTTTTCTTTTTGATAGGGTTGGTGAGTAGTAAGTAGTTTGTAAATAATTCGGAGTATCTTATGAGCACAGGCAATGACAGCCTTCATCTTGCTTCCTCTTTGGGAAATTCGGTTATAAAATGATGAAAAAGCTGTGTCCTTTGAGCGTCCAGCAGTTAGTCCTGCCAGGGTTAGAGCGTGTTTGATGTAGCGATTGCCTTGTGTGATATGAGACGATTTCTTCTTCCCTGCACTCTCGTATGAACCAGGACATAACCCAGCCCAAGATGCTAGATGACCATCACTTTTAAACGCGTCAACATTTGGTCCAATCTCAGCTAAAATAGTGGCTGCACAAACTTCACTCACGCCAGGAATCGTTTGGAGTCGTTTATTTTCTTCAGGGAAACTCCTTTTCGATATAAGCCTGAATCTCACTAGTCAATTGATCCATAAGCTCTTGATACAGACGATATTCTTCTAAACTCTGATTCAATAAAAATCGGTCTTCTAGTGACAGCTTCCCATTCATGGCGTCAAGGAGTTCTTCAGGACTGGCTTTCACTCGTTTATGGATACAGGAAGAAATCGTATTGACATCAATCGTTTCTCCATTGATGAAAAGGTTCAAGAGTGCCTGTCCTGTCTTAGAGAAAATGTCAGACAGATAGCTGGTTAGCTTAATATTGGCACGTTGAAGACGGTTATGGATTTCATTTTTGACTTGGGTTTGGCGTTGCTTATAAGAGCGCAGGCGACGAGTGAGTAATCGTAACTGCATGACTTCAGGACTAGGAATATAAGAGGGGGCAATGAGACCACACCGTCCTAATTGAGCTATCCATTCAGCGTCTTTCATATCCGTTTTTCGACCAGGAACATTCTTAATGTGTTGAGGATTAGCTAGAACGAGAGTTAGTTCGGAATCGGAGAAGATATTGAAGAGTGGCACCCAGTATTGACCAGTAGACTCAAAGAAAACATGAGTCACATGATTTTCTTCTAGCCAAGTTAGGGCATTTTGAAGAGCGATGGTGGTTGTTCCAAATGTCTTCTGAAGTTTTTTAGGTTTGTTGGTATCCAGTGGACCATCTAGGATACAACAAACAATGGATTTCTGGTGAACATCTATGCCACAGCAGGTTTTAATCATGACTTCCATATGAAGAGCCTCCTATTTTCATTTTGAACAATCGAATAAGAGGCTAGTTGTCATTTTATTTTCACGCTCAAGGCATAGTCGAGTTATCTCATGACTCTTATTCATCCAGTTTTGAGTACAGGCTAGGCAAAGCCCTACTAAAAACCACGGATTTGTATTGCTCACCTACATTATATTCCTAATCTCTTTTTCTGTCATGAGTTGGCAGGCATAGCCTGCTTAGAGTTTTGAGCAGAGAAAAAGAAGCCTAAGCTTCCTACTGCTATTCTCCAACCGCCTCAACAACAGGAGCAACAGGTTCTGCTGGTGCCACCGGTTGCTCAACGACCGTCTCCACAGGAACTTCAACCGGAACAGGCACTATTACCGCAACAGGAGCTTCTGTCACAAGTGGCTGATAAACTGCTTCAGTCTCAGTTTCTATAATGGATTGAGGCTGATCTGTTGTTGTTTCTGACGACGTTTCAGTCTGGCTACTTGTCGTTGTCGTTGTCGTCGTAGTCTCAGTCTTTGCTGCCGGTTTTGGAGCTGGTAACTGGGACTCAGATACCTGTTTTATGGTTGCTAAATACAGGAGTCCTGCACAAATAAGAGCCAAACCACCTAGAATAAATTGCTGAATTGCTCGACTTTCTTGACGCTTAAAACGCAAGCTCGCTACCTCTTTTCTATCACTGTAATACCATGTCTACTTATTGAGTCTAGTCTATCATGCTCGCTCGCCCTTGTCAAGAAATCGGTGCACTCCGTTCAATATCCGAAAATAGCCTCTTGCTTTTGATACCCTAAATACCAAACTACTTCAAAAGAGTAACTACATCTAGTACTAGCTAAAGTTGGCTGACTTATCAGCTCCTCACTTCTGTCCTCAGTTAACTGCTAAATCTTTCATTTTCTAACGCTTAACCATCATCTTCTCTATATCCAAACGCCAATCAGCTATCGAAAAGCAATTTTCCATCACTGGATTATTGGCCTGCCTGACCGGCTTTAAAACCATATACGAATATCTGTTTCAAAACCGGCTAGCTGGGATAACATCAATAAGAAGGAGACAACGATCGCCCATTCGTCAGCTCCTGTTTTTCTTCCATCCCTTTTTTGAAATGTTGAACCCGAAACATTCTCTTCAAAGACCATTGCCCCTCTGTCCAGCTTAAACCGTTAACTAAGTAACTGTATGAACTTAAAAAATGAGCAAATGATTTCCCTTATTCATTAAGATTGTTCAGTTCATGATAGCAATGCATTAGAGGGGGAGCTGCTTTGTCCCCCACTCTTAAAACTCAATTGCCTTAAAGTGCTCAATAGTGATTGACTCGTCGTAACGTACAACGGACTATCTAGGGTTTGGTAAACGTTACTTCCACCCTCTGTGTCTTGGCTTGGCGAATGGTCAATAATAAACGAAATAGGCTGGGACGTCCCAACCTATTTCGTAACTGCTACTAACTTGACCATACTGATTCTAAAATATTGGTCTGCTCACGACCTGGGCCGACTGAGAAGGTTGAAATCCGAATCCCTGTCAACTCACTGATTCGACGGACATAATTGCGGGCATTTTCAGGCAAATCCTCCAAGCTACGCGCGCCAGTGATATCCTCAGACCATCCTGGTACTTCTTCGTAAATCGGCTTGCAACGCTTAAGTTGCTCAAGGCTTGCTGGGTAGTAATCGATCCGCTCCCCATCAAGGTCGTAAGCCACACAAATCTTAAGGATTTCAAGGCCTGACAAAACATCAATTGAATTGAGACAGAGGTTGGTGATTCCTGACACACGACGGCTATGGCGCATAACAACAGAGTCGAACCAGCCCACTCGACGTGGACGACCTGTTGTAGTCCCATATTCCTTACCGATTTCTCGGATACGATCCCCAGTCTCATCAAACAATTCCGTTGGGAACGGGCCATCTCCGACACGGCTGGTGTAGGCTTTGCAGACCCCAACCACCTTATCAATCTTGCTCGGTCCTACACCCGACCCGATAGTCACTCCGCCAGCCACAGGGTTAGAAGAAGTGACAAATGGATAGGTTCCTTGGTCAATGTCTAACATGACCCCTTGTGCTCCTTCAAAGAGAACACGTTTCCCCTGATCCAGGGCATCGTTCAAAATCACAGACGTATCGGTCACGTATTGCTTAATCTGCTGACCATAGGCATAGTATTCCTCAAAAATCTCTGCAAAGCTGATTGCATCTGAATCATAGAGCTTAGTGAATTGACGGTTTTTATCTGCCAGATTAATCTGGAGTCGCTCCGCGAAGATCTCACGGTCCAAAAGGTCTGCAATTCGAATCCCGACACGTGCAGCTTTATCCATATAGGCAGGTCCAATGCCCTTGATGGTCGTGCCGATTTTATGATCGCCCTTAGCCTCTTCCTGAAGCTGATCTAGCTTGATATGATACGGCAAAATGACATGGGCTCGGTCAGAAATCCGTAAGTTATCTGTGCTGACCCCATTTTCATGTAAATAAGCCAATTCCTTGACCAAAGACTTAGGGTTGACGACCATGCCGTTACCAATCACCGAAATCTTCTCTGGAAAGAAAATCCCCGATGGAATCAGGTGCAACTTATACTTAAACCCATCAATAACGATGGTATGGCCCGCATTGTCTCCCCCCTGATAACGCGCGATTACTTCTGCATTCGCTGACAGGAAATCCGTGATTTTCCCCTTACCTTCATCTCCCCACTGGGTCCCAACAACAACAACTGATGTCATACGTCTACTCATAGAAATAGCAGAGCTGCTACTTCCTTCCTTTCTTGATCAAACATGGCAGGAATCTCACCTGCGAGTTTTGCTCATACCTTTCTATTATAAAGAAAAAACCGAATTAATTCAATATTTTAGTGTTAAAATTCGGATTTCGCTTAAATAAACTGTTTTTTTGTGGATTAGGTTCTTAAAAAACGCTCCTCCTTACTTGGCTGAATCATAACGATAACATGCAAATGGGCCTAACAGCTGTTTCTAGCATGGAGGAGACTAGGGGCTTCCCCAAATCCGTATCAATGAGTTGCCCCACAACTCGCCCCTCTTGACCAAGCGTGATAACCGCCTCAAATTGCCCATTCATCAAGGAGCTCCTGTATACGTATTTCCCTTCTTCCAGCGCAAAGCCAAAGGTTTCCAACGATTTCCAGTTGACCTGCTTTCCCTGAAAGACAAGATCCTTAATAGCTTTCATCTGATCACCTCTCTCAACCAGCATTTTTTCTATCAATATAACACAAATTAAGACTAAAGAAAAAGAGAGCCAAGCTACTCTTTTAAAGGATTAACGATTGTCCTTGAACTTGACCACCACACGCAACTGCCGCTCGGGGTGCACTGTTAAATCCACCATCTGAACACGCGCCTCTAAGATAGAACTATGCCCATAAAACAACATCCGGCTGATCAATGTATTGCGATCCTTGGGAATATAACCCAGTTTTTTTCCTTTATAAAACAAGGCCACTGTCTCTGAATCATACGGATTGGTCAGCTCCGCCACCAAATCCAAGTAAGTCACAATCTTCAACTCATCCACGACCTCGCTCCCCTCGCTTCTCTCTTATTTCGAGGAAGCGAGCTCAAAGAGTCCACTGGACTCTTTGACTAATATGCAAAACCGGCTAAATGAAAATCTTCCACATTCCGACTTGGTTCGTAGCTTGTAAAGGTCATAGGGGGCTCCTTTTTTATATTGTATGTTATTTTGATATCCAGCCAATGGCATCAACAGGCGGATTGTCTTTGTTTATCCCAAAAAGTCTCTGGATAATTCAACTGATAAGTTTGTCTGGCATGCTTATCAAACTCGTTGGTCTGTTCGAAGTCCAACTCAATTCCACCAACCTCAGAAAAGAAGGCCGCAACAGCGTACTGATCTGGTTGGTGTGAACTTACAGAATTTGTCATGTAAGCACCTGCTTTATAATTAAACATGTCATATAATTTGTGCAAAATTACTTCTTCGGTTGTTGTAAAAATTCTCCATTTAATAATTTAATTAATTTCGGAACAAGCCCACTGATATACCTTCTTTCATCATCTAAACTATCTTCATACATATACAATTCTTTCTCTGTGTGATAGTCCTTAGAGTATATATAGTAACCTCTCCCCCCTTCTGAATCAAATTTTTCTTCAGAATGTGCTAATAGATTTCTTTTGTTTGCTAATTCTATCCAAGATTCCTTAAGTAAGATTCTTTCGGATTTTTTTCCATTATCAAAACGCAATCTTTTGAAAAATTCTTTTATTAGCCATCGATACTCCTTTTCCTCAACTACTTTAGTATACAGAATGTCACTTATGTTATTGCAAAGTTTCTCACGAAGCATATGCTCAAGCTTCGCATTTTCAAACATAAACCTACCGCGAATTGCATTAAGCTCATCCCATCTACACAAGATAGTATCAATTGCGTTCCGAAAATAATTTTCTTCATTTTGGTCACCAACAGAAAAGAAAGTAAAATTAGAAAAGATGTCGATACTCTTCTCTTTGACAACATTAACTATTTCATCTTTTATAGTTGAGTATGCATTATTCGAATACAGTATAACAAATTGTTTATATCCGTTCCGCTCCCGTATTCTCTCAAGATAAGTCAAGCCCGTTTCCTCATCTTCTAAATTAAAATCTGAAATAAAAAAATCATATCGTTTTACTGTCGCTAGTTCTTCATCCGCTTCTTCAAATGTTGAACATTCTTTAAAAACTGCTTTATAACCTTTATCTTCTAAAATATCTTTTACAATTTCTTTTCTTTCATCATGGGCATCAGAATTAAGTTCATCGTCTAACCATAAAATATTTATATCTTCCCTCACTACGACTCCTTGCTAAATTCAATTTTAAAATCTACATAATTATTTGTCGATTCTGAAACTGTAATTTTCCACCCAAAATCTTGACAAATCTGCTTACTTATATACATTCCTAACCCTGTGCCCCGATGTTTAGAAGTAACACCCAATCTAAAAATATCTTCTATAGGTCGAATTTTAATAGGACCTGTATCAGATACTACGTGTAGAGCACTATTATCATCTTCAAAATAGAAATTAATATTACTAGCATCTCTATCTTGAGCATTGATTATAAGATTATCAATCAAAGTTCCGAAATCATAGATATTAATCTTTTGTTCAATCACTCCACTTCCGATATTGATTTTTATTTTTGAAGTGTCATTCACTGTATTTTCTATATAGCTTTTTAGATACGTTTTAATTTCAATTTTTTCTGTTTTACTGTATGTTTCAAAATTAATCCTCAGTATCTGCTTCTTGATTGAGGATAATTTATCCGAAGTTCTTCTTAATTTATAGATTGTATCAGAAAATTTTTCAAACTCAACCTCATCCATCAAACGCATCATTTTTTTCAAAGTCCCATTTATTTCACTTGCAACTTTTCCAAGCTCATGAAATAACATATCTTGCCTAGCTGGCTTTGAACTATCAATAAATTTATCTGCTATCGCTATCTTATTTTTTAATCTTTCGTTTTCTTGAGTTACCTGTTCTTTTTCCTTCTTAACTGCTTTATTCTCTCTAGTTAACTCCATTGCAGTTTGTTTTAAATTTTTTTGGATTTCTTTTTTGTCTGAAGCACTAATAGTCTCATCTGCAAGCAAGTCGAATTTCTTATCCAAAGGTTGAGCAATTTTAGGTAACTCATAGTATTTTGGGTTAGTAGTAAATTTGTATTTTTTAAATCGATTAGTTAACTTTTCAATAACTTTACCATCATCAGTTTGAATATCGTCAATCTCACTATTACCAAATTTTACAAGTTGAACATAAGATTCTAATGGTCGCTGAATAAACTCCATATACAAATCTTCAAATGCAATCGTATAAGTATTGGTCACAAAACCTCTATCACGAGATGTTACTTCCTTAAAATGATTCTCCGAATCAGTGATATTAATCCAACCTAATAATTCTCGATGTCCTAAGTGACGGTTATAACCTTGTGTTTTACGTAAATTGAGTCCAAAAGAGTCATAGTCAGGCTCGCCATATGGAAAAATACGAAAATTATTTTTATACAAGAATATAGAACCATAATTCTTAGCCTCTGTCCCCATAATGCGTGTAAAATTATTCTTAGCTGCAGTCGAAAGATAATAAATTTTAAAATAAATATTTTTTAGTATCGTCGTATTTTCAACATAAAAAGAATAGATTGTCTTTTCTTTATCAAATAAAGTAACACTGATTTCTTTTTCCTTAACTGTACACTCCAAATAGATTGTTTTCTTATCTAGTACGGTGGCGATATTGTTACTGACTTCTCTATCAATTTCTGCAATTTGCGAAGCCGATGAAAAATATTTAATATTAATTTTTATTTTCCCATCATCAACAAAGGGATTTACTAAACGTTGAAGAGCTGAGAACACTTTTTCCACACGTTCTTTAGACCAAGTATCACGTAACTCCGTAATCTTTAAAACTGTCCCAGATTCTAATTCAAATAAATTACTAACTTCCGAATTTGACCGATAGGTAACTTCCATCTTTTCAAATTCATCAAGAGAATTCTTCTCAAACTCTCCCCAATCAATAGTTAACTCGCTCAATTCATTATTTTTTTTACTTAATAAAGTTAACTTACTCCCCAATCGATCACAGGAAAATCTACCTATTCCTTTTGAACCAGCATAAACTCGTTCACTATCTTTTTTTTCGGAATGGGCAACAAATAACCATTTATTTTCAATATCATATCGGTCCATTCCTTTCCCGTTATCTTGAATTATAATGGAATTATCGTAACTATTAATAACTATGTTTATTTCAGTAGCATCGGCATCATAGCTATTTTTTACCAATTCAAAAATAGCTACTAATTCGTTAGTGATCAAATCACGTCCAATAATATCCTTTAATCCTGAACTAACTTTAAAATGTAACTTTTCTGACATAGTATCTCCTAATTTTAGAACATTAATAGTACATTCCCCACCTGCTCAGCAAATAGTGGTGGTACTGCATTAGCAACTTGGGTATATCTTGGGACATCTATCTTACGGCGCTCTCCACCGGTAGTATAAGGTCCCTTAAATTCATAATCATCAGGAAAGCTTTGGATTCTCGCATGCTCCCTAACCGTCATAATTCGAGGTTCCGAATAATGAATGTAGTCATCGGGAATTGATGTCACAGTGTTACATACCGAGTTTCCTTTCAATGGTGTCACACCGCGCTTTTTTAATCCATCCACTAACTTCATTTGCGGAGTTATCCTAATTTGTTTCTCTGTCGCAGACATCAAACGTTTAAAAAGATCAATCGTTTCTGGTCGATGTTTGGCAAATCGATGACTATCTGGTAATGCATCATTTGAAATATTTCTTCTCATAAGTCGCTGATAAGCAGACCCCACATTACCATATACTCCATTCTTAAAACCTTTAGTATCCTGACTATCGATATCACCATTTTTTTGATTCAAGTCACCAATTGCATTTAATATCGTTACTGGAAGAGTGATTTGCCTTTGTTCTAAAAATGGATTTATATTCTCGGTCAATAATTCAAAAAACCGCTTACTCTGATTTTGATTCTTTGAAGCAAATAAAATAAATCGTTTTCGGTTTTGAGGTACTCCGTAATCAGACATGGTAATCACCTGATAATCAACTGAATAGCCTAATTTTTTCAAATTATCAACGAGTATCGAAGAGTAGTTTTGAGTCTTAGTATCACTTTTAAAATCTACTGTAAATCCTTGAACATTTTCAAAGAAAAGCATTTGAGGTTGAACTAGTTCTACAAAATGAATATAAGAATACATCAGTTTATTTCTCATATCATCATTTTGCCTTTTACCTGCCATTGAAAAACCTTGACAAGGAGGACCACCTACTATCAAATCAACAGTTTCATTTAATCCAGAAATATTTACCTTATGCTTCTTTAATAGTTCATGGATATCCCAATTTTTCTTTTCCAACCATTTTGGCCATTCAAAGTGATTTTTCTTCTCAATTAAATTATGCTTTAATGTTTCAAATGCATCTTTATTTCTTTCTACAGCAAAAACACCCGTTAAACCTGCATTATGCAACCCTAGCGAAAGGCCTCCCGAACCTGCGAACAGATCTATATACTTCATTGTCAACCTCTAAATTGTAGTATCACTTCCATTATACCAAAAACCCCAGCAAAATGCTGGGGTTGAACGGTTTATGATTCACCTGTGAGTGACTTATTTTACAAGCTTCTCCATCTCTTTAATACGCTCTACTGTCGCATCGTATTTGGTTTGGTAGTCGGTTTGTTTGGCTTTTTCTTTTTCAACGACTTCTGGTTTGGCGTTGGCGACGAAGCGTTCGTTGCTGAGTTTTTTACCAACCATATCCAGTTCTTTCTGCCATTTGGCGAGTTCTTTGTTGAGTCGTTCGAGCTCTTCTTCCACGTTGAGCAGGTCTGCGAGTGGAAGGAAGATTTCAGCACCTGTGATAACGGCTGACATGGCAAGTTCTGGGTTCGCAATACTTGATGAGATTTCAAGCGTTTCTGGGTTGGTGAAACGTTTGATGTAGTTGACATTGCTGTTGAAAAAGGCTTCCAAGTCGCTGTCGCTTGTTTTGACCAGGATGGTGATGGGTTTGCTTGGGGCAACGTTTACTTCCGCACGCGCATTTCGCACGGTACGAATCAGGTCTTTCAAGCTTTCCACGCCTTTGTGCGCAGCTTCATTTTCAAAGACCGCGTCAACCCTTGGGTAGTCCGCAGTCACGATAGAGCCTTCAGCGTATTGGCCAAAGATTTCTTCCGTCACAAAGGGCATGATTGGGTGGAGGAGGCGAAGAATTTTATCCAGCGTGTAGAGAAGGACAGAGCGAGTGATGAGCTTCTCGTCTTCGTTGTCGCTGTAAAGGACTTCCTTAGTCAATTCCACGTACCAGTTGGCGAACTCCTCCCAGATGAAGTTGTAGAGGATGTGACCGGCCACACCAAACTCAAACTTGTCAAAGTTCTCTGTCACCTTACCGATGGTCTCATTGAGGTTGTGGAGGATCCATTTATCCGTCACATTGCCAGCCTCACCACTCGCCACTTTCGCCACATTTGCGGTCGCATCAGCCAGCGTCAAGCCTTCATTGTTCATGAGGATATAGCGAGAAATATTCCAGATTTTGTTGATGAAGTTCCATGAAGCGTCCATTTTTTCATAAGAGAAACGGACATCCTGTCCTGGAGCAGAGCCGTTAGACAAGAACCAGCGAAGGGCATCGGCACCGTACTGGTCGATGACATCCATAGGGTCGATCCCATTGCCAAGGGATTTGGACATCTTGCGTCCTTCTTCGTCACGGATGAGCCCGTGGATCAGGACGTTTTGGAATGGCTGACGCCCAGTAAATTCAAGCGATTGGAAAATCATACGAGACACCCAGAAGAAGATGATGTCGTAACCTGTTACCAAGGTTGAGGTTGGGAAGTAGCGCTTGAAGTCTTCCGCATCTTCATCAGGCCAACCCATGGTTGAGAAGGGCCAAAGGGCAGAGCTAAACCATGTGTCAAGGACATCTTCATCCTGTTTCCAGCCATCACCTGCTGGGGCTTCTTCGCCAACGTACATCTCACCAGCTTCATTGTACCAGGCTGGGATCTGGTGACCCCACCAGAGCTGACGAGAAATTACCCAGTCGTGAACATTTTCCATCCATTGAAGGAAGGTGTCGTTGAACCGTGGTGGGTAAAATTCTACCTTGTCATCGGTCGATTGATTGGCAATGGCATTTTTCGCCAATTGGTCCATCTTGACAAACCACTGGGTTGACAAGCGCGGCTCAACCACCACACCTGTACGTTCTGAGTGACCGACTGAATGCACACGCTTTTCGATTTCAACAAGGGCTCCGATTTCTTCCAACTTCGCTACAACAGCTTCACGCGCTGCAAAACGGTCCATGCCTGCAAATTCGCCAGCCAGTTCGTTCATAGTACCGTCAGCGTTCATGACATTGACCTGTGGGAGGTTGTGGCGCTGACCAACCTCAAAGTCATTCGGGTCATGGGCTGGTGTGATTTTTACCACTCCTGTTCCGAATTCTGGATCCGCATGCTCGTCACCAACGATAGGAATCAGTTTGTTGACGATGGGGAGGACCACATTTTTACCGATTAGGTCCTTGTAACGAGGATCTTCTGGGTTTACGGCAACGGCAACGTCTCCGAACATGGTTTCTGGTCGCGTTGTTGCCACTTGAAGGGCGCGCGAGCCATCTTCCAACAGATAATTCATGTGGTAGAAGGCACCCTCAACGTCCTTGTGGATAACTTCGATATCTGAAAGGGCTGTACGGGCTGCTGGATCCCAGTTGATGATGAACTCACCGCGGTAGATCCAGCCTTTTTTGTAGAGGTCCACAAAGACCTTGCGCACAGCTTTTGAAAGGCCTTCATCAAGGGTGAAACGCTCGCGTGAGTAATCGACAGAAAGCCCCATCTTGCCCCACTGCTCCTTGATAGTGGTCGCATACTCGTCCTTCCATTCCCAAACTTTGTCTAGGAATTTTTCACGACCGAGGTCGTAGCGCGTGATGCCCTGCTCACGAAAGCGCTCTTCAACCTTAGCTTGCGTCGCGATACCCGCGTGGTCCATACCAGGCAACCAGAGCGTATCAAAGCCCTGCATGCGTTTTTGGCGGATAATGATATCTTGAAGGGTCGTGTCCCAAGCGTGGCCAAGGTGCAACTTACCAGTAACATTTGGCGGTGGAATCACGATAGAATAAGGCTTGGCCTTCTTGTCGCCTGACGGCTTGAAAACATCTTGGTCTAACCAAGTTTGGTAACGCCCAGCCTCAACCTCGGCTGGATTGTATTTTGGTGAAAGTTGTTTTGACATGTGCTTCTCCTTTACTATAAAACTTGCTTAATACAACTCATAATATATTCCAGATGGGTTGTATCATTAACAATAATCTGATAATCGCCGTTTCCCCAATGTCCTACTGATGAAACATCTTTCAGTAAGTTTCTTGGATCATCAATTTGGCCCAATTTAGCATTGATAAACAGCTTTAACTGTTTCTTTTGTATCTCTATATCAACAATATTCTTCTTATTTTTTTTAAAGGCAATATAAAGTTTTTTAGGTTCCAGAGTAACGTCGGGAACCAACTGAAAAACCGCCTGCTTAAAATCTTGGTAGCATTCCAACGCTTCTTCTGATTTCCCTGCAAAATGATTTTCTTCTGTGTAAGTCACAATTTCTTTCAGCAAACCTAATTCTTCATCTATTGAGGTCTCTGTTTTAGTTTTGATACTTGGAGCATTTCCTGATTTAGTAATTCCATTTACAACTAATATATTATTTGTAAATCGTTTGACTTCCCATAGTTCAATATTTAAGTCTTTAAAATCAACAGCTTGCTTTTGAAAAAGAGTGAAATTCGGAGAAACAAAGGCTACTTTACTTTGAGACCAATCTATATCTTTTTTTGCTAGTAATTTACCTGTCTGTTCTTGATATTCTAAAATGAAATCAGCCTTATATTTTAATAATGTATTGAGATATGATACCCCTTGGTCTAAAACACTATTGTTGGTTGAACGTTTATATTCAATAATAACAAAAGCATTATTTTCATGATCGAAAGCCAAGGTATCTAAACGTTGATTTTGAATGGAAAATTCACTACTTACAAACTCCAAGCCAGTAATGACTGTAAGATTTTCTTCAAAAACGCGTTGAAGTTCTCGTTCTAATTTGAAAGGTTTTTCTTCTAAATTAGATAAACTATTTTGATCTATTTTAAATAAATTCATACATTCTCCTTTCTCCTAAATCCACTCTTCAACAGCAGGCAACCGTTTTTTCTACTTTTTCCCTAACTCTCCGCATCGACCATTTTGAGAACTTTGGCTGGGACTCCACCGACCACTGCATAAGGTGGAACATCCTTTGTGACAACTGCACCGGCAGCAATAACAGCCCAGTCGCCAACGGTCACTCCTGAAAGGACGGTTGCATTTGACCCAATCCAGACATGCTTGCCAATCACAACAGAATCATAACTGTTCTTTCGATTGCGACTAGGCTCTAGCGCATGATTGACCGTTGCCAAAACGACATTGTGTCCAATGAGACTACCAGCACCAATTGCAATGCCTCCCTGATCCTGAAAATGACAGCCTGAATTGATAAAGACATCTTCACCAAAGGTAATATTTTTACCAAAATCCGTATAGAACGGTGGAAAGACGCGCAGACTGTCTGGAACTGTCTTCCCTGTCAGTTGACTCATCAACCGGCGAACCTCATCAGGCTCATGATAGCGACTGTTTAAGTCCATCGTAATGGCAATCGCCTCTTCAAACAGCTGAGCATCTCCAAAACTTGTATATTGTCTATCTATCATGATATTTTCTCCCCTTCTTACTATACTGTCCTAGTTTTTCAGACTTTTCCTCATCCAAATAGCGGTAAATCCGTGCTTTCCCATCTCCCATATATTCTAAGGGATGGAAAGCCTCTGATTTGAAATACCCCTTCTCATCTAACAGACTAGCATCGACCCAACGGTTGACAATGCGGGCAGTAAAATTAACATAATTGTCAAATTCTTGAACGGCTTCAACAACACACTCTAAGGACACAGGACAATCATCCAACAACGGAGCATCAATTTTCTCTGCCATGCTGTATGTGATATCAAGTAAACTAAGTTTGTCTCTGCGCGTTAGAAAACCTGCGCGTTCCATTAAGAAAGCTTGCTCCTCAGTTGGTATATTCAGTGTGAAAGATTGATAGCGTTGAACCTGTTCCACTGCATTACTTCCCTTGAACATCCCCATCACCAGCATCTCACCTAAACTGTAGGAAGAACTAGAAGTCGTGATGTTATACCCAAACTTTTCATCCTTGTACCCTAAAATGTAAATTGGAAAGCCGTAGTAAAATTTTGTGGTGTTAAATTTTTGCTTCACTCCATCTCCTCATCAGGCGCTTGTCCATCGTGAGCCTGCCATTGACAGTCGAGCAGTTCAAAATCGGTAAAGGTTGCCTTGAAAGAGGAATCCTCTGGGCTACAAGCATAAATCCCAAAAGAAATCTCATCGGTTGCTTTTGCCAAGTGAGCAATCCGCATTTGCTTAAAGGTCACACCGTCAATCGAATTTTCAATCCGAAAATCCTGGCCACGACGACTGAGGCGATACCACATGCTGTTGGTCTCCGCAGGAATTTCCACCGTTGCCCAGTCTGAGTACCCTTGGTTGGTCACGACACTGCCCAAATGCTGAAATTCCTCATTTTCATATTCAATAGAGCCCTTGATCCAGTTGTCGCTATCCAGATAGACCACGACACCGCACTGGTCAAAGCGTTGCTTACTGTCGAAGATCGTTTTCACAACGAAGGAAAAATACTGCTCGTCGGTCGTCATCTGCAAGACAGGCGCATTGTCATTGCGAAAATGATAATAAGTTCGTTGCCATAGATCCGTGTGAGGCAGGGTTTCAATGGTAATTTCCTTATCTGAAATCTGATAAGATTTTGGCTGTCGTGTCCAAACCAATTTATTGATGTCAAATGCTTCCATGGTGTTTCTCCCATTCACTCTTTAATAATCCATATCTCAAATCCGCACAGCGCTTGCCTTGGGCGTCCTTGCGATCACGGATGGTAGCTTCAAGGGTGAAACCGAGTTTTTCTGCGACGCGGCGACTGCCAACATTGTAGTCGTAACAGCCGATTTCAATTTTGTGGAGGCCAAGTTGGGTAAAGCCCAGCTCGATTAGGGCTTGAGCGGCCTCAGTTACAATTCCTTGATTCCAATAATCCGGATGGAGGAGATAGCCCATTTCCAACACATCATCCGCATGACGATGGTTGAAATCAATCGACCCGATAACCTTATCCTCACCCTTGAGGCAAATTCCATACCCTGCCGGCAAATCCTGATCTGCATTGCGCTTGGGAAGGACATGCTCAAGATAGTAAACCTCATCTTCCACGGTAGCGACGGGCGGGAAACCTGCTGGCCAACAAACTTCGGGGAGGCTAGCATAATCAAAAACAGCTTCTGCATCTGCTACTGTCCGTTCACGCAGGTAGAGACGATCTGTTTCGATATTTGGCAAGCTATTGTTTTTAAGCGTTTCGTGATTGGTATCCATATTAGGCCTCCTTTAATTGATAGAAATCCAGCACAAGGCCTTCTGGTCCTTGAACCAAGAGGGAATAGGTGCCCCAGTCAGTCTCTGTCGGTGGATTGAGAATGACCGCCCCAGTTGCTTGAAGGGCTTGGTATTTCCCATCTACATCCTCAATTTGAACATGGAGAATGATCCCCGACTGGAAATGCTTCAGTGGAATCAGAGCCTTATCTGACAGCATCAAACAATGGCTACCGACAGTGAACTGGGCAAAATGCTCATCCTGATAGTCTGCTGAAAGACCAAGCAAGCTCTCCAATTTCGCACTTGCTTGGGGAACGTCCTTGACAAGAATATCTAGTTGATTAAGATCCATTAGTCCTTCTCCTTTTCCAAACGGTTGATATGAGCTACAATTTTTTCTGCTGTTTCCTTGGCGCTGATTGCTGTCGTGTCTAATGTCAAATAATAGTCCAAACCTTCTGGAACACGATCGGATACATATTGACATGTGTTAACTGTTTCTAGGATTTCCTGCTCAGAAACTGCCAGATTCCATTTGAGAGATTTGTGCTTGAGGCGATTTTCGGTTCGATTTCGTCTTAAGCGTTCTCCCAAACTCACCTCCAATTCCACAAACAAGAGGTCTCGACCATATTTTTGAAAAATAGATTGGATAATCCTTAGAAAATCAAGGTGATTCGGATTATTAAAATTAATCACACTGGTTCCAATCCACTTTCTCCCATATTGAGCAAAGCTGTCACAAATAGTAAAGGTGAGGCGAGAGTTGAGATTCATCATTTCTTCGTTAAAGTCTGGGATAAATTTCAAGACAAAGTCGATCGTCTCATGATTGTGAACCAAGGTTGCCCCTGTTAATCTTTCTAGCTCTTGACCGACTGTCATCTTCCCAGAAGCTGGAGCCCCTATAATCAAGACGTTCATCGGTGTTCCTCTCTTCTCTTCCGACGGCGATTTTCTTTGAGGAAGTGTCCTAGGGGGTTCGTCTAGACGGTCATCTGATGGTAGATTCTCGCTTTCTCGTCTCCCATATAGAGCATGGGATGAAAGGCTTGGCTTTGAAAGGCACCGTCCACAAGTAGATTTTCCTCTGCCTCACGGTAGGTAATCCGCGCTACAAAATTAACATAGGCTCCAAATTCTACAACTTCTACCACCTGACATTCCATGCTCACCGGATAATCCCTTGAGAACTGGCGCGTCAATCGTTTTTGCGGGGTGATAGGCAAGTCCAGTCAGGTCTAATTTGTCGCGGTGACTGACAAAGCCTGCCTGCTCTGCCATTGCCATATGCTTCAAGGTTGGGATATTGAGGGTAAAGGCCTTGTGTTGAGCGATCTGCTTGGTGGCATTGTTGTCCTTAAAAAGGCCGATGACCATCATATCTCCTAAAGAGTAGGAGGAGGTGCTGGCCGTGATGTTGTAACCAAATACCTCGTCCTTGTAGCCCAAGACAAAGACTGGAAAACCATAGTAAAATTTGGCTGTATCAAAGGGAATTTTCATGCCTTTTCTCCCAGTCAGCTTTCAGAAGTCCGAAAATTAACTTGTCTTGATAACTTCCATCAATCTTTTTTCGTTGACGAAGTCTAGCCTCTAAAGAGAAGCCTAGTTTCTCTGCGACACGCTGACTTTGGGGATTATGATCATAGACTACAATCTCAATCTTACGAAGATTGAGCTCCTGAAATCCAAAAGAAATGAGTGCTGAAGCAGCCTCTGGAATCAGGCCTTTTCCCCATAAATCTGGGTGCAGGACATAACCAATTTCAAGAATATCTGGTTCTATTTCTTTCGCAAAATTGACTGTCCCCATCAGTCTATCCTCATTTTTGAGGCATATAGCATAGATGCGTTGGCGAACGTCATCACCTGCCTTATTCAAGTCCATCTGAATAAAATGTTGGCATTCTTCTATTGATTGATTCACGGGGAAGCCTGCCAAGCGTGCAACTTCTGGTCGATGACCATAGTCATACATAGCTTCAGCATCTGTTAAACGAATAGGCCTTAGATGTAAACGCTCTGTTATAAGTTCTTTAAATTCTTTCATGGAAACCTCTCAATCCTCTAACAAATGCTATAATTGGAACCATCTGACAGTAAAATACCTACATCACTTCTATTATCTATCAAAAAATCCCCATCCAGCATACGCTAGACAGGGACGAAGTTCTGTTACGATTTCCGCGGTACCACCCAGATTCGGGCAGAGCCCGCAACTTTGTTTGTTCAGTTTTAGCCATCAGCAACTAGTTTTGACCAACTCGCGGATTTCTCAGCCTCACCGCTTTCTGTACAGTTGTTGTCTCAAAACACCTCTGAATAGCTTTATTGTAGCAAATCCTTTATCTAAAAGCAACTTTTTTAGCAACAAAGGTTAGTGTCCCAAAGTTCCGAAAAGGAAGGAAAAAAAGAAAATTTCAAGATTTAGAGAAATTTCTGCCGAAAAAAGACTGAAACGTGCTTGCTTCAGTCTTGACTATATTGTTTTTCTTGTGTTACAATATTGTTTGACTGATAAAGCAAGGTGGTTTTGTCTTTATCGGTGGCGTGGAAGGTCGAAGGTCCACGCCTTTTTCATTGATTTTATTATAACTATTATATCAAAACTATCACTAAAAAGCAATCAGTATATGCTGAAAAAAACCCAAAATTTAGAAATTTTAGAGCTTTCTATGGTTTATAATTTCCGTGTAATTTCCCCTTCAGATAATAATCTGAAGTTTTTTTAATTTCCTTAAGATAGCTACTTATGGGAATGTTTTCCAGTTCCTGGTAATAAACATATTCTTTTCGCCAATTCCCAAAAAAGAGTTCTTTCAATTGATCCTCGTAAGTTAATAAAATCAACTTACTCATGGTCACAGCTCCTTGACGTGACCAATACCTTCCTTGGCGCTTCATTCGATACGTTAGTTTACGATGCTGAGTCTCCATGACTCCGATACCAGCTGTTGGTAAACCTCGTAACTGAGGGGGCTTCGTGTATTTAAAGTCTCGCATCAAACGCTCCGCAAACTTCCCAAACCATTCAGCTTCATCTTCTGTTAGTATCAGACTTTCTACAGTGTTAATGGCTAATTTTAGCTTAGACCTATCATGCTGCATAACAGCCTGAATGACCAAATCAGATAATTCCTCTGAATAGGGTTTGAAATGCTCTTCAATCAACTTATAGAGATGGTATCTATCCCAGAAATGCTCATGATGTTTAATTCCTAGAGACTTCGCTAAATCCTCAAAAACATACGGGGTATAACCAGAGCCATGATCCGAATTACTCACGAGCAAGGTTTCATCTGTAATCTCAAAATGATTATAGAGATAGTCCTGTACTTGGCGCCTCACCTGATAGTTGTTCTCTCCTACGAAAGTCCGTTTATTCTCCAAAGCAAAACGATTTTTACTAATTTCTTGGCTACCTGTATGAACGAGAAAATGACTCAGATCCATATTAACCGTTGTCTCATTAGCTTCATCTACCACCTTAACCATGACCCCATCTCCTTCAACATAGATAATATTCGACTGTATCTTATCAATTTCCTGTTGTTCTTCGTAAAAACGATAGGATTCCCTCTCCTCAAGTAAACGTCCAGCCTCTTCCATTGCCCGACTAACAATGTTTTTACTAATATCTAATTTGTAAGTCGTCTTGACAATATCTACAACCTTCCGATAAGATGTAAAGGTTGAAAGTCTAGAAATTTCATAAACCAGTTGCGTTGAATAGCGACTGTACTTTTCAAGTCCAAGATAAACATCTACAGGTATAAACTGTTGGCCATCCTTGGTCCAACGGTTCCGATAGAAACTAACCTCCCCAAAAGTAAAAAGTACCGTCCGTTTATCTCACTTGTTCAGTTTATAGCCCTGACGTAATAGATAGTCACTTTGTTCCTCATCGTACTGAGCTATGTGTGCCAGAAAATCATCAACTGTTTTCTGTTGGAATTCTAAAAATAAACTCACTTCATCAAATACCTTCTTCATCATAATAAGTATTCTAAAGATTTTCACAAAATCACGCAAATTTATTTTTAAACAAAAAAAGACCTCAGAATCCTAGCCGAGGTCTATCTTATTTGAAAATCAAAATCATCTTTTTTAGGGGGTAATAATCATTTGACTATTAGCTACTAGATTATTAACTTTTCCGCTAAATCCTTTGTTTTTTAAGTAGTTAGCGTAAAAATGCTGCTCTGCTAAGAGCCTAGTAATTAAGTCCATATCTTCTCCTTACCAGGTTACATTTTTTTAAACAAGTCATTCACAAATGCTGAAGCGGATCTAAATCCTTTCTCTTTTGCCAGTTCATCAATCTTAGTTCGGACAGATGGTTGCAAGGTAAATTGATACTGCTTTGTTCGTTCAAAGGTATCAAAGTGTCCACCAGCCCCAGTGTCTGTTGACTGAATGGAGCTTGGTAAAGTTGCTGTCTCCGTGATTACTTGAGCGATTTCATTTTTCTTTGGTTTAAAAGCCATTTTGGTCTCCTTATCAATATCAATCTATTTATGTATATAAATATAATTATAAATTTAATTATATTTATATTGTATCATGAAGTATTGAAAAAGTCAGGTCTATTTCATCAAAAAATTTCTTATGCTTGTGGTACAGGACTGAATCCTCTTTCATTTCTGCAATAGAAATCTTCTCAATTGTGGAATGATTGAAGAGTTCTTTGGCTGGAATAACACCAATGAGATCACTCTCCCCCTTCTCGCTGGCTTCCTGCTCCAGTGCCTCTAACAATTCTCTGGAGGTTCCATAGTTAGGGCGAATCATATTGGCAAGAAAATAGAGATCAGCAGTGATATAGGATTCCCTCGTGCGATAGTCAATCACATCTTTTCTATAGGCTTCTAACCTACTCTCTAAATTAAACTTAGCATTATAGCCAAACTCAGATGGAATTAAGGGACTGATAATCGCATGACTAACTGCAATAGCATTTTTCGTGGCAATAGAAAAATCTGGGTGACAATCAATCAGCACATAATCATATTGCTCCAAATCCCTTTTCTCGTAGTTATCTTCAAGCCAAAGATAGAGCATCATGTTCTTTCGATCATTATTTTCCAGCTCCCTTTCTACCAGGTCCAGCTGCATATACCCAGGTATAATCGCAATATTATCCTTAACTTGCTTGATGGCCACCTCACCACCTTTGAATACATTGGCAATAGTCTGCTCAGTATCATAAAGCTCATAGGTCTGGGTTAAATTACACTGATGATCCAAGTCAATAAATAAGACCTTCTTGCCCTGCTTGGCCAACCATTCACCATAATTAAAGGTTAATGTTGTTTTACCAACACCACCTTTTATAGCAACAAAGCTGATAATCTTCATGATTTTAAATCCTCCACATTTTTATAGTTTTATTATACCACACATAATTATATTTATCAACATAATTATAATTATTTTTATATTGATTTGTTTTCTTCTGGATTTGGTTTATCGTTATGATGTTCCTTCAAAGTCGCCAACTTCCGATACTCAAAGCTGATTTGATCAACCGTTTCTTTTAACTGAGTTCTCTCTATACTAATTTCTACCATCTCTTTATCAAGGTGTTCCAGAGAGTAATCCAGGGGGATAGATAGACTATTTAGCACTTCTTGTGCAATCATCTGCTCAGCCAAACCACCTTCCTGGTAATCAGTCAAGGCTCCCCGAATTTTATTGAGGGTAGCCAATTTATCATCCAAAAGGTCCAAAGATTTATCTGTCTGATCTAGTTGTTCAATAAAGCGATTAGCCAGTTCATCCAACTGAGTTGAGTTACTAACCTGGTGCTGATTCAAAAAGTTAAACTCTCTGATTAACTCATCTAACTTAGAGATATTCGGATTCTTTTTAAGGATGTAACTACCGTTGTGGTGGGCCAATTGTTTTACCAAAACATCCCCCTTAATGAAACGATTATTTTTTGATTGGTCAGGATTGGTAAAATAGAAAAAATCAGATTGTTTAATAAACAATTCAAAACTCCCGTCATCTAATTTATCGACAAAGCGATACGGTACTTTAACAATTCCATGATTTCTAAGACCATAATCGACTTCTAAATAGATACCTGTCTGTGTCTCTTCCTTAACTTGCCATGACTGCAAAGGTAACCGCATTTCAAAATCATTTTCTTTATCAGCCTGCTCCAGTTGGTACTTTTCCTTTACTTCTTCTAAGCTATAAACGACTTCGTTTTTTGAAACCCTATCCTCAATAACAGCTAAAGAGTAGGTTCCTTTTTTGGACAATGCCCTATCCCTGGTATTTTTTTCTTGGTCCTTATCCAAGAGTTTATACTTCACATATTCACCAGTAACGTCAACAAATAGATCTAAAGCCTTTGCCTTTTCTAAAAAATCATCCAGGCTAATAGAGTGCTTCAATAGAAAATCTAATCGGGACTTGATTTCTATCTTATGCACATTCTGTTTTCGATAAGCTGAATACTTGCGATGATCAAAAATCTTACTCCTGTCTTCAATAATTTTTGCACCAAACAAATCCGCATGACGATCCGAAATCTTTTCTAAACTTTTCCTGGTACCTTTTTGCCAACGAAATTTATTCAATGTAGAACTATTTGTCGCATTAAAAATGATGTGATTATGGAGGTGGTCCTTATCCATGTGAGTAGCCACAATAAATTCATGATGGCCTCCTGTGAGTTCCATAATGGTTCGTCTGCCTATCTCATTGACTTCCTCTGGAGTCAGATTATCATCAACAGAAAATGACTGGATGATATGGTGAGCATAAACCTCACTTGTCCCTTTTTGATAGTCTGTTTTATCCGCTCTCCCATGATAACGGTTAGCCAATCGGTTGGTCATCATCATTTCTTCATAGCCATTGACCTCATCTGTCAGGAGATGACTGGAGACTATTTGTTCTTGTCTATGACCATTTATAAACTCCAATGGAAAATCATCTTCAGGATCATATTCTTGATCCATTGACACTCGCAATGTCTTAGATTGATCTAAAATATAATCCACAACTCTTTTTAAACTGGCTTGAGATTTGACCTGTTTTATTTTTAATACAACCACTCCTTACTCCTTATTAGCTTGTTCTTCAGCCCGTTTCAACACCTGATTCATTCGATCATTGACCTCTTTTAGCAACTCATAAACTTGAGTTATTTGAGCGACCGAAACCTCATCATCGGTATTGACTTGCTTAGCAACCTGGTTAACGTTAACACCAATGCGTTTGATCTCTTGACGAAACAAACGCAGCTCTTCAAAGTTAATCACCTTAACTTCTCCAGTCAGCAACATCTTCCGAGCAAAAGTTGAGAAGTTTCTCAAGTTATGTTCTGCCATCTTAGCTCTGATTATTTTTTCTTCTGTCTCGTCTACAAAAAATTCTTTCTTAACAGAACGACTTCGTCTTACTTCTTTTGATTTTTGATCCATATTTTGTAATCCTCCACTTCTCTAAATTGAATTAAAACCAGACCTAAGCCAGACCTGGCTCACATCTGGCAAGCGTAGCACGTGTCCTGACAAGTGCTGTTTTTAAAAAACTAAGCACCCTCTCTATCCTCCCTTTTGGGAGAATAGAGGTGCCTAGTTTTTTCAATTTTTGGGGAAATCCCCAATCCCCTTTTAACGTGCTAACGCACGTTTTGTAAGAGACCATTTCTTAGAAGCTGGTACTCTTCATCAGTCATTCGTTTTAACAAAACAATAGATTCCTGGTAAGAGTGAGCTATATCAAGCTCTTGTTTTTGAGCCAAAATAGTATCCTGTTCCAACTGATAGATGACCTCTCTTCGAGATTGACGGATAGCATTCTGGTCTAACTTTGGGCGATCAGTTGGCCCATAGTTGTAGTAGTATTGATGTAATGTTAACTCAAGTGCTTCCATTATTTGTTCCTTTCTTTCTTGGTTGATTTAATCGTGATAGCTGTTTTGTGATCGTTACATGTGACGGTTCTCCTCCTGTTCCTGGGACTTTTTTATGTCAGGTGTCTCCTCCTTAACGAGTGCTTGAGTCTCTCTATTCGTTGTCTTTTCAGCTAAGCGCTGACTAAAAATATCTTGACCAACAGACTTGTTTTGTTGGTGTTCAAGAATATTATCTAAACGTTGAATCAATCCTTTTGCTGATTTTTGTATCACATCCAATTGAGCTTCCAGGTCAGACAAAGACTTTTTATCTCTTGACCAGTTAGCCAAATAAGCAAAACTATAGTCTTGTGTATCAATACCAAAATGACTCGCCACCACAAAAGCAACTGATTCAGCTTGCAGCTCTTTCTCTGGTTTAGTGTATTGATGTTTCTCCCTTTCCTGGAGATTATGGAGATCTGCATGAGCCATTTCATGGAAGAAAGTTTTTAGCGTTTGTGTCTCTGACATACCTGTTTTAATGATAATTTTATCTTCATTAGGAAGGTAAACACCGTTATAGTTTCCTAAATTATTAGACAACTCAACTTTAATACCTCTCTCTTGAGCAAGAACCTTGGTGGCTCTATAAAGGTTGGCATAATCATCATAAGTTCCTTCCAGGTTATTGACTGCTTTAGGAAACTCACGTCCAGACGTTTGGGAAATATCAAAGACTGGTACTAGTTTAAAGCTGGTATAGGTCACTGGTTTTTGATTCTCATCAAGGATGGGTTGGCCAGTCTCTTTATCTTTTTTAGTAACTGTTACAGGTGCCCAAATTCTCAAAGCCTTCTCTCCCTTATTGACCAAACGTCCAAATTGCTCCTTCCAAACCTTGAAGGAAGCAACTTTGCTAACGTCTGCTTTCTGAGCTTGTAATAAGAAAAGATTGTTAGGTGAATAGTGTGGTAACTTTGCCATCGCTGACAGAAACTCTTTGTAACGATCAGATTCTAGATAGGTTCTTATTCCTGCTTTCATGAGATCATTCAAACCTTTTTTATCTCCAGCTGCAATCAATTCTGAGACCTTTTCTGGAGTAATAACTATAGCCTCCTCTACTTCTTGAGACGAAGAAGAAGTCTCAAAATCTTCTAAACGAGAGACTAAATCATCTAAGGTTTTGGTGGCTAGATCAGAAAATTCCTCTTGTGTATGCTTCCCATTCGCAACATCTGCCCAGGATACCTGGTGGACTTGGTAAACCTTATCCTCTACCCAGTTTTGGTAAAACTCAGCCTCAGTATCAACCAAACCTTGTAGTGTTAAATCAGTGATCACCAAGTCTAAATCACCTCCGTATTGATCCAAAAGCTGATCAACAAAAGCCAATTCAGCGAGGTAGTCTGGGTTAAGATTAGTTTCTAAAACAGGTCTGCCAACCTCTCGAAGAGTGTCTAACACACTAGTTACCTTTACTTTGTTAACTTCAAACGTTACCCCTTCTTTCTCTTCTGCTCCTGACAGTTCAAGCTCCTCAACCTGACTGATTTCTTCCCTTTCAAATTGGTTATTCTGCATGATAGCCATCATCTCAGAGCCTCCATCTTTGATATATTCGTTGTTAATTGACAGCTGTTGAATCTTACCATCACGGTTACGATAAACACCAAGAATGATTTTTTCATGATTTGAAGCATCCAGTTGAGCATTGAGGTTACTTTTTAATCGCATGACACTAGCAGGAATAGCTAACCCATCGACTGTTCGTAATGCTAGCAAAAGATCTTTATCGCTGGTACGAATAGCCTTATCCAAGTCCAATCGATGCAATTTCTCAATGTCAGATAAATCATTAAAGTAAAATGCGTCACTCACAATTATTTCCTGTAATTCAGGCAGTACCTGGAGCTTTTCAAAAGCTGCATCATAATTGGCAATAAGCAAGTTATCAAAATGACCCCGCCCATTCGCAAAATCAAGTAAAGTCTGCTCGGCGGTCTGCCCTTCTTTCTGAGGTAATATGCCAGTTAAGTGCATGAAGTATTCTTTCCCAAATTCAATACTGACTTGGCCATTTTCAACCCCATCACTATAAAAATAAGTAATTGTAGTATCTGCAAGCTCATTAAGATAGAATTGTGCCACTTGCTGAAGGTTTTGTGCATAACGATTCAACTTCCTCAAATCTTTATCTGATACAGGATGATAGCCCTTCTTGTAAGTTGACGGTGTTAACCCATCTATGGTAAAATGTAATAAAGGCTGAGATTCAGTTTGATTTGGTGACAAGTCATTCAAAGGTTGCGACAAGTTCGCTTCAGGTAGAGGTGCTGCCTCCTGGTCTCCAGGTAAATCCTCGACATTTGTCTCAGCAATTATCCCTTGGGTTTTCTCAAGGGATTTTTCTTTACCCAATCCATACTTAGCTACTATATTTTCAAAGACCTGATCATAGTGACGTTCAACCCTACTCCAGGTTTCTTCGACTCCTTGAGCAAGATTATCCAGAAATTGAATAGCTTGCTCTCCGTTTAGATCATTTTCTGAGAGATAGGTTAAAATACTCTCTTGATTCAAAACATTTCCCTCCAGGGAGAGATAGCCAGTGGCTCCTTTATTTGATGAGTCCTCGATGTAAAGATTTACGCCATCTTTAGAGTATGCCAGATCCTCCAGGTTATTATGAAACTCCTCTATCATTTCCTGAGAAGCTCCTAAACGCTCCAGTTCGTAATCATGCCAGAGATAGTAATCTCCCTCTTGAATAATCTTTTCATTGATGAGAGCTTTTAAGTCTATTTCCACTTCTGGTTGTTCCACCTGATCTAAATCCATATCGCTCTCCTCCTTATTCTTCATAAGCCCTAATAATTCATTAACTCTAGCTCGATCACTATCAGTTAATGGACCATATTTTTTTGATGGTTCAAAGGTCCCTTGATCAGTCAGCTCAAAGGCTACTTTTTTAAGTCCCTTAACGAAATAGATCATCGGTTGTTTTTTCCATTGGTTAACCAGGCCTTGATCAATCAGATGTTGTACCCCTGGACTCATTGAAATACCTTGTGATTTCTCCGCTAACGCCTCAAGCTCGACTAGGCGTTTTTCATATTTCCTAATAGTCGTTTGGGTATAAAGGGACTCCCCTCGATAGAATTTCTCTATCTCATCCTTGATCCGTGAAATGTTGTCAACAGTCAAATTTAAACCATAACCATTTTTGTTAAGCCCTAGTCGCTTATTTTCCTCCTGGTCTTCCAAGCGTTCGATTCGCTCCTTTTGCGCTTCTATTTCTCTAGTAAGAGAGATAGCTTTGTTTTCCAGTTGATCACGTCTCTTGAAGAAAGCTCCAGCCCCACGCTTATCATTCATAGGCTGGCCATTAGTTTGGGCTTGGTAGGAAAAGACTGCCTGCGTTGCTTGGCCTAACTCGTTCTCCAGGCGTTCTAGCTTTCTATAAGCTTGGGCCAGTCTGCTATTATCTCTAACTTGACTAGCCCCTTGAGTCTTTAAATAATCATTCCAATCCGTTTTCTCTTGACCGTCTGCCAGCGGAGGGAGGTCAACAACTACTGGAATACCTTTCCCCTGGAGCTTAGAGATAAAGTTTCTGCCTGCTTCATCATTATCCAAGGCTAATGTTATCAGAACCTGGTTATCCTCTTTTTTAAAATAGGAGGTATGTTGAGCAACGTGGGCTAAAAGCTTAGGTGTTTCTTTATAATCTACCGTGTATGTTTTCCCTTCCTGATTCGCATACCATTCCATAAAGTGGCGACTAATAGTGGCTTCCTTGAGACCATCCATGGCCACCAAGCGAACATCATTTAAACTATCTCTATGTAGCTCTACATAGGACATGAGATCAATAGGACTTTCCGCAAACACTAGGCGCTTAGGTTGGCCAATATCTAGGGTCATTCCAGACATCCCATCAGAAGCTCTCATAATGCGTTTTAAGCGCCCTCTTTCATGGATGGTATTATTCTCCATGATTCCTTGTAGCGATGCTCCTGTGATCTGTCCTGACTTGTCCAGGGTCTTAAAGACAATAACAGGCTCTAAAACTTCTCCTGTCTTGTGTGTCGCCTGGGCCAACAACCCTTGCTTTATAAAAAGATTGATAGTATCTTCAGACAACCCACGTTCATTGACCAGATAATCTTTGGCTAAAGTTAAATCCTGACTTTCAAAGTTTTGTAGGTAATATTCAAAAACAGGTGGGATATATTCGGTTGGTTCAAAAGATTCAAACTCTCCCGTCTCCAGGTAATGTTTTGCTTGTTTAAAACTAAGTTTTTGGCCTGTTTGTTCCTCCTTTATCACCTGGACCAGTTTAATAACGTCCCCGTGTAAATCTCTGGAGAACCAAGAAAAGATATTTTTACTCGTATTTAGAATAAAACTATCATGGTCAGACCAGGTGTAATTGTCATGTCCCAGACGCTTCATATCTAGGCCTAGTTGCTGGGCCACATCCAGGATAGACAGGCGTTTTAACTCTTCAATTGTTGCCATCTCATCGCTCCATTTCTATTGTTTCTTCTTTTTCCTGACTTACAACTTCCTGATCCATAACCTGCTCTAGAGATTCATAGCCCTCAAGCTGCAACAACTCAGTAAGCACCTCTAGCGAATTTTTCCCCCAAAGCAATTCCTCATTAACGATAAAGGTTTCCGCCGATTGTGCAGCTGCCTCTAGACCCAAGCTCTCTAATTGTTCCTTAGAAATAATCATAGCTTCAGTTAGAGAACCCTTATAAAAAGCTCCAACTTCATGCTCCAGGTAAAAATCAATCTCTTCTGCCTTAAAAAGTGCGGTATCATAAATAGCTCCCAGAGTCCAGAATTCACCCTGACTATATCCTGTCACTTCTTTTATAGCGAGTTGTTTCCCATCTTCCGCCAGCATCCCCTGGACAAGTTCTACCTGGTCTTTATCGTCTAGGAAGTGATCTGGATAATCCCTAATATAATCTCTGATCCCATCATCTTCCAGAAGTTCCATTACTGTCTCATAGTCGGATTGAAAACTAGGAGAATCTTGAGCCAGTCTCCACAGTGAAGACGTACTTTTTACTCCTTCTAATCGCTTAGTATCTAATTGATCTTCCTGATAGTAATTCTGTACGATTTCTAAACCGTCTAAGACTCCTGATTCTTGGTAATAGACATCATTGTAGTATTGATAGATATGAGTCGCTATTTGGTTCGATTGCTCAATAAGACCATCCATAATCTGGGCTTTATTAGAGTAAGGTGAGCGGTAATCATTTAGCAAAAGCTCTCCTTCAAAAATCTCTTCTCCCAGATAGGGATCTCTTTGATCTGCTGATCGATTATCCAGGATCAAGAACTGAGACTGGTCCTGACTAATGCCAACAACGCTATAGCCTGTTTCTTGAATAATAGACTGGTGTTCTATTTGATCAATCACATCCATTATCGTGAGTTCTTCTTGCTCTTGATAGGCCAACTCACGCTTCAAACGAAAGAGTTCATCCGCTTCTGCCTGTAACGTTTCAAATAATGATCTTGAAACCTCGATTGGAGCAACCAACAGATCCTCTTGGCGTTGCTCTCTCGGATAGGAAAAGAGATACGGGGCCACATCTTTAAAATCCTGAAAGTTCATAGCTTTAATACTTTCCGTTACCAGCATGTTTCTAATATCCCCATCAGAAGTCTGATGGCCAATCCAACCATTTGTTGCCATTTCTCGAATGGCCTCAATTAAAGCATAATCAGGAATCTTACTTTCGATTCCTGCAAAAAAACCGACACCTATAGCGGTATCGGCCACAACGCCCTGTTTTAGAGCCTTATAATCTTTTTGGGTTAGTGTCATTATCTGTCCTTTCTTTCTATGTTAAGCAACTTTTTTCACAGTATCCTCGTCAACTACCTCACTATCCTCATGATTGACGAGGAGATGCCATTCATCAATATCTGTCATTGGGAATTTATAGGTAAACCACCTTGCTTTATCTTCTGGCGAATCTGCCAATAAATGAGCCTTCTCATGCGTATCAGGATTGTACTTTTTATCCCTAAAGACATTTTGCTTGGCCAAGAATACCAGGGTTTCATCAACGCCAATTCTGGCGATCTCATCAGGGGTCATTAAATCCCTCGAGTTTGATTGCACGTTAACAGAGCTAGAGCCTTGCTGGGAGTAGGTTTGACCGCTAGACGTGGTAGCAATCGTCTGCTTCCCTGCACGCATTGAGCAGTATTTCATGGTGTCTTCATCCTGAGTACCCAGGTAAATCAAACTGGCACAGTTGTTTAAGATAGTCTGCCACTCATCCCTGTAAGATGTTTTGAGCTGATTGATAGCCTGGACAATGGCCCAAATAGAGATCTCACGTGACCGTACACTGGACAAGGCTTCTACAAAATAAGGAATCTTTCCAAGTTGGGCAAATTCATCTAAGATCAATCTCAAATGAATAAGATCCTTAGGGCCATATTGAGGATGGCGACCCTGCAAAATCTCATCCGCAAGATTAGGTAGCACTCTAAACATGGTTGTAAAGAGAAGATTAGCGATAAAGTTATAAGCTGGATCTGTCTCTGGAATGGCAATAAATACCGCTGTTTTTCTGATTTGCCAGGTCTCCATCTCCAGGGTGTCCGTCCTGATGAGGTTTCTAACCGCATCATGGTCAAATACTGAAAAACGTGCTGAAGTTACCGCTAATACAGACATCAGGGTTTGGCCACCAAAGTTTGCCATAAAAAGGTCAAATTGCTTACAGGCATAGTTACCTGGTAATCTTTCTTCTAGTTTTTTAAAGAGCTGTTCCACTTCGCTCGCTTCCTCTGGATCCTGGCGTTTGAGTTTCCTTAGCAAATCCGCTACCAGTCCCAGGTGAGGCTCAAATTCTCCTAAAACCTTACCATCAAAGTAAAGGTATCCTATTAAGGCACGAATGAGGAAAGCCTCTGCTTGTGCCCAAAAGTCTTCACCCTTGTTATCACTTCGTTTGGTTCCATTGATAATACTTTCAGCCACTCGATCAATATCCAATTCAGAAGTCATATAATGAAAGACGTTAAATTGTGAGGAATTAGAGAGGGTAACTAAATCTAAAACTTTGATATCATAACCTTCCTCTTTTAACAAGTGGCCCACTTCATGAACCAATAGCCCTTTAGGGTCTGTTGTAACAAAGGAAGCATTCGCCTGCATCAGGTTAGGTTTGACTAGGTTCCTGGTCTTACCGTCACCTGGTGGACCAAAGACAATCCCATTTTTATTCAACTGGACCGCAAAGCCCAACCGTTTATTGAATAGGCCCATACGGGCATTTTGAGAGAGAATCATATCATTTTGAGGCTCTTTGTCACGAAACTTAATCAAATCCTGGACAGTCGCGAACCTAGCCGATCCATGCTCCTCTCCAGTTCGATAGGTTTTAGTGTCCTTTGGCCGATAAGCAATAAATAAGATAATCAAGCATAGCCCTAGACCAAAGCTCAACGATGTTAGCGTAAAGCCAAAGTCAATCAAAGGTAGTTGCGTTAAGTGCCCAAAGACCCAGCTTAAACGATTCAGACCAAGAATATCCAATTCTCCAGTATCAGGATATAAGAGAGTAGACTTATAGAACCAATGGCCAATATAGATGATTAAGAAACAGAGTAGTAAAATCAATTTGACGGTTTTTTTCGTCACGATTTACTCACCTCACTTACTTCTGCCCGACGTGACACTTTTTTAGCACTATCTAATGCTTGTTTTAAAGCAATCCTATCCTGGACTCGTTGGGTCTGATAAGCTAATTTGTCTTCGAGACTTTGAGCATTGTTAGGGCGTAACAAACGGGCATTTAGTTGCTTTCCAGCGGATTTATCCGTCAGTTGTTTAATCAAATCATCAAAGACCTGAGTAAGAATAGCCACGTCCTTTTGTTGGAAGAGGAGTTGGATTTTTCCTGCCTCCGTCTCTCTCATAGCAAAAGCTACACCATAGGTTTTGAGGTGCTTCTTTAGGGCATCAATATTCACTTCATGATTGAGAAAAGTTTTTAATTCTTTTGCTTCAGGAGTTCCCATAAAACTTCCCCAGTCCTGCTCCCCTCTTAAATGCTTAGTGCGGTCCATCAGGGTCTGTTGAAACCCATCAAATCGGCGTGTTGTGAAGAAATAAATGGCTTTGAGGATAAATTCCCCTGTCGCCCTGGCGTTTTCCTTTAGTTGTCGTACGGTTTTTTCTTGATCCATAAGTCCTCCTTGAATACAAAAAAAGCCACGAGCTATTGCTCATGACTTGATGACATCATTAGTTAGTAAAGCGTTTCTTAAATCCAAGGCCAACCAGGGTTAATAAGCCCATAATAGAAGCTACAATTCCTGATTGATCACCTGTACTTGGTAGGGTTTGTTTCTTCCCTCCTTGGGTTGTAATAGTAACGGTCTTATCCGCATTGACAACACCTCCTACGCTTGCAGCAGCAACAACTTCCTGCCTACCATCTGCATGTGCAACAATGACTTGACTATCTGTAGTCCCAACAATGGTTACCCCTTTATCTGTAATGACAGGTTGGGTCATAGGGGTTACAGGAGGGTTAGTGGTTTCCTTCTTGTCAGAAGTTGCTGGCGCAGTTGGCTTATTTGAAGGTTTGTTTCCTTCAGTGGTGCTTGGCTCAGTAGGTTTAGGCGTTTCTGTTGTCGTTGGAGTCGTTGGCTTAGTCGTTTCTGGATCTCCGTTTGGTTTATCTTCGGTAGTTGGCGAAGTCGGTTCGGTGGTAGGTGGTGTTGTCGGGACTTCTGGATTAGTTGTAGTTTCTGTTGTCTCAACTGGAGTTTCTGGAGCTGGTGGTAAAACAGGCTCCTCTGGTTTACTTGGTTCTTCAGGAGCTGTTGGTTTCTCTACTGGAGGAACAACTACTGGATCTGTTGGAGCAGGCGTTTCTGGAGCTGGTGGTACAACTGGCGCTTCAACTGGAGGAAGCTCAGGAATATTGGTATCACCAATAGGAACGATGACTTCAGAATCTGTTCCTGGCGCTGAAGCTTCTTCAGCTAAGACAGCTGAATTGAGAGCAAGTGTTGATAAAAGCATGATTGAGAATAGCGTTGTTTTTTTCATTTTAAGTTCCTCTGTTTCTATTGTTATTGATTGAGATACGGGGTTTCTACAGGAGCTTTAATGATCCTGTAACCATAGGGGCTAGATTTATCCGCTTTTACTGTAAAGACTAAGCGAACGTTTCTTGTTTCATTATTGCTTCGTAGAGCCAGGACAAAGCTAACGTTATAGCCTGCCTTTGTTGATTTGACTTCTTCCAGGATGGCAGAAATTAAACTTGTTTCCGATGATTTCACTTCCTTAGTCAAAGACTTTGAAACGAAATCTGACAAGTCCCTATCCGCTACACTGTAGTAATGGGATAGGAAATAACGACTAAAGACATTTAACTTATGGTCTAAATTAGATGCTTCCTGGTTTTGGCTAGAGTTTAATATCTTAATGTCTTCCTTCAACTGTTTGATTTGGGTAGACTGTAAGATACCAAGACCAATACTAGCTGCTCCTAGCATAAAGATTAACCCAAATAAAAATCTCGCAACCCTTTGAGATTGTCTATTAGCAGCCAAGAGTTCTTGCTTGAACAGGGTTTCAAGTTGTTTTTCCGATACAACTTCCTGATTTACTTTTGCCGGTTCTTCAGGATTGCCCTCAAGCTTCTCAGGAGGTGATTTTGGTATTTCTTTAGGTGCTCTCTTAGGGAATGGCAGCGGTAGCTTTTTCTTACCCTCATCCTTACCAAAGGTCATCAAGAGACTATCGATCGTACCTGATGTTGGTAAAGTAATCGAAAGATTGCTCTTAACTTCACCAGTATCATGATCAACATGCAAGAGCTTCAAATCGAGTTGCATCTGTTCCTGACGACAAACCGCATTCTGTTCATCTAAGAATTGTAGGAGGGCATCCCTAGACTCAAAGCCCCTAGTATCTTGGCTCTCCAGATTCGTGACTTGATACATCTGTTCCTCCTTTCTCAGCTGATAAAGCAAAGGCTTCCCATTCTTCTGCTGTTCGATGACTGGTTTTAATCAAAGCCAAATGGTATTCAACCTCCGCTTGGCTCACCTTTTGTTTCTGTCTGGTAATTTTTTCTTGGAGGGTTGCCTCCCTCTCATTGAGCTTATCTAGCTCATTTTGTTCTCTAGCGATTTTCTTCTTCAGTTCCGCTAGTGTCGGTTTCTTGGCCATTAGATTCCTCCGTTTCTGTTGTCGTTTGTGTTAAATGACCATAATCAGGATAATCTGGCCCCTGATCATGTAGTGCTGAAAGTGTGATTGGTGTTTTCTGGTTAACCAGGTATTTCCCACCTTGCTTGACATATTGTAGCTGTAAAGCAACTTCATTGACCACATCCCTTTGAGACCGTTCATAGTTGCCCTTTTCAGCTAGTAGAGTATTGGTATACTGTACTTTTACCAGGGCTACCATCGATTCTTGATCAATGTATATGGATGATGACTTATATTTAAAATCCACAATATAGCCCTTATAAGCCTGATTGATGGGATCATTTTCAAGATCCATTTCTTGTTGGTATAGACTTGCGGTCATAAAGGGACGGTAAATCTGGCGGTTTGCTTCCAAATCTTTCTTGGTATAATAAGCAATTAGGAAGTCTTCGACCTCCTTTTGAGTCAGTCCTTGAACCTCCTCTTTAATAACCTGTTTGGGAGTCTCTTTAACAGCCTTGGGGGATACTTTACCATGTCCTCCCAACACAAAGCCAATAAAGAATATCAAGATAAAACCCAATACTAGGCCAACCTTTTGAAGCCTCTTAACAGCTTCCTGATCTAACATAATGTAATTTCCTTTCTATGGAGTAATAACTTGGTTTTGTTGGAGAGTTCCGCTGTCTTGGAAGAGTGAGCTAGGATCCAAATCATATTGCCCACTTGAGATAATAGGACTAGTGGATAACTCCAGGTGAATATGATACACATCTGTCGCTCCTGATCGTCCAAGGACTGCAATCTGCTCCCCTTTTTTGACTTTAGTGCCAGCTGATAAACTTGGTGCATATTTTATATGACCATAATAGAGATACTTGCCATCTGGCAGTTGGATAGTAATGGCATGACCACCTAAATCAGAATATGAGACGCTATAGACCGTGCCATCTGTCATACTAAAGATTGGAATATCCACCCCATCATGTACCCCGTTAGCAACAATATCAACACCTGTATGTTTCCCTCCAGAGGCTGCATAGAGGTAATATCCTGCTCCAGTTGACCACGGTGTAAAACCATAAGGCTGAAGCACCGTGTAAGGCTGATTAAACGGATGACCGCCTTTGCCAACTCCTCCAGACGATTTGAGATACTGAAGAATTTGCTTAGCATTATTTTGGCGCTCCAGGAGTTTATCTCCAGCATTTCCTTCCCACAAGTTCAGGAAGCGCTTGGTGAGAGTTTCCACATCCTCCTCACTGGTTAGAATCTCACGTAAGATCTCCCTATAGTAAGGGTTGTCTCCTTCCATCATGAAGTCTATCTGGAGATCCAGGTCATACCACTTCTTATTCTTCTCTTTGGCGAAATTCAATAGAAGTGTATGCCGAATAGCCCCGTCAGCAGTATCCGTCCACTGGCCTAACCCAAGCCCTCGATGGATAATATTGGGATAAGCACCATTATAGATTGCAGGCCCTCCAAGCGATAACCAGTTAGGGTCATCCCAGGAGCTGTCTGTAGCACCTACTGGAGGGGCTAGATAATCCCCTTCAGCCCGTTTAGGATTGATACCACTCTCAGTAGCAAAGTTCCCCAACATAGCAGCTATCCCGTTATCTGTTGCTTTTGGAATCTTCTTCTTAATCCGATCACGGATAGCTCTTGACCTTTGGGCCAAATCCCCATCTATCTTAAGATCAGTTAACACGCTAGTGGTTTGGTTATAGGTGACACGTTCAAAGTAGAACCCGATATTGACGGGGACCCACTTGTCATCATCATCTTTTTTCTCATAGGTCATCTCTAACCCATTGCCACTGTTATTTTGTCCAATCAGGGTCTGGGTCTTGACCTCTTCCCCATCCTTGACACGAATACCAGCCATATTGTGATAAGTTAACCGACTCGATTTATCTTCAATAATCACCTTTTTGCCTTTGATTGTAACGGTTCCATCCATGGCAGCTAAGACATCTTGTCCCTGAGTTGCTCGAATATGACTGGAGGTTTTTAACTCAGTCTTTGAAGTATAGCCAAAACGGTCTACAATGACCAATGGCGACTGATAGTTAGCTTCATCATCCTCCTTGTAAAGAGGATTGTCCAGGTCTTGATAGGCGACATATCGTCCCAACTCCTGGGCATTCTCCAGAGCCTCCTTGTACTCTTCCAAGTCATCTTTAGAGAGCTTAATCCAAGTATCCCCTTTCTGAGCTAACTCCATCATGGTTTTGAGCTTATCCTCATCTTTATTAAGATGATCCCAAATATCTTCTAACGCATGTCTCATCGTCAATGGTTTACTCATCCGCTTTTCTGTCCAAGCTTCATCGATCGTGTAGCCACTGTAGCGGTGATTCATGTAGAAGATGACATCATCAATGTTAGTCCAATAATCCACCTTATCCGTCGATTTTTCACGATCCTTTTTACTCAAGGTTAACCAACTCTCGTTTAAGTCAAATTCATCTTGAGAGATCGTTGGAGATAAGCTCATGAAGAAGGAAAAGATAAACAGCACAATAAAGCTTATGAGATAGGAGGCGAGTGATAAGGGGTTAGTCAGCACATGAAGGACTGGTTTGGCCATGAGTTTAAAAGGCTTTGAGAAGAAGCCGACAAACTCTTTTGTGTTCTTCCCCCAACGTCCTAACCTGGTTTGAGAAATACGGTATCGGATTTTCTTGAGTTGATTTTGAAGTTTGGTCTCCCAGCGATCAACCTTGGCTGTCCGCATAAAGCCCCTACCTCTTATCAGGTTATAAGAACGATTCCCTACATCATAGAGAGTTTTAGAATTTTTGACTCCCTCATTGATTGTGTACTTGGCCAAACGTTTAGAGAAATCAACGTCACGTTTAACATCTCTAATGTGATGCCTGGCATCCGCAATATCTTCTAAGGTCTCATTGTCTCGTAATAAGTCTTCACCCTGTCTCCTAGCTTGATTATGCGCTGTCCTTAGTCCTAGCTTCCTAACTTCAGCACGCTTGACTTTCTTATCCGCTAGGCGACTAGCCCCACGACTAACCTTATGCCTTCTTATCGCCTCTTGGAGTTCTTCTCTACTCTGGTTTAATTGATTTTGAAGACCCTCTCCTTCCGGATTTTTAGAAATCTTTTTCAGATAGCTATATTGACGTTTTGTAACCTTTAAAGCTCGCTTAGAATCAAGATAATAACTTCTAGCAGTTGCCTGTCTGATTTTAGCAGACTTCCCTTTAAGGTTACGATAAGCTACTTTAGCTTCTTTACGAATTGCTCGATGATTTTCAAATCTGACTTTAATACTTCTTTGTTCTACCATAGGAAGTCCTTAGTCTGGATCTGTTTGGGCCAACTCATACAACCGTGTTCCTTTAGGAATAGGATTTTCAAAAGGAATGATGGTATGTGCCGCAACCAGGAGACCTGAGCCTTTCTGACGTGGCTTCTCAATATACTTGATCAAACTAGGTGGAATGGTCACGACCCTTTGGAGATCTTTGAGATCTTGGGGCTTATGCTTCAGCAAAAGCAAGAACTCACTGTTTGACAGTAAGTTTCTTCCTTCTTCAAACTTGATCAAGGTACCAATTTGCTGGGTAATAAAGGTTGGGACAGCTCCATATTTACGGATCCTAGCCCAAAGGTCCGCAAAGAAGGCAGCATCGCTAGCAGTTCTGAATGACTGATGGACCTCATCCCAGTAGAGACGAATGGTGGTCTTGCCCTGGTAATTGATAACCTGTTGCCAGATGTAATCTTGGATAACTCGGAGCGCAAATGGCTTGAGCTTATTAGCTAAGCCTTTGAGGTTAATAACGATGAGACGACTTGACATGTCCACGTTGGTAGGATAAGAGAATAGGTTCAAACTTCCGATAGTATAAATCTCAGCCTTAGTAGCCAAATCTTGAGCCGCTTCTTCTGGTTGTTCTTTGAGCACCTGGTGCCAGTCTACAAGTGTTGGAGTTTCAAAACGCTCATAGGTTAAGGTGGTTACACGGTCAATAATGGTGACGTGATCATCATCTACCTCTTTCAAAATACTTTCAAAGAGACCCATTAAAAGATTGGCCTTATCCGCAATCACGTCAATCTCCTCGTCATCGTCATTAAAGAGAGCTGTGATGGTTTGAGGTAAATCTAAGAGGTTTAGGTGGGTTTTTGATTTTGGTGAAATGTTTAAGACTTGCCCATCAAAAGCTTCAGCAATCTTGGTATATTCCCCTTCAGGATCCACAATAATCACTCGATCATCAGGATAACGCAGGAGAGTAGGAATAATTTCCGTGGTCTTAGTGGACATCCCCTTACCAGATCCAGAAGACCCTACAACACCACCATTACCAGCGTTTAGGTCACGTTTGCGATCTAAGGTAATGGTGTTATGGGACAGCTGGTTCTGGCCATAATAGATAGCCCTAGGACTATCTGATCTCAAGTCCACATTGGTAAAGGGGACCTGGGTAGCAATATTAGTTGTGGTCATGGGACGGACAAATTTTTTCTTAGCATCTAAGAAAATCTGCCCGATTGGTAACATGGTATTTAAGGCTTGTTCCTGATGGTAATAGCATTCTACAAAGTCAACACCTAGCTTATTCCCAGCAGTTACTACCTTGGTTCGATGAGTGTTTAACTCTTCCTGGCTGTCAGCAACTAGGTAAACTGCAATCACCCCAGCAAAGGCCTTCTGGTCATTCTCACGAATTTCATCCTGCCAGCGTTTAGTTGCTTCATTCACTTCCTGGGCAATCCCTGAGACTGCTAATTCTGGGTCAATCCCTTGCATGGCCCCATCCTTTTGGTTATTGATCATCTCACGTTTAACCTCAGATTGGGCATTTTGGAGAGATTGAGTAAACTCTCCAGGGTTATAAGGATCAGCAGTCACCGTAATAGCCAGTTCAATCCCTATCGATGTCAACTCCTTGATCAATTTATCGGATAAGAAGGTTGGGAATTGTCGGACATACATCACCTTAGCAAACTTGTCATCAATCTTAATCTGATTTTCCATAAAGTGGAATCGATTAGGAGCAACAAAATCTTTAGTCCTGAGACCTGATAGGTCTATATCTCTATAGGTATACGGTAGATAGGGACTATGTTTCAGAAACCATGAAAAAATCCCCATGCGTTCTAAACCGTCCAGGGGATCAAACTCTATATCCATCTCTGTAAACTGATCTGTAATGGATCCAGAGAGTTCATGAAGATTGGTATCTGCTTGTAAGGCATCATAAGCCTGGGTGGCCAAGGTAATGTACTTTTCAACTTTAAAATTTCGACTATCAGCTGAAAAGCGATTTTTAATCATCGTGTTGTACTCTTCACGCAGATCATTGTAATCATCATCCGCAGGTTCATACAGGATTTTTGAAATCGCAGAGCTTTCGACACGTCTGTTAATCACTAGCAGTTGCATGGTATTACCCACATCTAAACTATTAGTGGCTTCTGCATAGGTATCAATAACAGCGACTTTATCTTCATCTGAAGCTGAGGTGTAAGCCACGTCACCCAGACGATAACTCCTGGACCAGATGTTCTTGGCCACGTGCATTAGGCCATTCTCGAATAAGGACTGGTAATAAATCGAACTTTGGGTAGACGGTTTAATGGACCGTCTGAGGCGCTTCTTCCGTTCTTTCTCAGCTTTCGTCAGCTTGGCTTTCTTTTGTTTTTGAGCGAACTTTAAAATCATCTACAATGAGATCCTCCTCTCTATTTTGAAATTGTGTCTGATAGCTCCTCTCATGGATGGTTATAAAATAAAGCACCCTTTCCTTGATGGCCTCATCCTTACCTGTACAATATAAGGTTAAAGGCACAAGCACCATAAACAGCAAGAGGTAAATGAGTATGAGCGGAAAGTTAATTAAAAATAGCCCAACACTTAAAGCACTAACCAAGAAAACACCGATGATGAAGATCACCAGTCTCTTGGAGGATTTAAACAGTGAGGGCTTTTCAAAATGATCAAATTCTTTTAAAAATTCTGAGCCTAATTTGGCCATAAGTCTCCTTTCAGGTATGAAAAAACACCCTACAGAATTTGTAAGGTGTCCCATTTTATAAAATAAAAACTAACGATAATATTTGATATAGTAGTATGTTCTCCGTAAGGTTAACAAACCTGTTAAGATAATGATAATTGTAAATGCTATTGGAGATTTAACATAAGGAATATATTTAGAGTAGCCTAAACCTTCCAAAGAGCCTGCTCCAAGAACATACCATAAGCCAGAAGAAACCAAACCTACATAAATCCAAGATTTAATCCATGTATAAAGAAATACAGGAGTAAGTAGAATATATGATATGCCTTTACCAATAACTACAATAATAGCACCAAAAATTCCCTCTAATGAAGGTTCATCTTTAGTTAAAACAACTTCTTCTTCATTCATGTAAATACCTCCAGTGCCTATAAGATAATTATACCACACAGAGACATCATTACATAGCATTAAGTAAGTTTTTTGCAGTTCTTTGACTACCCCAAATAAGCGTAATAAATACAATACCCTTGGCCAAAGCCGCAAAGGCAATCGCCATCGCTCCCTTATCATTGGATAGAGTCATTTTAAATAGATCGTTAGATACAATGACTGGATAGAGACGGATGATAATAAATAAAACAATTACTTGGAAGGTAGCTGCCGCTACTAATTTTAAGAAATTGATGGTAATCTGTCGAGTGGTATCAGACATAAACAGGGCAATCAGTAGACCAGACACCGCCCTAAGAATATAGAGGTTAAAAGCCCTCATCATCATAATAATTTTAATCGATAGCTGTGAAATCCCCTCAACAGTCCAAGCAATAACTAAAATTAAATGTTTTATAATGCCTTTAATCCCTTTGACTTCAATCCCTAAATCCATGTCAACAGGTTTAACTGTCTTATCCATAGCCTTAACCGCACCAGTGGTTAGATACATAATCACATCAAAAATTAAACGAGCATTCTCTACCAAGAGAAAGGCCAGAAGAAATTTGTAGGCAATGCCCCAAAAAATTTCTCCTGTCATCGATGCTCCTTGCCTGGCTTGGTGTTTTGTGATGGTATCAAACTCAATCGCAAAAAATATCCCAATCAGGATATGAGCTATCGGCTTAGTAGCATTATAAACCAGGTTGGTAATTGCATTAGCCTGAGCATTATAGGCCGATATAGACTGGGTTAGTTCAGTAATATCCACATATAGCCCTCCTTAGAATTCTAGAGCATTGATAGCAGCAATAATACCTGCCAAAAAGGCTCCCAAGCCACCTGCTTGAGCCAAGCCAAACAACATTTGGTTACGACCTTCTTCCTTGGTCAAATCATTGTTAATACGCTGACCAGATAAGAATTTCAGATAGCCTTCTGCTGCCGACCATAAGCCATTAACAGCAGCAATACCAAAAATTAGCGAGATAAAGCCAATAATGATTGTTTTTGCGTTCATGTTTTCTCCTTTATAATTCAAAAACCCCAGTTATTCAGAACTGGGGAAGAGTTGGTTAGATCAGCCTAACTAGCTGATAGACATCTGTTTCAGATGATAAAGTTGGGATCTACCTTACCAGGAAACAAATATCTAGCAACTAGCTAGGCATTAACCTAGCATAGTTGATTGAGGACTAGTCCTCTTTACGCTTACGCACCGCAAATCCAAGACCGCTCATAGCTGATACTAAACCAGCCATCAACAGACCGATTGAGCCACCATCACCAGTCTGTGGCAATACCTTAGCAGCTACTACAGGAGTTGCTGGAGTAACTGGAGTTGGTGTTACTGGTTTTTCTGGTGTTGGAGCTTCTGGAGCTGGAGGTGTTGGTTTTGGTGGCGTGTGAGTGATCACGACATTAGATACCACTGGATTACCATTAACGTAGAGTTGGTAAGAGTTAGTCACGTCTCCAGCTTTAATACGCTTAACAGTAATGTACCCATCTGCACCAAAGGCGCTCTCACGTTGGATTGATTTCAAGAAATCTTCTTTGAATCTAGCTACAAAGAGTCCAAACTTGGCATCGTAGACTGTTTCCACGTGATCTTTGAGATCCGCACCAGCTTTAATCACGGTACCATCTGCCAAAGTAATGTCTACTTTAGCTTCAAAGCGGTAGGCCTGGTACTCGTCATGCGTTGCTTGGAGTTGGTCCACAAAGCGGTATTCATGAAAATCATAACCACGATCAGCTGGAATAACCCAACCTTCAAGTTTGTAAGTTACTTCATCACCAATTTGAACTGTACCACCATCAATGGACTTGCCATCTTTATCCAGCACGTCCTTATGGATAGCCAGCACTGGCAAATTGTTCACTACAACATTTCCTGCATAACCGTTACCGAAGTCAATCTGGAAAGTTTGGTTGGTAATGTCACCTTCTTTGAAAGTCTCCTTGATCTTGAAGGAAAGGTTGTAAGTAATATCCAAGCCTTTTTGAACATAAGCTTCAAAGAATTTCTGAGGGTCTTTTGCTACCCAAAGATAAAATTCACCAACTGGAGAGATTCCAGAATCCTTAATCAAAGTCTGAAGCTTTTCCTCAAGAGCATCTAAAGACAAAACATGTCTCATCTCAAGTAACTCACGAACATCATCACCATTAGAGGCTGTAATGCTGTTAACTACTAAAGATTTACCATCCAAAGCCTCATCTTTTAAGTCCTCCAAGTGTAGGAAATTCTTGAGAATAGCTGAGCGACTAGCTAACATGCCTCTATACTGATCGAAGTCCTGTTTGGCCAAATAGTTAAGCGTAGTGTTTGGTAAAACTGATTTACCATCAATAGAGTTGCCTTTATCGTCAACAACATCTTTCTTAGGCTCAATCAAGTTGTCTGTTGGTGTTGGAGTTTCTGGTTTTGGAGTTAAACGTTTGTAAACGTAGGTTACTTCCGTTACCCCTTCTACCACCTTACCTGTTTCGTTTCCGATAGTCGCAGTAGGAATGAGTTCATACTCAATACCATCATTAGTCTTGATAGTACCTGGTTTGTTATCAGTTGTTTCATAAGACTCACCAACTGGCGCAGATGGGGTATCTACTACATCAACTGCGATTGGACGATTAGTGCCTTCTTCAACGTAATGGACGATAACAGAGCCTTTACCAGCTTCTTTAGCTACAAGATCATAGAAATAAGTAACATAAATTGTTCCATCAATAACCTTACCGTTTTCAGCACCTTCAACTTTTTCAGTCAATTTGTACTGATTGCCTTCAAAAGCGATAATAGCTGGCTTGTTATCGGTAGTGTCATAAGATGAGCCTACTTTTCCATCTTCTACATCAATAGCATTTTCAGCAATCTTCAGCCCATCTGTAGAGCGATAACGAACTACAACGTTACCATTGTAAGTACGAACTTCTGAACCTGGCGTATAGACAACAGGGGTATCAGATACCGTTGTATATTCGCCTTTAGGAGTAGTGATTGTTGTAGTGAAGGTATTCTTGTAAGTCGCACCATCATTGACCACACGACCAACAATAGTTGCCACAGGAATAGCTACATCTTTAGTCAAGTCTGCATTGATTGCTTTAAGCGTAGCTTCAGTCGCAACCAGGGAAGCCTTACCAGTTTCGTCAAATGTTACTAGATAGGCTGGTGAAGCTTCAGCAGTTGCCTTAGCATCAATTTCAAAACCTGATGGCAATGGATCAGACATGGTGTAAGCTGTAACAACTTCACGACCTGCTTTAAGAGAATCATTTGCAAGTGTCCAGGTAACTGTAGAGCCTTTTGGCACAAGTTGACCATCTACTGATACCTGATCTGCATTGATGACATCTTTGTCATTGCTTGGTTTTTGATCCAAAAGAACATCATGGACATTTGTAGTTACAACAAGTTTTTCATACCCAATCTTGTCAAGCTCTGGCGATGGTGCTGGAGGAAGTACAAATCTTTCTTCAGGAACATCGACTTTTGGCGTCAAATTCGGTTTAATTGGTTCATATTTATCAGGCTCAAAACTTCCAGTATCAGGAGTTGATTGAATCAACTTGAGATCCCCTGGTTTTTGGTTAGTGTTTCTGAATTGCACGAACACTTGACCGTGTGTGTTATGGATCCAGTTGTCATCAACGTTAAGAACCTGAATCAAGCTTGAAGTCTGATTTGGGGCTAAAGTGGTTCGAAGGTTGACATCTAATGTTTTATTGATAGGAATATCAAAGTCTGAGTTTCCATCATACTGATGTGAATAAACATTATTCCCTTTCAAATCTTGAATATGTAAACTGATGTTTTGATTAACTGCACGGTTGGCCGTGAAGTTTTTAAAGCTATGGTTCTTCAATGTTACTGTTGATACAACAATCACCTCACCAGCCTTTCCATCAGAACTTACCGTCCAATTGATACGGCCATTGATCTTCCCTTCGCCAAATACACCAACACCGTCATTCACGTCATAGTGTAGAGTAAAATCACCCGTACGATCATCTACAGTTGCTTTCATGAAGCTATCACCATACTCCAAATTATCAACATTTTGTGTACGAGCCTCTACATTAGCACTAAATGATGTACCATTGTTGAATCGAGCAAGGGCAGCGTTGTAAGCATCTTGCAAAGCTTTATTTTGAGCATCAATTTTATCTTTTGCTTCTTTATTCTTAGCGTCAACAGCAGCTTGACCTTCCGCATTACGCTTATCAACTTCTGCTTGACCTTCCGCATTCAACTTGTCAACACGGGCTTGCTCAGCTGCATTCGCTTCATCAATAGCTTTATTCTTAGCAATAGCTTCCGCACGTGCTTCATTATTTGCCTTAATTTCAGCGTTTTTCTTATCAATTTCTGCTTGGGCCTTCGCTTGTTCATCAAGTTTAGCCTGATTTGACTTTGAAACTTCTTCAACTTTTGCAGCAATTTCTTTTGACTTAGCTTCAGCTTCAGCCGCTGTTACTTTAATAGTACCAGTTGCTTCTGTTTCCCCTACAGCTTTGCCAACAGCTTCCTGAATAACTTCATTGGCAGTTGTATGAGCAACTTCAGCCTTATTAACAGTTTCAACTTGTGTATTCAAATCAGCCTGAGCTTCAGTCAAGGTGTTGTGAGTTACTGTTTCAGTTTGATTAACCTCAACACCTGCTTGTGTCGCAGATTCCACAGCACTATTCAACGCTTCAGATGTTACTTCTGAAGTCAACGTTCCTGTTTGGTTTCCTGATTGAGCAGTTGCTTCTTGGTTAGCAACAGGTGTCTCTGGCTGAGCAGATTGAAGGTTTGTCGCTGGATTGTCCGTTAAAACAGCAGTTGGAGCTGTTTCTACAGGTGATACTTCATCCGCAGAAACGGAATTGCTCATAAAAAGCATAGCTCCCAAAGCGATCCCACAAACCAAACCATAGGCTTTTGATTTACGGAAATATCCGCGTCCTTTTTGTGTTGTATTTTGATTCATTAGTTATTTTCCTCTTTCTTTTTCGTTCCAAGTGCCAATAATGGCAACATTACAGCCCCAACAAGTGATAAGAAACTAGTTGCAGTCCCAGTCTTTGGTAAGACTTTAGTAGAAACAGCTACTGGAGTGATTGTTTGTGGTTTTTCCTCAGGTTTCGTAGGTGACTTCTCAACCTTGACTGGATTCACAACTTTAGCAGGGGCTTTTTCAGTCAAAAGCTGACCACCCTTAATATCGAGCGTATAGGCATTGTCAAGACCTTCATTAACCTTAACGGCATACGCACGCTCATACTTGGTATCATAAGCTGTTAGCTTAGATACTGTTACAGGGAGCTTAATGCTGACTGACTCATACTTACCGTTAGTTGGCAAAGCTTTTGTCGATTCGTTTTCAGTTAATGTTTCACCTGTTACCGTATTTTTGCTTGTCGCCACAATCTTAACAGACGTTGTTTCGACTCCATCATGTTCATAGGTATAAGTCACTTTAACCGTACCTACAACTGTAGGTGTGAAGGTTGCTTTACCATCTACAAGTTCAAGGGATTGAGGAGCTTTGCCAACTTCTTCAACGGTAACTGAAGTAATCTTAGCACCATCACCATTTTCAACTGAAATGACGATTGGCTCTAAAACTTTGTAAGGGACATCTACTTCACGAGTACGAGTTTCTTTTTCCACATACTCTTCTGTACGTGTACGGGTTTCCATCTCAGTGTACTCTTCTGTACGTGTACGGGTTTCCATCTCAGTGTACTCTTCTTCGACTTGGACAACCTTAGAAACTGTTGTTTCTTTAGCGATAGTTTTCATAAAAGTATTTAAGATTTCGTTACGGTCAAAAATAGAACCATCTGCATTCTTAGTTGACACTCTCCATACACGTCCTGAAACGATTTCTTCTAGATTAGTTGTCGCTTCGTCCTTAGTACCGTTGCTTTCGGCATCTTCGATAAGAAGTAGTTTGACACCTTCTGGCAAATCTTCCAAGTTTTTAGCATCTTTAAAGAATGACGTTGTAGCACCTGAACTAAAACCACCAAAATCATCAAAATCAGATTCAATAACAATTACGGTATCAGCAGATCCGTTCGCTTGCTTAAGTGCCTCAGTAATCTTCTTAGCACGAGAAAGAGAGGTACCTGTCTTATCATAGATAATTTTCAAAGTGCTACTTCCACCTTCTACTTTAACCGTGTTCCCTGCAAATGACCAGCCTGAAGACAAGCCAGTTCCAGCACTTACATAGTCATAAGCGTAGTCCTCTGCATATACTTCGATTTTAGATTTATCCAAAGTACCCAAGAACTTATTGAGAGTAGATGTAGCACTAGCAACAATCTCCTTGCGAGAATTAGAAGTATCAAGAATATACCCAATGTTTAGGGGAGAGGTAGTGTAGTCCATTGTCGTCTCGGTGACAGTTTTATCCACCAAACGTGTCTTTGTCACAGGTACTTCTTCCGTAACTTCACGTGTTTTGGTAACTGGAACTTCTTCTGTCACTTCACGTGTTTTGGTAACATCAACTTCATAAGTTTCAGTTTCCTTACGCACACGATCTGTTTCTATAGCTTTTGTTTCAAAGGTTTCTTGACCAGTGATATTAGTATAGGCCTTGGTGTTTACCTTATCCAACAACTCTTTGTTTGCTGTATAAACAACTTCCTTGTCCTTTAATTCAGCTGACCAACCAGCTTCTTTATTCAGTTCGTTAGTCTTATCAATATTAACCTCTTCCGTTGGATCAACGGGAGTGGTAACGGTTAAGGTTTCTGTGTGTGGACGATCTGATGGCAAGTCGATAGTTTTGCTTTCTTCCCACTCCACTACAGTGTCTTTAGATACACGAGCGACTTCTGTTTTAGTCGCTTCATCAACAACTTTGACCGTGATAGGTTCTACAGTCTCAGATTCAGCAGGCAGTGCCACTGGCGCACTAGTATCAGCAACATAAGTATTTGTCAATTCTTCAGCGCCTACGGACGTTGTGATCGTTAACATACCAGCTAACATAATGCCACAAACCAAGCCATAAGCTTTAGATTTACGATAGTACCCATGCCCTCTTTCCATTTTTTGATTCATTTCCGAATCTCCTTTTTTATAAATTTTAGAGAGTTTAGTGACTTGTCCAGGTCAATAAAAGTTTTTATAAACTTGATAGGGCTAGAAGAATAGATAAGATTAAGACACATATAGACATCACTAAATTTGCTTCAAAATTATCATCTTCCATCAGCTATTCCTCCTTTCTTTTATATCCTAGAAGAGATAACACCGATAAAATCAAGCCGAAGCCTGTTAAACTAGCCGAAGCTGTCTCTCCTGTTTTTGGTAAAGTGACAGCTACTTTCTTAGTCTTACTTGCTATAAATTTAGTGTCGTTGTTGTAAGCAACCACTTGGCCATGAGAATTAACTACAGGCAGAGCATGAGCTGTTACACCCTTAACAAGTTCAATTTCATAGGATTTTTCCAAGTTAGTCAAAGTTGATTGAGCCAAGATTTCTTTTTCCTGAAGCTGAGTTAACTTTTCCTTTTCAAGATTTAAAGCTTGTTGAGCTTGGAACAAGCTTTCTTTAGCTTCTGTCAAGAGAGCTTGTTTCTCAGCCAAGGTTTCAGGAGCTTTTAACAAAGAGTCTAGGTAAGTTCTAGCTTCAGTCAATTTCGTTTGAGCTTCAGCAACCTTATCCTCTTGATTCTTCAAGACCTTTTGGGCCTCAGTCAGTTCCTGTTTAAGAGTTGTGAGAGTTGTTTTTTCACTTGATAAACGATCTTGGGCTTGTTTGAGTACCGTTTCCTTATCAACCAGTACCAACTTAGCAGCCTCTAAATTAGCTTGCTTTGCTTTAACATCAGCAGTCAATAGAGCTACCGCCTCTTCAGCAAGGGTCAAACGCTCCTTACTTTTAATCAGGTCATCTTGTGCTTTACCTAAAGCCTCTTGTGCTCCAGGAGTCTTGATCTCAACTGCTTCAGCTTTGGTCAAAGTCTCTACCGCTCTTGTCTGTTTGATTTTAGCTGAGCTTAAGACTGTTTGAGCAGAGTTTTTATCCGTTTGAGCCAGCTTATTAGCTTCCTGGGCAGTTTTCAAAGCTGATTCAGCCTGACTCAATTTGGTTTCAGCACTTGATAATTCAGCTTGCAAATCTCTTTGAGTTATATTAGCTGACTTATCAAACTTAACCCCATCTTCAATCTGACGATCAGCAACTCCTAAAATGTGCACTCGACCTAGACTGATCACTCCGCTAGTAGATTGATAAGCAAGATTAGAAACATCAACACCAATATAACGACTGTCTGGCTGAGACTTGAGGTAACGCACACCAACGAGAGAGGTCGTATGCCCCCAATTAGAGGATTCATCTTTAAAGAGCATTGATACAATCGTGTTATAGATAGCCCCTTTAAGCGTGTCCATCGTCACAGTACGAGTTGGACTAAAATAGCCTGATGAAAAATTTTCATAGTGATTAACTCCTGCCATCGAAAAGAGACCTAGTTCATTGGCCACTTCAGAAATGACTTTTGTATCATGTCCCAAAGTGATTGATCGATTGGCAACTCTGTCCGCAAATTCAATAGCTGACTTATTAGCTTCTACTACATTAAGCCCGCCCTGCTTCCTAACCTGATTTAAAAGATCAGTCGTGAACAAAGTTAGCTCTTGACGTTGTTCTGCTGTTAAATTATTGACATCAGAAATCACTAGCGCCCTATCTTTACTATTTGAGCGGTAAGCATGACTAGCAAGAGCAGATTCCCCGATAGCTGACAAAGTAGTGCCATTATTACCATTGAGGTAATAATCTTTTAGAGCAACCAGATAGCCTTCAGGTAGCTTGATTTCATTTCTGTTGGCTAATTCATCTGTCAGCCCATTAACAAGTTTCTGAGCCTGTTCAGCTGTTCCTTTAGCCTGATTTTCAGCCTCTTGTGTTTCAGTAGCCTTAGCTGTTGCTTGATCCAAAGCTGATTGAGCTGTTCCAACTTCCTCTTCAGTTTCAGTTAATCTTGTCTTCGCTTCAGCAATAGCCACTTGACGTTTCTTGTCCGCTTCAATGGCAGCTGTTAGATTTTCCTGAGCTTTTGCTTCAGCAACTGTTGCCGATTCAACTTGTTTCTTAGCAGCTACTTCTTCCGCTAAAACTTCAGCTTGGCCAGTACCATCTAAGATTACCTGGGCTTGATCCACTTTGTCTTGGGCTTCAGCAACCTCTCCCTGTGACTGATCAACCTCGCTTTTAGCTTGGGCAACCACTGTTTCTTGAGCAGTGACAGCTTCACTAGCTTGGTTAACAACCTCTTCAGCTGGAGCTACTTTTTCAGTTTCTTCAGCAAGGACAATTTCAGCTGTCACAATCGCTTCTTCTGCTTTAGTAATCTCTTCAGGAGTGGCTTTTTTTACCAGCTCCTCAGCGACTTTCACTTCTTCAGTCAAGCTCTGGACAGTAGATTCTGCTGTTTCTACTTGCACAGTTTGAGTTGCGACCACTTCTTCTTGTTTAGCCACTTCAGATTGAGCTGTTTCCAGGCTAACTCTAGCCTTATCAACATCAGCCTTAGTGACTGGTTTTTTAGTATCAGCAGTTGACGTGACTGGTTTAGCTTGTTCTTCAGCTGATACGGTTGTTGCAACACCTAGACTAGTTACAAGTGTTGCAGTTGCAATAAGTGTTTGTGTTTTTTTCATTTTGGTTCTCCTTTAAAAATTTCAAATGTTCTAAATTACTAGTTCAATCAGGGTAAGAGCCTATCTATTTCGAGATTTCCTAGGTGGTCTAACAAATCCCTGGCCAGTTAAACGTAAGATTGTCCTATCACCAAACTTTGACCGCCTGGCGATTAAAACATCTCCCCGTTTAACCGTTCTAATTTGACTATAGATGTCAATATAGGAGTAGGGCACCATGACCTCTAATAATTCACCAGCAACATAGGCCATCTGAGGTTTCAAAGGTCTATCTGGCTTGAGTAATAGAGTCGTTCCATCATCAAGCCTTGCTGTTGCATTACCCTGCCTTCCAAGCAGGCGCAAGTCTGAGATAGTCATCTCAGTATCAATTCTTTTTATTTCACTCATAAAAATCTCCTTTTGAGTAAAAGGCTGAAATAACAGCCATGCCGAAATATGCCGTAGCATGTTTACTGTATTTTTTGCGCACGGTTTATAGTCTAGTAACCGCAAACTCCTTGAGCTTATGATGTCCTGTTGTCGCATCATGCTTTTACGTTAGTGTGCCAACGCTAGATATATCTTTCTAGCTAACCATCGCCCTCATTTTTCTTTTATGCTTAGACACGCTGATGTGGACAATGTGGGTATTCAGTTTTCAAAGGACTCAGACAGTTTAAGGACTTATCTAGGTCAAAAAAATCATAATGCAGAAATGATATAAAGCACACATAATAAAAAGGTGAAAAGTAAAGTGACAACAAATACAGCTGCAAATAGATGCACTAACCCTTGTACACGAGGTTTTTCTTCTTCAGAAATTACTCCAAGTTGCTTTATGTGGTGCGAATAACCTAGGAATCCTAGATATACCACTCCCACAAGAATTATCAATGTTGACAAAAAATATATGTTCATCTTTTATGTCTCCTTTTAAGATGTATCTCCTTATGTAGAATTAAGGTTTCCAACAATTAAATAAACCGACTAATTATCAAACCAAAATACCAAACGCATTCCCCTCTTTGTCTCGCCCTTCAATCCATAAATGAATATCACATCCCATAACTAACTCCTTCTTAATTGCTGGTTTCTCTAATTTCTGTAAAAATTTTTCAAAAATAACTTTCAGCATGAATTTTCAGCTAATCGTCTGTTAGATTAAAAATCGTTAGTACCAAAAAGTATTTTCAGAACTGCAACTTGGGCACCTATCGCCACTAACTTCAAATTGATCAATCGGATCTAGACCGTTAAAAATCTGAGGGTTTTCTGTTTCAGCCTCTCGAATTTGTTTCTCATCGTACCCTTCCCAGACCGTACCTTTCAAGTCTGAGGGTTCTACCCATCCTCTCAGAGCATGAGTAGAACCGCAGTCTCGACACTCCACCATCAGCATCATAATTCACTCCTATTCATCACCAGAAAAGTTAAATGGCATATCTGGGAGATAATCATCTTGAAGCTGAGTGCTCTGACCTTTGAAAAAACCTGTTTGTTCCTGGTGTACAACTTGCTCTTGAGAGGGAACTTTCTTCTCTAGTGTTTGGAAATAGTTAGCCCACACCTCTGTTACATATTGCCTATGACCATCTTTCTCGTAGGTCCTAGTTCTAATCTCACCTTCAACACTAATGAGACTTCCTTTGTTAGTCCAGGCAACTAGGTTTTCAGCAGATTTCCCCCAAATGACACAGCTAATAAAATCTGCTTCTTGATTTGAACCGCCTGATTTTTTCTTGCGATTAACTGCGATAGTAAATCTAGCGTAAGTCTTTTGATTCGGTGTTTGATATAATTCTGCCTTCTTAGTTAGGCGACCAATTAGGTTAGTTGTGTTCATCCTGTTTTCCCCTTTAATTCCTGATAATAAGTCTCTGCTCTACGATGAGCAGCAATCTTTACTTCAAGTTTCCTTTCTGTTTCCAAATTATTTAGAGATTTTAATAAATAAGCTAATGGAGATTGACAGTCATAAGGAATTCGTTCAATCGTTCCTAAAACCTCCTCGCTGGTAACATAGCCATTCTCCAGATATGTAGCAATCAACATTTTTTGATGGTGTGTCAAATTGTAGTGCTGAAACTCTCCTGTTAGCAAATCAAACTGACTAAACTTCCCATTATACCTATCAGCAATGACCTGCAAGAGATTGTAATAAGGGTTAGAGATAAAGGAGCTAGATTTCGAAGGGGTTTGTAATTTTTCAGTTTTAGCAGGTTGGGGAATTTCTTTTGAAATTTCCTCAGCCTTTCTAGAACTACTATTATCTAGTTTCTCTATATTAGTATTCTCTATCTTAGTTGGGTTCAAATTTTGAACCACAGGAGGTTCAGATTTTGAACCACCACTTTTCGTTGATTTACTAGGCTTTTCTGGTGGTTCAGATTTTGAACCACCACCTTTCGTTGATTTACTAGGCTTTTCTGGTGGTTCAGATTTTGAACCACCACCTTTCGTTAATATATCAGGGGTTGCCTTGCTCTTAACCTGAGCTTGAAAAATCACTTTTCCACCACTATCTTCTGTTTTAGTGTGGATGTAGGTTACTTTAGTTTGGGCACGATTCCCTTGGCCAGAATGTACAATGTTTTGCTCAGTTACATAGTATTCTTTTTCCCAAAGACTAGCATCCACTGTTTGCAAGTAGATACGGTTTGGACGATTTGCCCCTTGGCTAACCTCTCTTAGTAAGCCGAGATTTGTCAACTCTTTTTTAAGTTTAAGGACTGTTGTTTTGCCTCTATCCAGCAAGTCCATTAAATCCTCAACCGTAAAAATCAGGAAGACTGATCCGTTATCGTCTACAAAATCTAACTTACCCTCACGGTAAGAGCGAATACTCAGTAAACATCGATTATAGAGAATGGCATAGGTCAATTTAGCATCATTTGATAATTCTCTCGCATATCTGCTAGTCCACTTGACTTTAGCCTTCAGCTTTCCATCCGAGCCATATTCTTTTTCAGTTCTAGACATAAAGATTTGTGGTATCTGATAGAATGTTTGTGTCTCCAGTTGATCAATTGTAATATCTGCCATTAAAGTCCTCCAACAACCTGTAATTTTAATCCACCAGTTTCTGGAAAATCAATCAACTGACTTTTTTCAAGTTCCTCAATGGCTGAGACGGCTCTAGCTCTTGTCCAACCTGTCGTCTTCATTAGGTCAATAATCATCATGTTTCTTGTCAATTTTGAGACAGGTGTTTGGTTTTCTTTTCTAGTCATGTTGTTCCTCTTTTTCCACATAGGTTTCTTTTGATATTTCAGTGAATATCGATGCAAATACTGAGCCTCCCCATAGTATTATTGCCCACTCATGAGGGATTATATTGAAATACCCAAGACTTAATACAATTAAGTGAAATACCATCAATTTCATGCTTCGTCACATCCTTTCAACCAATACTAAGCGATTCCTTTTAACCTGCAACGATAGAAGTTTCAGCCACTCCTTTTTAGTATGTTTTACTTTGCAGAGCAGGATAAAGCCAAATAAGAACACTCTTGCTTCATAAACTGTTTCTTCTTGCCTATTCATTTTCGATTCTACTTTCTTACCTCAACAAACCAAAGTAGTTAAAGACTATATATAGAACTATCAAAGCATTCAACAAAAAAAGAAATAGATGAGAAAAGTAATATTTTTCTCTATGGTAGGCGCTTATAAACATTGAAAAGGTGATAATCGCAAAACAAATATTTACTGGAATTAAAATTGGCATATTTCACTTGTCTCCTTATACATAATTCATCAGATCTGGATTAAATTTCAGAGTTAGCCACATAGCTTCTTCTTGTGTGAGTTGATCACAACGTCCCCAAGTATAATCACTGGAACATTGGTAATAAGGATAGGTTCCATGTTTATTCTGTGGACTTAATGTATGCACAACCCCATCTTTCTCAATTCTCCAAATCAAGCTAGAAGGTTTGTAGTAGTAACCTTTACTTGTCCAAACTCTATTTAGGTCATCATACGGCAATACTTTTTCTATAATTTTATTTTCCATACTAATCTTCTACCTTAAGATTATCGTATTTACTATATGTTATGGTATATTGATTTTATAAGCTAATTTCCCTTTGTATTCAGTAAGTCCCAAACCCAACTCAATAGCCATTTCTTTATATTCACCAAATTCATCTACAACAACTACTCCATCCATAACAGGAAGACGGGTCATGAGTTCTTTAATCTGAGTAAAATTTGACATAATTTACACCTATTTCTTAAAAATTAACCAACAAAAAAGAGAATAGACGAATCTATTCTCTAAATCTTGATTATTCAATTTTTTTCACTTTCGGAAACTCAGGACACCTAGAGCAACAAAGAGAACTATTCTCACCTCTCGGGCTACCCCGTCCATTTTCTGCTTTGGACACATCCAGATCCATGCAATTGATGCTATTGGCTGGACTCCTCCTACGACAGCGTATAATCGAACATGGGGGGCAACAACAGCTCCAGTTGCAATGACAGCCCTATCCCCAACTCCTCCAGGGCAAAGCCTTGCTAGATCCACGTCCCTAAACCTTAATCGTTATCCCCAATTCCTTCAACTGCTTTTTCATTTCAAAGAAACCTTGCAAAACCGCTCTACTTCTTGAATGTGATCCCCAGCTCTTTTAATTGTTTAATCGTTGCTGGTCCGATGCCTTTGAGCCCTAGGAGTTCTTCTTCTGTCCATTTGGTAAAGTCCTTAACAGACTGGATGCCTTCAGCATAGAAGGTTTCTAGGCGGGCAGTTGCTACACCGTCTAGCTCTGCCACAAAAGCGTCAAATGCCTTGGCAGCTTTTTTCTCTTTGATATCCTCAACCTTATCCGCTACTGCAGTTGTCGCTTCTTGAACCTTTTCAGTCACTGTTTCCACAGCCTTGCTGGTCGCTTCAGTCACATTGTCAACCAGAGTTTCAGCAGTTTCGCTCACTGTCGTGGCTGCAAGCTGGGCTGTCTGAGTAGCCGCTCCCACCAAATCTTTACCCGCTTTTCTTAAAGCGGCAAATTGCTTTTTCAACACCTTTTTACGATTTACTTTTTTCTTTGCCATCTTTTTCTCCTTTTTTCTTAATAGTGTTTTTGACCAAAGAGGCCATCTGGAAGCTCATGAAAAGCCTTGCCAGCCCTGTAGTTTTCAAATTTTCCTTGAATAAAGCGATAAGCGTCTAGCTTACTCTCATAACGAATGTAGGCATCTGCCGCCCGCTCATCCTGATCTTCCTCCAAAACGCGGCGGCTCTCTGCCATGGCCATTTCATTGATCATGACTTGGCTATCTACCCAAGCTGCAAAATCCTCTAAAAACTTTTCTTGATAAGTCACTCCTCTATCTCCCGATACACATCCGTTTCAATTGCCCTATACGGGGCAATATCCTGTACATACTCCAAAACGCCTTGAAATGCCCCATTAGCATCCCTAACTGCTGCATAGGTCACATGGACAAACTGACCCCGTGAGTCTGACTTGAACCACATCTCAAACTTGTCTTTTTTTCCTGTACGAAGAGCTGTAAAAATCTGTTTGACCTTGGGCAAAAGTTTAGGTGGGTGACAAAGCTCGACATGGCGTCCAACCTGACTCGGTGTCCGCTTGAAAATCATCTCTTCAGCAGGGACACTATCATTGTAATACTGGAAGACATCCTCTTTATTAACAAAGGTAATTTCCATCGGCAAGTGGTTGAGAATTAAGTTGGCCTCTTCGATTGAGAGATAACCATTGCCAAAGGCTTGCGGAGTATTCCGATCAATCGCAATTTCCTCTTTCGGTTTAGGACTAAAGGAAATACGGACCTGACCAGCTGGCGTATCGATCACCTGAGTATTTTGATCTCCTTGAGTCTGCTCCAAGCTGGCTGTCGCGTCAAATTCTACCCGCTCAGGTTCCCATTTTTCATGAGGCATCACAATGGCGTAACCATAAGTATCGCTCTCGGAAGCAATTTGAAGCCAGTCATCCTGGGTCAGAGCCTCTAGTAGTAGCATGATTAGGATGGATTCTTCCTTGAAAATCATGGACTCAAACTCAGTCGCAAAGACTTCAAATTCCTCTTTGACCTCTGCTAATGAAGCTTGCGGTAACTTGTCAATAGCCTGGCTGGCTCTTTGGAATAATTCTCTAATCTGGTCATCTACCCCCCACATAACCTTAGGTGGCGCCGTGTGTCCATATTTTTCCATCTGTGGAAAGAACAATTCTTCCTTGCGCTGGTAATGGCGTTCAAACTGGCCTAGGAGAGCCATCTGACGTTTTAATCCCTGGCCGATAGCTTGCGCGTCCTCTTCTGAACTATCCCTTAAGCGCTCCAGGAGTCTGCGAATCCTTAAAAGTGCTGCCCTAAGGGCTAGATTCTCATCCCTAAAAATCCTTACTGGATGCCCTGGGTGTTCCGCATCTGGCAGTTCAACGCCTTGAACAGCCCCTTTAAAAAGATTGGCGTGAACATCGCAAAGTTGCATCACATCCTCAAAGGTAATCCCCGTATCCGCTGAAATCAATTCCTGCTCCATCAGGCTGATTTCGATAGCTGACACACCTGTAAAGTGCTCTTCAAATCGAGCCTGAACCGTTTCAGGAGAGGCTCCCTGGTGCAGTTCTAGCAAGATGCCTTTTAAAATGTCAATCCGTTCCTTACTCATGTTCGACTCCTAGCACATCATACCCATTACTTTCAAGTGTCGATATAATCTTTGTCAAGGGAATACCAGTCATCTTGGAACCAACTTTTAGGCTAGTCACTTTACCAACCGTATGGCGCATGGCAGGATTGGCCAAGGGCTTAAATCCCAAATCAACCAATAAGTCTAAGAGTTCCGGATGTTTTGTTAACAGGTCAGCTACTGGCTGGTTTAAATCAATCGCATTCTGCATAAAGACTCCTTTTACTCCTTACATTATACTAAAAAGCCCATGATTTGTCATATGTCGTCACAAAAAAACCTCGGCTTAAACAGCTCAAGGTCATATCATATGGGCCTCTTCTGGCAAAGTAACCGTCTCACGGCCATTGCGGTCAATAACATAAACCGTGTGGGGATAAAAATGATCAAAAGGATAGTCGTAATCAAAGGTGATTCGAACAGGAAACTGTTCTTGCGAAAAGGCGATGGAAATCTTTCCTTTCCGATTCACTAGACGAAAAGTCAGGACTGGCTGCAAGGGAATAACCCCTTTCAGCTTGTTATCAATGATTTCCCAAAAGACATCAATCATCTCACTCGGAAGGACGGTGACAATCCCAAAGCTTGCATAGCGTCCTCTTGTATTTGAAAAAGCCATCACAGTCTCCTTTCTGACTCTGAAACCAAGTCGTAAGCCCAGTCTCCCAAATGGATTGTAGAGAGTCATCCGTTTGACGCAAGAATTGGGAGTGACATAGTTTGGGATAGACCCCTAGCCCGAACCTTAAAGGATCAGACCGTTTTGGCACGTAAATCCCCTAATGGCTACTGGAACAACTCCCTATCTCTTCGTTTTTTTGTCTCAAGATATAAGTTATAGTGATTTTACAGCAATTGCCTCTAAAATGCAACTATTTAGGCAAATGGCATTCGTTTAAATATTTCACTAGATGGTATTTCGTGACACCTACTTGTGGAACGTCTATCAAGGTCCCATAAACCTGATAACCCAATTTTCGGTAAAAGCCCTCTGCCTGATAAGACTTGGTTGACAAGGTAATTGACCTTATGCCACGCGCCGACAAAATAGCCTCCAGCTCTGCCATGAGCGAAGCCCCTAATCCCTGCCCTCTATAAGGTTGATCAACAACTAAATCAGTGATGTGGGCATTTTCAAGAACAAGCTTAGCTCTCAAAACAGCCTTTAATCTTTGCTCATCCTTCCGGGTCAAGGTGAGGTAGACTGGTAGTGTCTTATCAGCTTTGTCCTTACCGAAACGCTCTTGATACTGCTCTACAAAAACCCGATCAACAAATGCATTAATCTCTTCCATCCTGACCTCTCTTGAACAGTTAAGACAACCCCCATTAGCTAGGCTAACGAGGGAGGTCTTTGCGACTTTAACGGTTTTTCAATTCCAAGTAACGCTTGTACCAAATGTTGACATAAGCCTCTGAAAAAGGCCCCTTGCCATGGTTGATCCAATCCACCAAAATCTTGACATTTTCCTTCAAAATATAGTCAATATCTCTCGAATACCGCATTTCCCGCTTATGGCGTTCATACTCCTCCACATCCAGTAAGCGTTTCTCCCCGTCCGTAAAGACCTTAACATCTAAGTCATAGTCAATATACTTGAGAGCTTCACTATCCATGAGGTAAGGACTGGCCATATTACAGTAGTAAGACACCCCTGTGTCTCTGATCATAGCGATGATATTAAACCAATATTTTTTATGGAAATAGACAACTGCAGGTTCTCTTGTCACCCAACGTCGACCATCATTTTCCGTTACCAAGGTGTGATTATTGACCCCGATAATGGCGTTTTCTGTTGTTTTGAGTACCATGGTGTCTCGCCACGTCCGATGCAAGTTACCATCATGCTTATAACTTTGAATTGTAATAAAGTCGCCTTCTTTTGGTAGTTTCATCACTTCCCAACTTTCTACAATTTAAGTTTTACTCAAATAGTCTACCATAATTTTAGAAAATTTTCATGATTTTTAATTCAAATCCTCACAAATAATCTCTCAAGGCAGCCCCTATATCGGAAAAATCGAACCCTTTTCGAGCCAGCGCTTGCGTCAATCGCTGTTTGAGCTCGTAGCCCTCATATTTTCGACTGTATTTGGGGTATTGCTTATCTAACTCCTTGAAAATTAGCTCTTGGAGCGTTTCCTCATCCTCTTCAAGGGCTAAATCAGCCACTGCTCGCTTAGCAGGCTCATAAGAAAAACCCTTGGCCATCAGCCCTTGGAGCAACTTGTCCTTGATTCCCTTGATCGGGTATTTCCCATCGTATTTGCGAAGCAATTTCTCTGCAACACGCTGGCAAGTCGCCTCAAAGTCTACTGGTTCCAAGGCTTGGCTAATAAGATCAAGCGGCAAGCCTTTTTGAAGTAATTTTTGCTTGATGACTTGTGGCCCCTTATCCCCTGCATGGAGATTGGCCTCAATCACTTGCTGGGCGTAGCGGGCATCGTCTAGCCACTTGTCGGCCGTCAAGCTGTCAATGATTTGTGAAATACTGGTATCAGCAATCTCGTGCTTGATCAGGTAGTCACGGACTTCCTTGGTCGTTCGTTGTTTGAAAGAGAGGTGGTAGAGGGCCAAGTTTTTTCCATAGGAAAACTGGGCAAAGGCTTTAATCTCCTCCAGCTCCTTGTCAGAGATCGTCTTGCCCTTGGTCAGCATGAAGCGAACAAGGGTGTCCTCGGTGATATAGAGTGTCTCCGTCTCATCTAGCTCCAGCAGGTAGAGACGCTTTTTCTTTTCCAGTTTGGTGATGTTCATCATATCTTTCTATCCAAAAGCTTCAATAGCAGCAATCAATGTCAATTTGTCGTCGTTAACCAAGTCCCGACCGTAATGGTCCAAAAAAGTATCGCTATATTGGTCTGTTCCCAAATTATAGTTGAGCGACCAGATGGCCCAGTAGAGGTCTATGTGGCGGTCGGATAGGCCAGCCAACCCCAAGTCAATCAGGGCGGTTACGTTGAGCTGGTCATCGAAGAGAACATTTGGCAGGCAGTAATCCCCATGAATCAAAGTGTCAGCCTGTAAGAGGTCTTGTTGCTCTGCCATGAGGGCGTAAGCCTCTTCACGGCAACTAATGCCAAATTAAGGTAAGAGGGCCTTAGTCCAGAAGCTACCAGCCTCGGCATTAGCCTTGGCGGTGTTCAGGTAGTCCGCTAGGCGATTGTCGTCCCCTATGGGAGGCTTTGGTCGGTCATGAAGGGCGCGCAGGGTTTTGGCTAAAGCATAGCAGAGCTGCTCAGGACGGTCAAGGTAGGCGTAGGCAGGTTGCCCGTCGCCAGCTCTGGTCAGCAGGTAATCACGGTCGTCAGTGATATAAAGTACGACTTCAACCCCCAGTCCCTGCTGGAAAAACCAGTCAGCCCACTGGGCTTCACGAGCCAGTTGGTTTGGGGCGTCCACCTTCAAAAAATAGCCTGTACGCAATGCCCAGACAGTGGCAGTTGAGTGAGAACTGCAGTCCTTGATGCTTGCTTCTGTCAGCTAGGAGGCGAGGGCTTTGGGGAAATCGTGTGGATTTAGGCTAGTCATGATGGTCTCCTTTTCTGTCATTATACCACGTTTTCCGTGGTATTTGCTAGAACAAAGTGGTACAATAAACCTATGCTATTACGAGAAAAACAACGGATTCCCCTCAAAATTAAGCGGATGGGGATTAACGGTGAAGGAATTGGGTTTTACAAGAAAACCTTGGTCTTTGTCAAGGGCGCCCTGAAAGGTGAGGAGGTTTATTGTCAGGTCACGCAGGTGCAGAAAAATTTTGTCGAGGCCAAGATTCTGAGTGTGAACAAGTCGTCCAAGTTTCGGGTGCAGCCAGCCTGTCCGATTTACGAGGCTTGCGGTGGTTGTCAAATCATGCACCTTCGCTATGACAAGCAGCTGGAGTTTAAGACGGATTTGCTCCGTCAGGCACTGAAAAAATTCCAGCCCAGAGGCTATGAGGCTTACGACATTCGCCCGACCATCGGCATGGACAAGCCTGTTCACTACCGTGCCAAGCTACAGTTTCAGACCCGTTCTTTTGGCGGTTCGGTCAAGGCAGGACTTTATGCTGAAGGTAGTCACCGATTGATTGACATCAAGGACTGTCTAGTGCAGGACAAGCTGACGCAGGACATTATCAACAGCACGGTTCGGCTACTGGACAAGCACAAGGTGCCCATCTACAATGAGCGCAAAGTCGCAGGGGTGCGGACGGTCATGGTGCGTCGGGCAGTAGCGACCGATCAGGTTCAGATGATTTTTGTCACCAGCAAGGCGGTCAGACTGACAGGGGTGATCACGGACTTGACCACCGCTTACCCAGAAATCAAGACCGTAGCGATCAACCTCAACACCAGCAAATCCAGCGAGATTTATGGGGAGCAGACAGAGATTGTCTGGGGGCAGGAGACCATTCAAGAAGAGGTGTTGGACTACGGCTTTGCCCTGTCTCCTCGGGCCTTTTACCAGCTCAATCCCCAGCAAACCAATGTCCTCTATGGTGAGGCAGTGAAGGCCTTGGATGTGACGGCGGACGATGACCTGATTGATTCCTACTGTGGGGTTGGGACGATTGGCTTTGCCTTTGCGGATAAGGTGAGAAGCATCCGTGGCATGGACATTATCCCAGAAGCCATCGCAGACGCTAGGCAAAATGCAGCAGCCATGGGCTTTGACAACACCTACTATGAAGCGGGCAAGGCAGAGGACATCATTCCGAAGTGGTATGCGTCAGGCTACCGTGCCACAGCCCTTGTCGTCGACCCACCGAGAACTGGCTTGGATGACAGGCTTCTTGATACCGTGCTCCGCTATGCCCCTGAAAAAATGGTCTACGTCTCCTGCAATGTCTCGACCTTGGCGCGGGACTTGGTCAAGCTGAGCGAGGTCTACGAGGTCAAGTATATCCAAAGCGTGGACATGTTTCCCCATACCGCACGGACCGAGGCTGTAGTGAAGCTACAAAAGAAGGAATGCTGAGAATCCTTGATTTCAAGCAGTTTTTCAAACATTTTGTATTTATTCCAGATGGTCTAGGAGGACTCAAAAAAGTGCAAAAAAAGGAAATTGAAGTTAGCGTTTTTATCTTGCCTGTCTGTGGAAGACACAAAGATTAGATGTTTCAACGTAAACGAGAACATTTTAATAAGTGTTCTCGCTTTTTTATTTTCAGGAGGAAAATCATGCAAAAGAATGAACAGTCATCACGACAAATTGTGATGTGTCATCTCATGGCTATCATGGGAATCGATATTGAGAAAGCAAATGTTGCCTTTTAATGGACTTAATAGATGTGCTCCATGAATTTGAAATTTATAATGATTTCTTTCAGCATATAATACTGAAAGAATTACTTTTATTGACATATTTAATCTATATTCTGCCCAATTTTGCTTTTCATCAGAATTTAATAAAGCATTAGGAATATTTTGGATTAGGTCTAAGTTGTTATTTTTCAAAGTGGAGACCATACTATTGTTTTTTTCGCTGTTAATACTTAATAATAATTGAGACAATTGTTCAATAGGGGCTTTACTTAAAAATTTCAAAAAGTCAAGATTTTGGTAGAATACATTGTAATCTATTATTGACTTATTCATATTTGTAGAACATTCCTTTCGTTTCATTGAAGGTCTAAAACTGGATGAAAAAGTTTTGTGGTTTTTATTTTACTCTTACAGTATAGAATGAGAAGACTAATTACGATTAGTTTGAATAACTATAGTCATAATTTTTCAAGCCAATAGTTGTACTAAATGTGACATCAAGCACGTAAACTTATTGAACCATGACTTAATTAAAAATTAGCCTAAATGTCTCTTATCAGTCTATTTAAAATTAGGGTAAGTAGTTGCATAATTAACTTTGAATTTTTTCAAACTTAATTTGCTATACTGTTAATACTAACAAAAGATATAACAAAACACAATAAAAAAATACAAAAAAAATATTTTTTAAAAAAATACAAAAAAGGTATTTTCAAAATAACTTTTTTCTGATATAATACATTCAACCTAAAGAAAGGAGAGAAAATTTATGAATAAAGTTCATGAGCGTATTTTGACAGCACAAGAAAAAGCAGATAGTCGTACAAAAGTTGGAAGTTGCTAGTATATATCTAGTACAAATAAAGAAAGGAACTAAAAATGAAAAAAATTAATGAACGTGTTTTAACTGCCCAAGAAAAATCAGATACTACTTCTAAATCTGGTAGCTGCTAATAACTTGCTTATATTTTTAAAAAGGGTGACAAGGTTAAGATTTTGCCAGATAATTTAAAAACATTAGAGAGTGCAGTTATTTCAGCGGATATTGTAATAAATTGTACGGATTATCCTGATATAAATACTACTTCTACATGGATTTCAAATTTATGTATGAAATTAAATAAACCTCATATAATTGGTGGTGGATATTCTGGTCATACTGGAATTATTGGACCAACAATTATTCCTAATCAAACCGTTTGCTGGGAGTGTATAAATAGTTCACATAAAGAATTTTTGTCTAAATCAAGTCAAAATGTAATTATTAACATGCGTAAATCAGCAGGAGCAAACGTAATTTTAAGTAGCTTTGTGGCAAATATACAAGCATGGGAGTGTATAAAAGTCCTAACTAATATTTCTAGCCCAACAGTAATAAATAGAAGAGGATTTTTAGATGTGAATACATTGTCAATTGAGTGGGTAACCAGTAAGGCCAGAGCAAATTGTGATTATTGTAAACATCTTTTTCAAGTTTCAGAAAAGGATTAAGGCAAAATGAAAAATATACTCTTAAATAAAAATTATCGTATTAGTTTAATTGCAGATTTATTGTCAAATTTTGGTGACGTTCTTTATAGTTTAGCATTATTTAATTATGTACTGATGTTACCAGATACTGAATTGGCCATTTCAATAGTAAGTTTCTCTGAGGTTATACCAACTGCAACATATTTATTTTCGGGATATTATTCTGATAGGACTAAAAATAAGGTGTATGCCATCCTTGGTTCGCAACTGTTACGAACACTGCTTTATATTCTACTAGGATTTATCATGAGCTTTAGCCCTCATCTTTGGGTTGTTATAATTGCTTCTATCATTAATGTCTTTTCAGATATTGCTGGTCAATATGAATCAGGATTATTTATTCCTCTTTCTCTTAAAATGGTGAAAGAATCTGATAGACAGAGTGCAATTGCTGTCAGACAGGGATTATCATTCAGTTTCTCTGCATTATATCAACCAATTGGTGCTATTCTGGTAGGTTTTTTTTCTTATAGTTCGTTAGCCTATTTGAATGCGGGGACATTTTTTCTCTCTTTTATACTTATGTTGACAATCATGCCATACTTAAAACAATTTACTTTTAGAACAACAGCTAAAAATTCTATGGAAGAGAATTTGGTTTTGAAAGAAATTTATACTGGAGTGAGGGAATCTATTTCAGAAATTTATAAAATTTCTGAATTAAAATTGGCATTATTTATTGTTCCTATAATCAATGCTCTATTTTCTGTTGTATCCATTTTGGTAGTACTAATGATAGATAATGATCCTCATTTTATTATGAAGAGCGCTTCTTTTACTATTGCGACTGTTAATACTTCGTATATAATTGGTAATATTTTAGGTAGCTTTCTTGTGACGTCATTATTCAAAGATACATCTATGCCCCAGATTTTAAAGTTAGGTACAATAGTAATGAGTGGCTTATTTTTGGGTCTAATGTTACATAATTTTATCTTAGTTATCTGTGCAATGTTTTTAGGTGGTATATTGATAGGAGCAGGAAATCCCAAATATAATCTTTTGATTTATAACGCTATATCTGAGGAAAGAATTGCAATGGTAACTGGAAGTTTACTGACCTACTTCCAGTTTAGTATGTTTATTATGAGAATTCTCGTATCATTTCTTGTCATATTGATTACTGTTCAGCAGATTACTTTTGTGTTATTTGTTATATCATTAATGTTAATTAGTATAACGTTTATAAAAGGAAATTAATGGATAAATTTATATAGGCTGGGTAAAAACTAGCTTCGAAATAAAACCACACCGTAATTCTCACTTCTTGATTGTTTTCAAGTGTGAAATTACGGTGTGGTTTTTGATTTTAAGTTACTATGGAACCCAACCTCAGTTTGAACAGCTGGATGACCTCGAACATGAAGTTGGCACACGCCAAAAACACTCTTCAATCTACCAAAAATGGGTTCGACATCGTTTTTCCGTTTGGCGTATAGGCGAGAGCCTTTTTCACTATGCAATTTTTCTTTGATGAATTCCTTAAAGTAAGCCCAGGTCGGATTATAATGAATCTGTTTCTGATAGTCCTTTTCAGTTTTGGTCAGTTGTTCTAGCTCAGGAGTGTCCTGAACCTTATCCGCCTGGTAAATCTTGAAATCTGGCTCAAATCCATACTTATCCGTGCGCGAGAGTACTTCTTAAAGGGATAAAAAACGCTATAAGGTTTGATAAATTGGTCTGTTTCCTCAAGGGACGTCTGGTTGTTTTGGTTATTAGGACTGTTTTTGATAGTTCTTAGCCATCTCCTTTTGGTACAAACAATAAGGAATCAGAGGTTTTCTCTGGCTCATCAAAAACAAAGTTATAGTTTTCCTTACTCCCATAGACCGCATCTGAGACAATATATTGAAATAAATCTAATGTTTGAATAGATTGAAGAAAGGGCTTGATAGTTCTTGTATTGGTTGAATTTGGAAAAATATCATAGGCAAGAACGTATTGACCATTAGAGGTAGTCTAGACATTATAACCAGGTTTCAGCTGGCCATTCTTCATATGATCCTCTTTCATTCGTATGAAGGTGGCATCATAATCTGTTTTGGAGAAAGAGTTTCGGTCTTCGAGGATTAATCTAGCTTCTTCATATCGTTGTTTACGAGGAATGACCTTTTTCCGCAGCTGATTGCGGAGTTTCTTGATGCGACATCTCTTCTGATTATTAGCAGATCCTCCCTTAATAAGTTTTGGTTTCTCAGAAATATCTTTTTCAACTTCTGCTAAGGCATGTTCGGTATCTTCTAAAAGACGCACTAATCCTTCGCTAGTGTCACATGCTTCTTTTGAAAGAGCTAAATCTACCCCTTCTTGGACAAGGTTGTCATAAAGTTTAGCGATTTTACCATTCAATGCTTCTTCGTACTTAGTAACGGCTTTTTTCCAAGTAAAAGAATAGAGATTGGCTTTAGTACTATCAATAAAGAGAGCCTCATCTTCAATCAGACCATTTTCGCGCATGAGCAAGGCAAAGTAAATAAAGGCAGTCTTTATCAGATTTTTGGCATGTTTACTAGAACGATCTTATTGATGGTTTTATAACTAATATAAGTGTCTTGGCTTAGCCATTTCATAGGAATAACTTCGTCATTCATTTGAACTAATTTACGACCTGAAATGATCTGACGGGCATTGGCGAAAAGAGTCATTTTTAAGAGCATGGTTGGATGGAAGGCTGGTCGGCTAGTGCGAGACTTTTCCTCAAGTAAAACTTGATTAGGGATACCGTCCACAAAAAGACTGAAGAGTCTAACCTCATGAGTCATAGGGATATCGTAGGCAAGATTTAGTTCCAAACTTAATTGATCTTTGTTATATTTTTTATACATCGTCATGGCTTTCTAGTTGTTTTGTCGTTATTATAATTATAAACCATGGCATATAAAATCGGGCATCTCCAACTGTGGAAATGCCCGATTTTATTTATTGCTTGGAAGCTAGTTTTTGCCCAGCCTCTTTCTTTGTAGGATCCATCAAGTTAGAAATTATGTTCTAACACATATTTATAATGAATCATGAGAAAATAGAAGATACCATAGTAGGGTGGAAGATTATGTAGTAGAAATGGAGTGAGGGGTGGACAATTAAATGAGTACTTTAAATTAAAGTGGTCTATTCTAAGCTTTAATAAAAAAGACAGTAGACTGAACACGTAAAAGAGAATATAGAACTACATAAATTGAACGATTCTATAGAAAGATAAGGAAGTATAACTAGCTAGAAGATTAGAAACATTTGTGAAAATCCTGAATAATAGTACAGACAATCATAAAAAACTACAAGATTTTACGAAATTTGTTGAGTAAATGAAATATACGCTGTAGTAGTGAAAGTTATCTAGTCTAAAATATCAGGACATGATGGAAACATCATTTTCATAATTTGTATTTTAATAACAATGTATCTATTATTTGCATATTTTTTTTGAAGTGGTAAAATAAAATATTATAATGAACTAGGGAAGGAAAATTTATGGGAATATTACTAGCTTCTAGAATAAAAAATAGAAGAAAAGAATTGAAATTGTCACAGAAAGAATTAGCTGATGGGATATGCAAGCAAGGTCAAATTAGTAGATTAGAGAATGGAGAATATACTCCGGGGTCAGAATTATTATATCAGTTAGCTAAAAAACTTAATGTGAGTATGGATTATTTTTTTGATGAACATATTTCAGATGAAAGTGTCGAACTTATTGAGTTTAAAAAAATATCTAAAAACTTTATCAATCATAGAAATTATGAATCCTTAAAATATATTTATGAACTTGAGAAAGGAAAGTCACATCGTTTATCTCTATCAGATAAAATATATTTGGAGTGGGTTGGTGCCCTTGTTGATTTCTATTTTTTTCAAAAAAGAGAGGAAGCAATGGAAAATTTGGAGGAAATTTTGAAATCACTTACTAAGATAGATATTAACTATCTACAAATTTCAAATACTCTATTTAATTTTTATTATGATACGGAAAACTTAGTTAGATTTGATAGAATTAAGGAAGATTTAAATGAACAGATAACGAAACTTAGTTTAGATAAAATAGAGGAATTAGAACTTTCTATAAAATTTAACTATAATCTAAGTAGATACTACTGGCTACAAAAAAATATAGACTTAGCCATTAAGCAAGTAACTGCTACAATTAGGCTATGTCAAGAGTATCGCACATCATATCTATTAGCAGATTTATTTTTGCTATTAGGAAATTTAAGTCTAAATTTTTCTGAAAGAAAGACTGTTAAAAGTTACTTTGAGACTGCATATTTTTTATATAAGTATATCGAGGATAATAATGAGATGGCACTTACAGTAGAACACTATATCGCAGACAAATTTCAAGATTAAATATTAGGACGATGTTTTTAAACATGCTATTATAAAGGATAAAGAAAAACTATCAGCTTCAAAAGTAAATCTTGAGGTTAGGCTACGTACAGATTCAGGTATTAAAGAACGTTTAAAATCATTTAGAAAATTGTTGAAATCTAAGCAACTAATTAGCGAGTTTGATCGTGCCATCTTTGAAAGTTTAGTAGAGAAAGTGATTATTGGAGGTATATCTGATGATGGAGTTATTGATCCAGCAAAGATTACTTTTATTTATAAATCTGGAGATGAGACTTCTTTGAATTCTAAAAATTTCAAAGATAAGCGTAAAAATGAGTCGAAAAAATCGGAAAATTCTTCGTCAGAATTGTGTAGTAATGATACAAACAATGATGAAAAATTGTCTCCTCAGTCCACGGACACCAAGAACCGAGGCGGTTGTAAAGTTGGTACGCAAATAGCTCCCTCGCTTTTACATTTCTAGGCTCGGGCTGAAATGGTCTCTTCCCAGACCATTTCACTCCCCCATACTGCACGGACCGAGGCGGTTGTGAAGTTGGTACGTAGGTAATACGTTAGCTCCTTACTGGTTTGCTTAGCTGAGGTGAATATTGGATAAAAATCGCTTGTTTTACCTACAATAGAGTTAAGTCTTCTCTAATTCGGGGATGTTATTAGATCTTTTAGCCCTGCTAAATTATATCGGTTGCAAATACCTTTTCAGTTGTTTCAGGAATGATTTCCCCCTAAATGTTACTTTATCCTAGTTTTCTGCTTTGAAAAAGTAGTTTAACTATCGTATTTCTGAGCTGTCAGTAGTTCCCGATTGACTTGTGGCTCTCTTAATACTTCAAAACAGTTGCAGCAAAAAATAATATTGCAACTGTTTTATTGTTATTTAGCTAATGGGGAAGTAGACTATTGAGTCGTCATTACTAACGAATGAGCAATTAACTCTCACTCCGCAACTGCATTTGATTTCCTTCAATACGATGACCTGTGAGCTCTCCTAGCGTATCGGATTAAACACATGAAACACTGACTTCCTCAACATCTTAAATTAAGTAAACTTATCTAATCCTGCGCCATCAATCGTTTGTCTCAGTAACTCTATGAGTCCGGCCACTTAATTGACTTGCTGGTATCTTTCATGATGATTCTGAAAAAGTTAAGCACTCGTCTCATTTCAGCATCTGATTGCCGAGTTCTGCCATGTCTTCAGGCGACTGGGGATCCTTCTCACCTAACCAATCACAAATCACCCGTGTGATGCCTGCTGCCACAAAGCGATTCCGGTAGTAGGTCTGCTGGTCAGGCTCTTCAAAAGCCATAGGCTGGTAGCGGTAGGCTTCTTCCTCCAGTAGCTCTCGTAGCCCTTCTGCCAAGAGCAACTGATAAAAGCGGAAATCCGCCGCTATAAACTGAAAAAGCCCCAACAGCCCCGCTTGTCTGCTCTCCTGAAACCTAGCGACATTGGTACTAGCTAATTGGGCAAAGCGCTCCTTGAGCATGATCCGCAGGACATCTTCTTTGCTACTGTAGTTACGGTAAAAGGAATTTCTTGCCACCCCAGCCCGCTCGACCAATTCGGTGATGGCAATTTTCTTGAGCGGTTTCTGCTCCAAGAGAAGCAACAGAGCTGTCTCGATGGCTTCCTTGGTCAGCTGGTGGTTTTCTTCATTAGAACGGCGGAGGTAGTCTAGCGTCTTGGTCACGATGGCACATCTCCTTTGATTTGTCTTGGCCGAAAGGCTTTTTCTTGTTATTCTACAATATCGGTGGTACACTTGTACAGTCAAAACCAGAAAGGACGCTCTTATGAACCCTCTTTACCTCATCGACAGCCTCATCCTCACCCTCAGCCTCGGGCTGTATGTCCTCTTCCACCAGCCTGCGACTATCGTTCCAATCCTGCTAGCCCTCCTCACCTACCGCTTCCTGCGTAGCCGAGCCCTCTGGCAAAAAGGATTCAGCCTAGCAAGTTCCCTTGCTCTGGTCATCGGTTGGTGGAGCGACCGCTACTCGCTCGCCATGCTGGCAGCGACCTTGACAGGCGTGACAGGCCTGAGCCTTGTCCTCTCTCATCTTTTGAAAAATGGCAGAGCTCCTCAGACCGTTTGGGGCAAGGTCAGACGTGGTTTAGCTAGCCTTGCTCTGCTAGGTCTTGTGGTTGGTCACCTCTTTTTGACCTACAATGTTATCAACCCAGACTTCATGACCCGCCAAGCTCCGCTATTGTTCAGCGAAAAAACACCCCCAAAAGAAGCCAACCTCCAGCGCACCGAAGAGCTATCAGAAGGCAGAATCAACTACTACAACCTAACCTATCCCTCTCATCTGCTCAATAACACCATGGACATTTACACCACACCACAAGCTAAGGGAACGCTGGTCTACATCCACGGTGGCGGCTACGCTGCTGGCGACAAGTGGAACCGTGAGGATTACCTCTTTCGCTATGTCAAGGATGGCTACAACGTGGTCAATGTCAACTACCAGCTCTCACCCGCTGCTCGCTACCCTGACGGCCTCACACAAGTCGACCAAGCACTGGCTGATGTCGTCGCACAGGCGACCACCTACGGTATTGATCCCGATAGCATCATCTTGTCAGGCGATTCAGCTGGTGGGCAACTGGCAGGACAGTTAGCCCTTGTCTTGACCAATAAAGACTATGCCAAAGCCATTGACTTTACGCCCAAATCCCAAGTCATTCCCAAAGCCTATATCGGCGTTAGCGCGTGGTCGGATATTCAGCTAGGCATGCGGATGGGGGAGCCTGTTCTGGATTGGTTTATCGCCCCTGTCCCCCGTTCCTACTTCCAAGTGCTGGATGTGGAGCAGGCAGCTATTGCCGAAGAAGCCTCAATCGTCAAGCATGTGGATGCTCACTTTCCAGCCAGCTTTATCAGCGATGGCAACACAGGCAGTTTCACCACAGCCAATCTGGCGCTGGTTGACCGCTTGAAAGCCCTTGGAGTGACGGTTGAGAGCCAGTTTTACGACAAAAAAGACATCGAACTCCACCACATCTTTGAACTGGACATTAAAAACCCTTACGCTCAAGAGGTCTATGCCAAGCATTTAACCTTTTTGGAAAAGATTTTGGCGGATTAGTAGAAAAAGAGAATAAAAGACGGGCAGTGTTGCTCGTCTTTTTTAAATCTGTAATCTTATCCATTTTTCAGTAATGCCATAATCTCATCAGGACTCTCCTGACAACCCTTGGCCACCCAGGTCCGTAGGACCCTGAAAAAGCCACCGACAATAAATTGCAGGTGAAAATCATCCGTCAGATGCCCTAGCCGTTCTTGAAAATACCGATTTAATTCTTCTTCCAACAAGTAGTCCAAGCGATTGGCCATGAGCAAGCGAATCGGCTCCTGCTGCCCATACCAAAAATCAAAAAACTGCCGCAGGGCCAGCATCAAATGGGCGTCCGACCAATCCGAAAAATCCATCTCCCGCCTCGCCAACCAAACCTGCATCTCATGATGGAGGGAGCGGACCAGCACCTCCTCCTTACTGGTAAAATTACGGTAAAAGGTCACTCGCCCCACACCAGCCCGTGCCACCAGTTCGGACACGCTAATCTTCTCAAAGGGCTTAACCGCTAGCAAATCCCACATCGCCCCAATCACGCTCTCCACAAACAGCGATTCCTGCCGCTTAACCTTGTCCATGCGAAACACTTCCTTCCTTTTGTTTCCTTTTGGAGCAATAGCAGAGCTAGCACTAGTTTTCCACCCCGTCATCTGCTATACTAGCAAAATAGAAACACTTGTTTCTAAAATTATACCACAAGAGGAGATTATCGTGACCAAACAACCTTTCTGCAAGAAAAAATTTTTTAAAGTTTTTACAGTTATCCTAGCTAGCCTTGCTTTAATTGGTTTCGTTACCTACAAACAGACCTTTGGCTGGTCGGCACCTGAACTCAGACAAGAAACACCTGATGTGGGGAAATGGTATCGCCTCAGTCCTGATGGAGTGGTTGATTCGACCGGTCAACCAGCCCACGGTTTATTGAGAATTGGCAAGGACAAAAACAAGGTCATGGTCTATTTCTTTGGTGGTGGTGCCAGTATCAATGCTGAAACAGCCGCAGCTGGTAAGGCCTTCTACGCCACCTCAACCAAGCACCAAGATTTTGTCGCCACTTGGGGGATTGGCAGTTCCCAGGAAGACAATCCTTTTAAGGACTGGACAATCTTAGCCCTACCTTATAGCACTGGGGATTTTCATTCTGGAACAGGCGAATTTGCCTACACCGACAAAAACGGTCGGCAAAAAATCCTCCATCATAAGGGTTATCAGAACCTGATGACTCTGATGGCTGAAGCCAAAACCCATATGGGCAATCCTGATACCCTTCTGGTCACAGGCTTTTCAGCAGGAGGCTTTGCCACATCCCTCCTTGCTGACGATGTGATTGACCAGTTTCCAACCGCAAAAAACGTCACTGTGGCAGTTGATAGCTCCCTCTTGTTGCATGAGGATTGGAAGGGCATTGCCGAAAAGGTTTGGCAAACGGCAGATCACATCAGTGATCGACTCACGTCTAACAATCTGGTCCTGGATAGCCTGGTCGCACTCCATGATAAGCGAGGGGATACCGTCAAAATCCTCTTTGACAGCTCCTATCGTGACGGCATTCTTCAACAATACCAAAATTATATCGACAAAGGACAGCTGGCTGACCCGACACCTGAGACTAGCCAGCAGTTTCAAGCCGAGCTGAAAGCCATGGTTGAGAGCCTACAAAGCCGTATTGACGGCGTTGGTATCTATATTTGGGACCACGGTCAAGATGACAAGACAACAGCTACTCAACACACTACCATCAACTATAAAACCTTTTTCACACCCATGACAGATGACAAAAGCATTGCCGACTGGATGGCTGAAGCAGTTAATGGAGATGTCAAAAGCTATGGCTTAGACTTATTGGACAAGTAGAAAGGACTTCCCTAATGGCACAGCAGAAACAGTCAAAACGACTCTGGAAGATTTTAGGTCTTATCCTAGCAAGTCTGATTGGACTTTTTAGCCTCCTAGCGGGAGCTATTGCTCTCAAACCCCAACTGGCTATAAGCGTCATCCAGTCAGCCTTGTATCCCAAGGGCAACCCCATTAATCCGACAGAACCGCTCAATCCCCCTTCACAACACGTCAAGGAAAATGGGATTTATTACCGCAATGATATCGACTATGGCAGCACCTACCCCAACTCGTTTTTAGACATTTCCTATCCGTCTGAGGATACCAATGTTGATAGGCCAACTATTATCTATTTCCATGGTGGGGGATTTTTCGGTGGCGATAAGGCTATGGGCGACCCCTTAGCTGTCAACAACGATAGTAGTTACCTCTTTGATCGGCTGGTCCAGGAGGGCTACAATTTGGTCAACATCAACTATGTGCTGGTGCCTGACTACCATTTCCCAGACCCCATTGTACAGATGAACGAGGCGGTCAACTATTTGGTGGACCATCAAACAGAGCTAGGCCTAAACATGGATCGGGTGATTTTCTTTGGGCAATCGGCTGGCGCTATCATGGTTGGTCAGTACGGCGCCATCTTGTCAAACCCTGACTACCGAGCCCTCTATCCTTTGACCCAAGACCCAAAACTCACCAGCTCTCAAGTCCAAGCCACGGTCATTGATGATGCCCCCTTTCAAATCCCAAGCGGCAATCTGGCACTGGACCTGATGATATCAAATTATCTGGATGATAACCTCTTGTGGCAACAGAAAGAATTGCTCCAGTCATACAATCCCATCCCCTATCTGACCGCTGACTACCCACCTTCAATCATGCTGGCAGGCACAGCTGACGGATTCCCAGAAGATATGAGAGCCTTTAGTGATAAGCTTAGTCAACTGGATGTCACCAATACCTACTTTCACACGGACGAGGAAACCTACGGCTTAACTGCCCATGGCTACCTGTCCAACCTTAAATACGATAAAACAGGAGCAGCTCAGGCTGCTTATGAGACGATTTTAGACTTTATCAGCCAACCATAGTGTTTATGTGGCTTCTCTAACCAATCATAAAACAGCTGCTCCTTTAGCTAGCCTGAGCTTGAGAACAGCTGTTTTTGTTTTCCCTGACGTCAAGCGTTCAACGCTAGTAGCCTACAACTGATCCTGTAACTCTGCCAGTTGAGAAACTAATTCACTCTGGGATTCGAGTAAAGCAGACAAGAAGGTCTTGAGCTGACCCAGTTGCGCAATCTGCTGGTCAATTTCCACCAAGCGGTCACGGAGGTTGGCCTTGGCCACATCGGTCAGGTCTTGTTTTTGTCGCAAGTCCTCTAAAAAGACCCCGATGTCCTTGAGGGAAAAACCACTTAGGGTCATGTCCTTGATAAAGCGGGCAAGGATGAGGTGCCTGTCTTCATAGGAACGGTAGTTGTTATCTCCACGGACAGGAGCTGGCAGGAGGCCAATTTTTTCATAATAACGGACGGTAGAAATGGCAAGACCACTACGGGCGACAAATTCTTTGCTGTTCATGGAACTTTCTCCTTGACTATAAAGTTACTTCATAGTTTATACTAAAAAAGTCTAAAACACAAGAAGGAGAAAAACCATGAAAAAACACCTGAAACGAGCAGGCCTGATCCTGCTCACCATCACAGCTCTGCTATGGGGCTATGCCCGCCTCATCGACCAACGGTCCTTAGCCAGCTGGGTGGTAGAACGCTACTTTTGGCTAAACGGCACCAAGAAGGGGCTACAGGAGCAACCAGAAGACCAATTTGAAGCCTTTCTGGCTGAGCAGCAGGCCATCAGCGACCAGCCTTTTGCCAAACCCAAGCTTTCCCAAGAGGTGACGGAAACCACGGTGGACGGCATGCAGGTCTTCACCTGGAACGACAAACAAGACTCCAACCAAAAGGTGCTCTTTTACATCCACGGTGGTGCCTATGTGGCACAACCGACCCCTCAGCATTTTTCAGCCCTGGATAACCTCTCGAAAGCCTTGGATGCCAAGGTGGTCTTCCCCATCTACCCCAAGGCGCCTGCCTACACCTATGAGGACGCCTTCCCCAAGATGGAGACCCTCTACAAGCAGGTTCTAGCCCAAACGTCTAACCCTCGCAACATCACCCTCATGGGTGACTCAGCCGGTGGCGGCTTTAGCTTGGGCTTTGTCATGTACGCCCGCGACCACGAGCTCCCGCAACCAAAGGACATCATCCTCCTCTCGCCTTGGTTGGATGTAGCGACCGACAACCCAGAGGTGGCAAACTACGAGGCAGTTGACCCCATGTTGTCGGCCTGGGGCCTTAACCGGGATGGTGAGCTTTGGGCCAATGGCAGAGCTAACATGGACAATACCTATGTCAGCCCCATTTACGGTGACTTTGACGGTTTAGGTAAGATTTCCATATTTGTCGGTACCCACGAGATTTTCCTGCCAGACAACCAAAAACTCCATAACCTCCTGACCCAGCAAGGGATAGACCACAACTATATTGAAGCTGACAAGATGAACCACGTCTATGCCATCTACCCCATCCCTGAAGCCAAGGAAGCCCAGGAGCAGATCGTGGATATTATCCAGCAGTAAGAAACGGCTAGTTAAGCGAGGATAGAATGACAAAACAGAAATTTAGAAAACGACTACTAGCGACCCTCCTCAGCCTGATGGCCCTTCTTGCCATCGGGTTTGGAGGCAGCTACCTCTACTATTCGACAGGCCACCAAACTGAGGATCCCGAGGGCTTAGCCTCCATTCAAGGCCTCAATAATGCCGAAGACATGGTCCAGCTGGGCGACAGCCAGTGGGTCCTGACAGGTAACCTTGGTGACAAGAGCTGGGAAAAGGGCGGTCTCTATCTGATTGATGCTAAGACCATGACCTGGGAGGAGGCTGAGATTGATTTCTCAGCTGCCCCTGTGGCAGGCTACGAAACCATCAAAGAGCCTGAGCTCTTTTCCGCTCACGGCATCGCCATGAAGCAGCTCGATGACACCAGCTTTGAAATCTATGCCGTCAATCATGGCGGCCGAGAATCCGTTGAGGTGTTTGACTTGTCCATAGCAGGTGATAAGCCGCAGATTAGCTGGAAGGGCTCGGTACCGACACCTGATGGCATGGTGGGCAATTCTGTTGCTCCCTTGTCAGATGGTTTTCTGGTGACCATCCCCATGATAGAGACTGATGCTGGCACCTTCACCGATTTTCTGGCTGGGAAAGCTACCGGCACTGTCTATAAATGGACCGCCGAGGCTGGTTATCAGGAGCTGCCCCAGGCCCGATTGGCTGGCAACAACGGCATCGCCGTCTCTCCTGATGAAAAATGGGCCTTTATCAATGGCTATTCGGATAAGACCGTCACTAGGATTAGCCTGGTCGATGACACGGCCAAGCCAGTGACTGTCCCTGTCTCCTTCTTGCCAGATAACATCCGATACAGTAGCGATGGGAGCTTGTTGGTAACGGGCCAGGACACCCATATTCTGACCGTGGTCCTCTTGACCAATGGAACGGATATTGGGGTGTCGCCATCCGATACAGCTGTGGCGGAGCTGGACCCTGACACTATGATAGTAACAGAGGTCTTGGATTTACCGACATTTCGAGCCTTCGGTGGCGGAACAACGGCTCTCTATGTTGGAGACGACCTCTGGGTATCCTCCTTCAGAGCCCAGCGGATTATGGTGGTCCCTGATGCCAAATAACTTCACCATCACAACACGAAACTTATAGAAACTAGAAAGAGGAACAATTATGGAAAAATTAACACCTGAAAAAGCCCTATGGCTGGCAGAACGCTATTACAAGGGCATGGAAAAACGTGACGCCTCTATGGCCAGAGAATTTTATACTGAGGATTTTGTCCTCCAAGATGACGGGGCTGTGGATTTAATTCGAGGCATTGACGAGGCAGAAGCCTTCTTGCAAAACATGTACAACACCTGGCCTGACCTCAAGTTTGAGCTGATTAAAGAGCCCGCCATCGGCATTGACGGCGTGACCGTTGCCTTTTTGGTCCGAGCTACTTCATCACGAAAGAGCCGCCGGAAATTTACAGGCCCTACCGCCCAGTGGGAATTTGCCAGCTTTTACACGGTTGATTTAGAGCAGGAAAAATTCAGCGCTGGCCGTTGCTGCTTCAACATGCTGGACCTCTACGAACAACTCCTACCTGTACCAAAACGGGGCAGCAAATGGTTCCGCAAACTGGAAGCCATCTTCACAGGTCAACAGGTCAAATAAGGACGGTCACAAAACTTCCCAACCGCTAGAATGTCCACCCCAGCCCCTTTCTTTTGGGTCAATAGCTGGCGCTGATAGCCTTCCCTCCCTGTTCGGAGGGTTTTTGGCTTTTCTAGCGAGAACTTGCCAGCCTCCACCTATTTTGTTATACTGATCAAAAAAATTTGAAAGGAACCCCATGAACCTCCTCTTTTCCATTGATGACGGCTACGTTCGTCAGTTTCAAGTTACCCTTTATTCCCTGATTAAAAACAGCAGCAGTCGCGATGTCCAGGTCTATGTCCTGCAAAAGACTCGGCTGGCTGCCCACGAGGCCATCAGCCAGTTCTGTCAGAGCTTGGGTGCCACCTACCACCCTATCCTTATCGGAGAAAAAGCCTTTGAAACAGCCCCAACCACCGACCGCTACCCTGAAACCATCTATTACCGACTCCTGGCCCACGAGTACCTGCCAGCTGACCTGGATAAAATCCTCTACCTGGATGCGGACATGCTCTGCATCAATGACCTGGCTCCCCTCTATGACATGGATCTGGGAGAGCAACTGTATGCAGCAGCCAGCCACGTCGAGGATTCGGTAGTCAACGAAGCCGTCAACAAGCTCCGTCTGGGCAACTATGAGGCCACCAGCTATGTCAATTCAGGGCTCTTGCTCATGAACCTGGCCGCCATTCGAAAAACCGTTAAACGGGAGGCCATCATAGCCTATATCGAGGAAAAAGGTCCCGTCCTCTTCCTACCTGACCAGGATGTCCTCAATGCCCTCTACGGCCATCAGATTACCCTAATTCCAGACCAAATTTACAATCTGGATACCCGCTACCTGCCCTTTTACAAGCTCAAAAGTGGCGGTGAACTGGATTTGGACTGGGTCATGCGGCACACGGTCATCCTGCATTTCTGCGGTCGAGACAAGCCCTGGAAGTCCAGCTATCGAGGTAACTTTGCTGGTCTGTATAAACACTATGAGGTCCTGATGGACCGGGAGGTGACAGATGCCAACTAAAAAATGGACGTCTAGGATTTACTACATGACCGGCCTGGTCTTGATGGGCCTAGGGCTAGGTTTTCTCCACTTTCAGACCCGGTTTTCCATGGTCATTTTTCAAATGGCGGGTCTCTTGATTTTGGGGCAGGGAGTGCTGGCTGGCCTGCGTTTATTGGGTCAGAAAGCCAGCTGGTCTCTGGGGCGACTTTTGCTCCATCTGGGAATTGGCCTGCTCTTTCTCAGCACACCCCTCTTGCCAGCAGGACTTTTGGGCTTGGCCATAGGTCTCTATCAGGGCATCCTAGGGACTTTCCTCCTCATCCATAGCGGCCTGGCCTTTGCCAATGGCTTACCTGGTCGCTACCTGGCCCTGATTGATGGGCTGGTCCATGTGGTGTTTGCTGGTCTCGTCCTCTTCTATGCCCAAGACTACCTGCCCACCTTGTACTGGTTCTTGGGCCTCTACCTTCTTTTTCTTGGGCTGACCAACTTGAGGGATGGGGTGGAGTTCGACCTTGGCAAGGTGTCGCTCAAGGTTCGCCGTAAGCGAATCGGTCTGCCCATCATTCTGACAGGCTTTATCCCTGTCTCTGCCCTCAATAAGGTCAACAGCTACCTCAACAAGGAGAGAAGCCAGGCCCTCTTTTTAGGAGACAAGACCCAGGCTCCTGATCTGGAAATCTGGATCCATACAGCCAGACGGGGTTTTGAAATGATGGGCCATGTGGACCTTGTCTTTGACGGAATCAGTTACAGCTACGGCAACCACGATGTGGACAGCACCAAGCTCTTTGAGGCTGTCGGTGATGGGGTCCTCATGACCATGCCAGCCGAGAACTATCAAGCCAGCCTTAAGGCGGATGATTGGCGGGCTGTCTTTGGCTACGGTCTGGTCTTGACGCCCGAGGAGAAGGCCAAAGTCAAGGCTAACCTGACCCAACTCCTGTCAGAAGCTCAGCCATTTGCCCTAAAAAGCGACAAGCAAAAAGCCTCCTATCTGGGAGGCATGGTGGCGCACTATGGGGCGCGTGCCTATAAGTTTAGGCAGGGAACTTTTAAGACCTACTTTGTCATGACCACCAACTGCGTTCAGCTGGTGGACCGGGTCGTGGCGGACGCTGGACTGGATATCGTGACCAATAGTGGTATCCTGACGCCTGGGGCCTACCAGGCCTATCTGGACAAGGAGTTTGCCAATCCCCATAGCCGGGTGGTCAGCAAGATGGTCCTGGGTCGGCAGACCCCTTAGTCTGATTCTTTTTTGGAAAAATAGCTGGCGCTGGACAAACCTTATTTTCTATATCAAAAAACAGAAGCCTCTTTATCGGACTTCTGTTTTTTAGACTTCAATTTCTGATTGCCAACACTCTGTGAGCAGGCCGCTTTTCAACCAACGACTTAGTCAACTGATTTGAGGGCTTCCAGCATGTCAACCTGCCGCAGCTTGTGCCTGACCATCTGCGATCAAAAGGCTGATGGTTTGGTCTGAGTCTGTCCCGCTGACCTTCTCGGTCAGGCTGTGGTAAGCAAGAGCTAGGCTGCCCGCCACTGCTGAACTGGTCAGGGCAGTCTGTAGGCTGTCCAAATCCGCCTGATCTGCTCTGCCATTTTCCGCCACAATCAACTCATAGCCAATGATAGCCTCAAACTGAGTGTCCGCCACGCCTGAAATGGAGGACTGGATTGACCAGCCCAAGTACTTGACCAGTTCTCAGCTCTTAGAACTTGAACAAGCAGGGTTTGCCATTCAAAACCATAGCAAGACTCATCCACACCTCAGCCAGTTAAGCTTGTCAGAACAAGATCAGGAGCTTCTAACAGCTAAAAATAAACTTGAAGACCTCCTGAAACAGGACATCACCTCCATTGCCACCCCTTATGGCAATCACAATGCAGACACCCTGTCTGTTGCTCAGTCTTTAAAGACAGATTTGCTCTTCACTGGTCAAACAGGCATTCCCTCATCAGAATTGTCTGATCCCTATCAGTTGCCACGGATAAGTCTTTTGCAGAGCCACAGTTTTGAGGAGTTTTTGGATTTTTTGTTAAACTACTAGAAGATTAGCTAAAAATAAGGGAAAATGAATCGACAGTTCCGTATATTTGGAGGGGAAATGATCCAACGACCAATTCATCTGTCGCACGAATTTTTAGCAGAGATTTTAGATAAGGATGCGGTAGCAGTTGACGCCATACAGAAGAATCCTTCTTGCTGATCGCTGGTGGTTATAACACCGATTGGATAACTGCGTTTCTCAAGCAAGTATCTGAAACCTCCTAAAAAGATTATCGTTTACGCATTATAAAACTGTATGACACAGAACAAGTACGCTAGAGATGCCTGCCAATATTGGCTTTAAGCCCCTTCCTCTCCTTATACGCCTGAGATGAATCCTATTGAACAAGTCTGGGCTGATATTCGTAAACGTGGGTTTAAAAATAAGGCCTTTAAGGCACTTGACGATGTCATTGACAAGCTGCAAGAAGTAGTACAAGGATTAGATTGTTCAGTTTTAAAAACCATCGTCAACAAACAAGGATTCAGCAAGTTCGTTTCTGATTTTAGATGAATAGTCACTTCTTCAAACACTCCTAACATAAACATGGACCGAGCAAGCTTTTATTGCCTGCTCGGCCCATGTTTATTTATTTCAGTTTATCCCCTTCATAGGTGTGTGTCAATTCCAGTCCAGCAAATCCCTGTTGCCTCAAGGCTTCGTAAACAATCATGCAGACGGTATTGGAGACATTGAGGCTCCTGACATGAGCATCGTTCATGGGAATCCTCAAGGCCTTTTCAGGATGGGCACGCATAAACTCTTCAGGAAGCCCCTTGTCTTCTCTTCCGAAAATAAAGTAATGGTCCTTGCCGTCTGCAAAAGTTTCTTGGGCATAGACCTTGTTAGCAAACTTAGAAATCAAGTGCAACTGCCCAGAACATGTTTCTAAAAAATCGTCTAAAGAATCATAAAAATAAAGATCCAACTTATCCCAATAATCCAAACCCGCCCGCTTCATCTTGCGATCATCAATCGGGAACCCCATCGGACGAATGATATGCAAAGGGCTATTGGTTGCTGCGCAGGTACGGGCTATGTTTCCCGTGTTCTGAGGAATTTGTGGTTCAAAGAGGACAATATGATTACGAGCCATTTCTTTCTCCTTAGATAAAAACAACGCCAGCCGGAGTCAAGCTCAGCAACTGGCGTAGTCTGCTATTGGTTAACTTAAATCACAACAGGTTTGATGTAAGCCAATCAATTTCTAGTCTAGTATACCATTCTGGCTACCAATGTCAAGGGTTTTGACTGTTTTTTGATTGTTTTCTTGCTATTTCTGAGAGCTTTCTGAAAAACATGGGCTAGTGGTTTACAAGTCGTTTTAAAACCATAACTGTTTGATAGCATAAGGACTGCAAGATAATTATTTGAGCCTATCAGACTCGCTAAAATCGCTGTCCTTATCCGTCAAGCTCAGGTGCTTCTTAGCTGGTTGACGCCGCAACCGAAAGGTGTCTGGAACAGGATCGTCCCCAACGTGACTAAGGGGATGGCACCGTAAAATACGGGCAACTCCCATCAAAACACCCTTGTAGCCATGCTTTTCAATTGCCTCGATCATGTAGTTGGAGCAAGTTGGTTGAAAGCGGCAAGTCGGTGGACTTAGTGGCGACAAGTACCGCTGATACAAACGAACCAGCGCAATTAATCCTTTTTTCATTTCCTTTTGCGAACGGCTAACTCATGAAGTCTGGAAACCTCTTTCTTATTGAGCCGGCGAGATTCACCGGGACGAAGCCCTGTCAAATCCAAATTTCCAAACTGAGTTCTAGAAAGCTTGTCCACCAGAAGCCCTACTGCCTCAAACATCTTTTTCACCTGATGGTTACGGCCCTCATGAATGGTTAACTGGACTATTGAACGCCCCTTAGCTGGATCAACTTTTAAAATATCATAGACCGCTGGCTTGGTCTTTTTCCCATCAATCACCACGCCACGCGTCAAGGGACGCAGAATCTCCTTGGTAGCAATCCCCTTTACCCGGGCAATGTAGACCTTGTCAATCTCGTTTCTTGGATGGATCATCTCATCTGTAAAATCCCCATCATTGGTCAAAATAAGCACACCAGATGTATCCCAGTCTAAACGGCCAACTGGGTAAATCCGCTCCTTGACCTGAGGCAGAAGATCAATAACCGTCTTACGTCCCTTATCGTCTGATACAGAGGAAATCACCCCTCGAGGTTTATTCAGCAAGTAGTAAACTTTTTCCTCGTTATAGACAGGAATGCCCTCTACTTCAACAAGATCTCCTGATTTAATGGTAGTGGCTAGCTCACGAACCACTTGTCCATTCACTGTCACTAATCCCTGTTTAATCAGCTCTTCTGCCTTACGACGACTGGCCACTCCAGCATGGGCAATAAATTTATTGATACGCATGTTTTTCCCTTTATTTCTATTTTCTAAAGACGGTAGCAACCCAGTTACTCCTCATCTGACAGGAGCGCCTGCCCACCAAACAGTTGGCTTTCTTCCTGAGTTAGATCCAAATCTGTCACTTCCGGCAATTCTTCTAGACTATTGATTCCGATAAAATCTAAGAAGCCTGGTGTTGTCGCATAAAGCCTTGGACGACCGATGACTTCCTTGTGTCCAATTGCTTCGATCAACTCAAAGGTCACGAGCTTAGCCATGGCTGCGCTAGAATTGACGCCACGAATCTCATCCACCTCAAGTCTGGTTATCGGTTGTTTGTAAGCTACGATAGACAGGGTTTCTAAGAGAGCACGAGACATACTCTGATTAATAGGTGTTCTGGAGTAGCGCTGCAGAAGTTCCGCATGCTCTTCCTTAGTCACCAAACGGTATCTGTTAGAGGATTGGAGCACCATTAAGGACGATTCTGTGTCCTTATCGTATTTCTCGATTAACCTTTCCAATGATTGGGTAAGACCTGTAGCTGGTAATTCTAACACTTCTGCCATCTGGCGCAAGCTCAGTCCTTCTTCTCCCGCTACAAAGAGCAAGGCTTCAATTTCAGCTAGTCGGCTCATATGTCTCCTTTTGCAAATAAATCTGACTAAAATTTTCCTCTTGAACGACCGTCAACACTTGAATTTTAACCAATTCCAAGGTCGCTAAGAACATCGTGATCAACTCACTCATGGACTGGCTAGCTTGAAACAACTGCTGTAAACAGAGCGTCCGAGTATCTGAAAACTGCCTTTCAATATAGGCCATCATATCCTCAATTTTATAATCATCAGCTTCAATGGTCGCATGATTTTGCTTAAAACTTTCCTTTTTTTGCGCCATAATCTGAGAAAAAGCTAAGAAAAGGTCAATGCTAGTCTTATCTCGCTTCAGGCTAACCTCTTCAAAAATCAACTCCTGTCTTGGTTTTGAAAAATGCTGGGCTCGCAAGTCGTGTTGCTCTGATAATTTTTGACTTAACAGTTTAAACTTACGGTATTCTTCCAGCTGGTTGAGCAAGTCCAACTCAGGATCATCGTTGACCTCCTGCTCCGCCACCACCTTGGGCAGCAACTTTCGGCTCTTAATCAACATCAATTGACTAGCCATGAGCATATAGTCACCAGCCACCTCTAAGCGCATCGCCTGTAGGGTCGCAATATAGGCCAAATATTGTTCAATAACCTCAGTAATTGGTACATCGTAGATATCCACCTGATATTTGGAGACCAGATGGAGGAGGAGGTCCAATGGACCCTCAAAATCTTTAATCTTTATATCCATTTCTTCTTACCAAGCGTCTCCGCTTTGCCGCAGTTAACTGCTTATTTTTTAGATGGACTGGTATTTTGCCAGACTAGCCACCGTCTTAAGCCCCAATGCCTTAGCAATATCCGTCAGAGACTCTCCGGAAGCTACTTGCCGCACAATATACTGCTCTCTTAATTTTTGGGCAGTCACCTCTCCATAACCTACACTTGACATAAATTCACGGAAGCGAGTGAAAAACCATTGCCGCGAGTATGGTTTTGAGCCTTTCCCAAATAGAAACCCTTCCGGATTCAGGCCTTCTAAATAAGGGAAGAGAGAGTCTGGCACCTTCAGCACACGCTTATGCTCTGCCTTTGTAATGGCCAAAACACCGTACTCCAGATTCAAATCTTTAGCTTCCAGAGCCAAGATCTCACTCGGCAATAAGCCCAAGGTCAAAATCAATAAAGCCAACACCTGCCCCTTCTGGTAAGGGGTCTCCAACCATAGTTGCGAAAAATCAAGTTGCTCTACTAGCGCTTTCTCCTCTAAGATCGGCTGCGATAAACCTGATAACCTGTGGTAGGTTTTTAAATGTCCAGAATCATAGAGATAATAGAGGAATTGATTGACTGCTGATATCTTACGCTTTTGCGCACTAGGCTTTAAGTTTCTCAGAAACTGTTGATACTGGGCTAGGGTAGTAATATCAATATCGCCAGCCACTACCTGTCGAAACTGCTCTAAATCATAGCGATAAGCTGACAGGGAATTAGCTGACAAGCGCTTATGCTTTAGAAAATCATCAATGACTGTCATCTTTTTCCTCAATCTCATGCGATTGACCAAAATGATGCAAGAGGCTATTAATAGCCTTCAAAATCGCTTTCCGAGTGATAATCCCTTTGAAGTAACCATCCTTATCAACCACTGGCAAGAAGGACTGTTCAATCAACTCACTCATCACTTGCGTCAAGCTGTAAAAATCACTGACATAACGGACATCTGTCTTTACGATACTGCAGATATCCCGATTGAGTTGCTCTTCTGTCAAACCATGTTCTACCTGATAGCGAATAATCTCTGTCAAGCCAATGGTCCCAACAAATTTTCCCTCCTGAGTTACCACGGGAACACGGGAATAGGTCATATGCGACAACAAAAGCTTGGCATGGTCCATATTATGGGTATCAATGAGAACGGCTAAATTTTCCGCTGGCGTTAAAAACGTTTCTTCGTGGGATCGTAAAAATTCTTTAAAAAGTGGATGAATCATCGGTTTATTGTCCTTGTTAGTGGGGTATAGACGGTATGTTCACGGTTCAAATAGGCAATTTCATAGCGATCTGGATAAATATCAATCCTAGCATAGAGGCATTCTTTCACCATCCCTCTAGGCTGACTGATAGAGCCAGGATTGAAAAAGAGACAGTTGCCCCTAACCTCAGCAGCAGGGACGTGAAGATGTCCATAAAGGCAAAGGTCTGCTGCCACCTCTTCTGCCCAGTAATCTAATCGACTCCAGCCAAAATTAATTCCCTGAAGATGCCCGTGGGTCTGAGCAATTTTCACACCATCAATGGAGGTTAGCAACCGTTCTGGAAAATCAGACCAATCACAATTGCCTTTGACTACATGAATGCCATCCCAAAGGCTATCGCTCGCTTCTAGTTCGGAATCACCATTGTGAAAAATAGCCGCTACTTGTCCTTGGTAGCGCTGTTTGATCTCCTGAACAATGGTGCGATCACCGTGGGAATCACTAAGCACAACAATACGACTTACCATGTTGGAAAGACCTCCAAAAGTTTCTTCAAGGCCAAGGCGCGATGGGATTGACTATTTTTTTCTTCGGTGTTTAATTCAGCCGCCCTACGCCCTGTATCTGCCACGATAAAGAGTGGATCATAACCAAAGCCATGCTCGCCTTTCATATCATAGGCGATAAAACCAGGCCAATCCGCTTCAACAACCAAGCTTTCCTTACCTGGTTTAGCAAGAACTAAGGTGCAGTGGAACTGGGCTGAACGTGCTTCTTGGTCAAAGACAACGGATAGCTCATGCAACAGCTTTTGATTGTTTCGCTCATCCGTTGCACCAGGTCCGGAAAATCTAGCAGACCAGACACCTGGTAGCCCACCCAAGGCATCCACCTTTAGGCCTGAATCATCTGCCAAGACAATTTTTCCTGTCAATTGGGCAATCGTTTCCGCCTTCAGTCGAGCGTTTTCTTCAAAAGTCGTTCCTGTTTCTTCGACCTCTGGCAGGTCTGGGTAGGCATTTAAGTTTTCCACACCGTAGCCTAGCTTCTGAAAGAAGGCTCGAAACTCATTGGTCTTCCCTTCATTACGGGTAGCAATTAGGATAGTATCACCGAATTGCTCGGTCTGTCCCATAAACTCCTTCAAAGGAAGACCTTCCTTTGGTAAATGAACTAATCTCAATTGCTCACCTTCTGTCACTAAAGTAGCACCTCTATGCTGGCTGACTTGAAAATGACGGCCATGGGCATCATTAAAGCTATCCAAAACAAATTTGATCAACTTAAAAGAAGAGGAATAGCGGATCACATGAACCTGAAAGCCCTGATCTGGATTTTCATAATCACAGTCCAAAATATCCGTCAAATCCCTTCGGATCATGTCGAACACCTCATCACCTGAAAAAGAAGAAATGTACGGAAAGCCGTCTAACTTAGCCACATACCAATCTTGGTCGTCTTTGTATTCGTAAATTTTTTCTGTCATAGTCTAATCTGCTCCACTTGAATTTGTCTATCCAGCCAGTCTTCTGCAATGATTTTGAAGGCTTCTGGACTGGCTGTCGTGTAAAATTGATGTTCCCCTGAAGACTGGTTTCGGTCATGATTGATTTCAAAATAATTCAGCAAGACCGAGATATCACGCGCTGTCTCTGCTCCGCTATCAATCAACTTAACCTCTGGTCCCATAGCGTGTTGAATAATAGGCCTTAACAATGGATAATGGGTGCATCCCAAAACCAGAGTATCAACCTTGCCTTTCAAGGGCTTGAGCGTCTCATAAACAACCTTCTTAGCCAGGCTTGATGTCATCTCGTTTGACTCCACCAAAGGAACAAACTTCGGACAGGCTAGGCTGACCACTTCTGTTTCAGGGGATAAGCTCTGAATTTTCTGCCTGTAAATATCCGAGCAGACCGTCATCTGCGTCCCGATAACCCCGACATGGCCTGTCTGGGTCGACTTAATCGCAGCAGATGCTCCTGGTAAAATAACCCCCAACACAGGGATCGGCAAGGCCGCCTTAACCTCTTCCCAAACAACAGACGTCGCTGTGTTACAGGCCAAGACAATCATCTTGACATCCTTGGTCAAGAGAAAATTAACCATCTGCCAAGTATATTCCCTAATCTGTTCAGCTGTCCTTGGACCATAAGGCGCTCTGGCCTGGTCTCCCACAAAAACAACCCGCTCATGGGGGAGTTGGCGCAAACATTCCCGAACCACTGTCAAGCCACCTACACCTGAGTCTAAAAAGCCTATGGGTCTATTGTCCATCTCTTATCTCCAAAAGAGACTGGGCAAAACCCAGTCCCTGTTTATCTCTATTTTTTCTTAACGGCTTCTTTTTGAGCATTTTTAATTTGGCGATAAACCTGCTGTACCTTGGCCTCATTAGGTTTTTGCCCCATAGAGCCCATCATCGCACGCACGGCATCTACATTTAAACGCGGGTGTTCCAACATGTCTTTTTCCACTTGCTTACGCAACAAGAACGCACCCAAGAACATCCCACCACCAAAAGCAAGAATAACTATTAAAATCCATAAACCAGTACTCATGTTTATCTACTCCTAAGTTTTAATCCCTTGTATTATACCAAAAATGACAGGATTTTGAAAGTTAAAAACAGCATTTTGATTTGGAAAACCTTTTTTCCAGCCAGTCTACCTTAATCTCAGGTCAAGCACTTTGTCTCCTCTAGCGTCGCACTTGCCTAAAGCTGCCCCCTAGCATAGGAAGAATTATAAGGCTGGTAATCCCTATCTCCAAGAACTTTCGCAGCATCTGCTAGCCAGTTAGCTTGGCGTAAAAGGGCTCTGCCTTGCAAAATTAAATCAGCCTGCTGGCTCTGCAAGAGATATTCACACAATCCTGGATTGTCCAAGAGTCCCACCACAGCAACTGCTGTCTCGCCTGTTAACTTCTCTTTGATAGCCGACGCATAAGGCACTTGGTAGCCTGGCACCAGAGGAATGTCTGGTTTTGTGTCCACAACGCCACCTGTTGATATATCGATACAAGATACCCCCAGTTCCTCTAACCATTGGCTCACCTGAATCCAATCCTCTAAACGATTTTCACCTGGGGCGTAGGCTCTCACGGACAGACGAACCCAAATCGCCCCTTCAAAGACCTCTTTGGTGCTCTCAAGCAACTCCTTTAAAAAGCGAAACCGATTTTTTAGATTACCACCATATCGGTCCTTGCGGTCATTGGTCAACGGAGATAAGAATTGATTGATCAAATAACCGTGAGCTGCATGGAGTTCAACCATATCAAATCCCGCTAATTGAGCACGTCGAGCCGCAGCTACAAATTGGGCCTGGACCTTTTGGATATCTTCGATGGTCATCTCTTTCGGACAAGCATAAGCTTTACTGAAGGGCAGAGCCGACGGTGCCAGAGGCAGGTCTACACCCTCAGCCTTGCGACCAGCATGGGCCAGCTGAATACCAACCTTGCTACCAAAACGATGAAGGTCAGCGACTAAATCTTTCAAACCGCTAGTATGCGCGTCATTCCATATCCCTAAATCACGATTAGTGATACGACCTTCTGGACTGACTGCAGTCGCCTCGAGAATAATCAAGCCGACATTCCCCAAAGCACGCGCCCCGTAGTGTACCTTATGAAAGGGGGTCACAAGACCATCTTGCCGATGGACTTCATACATACACATTGGTGCCATTACCAATCGATTTTTAAGCTCTAAACCAGCAATTTTAGCGGAAGATAACAACTGACTCATGACCTATTCTCCTTTATGCCTCAAAATCAAAGCCATAAACAGTTGCCAGATAGTCCTCAGGCGTCTCCGCGCGACGAATCAATCGTGCACTACCATCTTCCTGCAAAAGAACCTCGGCAGATCTCAACTTAGCATTATACTGATAACCCATGGCAAAACCGTGTGCCCCTGTGTCATGGATGACTAAGAGGTCTCCAATACGTGCTTCTGGCAACTCACGATTAACCGCAAATTTATCATTGTTCTCACAGAGGGAACCAACCACATCCACTGTCTCTATATTGCCCTCTGGATTGGATAGATTAGTGATATGGTGATAGGCCCCATAAAAAGCCGGGCGCATTAAATTGACCGCGCAAGCATCCACACCAACATAGGTGCGGTAGGTGTCTTTGCGATGAATCACTTCGGTGAGAATATGCCCGTGAGGTCCGGTCATAAAGCGTCCCAATTCAGTACACAGTCGCACTTCCCCCAGACCAGCTGGGACCAAGATCTCCTCGTAAACCTTACGAACTCCCTCACCGATGACCAAAATATCGTTAGGAGTTTGTTCAGGTTTGTAGTCAACGCCCACACCGCCAGAAAGATTGATGAAGGTTAAGTTAACTCCTGTTTCTGCCACAACTTCGACAGCTAACTCAAAGAGTTGTTTGGCTAGGGCAGGGTAGTAATCATTCGTCACCGTGTTAGACGCAAGGAAGGAATGGATCCCAAACTCTTGAACCCCCAAATCTTTCATCTCTTTAAAGGCCTGAATCAGTTGGTCCTTGGTCATCCCAAACTTGGATTCTTCAGGATGGTCCATGATGTCTGTCCCCATAGCGAATACTCCCCCTGGGTTATAGCGACAGGACATGACTTGGGGCAATTGCCCATCCAATGCTGCTTTGACAAAGGCCAAGTCTTCATAAGCATCTAAATTGATAATTCCCCCTAATTCGGCTGCCAATCGATACTCTTCAGTAGGAGTATTGTTGGAGGAGAACATGATTTCGTGACCAGCAAAACCTAACTTTTGGCTCATCAAAAGCTCCACATAGCTAGAGCAATCGACACCACAGCCCTCTTCTTGGAAAATTTTCAAGATAGCTGGCGTCGGTGTTGCCTTAACCGCAAAATACTCCTTAAATCCTTTATTCCAGGAAAAAGCCTGATTGAGGGCCCTGGCCTTCTCACGAATCCCCTTTTCATCATAGAGATGGACAGGTGTTGGAAATTTCTCGGCCAATCCTTGTGCTTGCTGTAGAGTGATAAATGGTCTCTTCATCGTGTGCTCCTTGTCAGTATGATTTAGTCGTCATACTCTTGTATTTTACCTTTCATTTTACCAAAATTCTTGTTGCTTTAAAACTGAAACCTCTTTGCCCATAAAAGAAAGGCGAGTTGACCTTCTTCAAAAAGCCAACTCGCCAGTTCTCTAGTTACTTGTCACGCGCCATCTGATCCTGAATTAACGCCAAAACCCTTTCAGGACAATCGCTCTTCTTTAGAACCCAGCCACTCTGCTTGCTTAGCATGAGGTAAATATCTTTCTTAGTTTCATAGATTCTGAAAATATTGGCATAACAGACCCTTTGAATTCCACTGATAGTCCGGACTTCAACCCCTTTTTCAGTAAAATAAAATTCTTGCTTGAAATCCTGCAACAGTCTACTCCTTTGCCAAATCATCAGCTCACCTGTCAAGAAGACAAGTAGCGGAAACAGCGTGGCCAAGACAAGGCTCAACAGCCGTTTTTCAGGCGAGGCCAGTGCAGCTATGATCAGAAGGCAGAGCATTATTAAAACAACAACGAACCAAAGAAAACTATTTCTAAGAAGAAGATACCTCAAGAATTGACGCTGACGTTGACAATCTATAACTGTAGATATACTTAGGGGAAAATCCATCTAGGTTGCTCCTAATCCCTACGAGCAAAAATATTGAGCAAGTGGATAAAGAGATTGATGAAGTCAAGGTAGAGATTAAGAGCCAAGGACACGATCCATCCCATCGGTACCTGACCATTTAATTCCTCGTAAACCAAACGCATCTGTTGGTTATCCCAAGCAATCAAACCTGCAAAAATCAGGACAGACGCTAGAGAGACGATAAAGGACATGGTGCCACTGCCGATAAACATGTTCACAACAGAAGCAATAATCACCCCGAGGAGGGCTGCCAAGCAGAATTTGCCAACCGCTGATAAATCTTTCTTAGTCACTAGACCAATCACAGCCATGACTGCAAACATGACCGCCGCGCTCACAAAAGCCTGCAAAACGGTCGTTTGTGTGTAGCGCGCAATGACAAAACTCAAAGTATACCCATTAACCGCTGAATAAATAAGAAATAAAGGCAAGGCCATCGGTGTATTTCTAGCCGCAGCACGTGAAGCAAAGAGCACCAAGCCTAACTCCCCAAAGATAATCAGGTATAAAACCATGGGCGATCCCACTAACACATTAATGAGGTGTTGCTGAAAGACCGTTAACATCAGGCCACTAACGACCGCTGATAGCCCGATTCCCATGGCCACAAAGCCATATACCTTAGCGTAGAACTGGGAAAGCCCTGTTTGTGTTTGAATGATGGTATTGTTCATTTGTTCTTTTTTCTCCTTTAGCGTTTTAACATCTTGCGGTGAAACAGCTGGCGTCTTCGTGACTTAACAGCCTCCCTAAACGGCGTAAGGGCTTCTTTAACAGCCCAATACTTATCTACCGCTGTCACGATGTAGCTCTCCTTGTAACGCGGTGGTGCCAGCGTCGCTCCCCACATGTGCTTCACAATGATATCTTCCTCTTTTTTATTAATATCTGTCACCTTACGGGCATTACGCAAGGCAATTCTTGGATGAACCCAAGCGTGACTTTTATTAAACTTAGTGTTTCGCCAATCATAGTAGAACATATCATGCAAGAGCCCTCCCCTAGCCGTTGCCTTGGCATCCCAACCTAATTTTTTAGCAATCTTATAACTGGTGTAGCTCACATTGATCGAATGTTGCAAGCGCGTAGAATGATGGTGATGAACAATAGCCTCCATCCGCTTGACCCTAGGGTTATCGATTAATTGGCCAACATAGGCCATATATTCCTGATCTTTCCAATAATCCATACGAGATCCTCCTTTCAGGCTCTCTTTATCATACCAGACTTAGCTTAAAGCAGGCTAAAGATGACAATACCTGCTGCGACAGCGACATTGAGACTCTCTGCCTGACCTGGCATCGTAATATGGGCGAGATGAGTTGCTGCATTTGCCACTTCCTGACTGATCCCTTGTCCCTCATTTCCCACAACCAAGGCAAAATCTGACAACTTTGGCAATGTTCTGTAGTCAATAGAGGCCTGAGACAGCGTCGTTGCTATCAAGGGAAATCCCTGCTGGCGTACCTTAGTCAGGAAATCCTGCATAGGCAACCGGTAAATAGGGAGGTGAAAATGGCTACCCTGCATTGACCGCAAGGTTTTTAAATTGTAACTATCTGCCGTTTTCTCTGAAACAATCACACCAGAATAGCCGGCAGCATCCGCCGTCCGAATCAAAGTTCCCACATTACCAGGATCTTGAACATCTTCCAAAACTAAGAATCGACCAGCTAAAACCTTTGGCAAGGGATTAACAGTCCTTTCGACCTCTACCACTATTCCTTGAGGGGACGGACTTTCTGCTAAGTCTTTTAAAATCTCATCTGTTACCTGAATGGCCTGAGGATAGTGTGCGACCCGTGATGCAAACTTTTCTGTCACAAAAATCCGACGCATCCTGGCTCCAGCAGCCACAGCCTCTTCAAAAAGATGCCAGCCTTCAATCAAGTAAGAATCCACTCGATGCTTTTTCTGGTGAAGTTTTCTGGTTTTTTTGATTACAGAATTGGCTTTAGATGTTATAATTTCCATAAGACTATTATACCATATGATGGAAGGGGATTTCTATGAAAAAGGTTAAAATGACAGCTTCCGGCAGAGTACAGGGCGTCGGGTTTCGCTGGGCAGTGATGGCACGCGCTGTCGAACTAGGCGATATCTATGGGCGTGTCTGGAACAATGACGATGGCACCGTAACCATCCTCGCTCAGTCTGATAATGCCGATAAAATGGCTCAGTTTATCCATGATATTCGTCAGGGACCAAGCCGCTTCGCTAAAGTAACCTACCTTGATGTGACCTTAACCTCATTTGATGATTTTAAGGATTTTAAAGTCAAGTGATGGAGGATAAAACTTGTCTATTCTTCTAAAAAAATGTAGAATAGAAAGGTATTACTTCAAAAAAGGAAAACATATCGTGAAAAAGAAACAAATCTTGCGCTTACTAGCCTTAACAGTCTTGGCTAGCTTCTTTCTAGCTGGCTGTGTCGCCACAAAAAACGGTGTCCCAACAGGAGAAGGTTGGGTTTACAATCTTCTGGTAAAACCGATGGGCCAGCTGATTACCTATTTCGCTAAAGACCAAGGGTTCGGTTATGGTATTGGTATCATCTTGACTACTTTGGTTGTCCGCCTCTTGATTTTCCCCCTCGGTCTCTATCAGGCATGGAAGGCTAGCGAACAGGCTGTTCGTCGTGAACATCTCAAAGCAATTCTTGACCCTATCCAAGAACGCCTCAAAACCGCCAAAGACCCACAAGAGCAAATGATGGTCCAACGAGAACTGATGGCTGTCCAAAAAGAAAATGGTGTGTCCATGCTTGGCGGTGCAGGTTGCTTACCGCTTCTGATTCAAATGCCATTCTTTACGGCCATCTTTTACGCGGCGCGCTATACCACTGGTATTTCAGAAGCGACCTTCCTAGGCATCAACCTTGGTAAGCCGTCACTCATTTTAACCGCTATTGTTGGCGTTCTCTATTTCCTCCAGTCCTACCTATCCATGCAGGCAGTTGACCCTCAACAACGCGAACAGATGAAGAGCATGATGTACATGAGTCCCATCTTGATCACCTTCTTCTCATTGACTTCTCCTGCTGGAGTAACCCTTTACTGGGTTATCGGAGGATTGATTCAGGTCCTTCAACAACTCATCATCAATTTCTTTGTTCGCCCTTACCACAAACGTAAAATCGCAGAAGATTTCGCCAAAAATCCTCCAAAAGCAAGACCGACTAATACGTCCACTTACAAGAAAGACGTCACACCGCAAGCACCTGTTAACCAAGCCATCTTGCCTGGCACTTCTAAGAAAAAACGTAACGCTGGCAAACAACGTTCTCGCTAAAACTGATGTAACCATTAAAACAGCTTCAGACCTCTAAGTGTCTGAAGCTGTTTTATGAACTGATTTCTATATGGGAGTTAACGTTGAAACAGTCGTCAATAGAACCTTGAGGTAACCGCATGCCTTTACCCATTGCGTGCCAGGACACGTTTTTTAACCCCAATTCTGTGAATTAAGCTTCTATTGCGAAAGTTGCTAAACTGGTTATAGCACAAAACCTAGCTTCCCCCGATCTTATAATAAGAGCCTGAGGAGTAAGCTAGGTTTTGATTGATACTAGGCTAAAACAAGATAAGCTATTTAGCCTTTTCTACCTTAATAATCTTAACATCGTAACTTCCAGCTGGCGTCGGAATGGTAACAATCGCGCCAACCTTATTGCCAATTAGAGCATTGCCCATAGGGCTTTCATTAGAAATTTTACCTGCAAAAACATCCGCAGATGCTGCACCAACAATCGTGTAGACTTCCAAATCTTGCTCTCCTACTTCTTGGATGGTTACGGTCTTTCCGATTGCAACTTCGTCTGCTGCAACTGCATCGCTATCCACAATTTCTGCGTAGCGAATCTGGTGTTCAATCGTTGAAATCTGCCCCTCAACAAAAGCTTGTTCATCTTTTGCCGCCTCATACTCACTGTTTTCAGACAAGTCCCCATAAGAACGTGCAATTTTAATGCGTTCTACGATTTCAGGACGACGAACCAATTTTAATTCTTCTAATTCTTTTTCTAACTCCTGCTTTTCAGCCAAGGTCATTGGAAAGGTTTTTTCTGCCATTTTTCGTTTTAATCTCTTTTCTAAAAAAATTTTAAGCATTCATGAGAAAACAAAATAATGCGACAAGCACATCATTTTGTTTCATCTTACTGGGTTGTTGTAGACGACTCAATTTTACTATTCACATAGGTTTGAACATTTACTTCGTGCTCTTCTAGAGTCCTTGCAAAGTAAACTTGACCTGTCGTCACATCTGCCACAAAATAGACATAATCTGTTTGTGCAGGTTCAATGGTTGCCTTGATAGCTGATAAGCTCGGGCTATTAACAGGACCAGGCATATAGCCAAGTCTCGTATACACATTGTAAGGAGAATCAATCTGTGTGTTAATCGAAGCATCTTCTGCCAGAGTGATTTTCTCTCCTAACTTGCCCTCAGCATAAAGGACGGCAATATTGGACTGGAGTGGCATTCCCCACTGGATACGGTTGAAGAAGACACTCGCAATTTTCTGACGATCCTCATCTGTTGACCCTTCTTTCTCAACAAGAGAGGCCAAAGTCAACACTTGATTAACTGTCAATCCCTTTTCAGCGATAGTTGGATAATACGTTCTCAAATTCGCATCCATTGCTGCTAACATTTGCTCTGCTAACTGCCTTACAGTTGTTTCACTTTGGTATTCATAAGTCGCTGGGAAGAGGTAACCCTCTAAGCGATATAAAACACCCGTATCAGCTGTTGGTAAATCAGCCAAGAGATCCGGATACTTCGCCTGCATCTCGCTGATAAAGCTTTCGTCCGTTACCACCTGCATGAATTCATCCGCAGTAAATGGAGATTTTTCTTGATTAGTTGAAGCGGCGTTCGTCTCCATTGCAGCAGCAATCTGCTTCAAGGTATAACCTTCAGGAATCGTAACCTTACCTAAAGCTGGTACAACAGGAGCCTCTGTCCCCTCTTTCTTGAGTGCATCAATAATTGTATCCAAGTCCATACTCTTTTGCAGGTTATGGAAACCACTTTGGAAACCTGTATGGTTATTGAATTTAACATAAAGGTCAAAAACAGTGGCATTTCGAATCAAGCCAGCTTTTTCCAAGGTCTGACCAATCTGCTTGACGGAAGAACCTCTTGGAATTTCAACTTGTAAATAGTCTGTTGCTTTGCTATCAACAGGACCTAAGCTACTACGAATAAAGAAGTAACCTGCTACTGCTGTCCCTAAAAGGGCCAAGAATAAGGTGCCGAAAATAGCAGTGACAATTTTTTTCGTTTTGCTCTTTTTGACTTTCTTGGGCTTTTTCTCCACAGATTGTGACCGACTACGTCGACTAACCGGCTGACCTGAAGGCGTAGGTACTGGCTTTTTTAAATCTTGAGCAATGCTATCCACAGCACGTTTCGGTATCGGAGGAACACTGCTTTCTAATTCCACAAACTCTTCATCTGAGGTTGCTTTCGGCTGGAACGTCAAATCCACCTTATACGTCTGTGAGGCAGTCCGTTCTTGCCCGCTATAATCCGACTCCAATTCAAACGGAGAAGTCCCCTGCACTTCAACCTCTTGGTGAGTTGCAACGGACTCTATATCAGGAAATGATTCTTCAGAAACACTATTTGGAATAACCGCCGGTTCTTTAGGATTTCCCTTTAATCTTTCTAAGAGTTGCTCTTTCAAAGCAGCGTACTCTGGGGAACTACTCGAGCCAACCCCTTTGCTGTCAACCTCAAATTCCTCATTTGGGCTATAAAATTCCTCTTTGCTGAGACTGTCAGTAAAACTCTCCTCAGCATAGTGTTGCTCTAACCCAGGCTTTAGGGAGTGGTCTTCCTCCTCGTTATTTTGTGACTTGAGCAGTTCTAAATCACGCAAAATACGCTCTTTAAAACTTAGCTCTTTGTCAGTTGAATTTAGTTTGTCAGACACTTAACTAACTCCTTTCACACAATTACAAGTCATTATATCCTAAAAATCTGACAAAAGCAAGGTTTATCAACGTTTGCTAGCATTTTCAGGATTTTCCCACAGCATATCATACCAAATTCCCCCACCGTGGGTTGATTGAGATAAGCCTAAGTTTTTGAAACCATTCATTTCATAATAAGCAATCAGATAATCGTGGCAGGTTAAGGTGATGCCCAAACGCTCCTGAGCCACTGCTAAGTCTTTCAGAGCAGCTAGCAAGGCCGTTCCCACTCCTTGACCCTTAAATTCGCTAGCAATCGAGAGACTGGTAACGGCAAGATAACCTCCCGACCGAGGGTTAGCAACTGTCTGATGAAACAGAGTGTCCGAAATGGTTTTCTGATCAATAACAGGTCCTTCTACATAACCTGCTATTTCCCCAGCAATTTCCGCGATCAAAAATGTATCTGAAATCAAAGCAATCCGCTGCTCCATCACTTCTGGAGTAGCGGCTTCTGCTGGACTAAAGTTGGCGGACTCAATGGCTATCACCTGATTCAAATCCGTTGAACGAGCGTGTCTAATCGTTAACATATTATTTTATTGGACATTCCTTGTGAGTTGCGATAAGAGGCGTTCAAACGAATACTCGTAAGATTGAATATCCCCAGCACCCATAAAAACATAGACGGCATTATCGTGGTTTAAGAGTGGCGAAACATTGTCAACCGTAATCACAGCACCTGGTTTACTGATTTTAGCTGCTAAGTCTTCTACCTTGACTTCACCTTTATCAACTTCACGGGCAGAACCATAAATTTCAGCCAAATAGACTGAATCAGCCAATTCCAAAGCTGTCGCAAATTCATCCAACAGAGCAATGGTCCTTGTAAAGGTATGCGGCTGGAAGACTGCAACAATTTCTTTAGATGGGTACTTCTGACGCGCTGCATCAATCGTTGCAATAATCTCAGTTGGATGGTGGGCAAAATCATCAATAATCACCGTTTCATCAACCTTTTTTTCCGTAAAACGGCGTTTAACACCAGCAAAGGTCGGCAAGTGTTTACGAACCTCATCCAAATCAAAACCAGCAATATAGAGATTCGCAATGACAGCAGTTGCATTCATGACATTATGGTGACCAAAGGTCGGAATGCTAAACTGTCCCAATTCCTCTCCTCTAAATTTGACGTTGAAGCTGGATCCTTGGGTAGAACGTTCAATCGCATAGGCCACAAAATCATTATCTTCCTGGGCCCCGTAATAATAAATCGGTACAGAGGCTGTCAGTTGGCGTAGATTGTCATCCTCACCGTAGAGGAAGAGCCCCTTCGTCACCTGCTTGGCATACTCATCAAAGGCGCTGCAAACATCTTCTAAGCTAGTGAAGTAATCTGGATGGTCAAAGTCAATATTGGTAATAATCGAATAAGCTGGGTGATAGGGCATAAAGTGGCGCTCATACTCGTCTGATTCAAAAACGAAGTGTTTCGCACTGGCTGATCCGCGACCTGTCCCATCCCCAATTAAATAGCTGGTATCCGTCATACAGCTTAAGACATGAGATAGCAACCCTGTCGTCGAAGTTTTCCCATGAGCACCCGCAACCCCCATGCTGACAAAACCGTCCATAAACTCTCCAAGAAACTCATGGTAGCGACGGTAGGGAATACCTTTTTCCTCTGCATAGGCAATCTCGATGTTATTAGCAGCCTTAAAGGCATTCCCTGCAATCAATTCAACATCAGGGGTTATATTTTCAGTAGCAAAAGGAAGGATGGTGATGCCAGCCTGCTCTAATCCGCGCTGAGTGAAGTAATACTTGTCCTCATCCGACCCTTGGACCTTATGGCCCATCTGATGTAGCATGAGAGCTAAGGCAGACATGCCCGATCCCTTGATGCCGATAAAATGATAGGTTTTTGTCATAGTTTTTTCCATTGTTCAAATCGCGTCAAGTTCAATTCTTGAGCGGTTTTTTTCTCCTTTTTAATCTGATTTTCCTGATAGTTATAAACTTGACTAGTTTTCAAGAAATCATAAGTATTTTTTCTAGGCTGGTCATCGCTAACAGGTGGCACATGCTGATAGGTCGGTTTGATGTCCGCTTTAATATAAGTTTTCTGCCTCAAACGATTCGCTGCCTGGCTTAGACGATCAACTTGGGCCTTATCTTTATCTTTTTGACTTGGCTTTGGATTTGGTAATTCTTTACTTTTAAAACCTGGCTTGTCAAAATTGAGATAAGGAGCTGACCGTTTTCTCTTCAAGTCTTCCCTAGCTTTAGCACGCTCTGCCTGGCTATAAGAGTGGGACGTCATGTCGCTCTTTTTTCTTGGAACATACGGTTCTGTATCCAAAGAGTTACCCAACTGTTTTGAATCAATCGGCTGAGTGTCCCAACTGTTTTGGGGGACACGATCAGATGGACCTGAAAACGGTTTATCTTCATAAGGACCTTGGATATTGGAAATCAGATCCCAATCGTCATAGAGGTCCATAACAGGAAGTTCCCGAACAAGAACTTCATCATCACCAACTAAAGGAAATGGTTCTCTGATCATCATAACAGTCCTTTCCACACTTCAATGGCTTCTTAGTAGATGACTTCTAGCATCTAGAAAGCGTCCATTCTCATTATACCTTATTTTAAGCCTGCATGCAAAACTACTGAGATGATAATCCTAAAATTTCGCGAATGTCTTCTGCAGAAAGACTGCCACTTCCTCCTTGGCCATCTAAAACTGTTGTGATTAACTCTCGCTTGCTGTCTTGCAGTAACTGGATTTTCTCTTCAATTGTCCCTCTCGTGATCAAGCGGTAACATTCAACATTGCGTTTTTGTCCCATCCGGTAAGCCCGCGAAATAGCTTGATCTTCAACCGCTGGATTCCACCAGAGGTCAACTAAGATGACTGTGTCTGCACCTGTTAGATTAATTCCTACCCCTCCTGCCTTGAGGGAAATAAGAACCGCATCCCGACTTCCAGCGTTAAAGGCACGCGTGATTTCTTGTCGGTCATTCGCCTTAGTTGACCCTGTAATGGTATAGCTGGTTAAACCAAGCCGATTCAACTCTTGCTCAATCAGGGTCAACATGCCTCTAAATTGGGAAAAGATAAGCACTCTCTGGCCGCCTGACTGGATTTGGGCCAATAGCTGGCGCAGACTCTCTAACTTTCCACTGTCACCTTGGTAATCAGACAAAAAGAGCTTAGGCGTGTTACAAATTTGACGCAGACGGGTGATGGCTGAAAGAATCTCTATCTTGCGCTGGTTAATTTCCTGATCGCTAGAAGCTGCAATATCTGTCCTCAACTGTTGTAATTGCGCCAGATAGATCGCTTTTTGATCAGCTGTCAATTCATTGCTCCAGTTCATCTCAATCAAGTCGGGCAGTTCTGTCAAGACTTCTTCCTTGCGTCTCCTCAAGACAAAAGGCTGTATCAACCTAGCAACTTGTCTTCCTGTCAGCTGATTAAACGCACGCTTACCTGGTAAAAGTCCTGGTAGCACAATCTGGAAAATGGACCACAGCTCCGCCAAACGATTTTCAATTGGAGTCCCTGACAGGGCAAAACAAATCTTGGTCTCAAATTTTCTCAAGTGACTAGCAATCTTAGTCTGGTCATTTTTCATGACCTGAGCTTCATCCAAAATCAAACAGTCGATCAATTGATCTTGGAACACTTCAAAGTCTTGCCTAAAGGAGGCATACGAGGTTACAACGATTTGATGGTCTTCTTCAAGAAGCGCCAAACGTTGTGCTTTAGAACCATAAGAAACAGCCACATCTAATTGCGGTGCAAACCGCTGAAACTCATCTTGCCAATTGTAAATCAAACTAGACGGTGCCAAAACTAAAGCACGCTGCCCCTTCTTTAAATGACTAGCTAAAAAAGCAATGGTTTGCAGGGTCTTGCCAAGCCCCATATCATCTGCTAAAATCCCTCCCAAACCATAATGAGCCAGCATCTTCATCCATTTAACTCCCAGAAGCTGATAGTCCCTTAGGTTAGCCTGAATAGGGGGCTCATCTATTGGGAACTGCTCAGGGTAGCGCAAATGCTCAATCAAGGCAGAAACCTTATCGGACAAGTAAACCCCTTTTATATCCGCTAAGGATTGAGACAGTTGAAAAGCCGCTAGTTTGGATACCTTTAAGCGCCCACTTGGCTGAAACTGCGCCCGTAAATCCCGTAAGGTGTGATTAATCTGTTTCGTTTCTTCATCAAAAAGAATGACCTTGCCAGTTCGACTCCTGTAAAAGGCTTGGCCCGCTTGCAAGGCTTGATGAGCAAACTGAAGTTCCTCTTGTCCAACCCCTTGCAAATCAAATTGAATATCTAAAAGGCTCCCTGTCAAATCCAAGTGAATCTGAGCCTTTGATTGCCTAAAAACATCTCGTACATTTTCCGCCAAAATAACCTCGCCTAAGTCCTCAAAGGCTGGCAAAACCACCGTATAAAAATCATAGAAATCCTGACTATGCGCCAAGTGTTTCCGACTCTTAAATCCCGGCTTAAACCCATGTTGCTCCAGCAATGACCATATAGTCCTCAAATGCTGATAATCGATGGAAAAGGGTAGCTTTTCCAAATCTGCTGGATGAGATACCCAGATTCGCTCAAAATCAAGTGCCAAAGCTAACTCAACCCAATCCCCTGCTTGAAGGGTAAATTCAAAGAAAGCTCTAAAATCATAGATTTTGAACTGCTTAGGCGCTTCCACACATCCCATACTCCTCAAATCTCTCAACAACAGAGACAACCGGTCCTTGTCTTCAAACTCAAACTGAAGGACTTTCTCAGACCTAGTGTCTCCTTCTAGTTGTGAAAAAGCCTTAAGAAGCTTCCGTTGCCTAAAATCCAGCTGATAGAACCGTCCTCCTTCAAAAAGATAATTCCCATCAAAAAAAGACTGATAGCTTTTTTCGGTCATAATCAGCCGGATAAAGGTCTGTTCTACTGTTACCCTAAATGCAAATAGGTCCGCTTCTCCATCTAAATCTAAGAAATCTACTGTCTCATAGGGACCTTCTTCCAGCTCCAAACTGAAGTCGGATAAGGCTTTTAAAAGGGACGTCCCCTCCTCAAAAAAACCTTGCGGAAGCTTTAAGTAGCGCCCCATATAAGGAAGAATAAAGTCACTATCAAAGCCTACCGCATCGGGAACCAACCGCTTTAAAAAAGCTAACACTTCCTGAGAAGGCAAATCAAACTGGAGTAACCTTAAAGGTTCATAGTAATTTTTACCGAGCTGGTAGGATTGACCGCTATCAAGATACTTTAAAAAGCTCTTAATGTCCCTAATAATATAGGATCGGGTATCCGGCAGGCGTAAAATTTTCAAGGTCCACAAAATCTGCCTATCCGTTGGGTGAAACTTTCCTTCTGCGGACAACTGATAGCTGATCCCATTGCCCACAGAATCGTCTACTAACTCATCCAAAAAGAGACTGGCTTTTGACCTTTGACGGTGTTCTTGTACCTGGGCTACCCAACCTTCCTGAAGCTGATGCACTACGGATTCGCCTTTAATATCATTTTTTAGGTAGTATTCTATCGCCGCCAAATGCGCACAAAATCCTTTTTGGCCAAATAAGGAACAATCGCAAAAAACCTCACTATCGTCAAAACTAAACTGCAGACGACAACCTTCAACACTTGCTAAAATCTTATCCTTTTGCACTAGGATATCTGTAATGGCTTGCGCTTCATAGAGGCTAATCCCCTGATGGCGAATGTGGCCTGGCATCAATCTACTCATGTCACTCTCCTAACTCTATTCCTTTATTATAGCATATTCAAAAAATTTTTTCGAGAAAACAGACAAAACATTCTGACATCTTCAGTTAGAAAGATTACCTTATAAGCACAGCATAAGGCCAATTGGCTTAGGAACAAGCACTATTTCCCTTAAAATGAAACACATTCCCCACCTTATGCAATGTCAGCTTTTTATAAAAGCACAAGGAATGGAGCTACAAAGGGTAAAATGGGTTTTTCCTATCAACGTTCGAGACCCTCTTGCATCTCGTTCTTCGGCAATCCCTTTGTAGTTAGTCCTCAGACTCTGGCTTTTCGATACGAGGCTCTTCCTCTTCAAATAGTCCCTCGTCTCAAAGTAATAACCAATCGGGCTTTTCTATCTCCATCCCTAATCATTTCCAATCTATTGGGGAATCAATCAAGTAAAAAAGGCTGGGCCAAACACTTAGGATGATTTACCATCATAGGTGTTTGACCCCGTCCCCTTCTTGTTAAATGCCCGAAAATCCGAGTCGATTTCTTCCGCACATAATACAATAACTCCTTTAGTGATGCTTTTTAACAGAACCCTCTTGTGCCTTTGCTATAGCTTTTGTCAACATCTTAGCATAAAGGGCTTGGCCGTCTGCAATACTGTCACTATCACTCCCAAAATGCACATAATCTGTATAATGCCAAATTTTAGGATTGTTGCTTGCTACCTTATACCAATCCGCCACAGTAATCCAATCATACTTCTCAGCCAGACTCAGCTCATAGTCTCTTGTCAGATTGGCAATTGCTCCAGGATTTCCGGCTACACGGCCGTCATAAGGTGTTACTAATATCAAATGGTGCCCTTGTGGCATATCTTTGACAATCCTGTCCAACTGTTCCTGATAATCTTGCACAGTATTGGTCCCTGCTGCAATGACAAGGGTTTGTGGCAAGGCCTTATTCTTAGCCGTTGCCATCATCACATCATAGGCACCTTCCAGTGTCCGACTCACTTCACCATCTACTAGAGCATCTGGAATGGCCTTGGTTATGCCATCGCTTGCCCGAAGAGCGACTGAATCCCCAATCACCATGACCCCTTCGACAACACCATAATCAGAAGCCTTTTGTCCATCCACTTGGATCCTCAATTGCCCCATTTTGGTATCTGCTTGCTCCAGACCTTGCACCATCAAATCTTTCTCCAATGCACCGATACGTGGTGACATCAAGGCGAGAAGGAAAGCTAAGAGTACCAGTGGAGCAGCCATAACGCCCAAGACTTTTTTCGGTTGCTTGAAGGTCAAGTTAACGCCGAACAAGGTAATCTCTTTCCCCATAATCAACGGTTCCAAAAGGTAGAAGGATAGGCTTGAAAAAACAAAGGAAAAGAGTAAACTTAAGCCAACTGCTATAGCTCTAGAGCCCATTTCAGAAAAAATGATTAGGAAAGGCCAATGAAATAGATAAATCCCATAGCTAATATTAGCCAGATAGGTCAAAAACACTGGTTCTTTGCTGGCAATCGTTAAGTCATGGAGCTGCCTAGCAGAGAAAATCATCGCTAGAGTTGCTACGCTAGTCAATAGAAAACCAACCCAATAGGTCCAGACACTTTCAAATGTCAGTAAAAAGGTCAAGGCAACTAACACCAGGCTCGCACCAGCAAAGAGCCCTAGGGTCTTGGTTAAGGTAAGCTTCTGGAATAAATGCTTCACCAGAACAGTCGGCTTGTACATCCCCATAAAACAAGCTAAAATAGCTCCTAAAAAGAAGGTAAAGCCATGCTTTCCTGTGGCATAGTAAACCCAAGATAAATTGATCGTCGCAATACTTCCCCAAATCAGACGTACAAAAGTTACTAGAAACCCAATACTCGCTACCGCAAAAATCAACCCTCTCAGCTGTTCTTTGTTAGTGGCAATTCTACTCAAGCCCCAAATAACAAGCCCCCAAACCAGATAAAGCTGTACCTCCATGGCCAAGGTCCATGTATGGACAAAGAGATGGGGCACAAATTGATTTTCATAGGAACCACCTGTCGCAATTTCAAAATAATTCGTCACAAATCCTAACACAGCCGCCATCTGAGATGCCAGCCCAGCCCTGAAATCACTCCGAATCAAGAGGGTAAAGGGCAGGACTACGAGAAGCATTAGGGTCAAAGGTGGAAAAATCCGATAGAGACGCCGTCTATAAAAACCGAATAAATCAATGTGCTGTTGGCTGCTAAACTCTTCTAAAAATAAAGCAGTGGTTAAGAAACCAGAAAAAGTAAGAAAGAGGTCCACACCGACAAAACCACCCCGAAAAATACTCGGCCAAAAATGATAAAGCAGGACCATGACCATCCCTGTAATTCGGACAAGAGAAAACCATTTAATCCGCATCTTGGTAAACTCCTTTCACAAATTCTCCTTCATAAACGACCCCTGTTTCAGTCGTTAGCTTTCCTTTGCCATGCGCAAGACCATTCACAAAGTTACCTTCATAAATCCAGCCAGCCTTAGCTCTGAAAACTCCTTGACCATTAAAACTCCCGTTGCTAAATTCCCCTTCATACACGTTACCATTCGCGTAAGTCAGCGTCCCTTCGCCTGATAATTTTCGCCGAACCAGTTGTCCTTCGTAATTAAGGTTACCATCTTTGAAGCTCGTTTTTCCTTGCCTTGGTATACTTGTCATAAGGACAAATAAGCCACAAAGCAGAATAAATCCGACTGTGGCTAACTCTAAATTTTTTCGATGCAAATGGGGCTTTAAACGCTCCCAATAATAAGCTATTAATTCCATCTTATCTCCCAGCCCCTGCGGGCGCATTATATGAAGGCAACTAAAGACAGATCTCCCATCTTTGCAACCTTTTAAGACAATTGATCCATCCACTTTTGGCAACCACTCACCACACGCGCATAGGTTTCCTCAAAATCACCTGTATAGTATGGATCGGGGACAGACTCTGTGTCAAATGCAAAGATTTTATCATGATACTTAGGATCCGAAAGTTTCTTTAGATTGTCGACATTAGAAGCATCCATACCGATAATCACATCAAAATAAGCAAAATCAGCTTCACTGATCTGAGTCGAATCTTTGGCACTGTCAAACGGAATGGCGTATTTCCTGAAAATAGCCTGAGTGCCTGAATGAATCGGATGCCCGTGCTCCCAGCCAGAAGTCGCTCGACTCTCAACTTCAAAAGCATCTGTCATCGATTTCATGACAAATTCTGCCATAGGGCTTCGGCAAATATTTCCTAGACACACAAAGCAAACCTTTTTCATAAGAACTCCTTTTTCCAAAAAAAGCGTCTTGAAAACCTCAAGACGCACGCATGCTAATTGCCGGGATCGAACCGGCGACCTCATCCTTACCATGGATGCGCTCTACCGACTGAGCTAAATCAGCTTTACTTGAACAGTATATCATAGTGCCTTAAACTTGTCAATAAGTTTTCCCACATTTTCATGGTGCAGTCTTCAACATTTATCCCTGACCTCCATCAGCAACTCTCCCCGCAAAAGGACTTCTTATGGGTTAAGAGTTTAGCTAGAGCTTGCATTCTCTAAAGAATTTTTTTAAAATAAAGTGTCAATTAGAAAAGAGGTATGATAATGCTTATTGGTGTTCCAAAAGAAATTAAAAACCATGAAAACCGTGTTGCTCTAACTCCTGCGGGGGTGCTTGCTCTAGTGAATGCTGGCCATGCAGTCCATGTCGAAGCTGGTGCTGGGGTAGGTTCTGGTTTTATGGATACTGACTATCAGGCACAAGGAGCAACCATTGTTCCAACGGCCGCAGAAGCTTGGGCGGCTGAGATGGTGGTTAAGGTGAAAGAACCTTTAGAAGCCGAATACGGTTTCTTACGCGAGGATTTGCTCCTCTTCACTTATCTCCATATGGCCCCTGCTCCTGCGTTAGCAGAGGCCATGCTAAAAGCAAAAACTACAGGTATCGCTTACGAAACAGTCCGCAACACAAAAGGCGCGCTACCACTCTTGGTACCTATGAGTGAAGTGGCAGGTCGCATGGCTGTTCAAATCGGGGCTCACTTTCTGACCAAACAAGAAGGCGGCTCAGGTGTCCTCCTCGGTGGAGTGCCTGGCGTGCCTAAGGGTAAAATTACCATCATAGGTGGTGGTGTCGTGGGGACTCATGCTGCTCGTATTGCAATCGGTCTGGGAGCTCAGGTCACGATCCTTGATATCAGTGCTGCCCGTTTGGCTGAACTAGAGGACATCTTTGGCAACCAAGTCCAAACCTTGATGTCTAACCCCTTCAACATTGCCCAAGCGGTACAAGAGGCTGACTTAGTCATCGGAGCAGTATTGATTCCTGGAGCTAAGGCACCAAAATTAGTAACGGAAGACATGGTTAAAGCCATGCGTCCCGGCTCAGTGATTGTCGATGTTGCTGTTGATCAGGGAGGTGTCGTTGAAACAGCAGACAAGGTGACCAGCCATCAAGAACCCGTCTACGAGAAACACGGCGTCCTTCATTACGCAGTTGCTAATATCCCAGGGGCGGTCGCTAGAACATCTACCCTTGCCTTGACAAATGTAACCCTTCCTTATGTGCTGGAATTGGCAAATAAAGGCTTCAAAGAAGCTATTAAGGCTGACAAAGGCCTCTTAGAAGGTGTAACAACCTACCAAGGAAACATCACTAGTCTTCCTGTTGCAGAAGGTCTTGGCTACGACTACAAAGCGATTACTGATTTGATTTAATTTACCAGAAAAGAGAGTGGGACAGACATCCATGATGGCTCCGCCCTCACCCGCAGAACCACGAAAACAAAGCCAATAGCCCTCATTAGGAGTATAATCCTAGTGAGGGCTTTGTGGTTGGTCATTTATTGGCCTGAAACGCCGAGGGACAAACTAATCCACTCTACTGACGAGCACCCCAAAATATGCGGCAGGCATGAGTATAAAAATACGACTAAAATTCAGTAGATAAGCTCTCTATTTCTTTATTAGAAGGAGGCACATCGTAATGGATATTCTTTATGAATCCTGCGCTGGAATTGATGTCCACCAAGCCAACATCGTCGTTTGTATTCTACACGGTCCACTCACCTCAACTCGTCCAAAGCGTGAGATGGCTACCTTTGATACAACAACTAAAGGCCTGCGTGCTTGCCATGATTTTCTCAGTCAATTTCATGTGGAAGCCGTTGGTATGGAAAGCACAGGTGTCTATTGGCGACCTGTCTGGCATGCTCTATGTGATGACTTCGAGTTGATACTCGCTCAACCAGCCCACATGAAGGCTATTCCAGGTCAGAAAACCGACAAGAAGGATTCTCACTGGATTGCCAAATTAACACGGATTGGTCTGCTTCCTCGGAGTTTCGTTCCCGATGAAACCATTCAAGAATTGAGGGAGTTGACCAGACAACGAAAACATTATGTGGAAAGTCGTCATCGAGAAACCAACCGTATCCATAACATTCTTCAGTCAGGCGGTATTAAGCTAACGACCTATATCGAAGATATTATGGGACTCTCTGGTCGTAATCTCCTTCAGCTACTGGTTGATGGGGCTCGCATTGTTCATCAATCCGTTTATACCAGCTTGAAGAAGAAAGTGCCGCAGCTTCTGGAAGCCTTGGACGGTTATTTCTCTGACCATCACCGCTTTATGTTAACTCAGTCTTTGGAGTTTTATGATTTCTATCAGAAACAGATTGAGATACTAGAAAATCGAATCAATTCTTATTTAATGCCATATGAAGACCAAGTAGAAATATTGGATTCCATCCCAGGCATTGATGTCATTACAGCTTCTGTTATCATTTCTGAGGTTGGTGTTGACATGAGTCAGTTTCCCACTGCTGGGCATTTAGCCTCTTGGGCAGGACTATGTCCAGGTAACAATGAGAGTGCTGGTAAGAAGCGAAGTACCAAGATTCGACACGGGAATTCCTATTTGAAGAAATGCTTGTGTCAAGCGGCCTTCGCTGTCAAAAGACAAAAAGGCAGCCCATTAGCAGAACGATATTATCAGATTCAAAGTCGGCGTGGCTCACAAAAAGCAACCATTGCACTTGCGCATCAACTATTAAAAATAGCCTATATCCTTTTAAAAGAGCAGATGACGTATCCTGAATTTTTAGCACAGAAAAAGACTACTAGGGGCGAGCTAGTAGCCTAACATAAAAAATTTTTTCGCTTTGATTATATCATAGGGAGGGAATTTTTGCATTCTTTTGAGTTTTCGTATAAGAAATCGGTAGTTCGTAAGAATTCGATTCCCTCTCACCTGTCAAAAGTCTAAGGTTTGGGCTGTCCAGTCCCCAGGACTTTTTTGACGCTTGCTTTGCAACTCACGATTTCCCATCTTCAAGATTTAAACACCTCGAAGCACTCAGCAGTGGTTCATTGGTGCTAATCACCTACTGAGCTGCGTATGGGAACACGAAAACTGGCAAAGCCAGTATTGTCTCTTTTCAATTTCTAGAGACAAACTTGATAATTCAAAAATAAAGTGAGAGGCAGGGACTTTTGTCCCAGCCTCATTTCTTTTACACTAATTCTAGTAATTTACTTTGATTCACCTCTGGATAACGTTCTAAGAGATGGCTAATTTCTTTGAGAACCGCTGGGATATGCCCTGCTTCGTCATTTTCTACCTGTAAAACTAGAAGGGGTTCATGCAAACTAAGACGAAGTAAGAACCAGCCTTGACCAAATGGTTCTGACAAGGTAAAACGGATACCCTCTTCATTTTCAGGATTAACAGTCCACCCTGTCACTCCTACAGTTGCAAAGTCTGCAATCACCTGTTTGCCAAGTTCCTTAAATTCTTCGGTTTCTAATTTAAAGCGAACTTCCTGGGTTTCGATAGGTTGTTTCAAGTCTGCAATCAAATCATCTACAGATTGACCTTTTTCTGATAATTGTGGCAAAAGCATGAGAATTTTCGCAGCTGCATAAGTACCATCATCCAAGAAATAATTTTCTTTGAAAGCTGCATGCCCACTAGTTTCAATAGCCAGCTGGCAGTCAATGCCTTGCTCATTGGCCTGAATTGCACGGTTGATGACATTGCGGTAGCCAGAAATATAACGAATTTGCTTCCCACCTAGTTTCTCGATAAAGTCTTTCAAATGGTCGGAGGTCGGTGAGTTGGTAACAATGCTCGTCCCAGGATGCTCTGAAAGAGCTATTTGACTAAGAGTGGCAATGAGGTTGTTCCGATTGAGAATTTCTCCCTTACTGGTGACAACCGCTGCTCGGTCTACATCTGTATCAAAGATAATACCCAAATCAGCCTTTGTGGCTAATACCGCAGCTTGGATGCTCGCCATAGCTTCCTTATTATCGGGATTGGGAATATGATTTGGGAAGGTCCCATCAGGCTCTAAGAATTGGGAACCAGTCGTGTCTGCTCCAAGAATTGCTAATACCTTTTCTGCGAAGAAACCACCTGCGCCATTTCCTGCATCTACAATAATTTTCATGCCTTTTAGTGACTGGGCGCTGTTTGTTTTGCTACCCTTGCGAATTTTCTCCACCAAATCAGCAGCATAAGGCGTCAGCAAATCAGCCTTTATCTGACTGCCTATCTGGCCATTATCATTTGGCTCTGTATGCTCTAAAATAAAGTCAATATCTTCATGTTCAGCTCCGCCATTTTTGCTGAAAATCTTAATACCATTGAAATAATAAGGTAAATGACTCGCTGTTATCATCACACCCGCATGGCAAAGAAACTCCTCATACTGGGTCGCCATAAACATAGCAGGTGTCGTCGCAAGGCCAAAGTCAATCACCTCTACTCCTTGAGCCACAAGCTCTTCTATCAACGTTTGAGCCAGTGATGGACCACTCAACCGACTATCACGACCCACCCCAATTCGCAATTTTCCAGCTTGGTACCTTGCTTCATTGGATTGACGCAACCATCGAATCAGTCCTGCTGCAACCCGCTTCACAGCCTCTGTTGTCAAAGTCACTGACAACTCTTCTGTCGCAATCGCGATACCACGAATATCAGAACCATTTTGCAATTTTGTCAAATCTGACATAGACCATCCTCCTTAAAATGATGACGTTTTCAATACCATCATTTTACCATATCTCGCCTTTTATTGGAAAACTCACCCTAAATTTTAAAAAATTTCTTCTGCTTACATCAACAAAAAAAGCCCAGAGGGCTTAATATCAATACTAATTTACTAACGAAGCCAATCACTCCATCTCACAATACCTTTTCCATGATTACCACTGTATAGAGTTCTTGTTCTACTTCTCTACCAGTTGGCAAAAAGCCTTGCTTTTCCCAAAAGTGCTGCGCTTGGGGATTGCCTTTTACATAGGCTAGACCGATTTTCTTGAAATCCTTCGCAAAATAAGCAGAGGCTTCTTGAAATAGGGAACTTCCCAATCCTTTTCCTTGATACATTTTATGGAGCATAAAAAATCCAATGAACACCGTTTCATCATCAGGATAAGCACGCACAAAATCCATCACCGCAACTAAATGATTTTCATCCCAAAAACCAACATAAAACTTATCTTGAAGAGATTTCCCATCTGGTAAACGAGACAGATCTTCCTTGACTGTCTCCAATGTTGGTCTGGGTGGGCAATAGCGGATTGCTCTCATACAAATCTAACACTTGCTGCAAGGTATCCTCTTTAATAGAAGTTACCCTAAAACGTGATGACAATGTTTTCACTATCTTCTCCCCGCTCTACTTTTTACTCTCAGCAGACTCTTCGGTTCTTTCATCGCTGGCTAATTCTCTATGCTTTCCACGAGTAGAACCCTGCTCGGTTTCTATCGCACCTTCATAAGCATTGATAATTTCTGCCACAACAGGGTGGCGTACCACATCCTTGGCTGAGAGATAGACAAAATCAATCTGGGAGATATGCTGCAATTTCTGTGCCGCATCAATCAAGCCAGACTTGACCTGACGAGGCAAGTCGATCTGGCTAATATCGCCATTGACGATCATCTTGGAATTAAAACCAAGACGGGTCAAGAACATCTTCATCTGCATAATGGTCGTGTTTTGCGCCTCATCCAAAATGACGAAAGCATCATCCAAGGTTCGACCACGCATGTAGGCTAAGGGAGCTATCTCAATGATTTCGCGCTCCATAAGGCGCGTCGTCTGTTCCTTGCCTAAAATCTGGTAAAGCGCATCGTAGACCGGGCGCAAGTAAGGATCAACCTTTTCTTTCAAATCTCCCGGCAAGAAACCAAGGCTTTCTCCTGCTTCTACTGCTGGACGTGTGAGAATAATCCGTTTGGCTTGACCGCGCTTGAGGGCAGTCACAGCCAAGGTCACTGCTAAAAAGGTCTTCCCAGTCCCTGCTGGACCAATCCCAAAGACAACATCATGATGTTTAACACTATCCACATAGACCTTCTGCCCTAGCGTTTTAACCCGAATGGGCTTCCCGTAGTTATCCTTGATGATTTCTTCTTCGTAAAGGGCAACAAACTTGTTAATCTCATCATTTCGAGCCATATTAATTGCGGTCACGACATCTGAAGTGTTAATCAGAAGACCGCGTCCAACCAAGACCAAAAGGGACTGGATAACCATTCTGGTCAGTTCAACATCCGCTTCTTGGCCAATGACCTGAACAATCTCTGTCCGCGCATGAATGGCCACATCAAATTCTTGTTCTAATCGTTTCAGGTGACGTTCATTGGTGCCAAATAAGGCCATCACATCATCTGGGTGCTTGAGGGGAATATCAATCGTGTGTTTTTGCAAGGCAAAACTCCTTATTCTAAATTACCTCTATTATACCAGAAAATCACGGCCAAGCGTGATTGGCTCTTACTTAAACTTCTCTAAATAATGAGCTAATCGATTCTTCATCTCTTCTAATGTCTGTCCAGAGGCAACCTGGTGCTCACTCATCATTTCATCAAAGGGTAGCCACCAGACAGGTCCTCTTCCGTTATGACCATAATCTTTTAAATCCCCTTCTTGACGCGGGAATAGGTGCCAATGCAGGTGGGGATCCCCATTTCCCAGCGATTCTATATTCATTTTCTGGGCATCAAAGGCACGTGCTACGGCTTCTGCCACATCAGCCATTTCAATCAAATGTTGATTTCTGACTTCCTTCTCTAAAAAGTGCAGTTCCGTCACATGCTCCTTACTCAGAAAAAGCGTGTACCCTTTGAAATATTGGTGGTCTCCAATCACAACATATCCAGTTTCAAGCTCTGCCACAAAGTAAGGATTTTCCCCTTTTTGAATGGCTTCAATTCGATCACAAATTAAACACATAGCTTCTCCTAATGCGCTAAATACTCTTCCCAAATACGGTCAAAGTCACCTAAATTAAAGGAAAAACTGGCTTGATCTTCCAGATAGCGGCTAATGACTTCAAAGTCATCGGTGTGCTTGGGGAAGGTTGAATCTTCAAAGGCTAGATCAGCTAGGATAGCGACTGGTTGGTTAGACTTGGGATTTCGCTGGGTCATCAACCAGGTATAAAAGGATTTTCTCACGACCAATTCCTCTCTAAAAAGGCATGTCTGATACGACTGCTCAGGGCATAACGTTCTGGATTTTTACGGTAAAAGGCCTGGTGGTAGTCTTCTGCTGGATAGAAAGGCTGAGCTGGCTCAATCGTCGTAACAATCGGACGTGCAAATCGTCCTGATGCCTGCAAGGCCGCCTTAGACTGCTCTGCTATTTCCCTTTGAGCTTCTGTCGTGTAAAAAATCACCGGTCGATAGTTGTCCCCGCGGTCTTCGAACTGACCAAAGGCATCCGTCGGATCCGTCTGAGCCCAGTAAATCTCAACCAATTGTTGATAGGTCAGCTTTTCTGGATCATAGATAATCTCAACAGCTTCCGTGTGTCCTGTTGTGCCAGAACATACCTGCTCATAGGTAGGGTTTGCCACATGCCCCGCAGTATATCCCGACAAGACTGAGGCTACACCATCCATCTCCTCAAAGGGCTTAACCATACACCAAAAACACCCTCCAGCAAAAATAGCGCGTTCCATTCGCAATACCTCCCTAATCTTTTATCTAGTATTATATCACCCTCCAAGCGTTCCGTCTATAAGTAGGTGAGGTTATGACAGATTTGAAACTCAGTTCTTATACCATTCACCGCTTTTGGGACTTAGCAGGCAGATATAGGATTAGAAATAGAATCGCTTTTCCAACTCAGCCAATTCCTATAGTATCTTGGTTTGAAATAATACCCCAGAGAAACCTGAGGAAACCGCATGTTTGACGCATCCAAACATCTTTTTAGAGTCCCTGATTCCTCATGTAAAAACGCATTTCTCTAACGCATTCTTTGAGCTACGACGTTATATACCACACGATAGTCTTCCATCAAGTTAACGATAGCTTCCTGACATCGCGCCAGTGAGGCCATGCCCATAATCCCTACTTTTTCGTACGTTACAAGGGCATAAAAAATACTAATAACCAATCACAGCTGTGGGACAAGAGTATTATGACCAAGAACCCGCCACATAAAAATAACGCTTTATCCCGAAATCAGCCACGCTAGGCCCATGAAGATCGTTCAGCTTTCAGGATGACCGTTAATAAAACACTCGTAAAACGGATAACTTTTCGACTAAATCCAACCTTTTTAGAGTTTACAAAAACACATGCATAGGGTGTGCCAAATCACTCATCTTGCCTTGTCAAACCTTTTTTTAAATGATATACTAGTTACCATTACAAACGAAAGTGAGGACTCATCTATGCTAAAAAGACTAACTAAACATTTCATGTCCCTAGGAAGGCAGGTTACTCCTCACTAAGAACGGGTAATCTTGTTTTCCTCGCCCTGCCGATTTGGCCGTTTGAGAGGAGTAGCTCCTCCTCTAAGAAAGGAAAACAATGTCCCTGACAAATTATATTTTACGCTGTCGCAAGCAAGCTGCTTTGGTCCTTTTTTGGATTACCGTCAATTCCCTTTGCCTTTTGGGAAATGGACTAGCCAATGCCCAGGCTCTCACCAGCCTTGTCACTTTAGATGTCCAGACCTTTCTATTTTGGTGTGGCATCCAACTGGCTGTTAACTTGATTTGGATTCTGCAAATCAACTACATTACCCCTGCCAAGGAAAAGGCCATCCAAGACATGGACCAGCTAATGCGTTCTGATATTACCAGACGTTTAGCTCAAGTGGATTTGGCCCAATTCCGCAAGCAGAGCCAAGAAGCCTATACCTCTTGGCTAACCTACGATATAGAGACCATCAACGATATGGGCTTTGAGGTTCTCGAACTCATGTTGAGCCAAGCCTTCAATATCCTTTTGGGAATTGTGACTCTGGTTACCTATCATCCCAGCTTCTTACTAACATTGACCATCTTTGCTGGTCTAATGGCCTTAGCGCCCAAACTTTTTAGCGCAACGCTCAATCAACGCGCTCTAGCCTTTACCCAAAAAAACGAAGCTCTGATTCAGGAAATCCATAACCGCCTGGGTGGTTTTCGACTGCTTTTAAATGCCAATCGCTTGGATCACTTAGAGACGAAAATCCTGGATAGCGCTGATAACTACGCCCACAGCAAAATTGCCTATGCCAAAACCTTCGGTAACATGATGGCGACTCAAAACGGTGTCAGTTTTATTAGCCAGATTGCTATCATTGCGCAAGCTGGCTTCCTCTACAGCCTAAAGCTAGTCCCCTTGGGCAGTGTCACGAGCGCCCCTTATTTCGCTTCTATTGTCTTTCCTAGTTTAACAGGTTTTTTTGCCAATTATGCGGAGTTAAAAAATTGTCGCCTTATCTTTGACAAATGGCAAAGCTTGGAATTGTCAAAAGATGCAGCCCCTCAAAGAGCACAGTTCAACCAAACATTAAGCCTCAGAGACGTTAAAGTCTCTTGGAATGATCAAACCTGTCTTTCTCTGCCAGATTTGACCATTGCACGTGGGCACAAGTTAGCTATCATTGGTCCCTCTGGTAGTGGAAAATCAAGTTTGTTAGCAGCCCTCCTCAAGGAGAAAAATCTCCAAAGTGGGCAGATTCTGCTAGATCATTGGGATTACGATGAGCTTCAAAGGACTAGTTTACAAGACCTAATCAGCATCGTTCCTCAGGAGGCCTACTTGTTTGAAGATAGCTTGCGCTATAATCTGACCTTGGGAGTTTCAATAGCTGATCAAATTATTAACAGTGTTTTAGAAAAATTAGAGCTGATGGACTGGTTTAACCAGCAAGAGGACGGTCTCAATAGCTGGATCCATCCAAAAACTCTCTCAGGAGGGCAAGCTCAACGGCTCTGTCTAGCCCGAGCTATTCTGGCTAACAAGCCCATACTGCTTTTAGATGAAGCCACATCAGCCCTTGAGCCCAACCTTCGCCAGAAAATCGAAAACACCCTTCTGACCATGAACAAAACCCTCGTGATTATCACCCATCACTTAAGCCCTGAAACAAGAGCTCAATGCGATCAGGTCGTTGCTTTTCCCGCGTCAACTCACTAAACATTAGAAACAAAAAGTCTTCAAACCTAAGATCTAAAGTCAAGGTTTGAAGACTTTTTTAACCTGTCCCAGCGACCAATCTGTCGACAGTTGGCGATTGAACGCTCAATAATTCAAAATCAGATTAGGACAGAGCAACAATCCGCAGATAATACTTCCAAAGCAGGGATAGGCTAGTTAGCTTCACACCTGCTCAGAGTTGACACTCTTCCTGACAAACTCATGGAAAAACTGTATACCCCCCTTTTCGAGTTATATTTTTCAAAAATGTTCTTGAAAAGAAGTTGGTTTTAGTCCAAAATGGATCCATTTCACTGGTAATATGCCTTAAACGTTATCTAAACAATAACTTTTTAACTGAATTTTCTGCATACGTCTATTGTATGAGACTACCCGATTTTAATGGACAAAAGTATTAGCCAATTTTTTCTGTTCCCAGGCTATCTTGTTTGATTTTGCCTGCTTTCATGAGGCCTCCCAGGGCCTTTTTGAATTGCCCCTTGGAAATCCCAAAGGTTGCTTTGATCTCTTCTGGGGAGGATTTGTCATTTAAGGTCATAAAGCCACCTTGGGCTTCCAGATAGGCCAAAATCATTTGGCCGTCATTGTCCAACATCTCAAAAGAGCGTGGCTTGAGAGACAGATTAAGGGTCCGATCCACAGCTCGGTAACCAATAACTCGAGCCTCCAAAACCTGCCCCAGACGTGGTTCTGAGAAGCGCTCGCTCGGATGGATAAAGCCCAGCATGTTATTGTCTGGCAGGTAAACAAAGGTGCCTGACAGTTTCAAGCGGTAAACAATAGCTCGCAACTGCTGGTTTTGCATATTGTCATAGGCAGGGCCCGCCAACCTTTGAAAGACTTCAGGATCTGCTGGTATTCCCCAGATTCGGTCTTTCTTATCCACATCAAGCTTGACATAGAGCTGATCGCCTTTTTTAGGCCAGAGGTCCTTGATTTCTGGCAAAATATCGAGAGAAATCACCACTTGTTTGTCAGGTAGACCTGTATCGACAAAAACGCCTAAATCCTTCCGAACATCAGTCACCACACCCCAGCCAAAATGGTCGCGATCTGCTTTGACCTCAAGTGTCGTCAAGCGCAGCTTTTGCTTCATATCGGTATAAGCAAAACCGGTAACCATATCACCGACTTCATGATCGCCTTCTAACTTCTCTAACGCCAAGGTCTGGCCTTCTTTTTGGACAAAGTAGTAGTTATCGTTCTCATCGATGATCAAACCTGTGATATAACTCGCTTGCAGTGTCGTCATCTGCGACCTCCTTTCTTAAAAAGGGCAGACAGGTCTTGACCAGTCCTTGGTTCTCCTGTCTCCCCTCGCACATTAAACTTCTAGTAATTCTTTTTCTTTGTTAGCTGTCATGTCATCAATGTGCTTGATAGCATCATCAGTGACTTTTTGGATATCTTTCTCCAAGCCCTTCAAATCATCTTCAGTGATTTCCTTAGCCTTTTCTTGTTTCTTGGCTTCATCCATAGCATCACGGCGAATATTGCGGATAGCAATTTTGGCGTTCTCGCCAACCTTTTTCACTTCTTTGGCTAATTCCTTACGGGTTTCCTCCGTCAAGGCAGGAATAACCAAGCGAATAACAGAACCGTCAGAAGACGGAGTGATTCCTAAATCAGAAGCGTTGATCGCACGCTCGATATCTTTGAGGGACCCTTTATCAAAAGGCGATACCAAAAGCACACGCGCTTCTGGAATCGTGATAGACGCAATCTGGTTAAGCGGCGTATCCACACCGTAATACTCAACTGAAATACGGTCTAAGAGACTAGCATTGGCACGACCAGCACGGATATGACCAAATTCACGGGCTAAACTTTGATGAGACTGAGTCATTCTTTCTTTAGCTTTTTCAACAATAGCATTTGCCATAGTAAGACCTGCTTTCTTTTTCTTTATTTTTTATTAGAGACGGTTGTACCAATCGGCTCACCGAGGACAACTTTTTTAATATTTCCTGGTTCGTTCATATTAAAGACGACAAGGTCAATATCATTATCCATAGACAAAGTGGCTGCGGTTGAATCCATGATTTTCAAACCTTTATGGATCACTTCAACATGGGTTAGCTCTGAGAATTTCACCGCATTAGGATCCTTTTTCGGATCCGCATTGTAAACACCATCTACGCCATTTTTTGCCATTAGGATAGCTTCTGCATCAATTTCTGCCGCTCTAAGGGCTGCGGTTGAATCCGTTGAAAAGTAAGGTGACCCTGTTCCCGCTGCAAAGATGACGATTCTATTCTTTTCCAAATGACGAAGGGCACGCCCTCTTACATATGGCTCTGCCACTTGGTGCATAGCGATTGCTGTCTGGACACGGGTGTCTACCCCTACTTTATTGAGGCAATCCGCCATCACCAAGGCGTTCATCACCGTCCCAAGCATACCAGTGTAGTCTGCCTGAACGCGATCCATTCCAGCTTCTGCTGCTGGCTCACCACGCCATAGATTTCCTCCACCAATGACTAGGGCAATCTCTACACCAGTATCATGTACTTCTTCGATCTCTCTAGCAATTTTCTGAACAGTTGGAATATCAATACCGACACCTTTTTCACCTGCCAAAGCTTCACCGGATAACTTGATTAATACACGTCTATATTTAGGTCGAACCATGTTACTCTCCTTTTTTTATCTTTATCATTCTACCATAAAATGCGGATTTTTTGTAGCCATTGCCTTTATTTTTAACAGATAATTTCTACAAGAATACGCTTGAATCACACCAAGGGACTCTTATAAACCTCCAACAACCGATACTGACGCCACAAGAGGTATACCGCTAAGAAAAAGGATCCCAGATCAGCAACAGGTATGGCGAAGACCAAGCCTTCCACCCCAAAAACCATCGGAAGGACAAGCACTAGGGGAATGATCAAGCCCAACTGCTTGACCAACGAAATAATTGCCCCTAGTTTAGGCTTTCCGATTGACGGAAAGAAGGTGGCTGAAAAAATCTGAATGCCATTGATAATCGCAAAGAGAAAAAAGAGACGCATATAGCGAACACCAAAGCTGATATACAGCGCATCCCCGGTACCGAAAAGATCCAAGATTTGTTTCGGAAATAGTTCAAACCCAATCCAGCAAACCAACGAAAACAAACCCACCGCTTTTAGAGCCACACGAATCGTTTCCTGAACACGACCGTAGGCTCTAGCTCCATAATTGAAACTCAAAATCGGTTGAGAACCTTGGACAATGCCTATGACAACAGCGATGAAAATCACATTAACTTTAGCAACGATTCCTGCGACTGCAATTGGAATCTCTGCCCCATAAGGGGAAGATGCTCCGTAGATTTTCAAAGCATTGTTCGTCACAATCTGTACCAAAACATTGGAGGACTGAAAGATAAAAGAAGCTACTCCCAGTGAACAAATGGTCAGAAGCATCCGCCAATTTGGATAAAAATCTGCAAGTTCAAACGAAATGGACCTAAAGCGCCTAAAGTAAGCCATCAAGACAAGGCCTGAAACCATTTGGCTGATAACCGTCGCCCAAGCAGCTCCCGCTATTCCCCAACCAAATCCAAGAATGAATAAAGCATCCATCACAGTATTGAGAACTGCTCCGATAATAATGGCAACCATCGAATACTTAGCCGCCCCATCTGCCCGAACCAAAGGATTTGTCCCAAGTGAGAAGAGCAAAAAAGGAATCCCCAGACTAGTGATGCCCGTGTAAGTCTTAGCGTAATCCAAAATCGCATCTGTCGCCCCAAAAGCCACCAGCAAGTCCTCAAGAAAGATGCGGATAACTAGGCACAAAACAAGGCCTATTAACACTAGAGAAACTGCTGCTGTCCCAACAGCCTTACGTGCCAACAAAGGATTCTTTCGTCCCAACTCCAGATTAAACTTTGAGGCCGCACCAATCCCTACCATTAATCCCAGTGACAGGCAAATCGTGGTCATAGGAAAGGCGACATTAGTCGCTGCATTTCCTAAAAATCCAACCCCCTGCCCAATAAAAATCTGATCCACAATATTATACAAGGCATTGACTAGATTAGCTACAATAGCTGGAATCGCTAACTGCCTTAGGAGTTGAGCAATCGGCCGATAGCCAAAAGGGTTTTCTTCGGTTTTCATAAATCCTCCATAAGGTTAACATTTTCTATTTCTCAGTGTTCTATTATACCAAAAAAGAAAAAGAGAGCCCAATCTGAATCTCTCTTAATTCGTATAAACATGTAGGAAGTAGCTCTTAAAATAAGGAACGCTGACTCAAGTAAACAACACTACTAAACAGCCAGAAGAGTAAGGCTAGCGGTAGAATAATCCACAACTGGATACTCATCATAAGGCCTTCTGCAGGAACCAGCAAACTCGTCACCAACAGGGTTGAAATCGTCAGGAAATGTGCTTTCAAAAAAGCAACCATAGATAGCTTCATAAGCCAAACCTCCCAAAACTTCCTAAGATAAGAATAGTATAGCACAATTCTTGCCTTTGAGGAAGCAAAAACCAAAACTCAGCTACCATAACATAGCTGAGTTTGTCCTATTTTCTCATTAGAATGAGTTGGTGTCAACCTTGATCCCCACACCTTGAGTGGTTGTGATGTTAAGGCTTGTAATGTAAGTTCCTTTTGCAGTTGCTGGTTTAGCCTTCAAAATGACATCGTGGAATGCCTTGAAGTTCTCAGCCAATTTGTCTGCATCGAACGATACTTTACCGATAACCGCCTGAACGATACCAGCCTTGTCAGCACGGTAAGTGATTTTACCACCTTTAGACTCTTCAACGGCTTTAGCAACATCCATAGTTACAGTACCGGTTTTAGGGTTTGGCATAAGGTTACGTGGACCAAGGACACGACCAAGACGACCAACAAGTGCCATCATATCTGGTGTTGCGATTACCACGTCAAAATCTAACCAACCACCTTGGATTTTTTGAACCAAGTCATCTTCACCAACAAAATCTGCACCAGCCGCTTTAGCTTCTGCAGCTTTTGCGCCACGTGCAAATACCAAAACGCGAGATGTCTTACCAGTACCGTTTGGCAATACCATTGCACCGCGGATCTGTTGGTCAGCCTTACGCACATCGATATTCAAGTTGTAAGCAACCTCTACAGTTGCATCAAATTTTGCGAAGTTCGTTTCTTTTGCGAGCGCTACAGCCTCTTCTACACTGTAAGCCTTTGTGCTGTCGATTTTTTCAAGAGCAGCACGCAATTGTTTGCTTTTTTTAGCCATTTGTTCTTCTCCTTGTAATCTGTTAAATCAATAGGGTTCCGTCTGAATTAGTCAGTAACAGTGAAGCCCATAGAACGAGCAGTCCCCTCAATCATACGCACAGCAGCATCTAAATCTGCAGCGTTCAAGTCAGGCATCTTAGTTTCAGCAATTTGTTGTACTTGCGCACGAGTTACTGAAGCAACTTTTGTCTTGTTTGGTGTACCTGAACCTTTTTCAACACCTGCGGCTTTCTTCAAGAGAACAGCAGCTGGAGGTGTTTTAGTGATGAAGGTGAATGATTTATCTTCATACACAGAGATAACAACTGGGATGATCAAGCCAGCTTGATCAGCTGTACGAGCGTTAAACTCTTTCGTGAATCCCATGATGTTGATACCGGCTTGACCAAGCGCAGGACCAACTGGTGGAGCTGGAGTAGCTTTACCTGCAGGGATTTGCAATTTTACAAGTTTTTCGACTTTCTTAGCCATGATATAAAATCCTCCTATTGTGGTTTTGGCGGTAATTAAAAGATTTTTACCTCCCACAAGTATGACAAGCATACTTTTCTATTATACACTAATTAATGGAAATTGCAATGATTTTTACTATTTTTTGACCAGTTTCTTCCTTGACGAAATAGTTAGCTCCAATATCGGAGATTAGCTGAGACACACCAACTCCTTGCCTCAGAATCGTTTCAAACTAACAAGATTGAGGTGTCTAAACGCTTCCTGCGCAATCGTATTTTCTAAAGTTGAATTTCCTCTTTCAAGTTTACAAACAGAACTTTTTCCTTTAAAATAAAGATATGATGTTCTTAAAAATTAGTTCTGTATTGTTTTTGATTCTCGCCTTGCTGCTAGCCGTTGTTTTAACCAGTATTCTTCGTTGGCGCTATAAATCACTCAATGTGGCAGATGTGGCTCTGCCTCTTTATGCCTTTGCCATCTTCATCGTCAGCAGTCAAACCTTCGTCCATAGCCTTCTCCCGCTCTATGGTCTGCTACTATCCCTACTCTTACTCGGCGTGACCTTCTATTTTTTCCGAGTCAAAAAAAGCTTCAGCTACCGTCGGATTTTTAAACTCTTCTGGCGCTTAAGCTTCCTGTTCACTTTCCTCTTTTACTTGGCCCTAGTGATCTACCTTCTTGCCTTGGTCTAGTCGACCAGGCTTTTTCTTTTGAACATAGCAGAGCCCTATTCGTGAATCTCCAAGGGCAATCCATCAGGATCAAAGAAGAAGGCCATCTTCTTCCCATCAAAATCATCATAGCGCAGGCCTTGGTGAGGGATGCCTAAGCGATCAAACTCAGCCAAACACGCCTCCACAGAATCTACACGAAAGGCCAAATGCCTTAGTCCAGTGTGTTCTGGATGGGGCAGACTTGGTCTAATCGGCGCATCAGGCTTGATAAAGATTTCCAGAATTAAATTGCCTTGCCGCACATTGACAATCCTGTCTCCCTTTTCTGGCCGAACATGCTCAGAAACCACTTCAAATCCCAGCAAATCACAGTAAAAGTGATAGGTTTTCTCATAGTCTTTGCCGATGATGGCAACATGGTGTACCTGGTCCAATTTCATCTACTACTTATCCTTGTTGTAATACTTTTCTTGGCTTAGTCCCTTCAGCAGGCCCAATGACACCAGCAGCCTCCAAATCTTCCATGAGGCGAGTCGCACGGTTAAACCCTACCGACAAACGCCGTTGGATCATCGATGCTGATGCTTTCTGGGTTTCGATTACCAATGCCTTTGCTTCTTCAAAGAGCGGATCCCCTTCCCCTCCGTCACTAGAAGAGCTCTCCTGATCACTAACTTCACCAGGATCAAAAGCCTCATCATAGTCGGCTTCAGCCTGAGTCTTAATAAAGGTGACAATGTCTTCCACCTCTTGATCTGAAATGAAGGAGCCCTGAAGACGGCTGGAGTGATTCTCATCAATCGGTTTAAAGAGCATATCACCTCGTCCCAGTAATTTTTCGGCACCATTTTCATCCAAGATGGTCCGAGAGTCTGTCCCACTAGAAACCGCAAAAGCAATTCGGCTAGGCACATTGGCCTTAATCAAGCCACTAATGACATTAACCGACGGGCGCTGAGTCGCAAGAATCATATGAATCCCTGCTGCACGTGCCTTCTGCCCTATCCGGATAATAGAATCTTCCACTTCCTTACTAGCAACCATCATGAGGTCAGCCAACTCGTCTACAATCACCACAATAAGCGATAATGGAATATGCTTTTCGTCCGACTGACGATTCCATTCAGCTACCTTGGCATTGTAGCCAGCGATGTTGCGAACCCCAAACCGGCTGAAGAGTTCATAGCGGTTTTCCATCTCGTCAACAACCTTTTGCAAGGCACGGCTAGCCTTACGGGGATTCGTCACAACAGGAATCAACAGATGAGGAATATCATTATAAACAGAGAGTTCAACCATCTTAGGGTCAACCATCATGAATTTAACTTCATCTGGCCTCGCCTTCATCAAAATGCTGGCAATAATGCCGTTGACCGCAACCGATTTCCCTGAACCTGTTGACCCAGCCACCAAAAGGTGAGGCATTCTAGCCAGATTAAACGATTTAACAGAACCATTAACGGCCTTCCCGAGTGGAATTTCTAGGAGATTTTCAGGGTCTGTTTGTGCCTGCTCCCAGAGTTCTCGAAATCCTACTGTAGCAATTTCTGAATTGGGCACTTCAATCCCGATCAGGGACTTACCAGGTATAGGCGCTTCAATACGGACATCCTTAGCTGCCAAAGCCAGAGCCAAATCATCTGAGAGATTGGCAATACGGTTAACACGAACACCTGTTGCTGGTTTTACTTCGTACTTGGTCACCGAAGGGCCTATCTCAGCTCGCTCCACCGTTGCTTTGATGCCAAAACTGTCAAAGGCCTGCTCCAGTTTACGGATATTGTCTCGGACAATTTTCTTTTCTCCTAGCTGATTTTTAGGTTTGACAGGAGCTAGAAGATCTAGGCTTGGAAGGCGGTATTGGAGTCTCTCTTTGGGTTTGAAATCCACGACAACTTCCTCGTCATCCGCATTGGGATTGTCACCCTCATCAGACAGACCAGATTGGGGAAACATTGGCTCATCAATGCTTTCATCTGCCTCAGACCAGACTTCTTCATCGCCAGCCAAGCTGATTGCAACTGGTGAGTTTGGCACATCTGCTTCTCTACCAAAAGGCAGGATTTCTCCCGTTTCCAGATCAATAGACCCCGCAAATCTATCCTCTTGTTCATCCATTTCCAGCAAATCAGGTTCTGTCTCAGCTAGCACCTGCTCAGCTCTTTCCTTGCGCGCCTGCGATCGCTCCTCCAACCAAATTTGGTAGCTCTGCCATTTATCCATCATCCCCTGTCCGAGATCATAAATGGTCCAAGGACTCATCAAAAGCCCTCCGCCTGCAACCATCAAAATCGCAAAAATCATCGCTCCAATGTTGGTAAATAGCGCAGCTATAATCTGGTGCAGAATCCCACCCAGAAAACCACCTCCAACAAAGTAAGTGACCTTAAACTGGCCTAAATCTCGCATCAAGTGAGAGAGAGCAGTAGATAAAGCATCCACCTTAGCATTTTCTAGAGCAAAAAAGGTCTGATACCCTAAGGCTAAACCTATAAAAGCAATGAGAAATCCCCAAAAAATATGCCTGTTTTGACGAAGCCATTTAAACCCAAAAAGGTAAAAAATGATGCCTGCGATGGCCAGATAAGCCAGGCTACCTACCACCAGACGAATCAGATTATAAAGAGTAACTCCAACAGCTCCTAAACGAGCCGCAGCAAAAAGCAATAGGAGAGTCAAAACCAAGCTAAAAATCATCCGATTAATCGCCGCTTGCCTGGCCTGCTCAGCCTTGCTAGGACGGCGAGTCGTTTTGCCCTTTTGACTTGTTTTTTTCTTTGCCATTTTTCTTTTTTCCTGTATCTCTTAAAATTTCTTCTTAGGATGCCGGTCAATCACTGCTTGGTTAGCAACCAGCGTTTCCTGCCCTTTAGGAGTCAAAGAATAGCCTCTAACGGCGAAATATTGGCCTAATTCCTCTTCTGTCAAGACCGTTTTCAGGCAACAATCCAGTTCCGAGCTCTTTAACTTAGATAGTCCTCTAACTTCTTTTTCTTTCAAAATCGCCTTCTTGCTGGCTGCATTGATATGAACCAAAGAAGCATAAGCTGAATCCACCTCTACATAACCATTTCCTACTAGCTGTTGCAGATGTGACTCCCCATTGATCCCATAGGTGTATTCCAAGTATTTAGGCATGACACTCTCTGTTGTGAAGGTCCCAAAAGCAACTCGCCACAAGAGAATAATATCCCCAGCTAACAAGCCATCTCCTAAATCTTCCATATTCTTTCGTGGAACCGGCTTAAAGCCTGGCTCATCTAAATCCTCTCTTCCAGCAGAAATATAAGGAAAGTTAGGATAGTCAGCATAGAGCTCTTTTTTATTCATGACAGCATTAGGTCCCTTCAAACAACATTTTATTTCTCCATTATACCACAGTTAAGAAGCTGGTAACAATTTTATCGTTTTCCCTCACAGCCTACGAATAGAATTTTTTCCACTGTCGGAGGATAACCTAAGCCTTGGGAATCAAAGAATCACGGGATGAGAACACCCACGATGGCAAAAAGTCATTCAGAATGAACACTCTTACTTTACCAGCTACCTATCGCAAAACACCTCCTTATACCTGCAAAAATCCCCCAGAAAAGCCTTGCCATCTAGCCCCTAGCAGCAAAATCGTTATCATTTACAGTTGGTGTTGAAATTGATTTATGGTAGAATAAAAGCTATAAAGAATTAGAAAGGTTTTCTATGAAAAAAGTAATCCTATACAGTTTGTTAAGCACACTCCTTTTAACAGCTTGCTCTTCCAAGCAAGAAACGTCTCAAGAAACAGCCACTTCGCAAACAACCACGTCTTCCGAGAGCAATCCTTTGGCAGAAGCTTATCAAAAAGCGCTCAAATCTGATGCTAGTGCCTTTCCACAGCTTTCTGAGGCAGTCGCAGATAATGAAGCTCAAGTCCTTATGCATACGAGCGCTGGCGATATCACCATCAAACTTTTCCCTGAATACGCCCCGCTAGCCGTTGAAAATTTTCTTACCCATGCCAAGGAAGGTTACTATGATGGGGTTATTTTCCACCGTGTGATTCAAGGATTCATGATTCAAGGAGGAGATCCTCTTGGCAAGGGAACTGGTGGCGAATCCATCTGGGCTGGCAAAGACGAAACAATTGATTCTGGAAATGGGTTTAAAAATGAAATCACCCCCTTCCTCTATAACCTAAGAGGCGCCCTTGCCATGGCTAATGCCGGCGCAGATACCAATGGTAGTCAATTTTTTATCAATCAAAACAAGCAGGATCAAACCCAGCAAATTCCAGCAGACGTCTTTCCAAAACCGATTTTTGAAGCCTATAAAAATGGTGGTAACCCAACTCTGGATGCTTCCTATACTGTTTTTGGCCAGGTAACTAAAGGCATGGAGGTGGTTGACCAAATCGCTGCTGTAGAAACAGATGAGGCCGATAAGCCTAAAACAGATATTACCATCACAAGTATTGAAATCCTCAAAGACTACACCTTCAAATAAGAAGCTTAACCATTAGGACCTACCTCAGTAGGAAACCTGCCAGAATGGTTCTAAGCATAACCTCAAAACGAGACACTGCTAAACTATCTGGCAAGAATAACAACATTTCCCAGATCCAGATAGTCGCTGTTGATTTTAAGGACAATTGACTATTGATTAACTGCTAAAAACGGTGTTAAACCTATATCCATATCTATCCTATCCCTTGCCTGCTTCTTTGTCAGATTGTCGAGTTATACGCCGGTATAACTGTAAAAAACTGCCTACAAGAAAACAAAAAGCAATGTCCTCTAACTAAATCATCTTTATGGATACAAGGTCTTAATTGTTCTTCGCTTCACGGACGTCTAAAACAAACGAAAGTCGAATACCCCCCATGAAAAAATCTTTCTTATTTCTCATCTTAGCCCTCATCGGACTTATCGCAGGCTTCTTCTTCATCCTGCCTGGTACAAGCTTTAAGCAAGATAACGGGACTAATACTAATGCCGCAAACCAAGACAAAGAGGATTTCTATCAAGATTTGAAAGAAAACTATCCTGACATTTACCAAATGCTTCCCGAAGATGATAAAGCATCCTTCGTCATCCCGGGTTTATTAGAGACTGAAACACTTGTCTCCAATGGCGATGAGAAGGGCAAGGTCAAAACAGCTAGAGATATGACACCTCAAGGTCTGAGTTTCGTTGGAGACTATATTATCATTTCCGCCTACAGTAAGGGTAAGGAACTCAATTCTGTCCTATGGGTCATTGAAAAACAGAGTGGTGAATTCCTTAAAACCATTGTTTTACCAACCATCAGCCATGTGGGTGGAATGGCCTACGATACCGAGCATCAGCGCCTTTGGATCACGACAACAGATGAAGAGTCCACTTCTCAAATTTCAGCCCTCAATCTCCAAACAGTGCTAGACGATGACTTTAAGCAAAGCAAAGAGGCCATCAGCTTTGACTACCAAATAAACTTGGAAGACATCTCTGGTTCATCCTACATGACCTATCACAATCAAGCCTTATTTGTTGGTTATTTTGATAAAGATGACAAAGGGCACATTGGCTATTACAAATTAGACGACAATGGTTTTCCTCAAAAAGACCAGAATAAGGCTACCGCTGTTTTCGACACGCCTGAACAAATTCAAGGTATAGCTATTATCAAAGATAAAGTGATTTTTTCCCAGTCCTACGGCAATAAAGACTCTAAGTTACTGGTCTTTAACAATCCTGGTATCGAGAATTGGAAGCATTTCACAGAAAACAGCGATCAATTTATTCAGCAGTACACTACACCTGCCTATATGCAACAAGTCTTTGCGAATGGAGACGAGCTCTATCTCCTCTTCGAATCCTCGGCAACCCAGTATCGTCTTAATCCATCGGTGGAGTCAACTGATCGGGTTATTGCCATTACTTTGCCAGAAAAATAAGATTTCGTCGCTAGGAATGAAGACGACAAGAAACAGGAGATGCTACAAGCAGCATCAAAAACTACCTGAACACTCTTATGAGGAAACGGACCACTCTGATTCCTTAGCTAGAAAGACCCTATCTTCCGTTAAAATACCTATTTCATCCAACCAAAAGACATTCCCTATTGTCATAAGGAATGTCTTTTTTCTTATAGACGAGCATTTAATTGCTCAGAAAGTTCTTCATATCCTGGTTTACCAAGAAGGGCAAACATGTTTTGCTTATAGGCTTCTACCCCCGGCTGGTCAAATGGGTTGACCGCATTGAGATAGCCAGACAAAGCAATTGCCAATTCAAAGAAGTAGATCACATACCCTAAAGAGAAGGCATCTTGCTCAGGAAGAGTCACATAAAGGTTTGGCACTCCTCCATCTGTATGGGCTAGCAAAACTCCGTCTGTAGCTTTCTTATTGACAAAATCCACATCCTTGCCTTGGATATAACCTAAACCATCCAGATCTTCTGCAAATTCAGGGATAATCACATTGCGCCGTGGGCGGTCAATCCGCACAACTGTCTCAAAGAGATTACGATTGCCCTCTTGGATAAATTGTCCTAGGGAATGCAAGTCCGTTGAGAAGTTAGCAGAAGACGGGTAAATGCCTTTTTGGTCCTTACCTTCTGACTCCCCAGCTAATTGCTTCCACCACTCGCTAAAGTATTGAAGAGACGGCTCATAGTTTACCAAGATTTCAGTCACATAGCCCTTGCGGTAGAGAATGTTACGGATAGCCGCATATTGGTAAGCTTCATTTTCAGAAAGCTTATCTGACGTGTAGGTTTTACGCGCTGCGTTGGCACCTTCCATCAAAGCCTTGATGTCTGCACCTGATGCTGCAATCGGCAAAAGTCCAACCGCAGTCAATACTGAGAATCGACCACCGACATCATCTGGAACCACAAAGGTCTGCCAGTTATTGGCATCTGCTTCAACCTTAACCGCTCCCTTAGCACGATCTGTCGTCGCATAGATCCGTTTATTGGCCTCTTCCTGACCATATTTTTTCACCAAGAGTTCCTTAAAGACACGGAAAGCAATAGCTGGTTCAGTTGTGGTTCCAGACTTAGAAATAACATTGACTGAGAAGTCCTTATCCTCAACATACTCAACCAAGTCCGCTAAATAGCTAGCCGAAATAGAATTCCCAGCATAGAGGATTTGCGGTGCTTGTCGCTCAGCCTTTGTCTGCAAGTTCGCAAAGTGATTATTCAAGAAATCAATCACCGCACGTGCACCAAGGTAAGACCCTCCGATACCAATCACAACCAAAACATCGCTGTCTGATTTGATTTGCTCAGCCGCAGCTAAAATACGGTCAAACTCTTCCTTGTCATAGTTTTCTGGCAAATCTAGCCATCCTAGGAAATCACTCCCTGGGCCAGTCTTTTCTCTCAAGAGCTTGTCAGCAGCACTGACCTGACTCTGCATATAGTCTAACTCGTGCGCTCCCATATACTGATCTAGAATCGCTGAATAGTTAAATGTAATATGTGCCAATTCACAGTCCTCCAAATATCTTGTTCGCTTCTTATCATACCGTTTTATGACTTTTTTTTCAATCTTTTTTCTTTAATTTCATCAAAAATTACCTTTTGGGAGACACTTGCTCGCCTCTTTTTTAGATGACTTGTAGCCACTTTTAGGCCATCAAGAAAAAAGCCAAGGCATAAGCCCTGACCTTTATTCATTAGTCTTCGTTTACGAATGGCATCAAAGCCATTACACGTGCACGTTTGATTGCTGTTGTTACTTTGCGTTGGTTCTTCGCTGAAGTACCAGTTACGCGACGTGGTAAGATTTTTCCACGCTCAGATACGAAACGGCTAAGCAATTCAGTATCTTTGTAATCAACGTATTCAATTTTGTTAGCTGCGATATAGTCAACTTTCTTACGGCGCTTGAAGCTGCCACGACGTTGTTGAGCCATGTGTTTCTCCTTTATATTATAGTATTAGCATCTGGGAACTCATCAAAGCTCTAGGCCTTTTCACTTCCCAAGCTTAGTCTGCATCCAGACTGTCTTCATCCAAAGTCACATTAGAATGGTAGATCATCATCTGAGATGTCCATCGGATTGGTTGTACCAAAAGGACTCTCATCTCGACCAAAGTTTGGTGTTGCGTTTGATTGCGAAGCACCTGACTGGAAACCACCACTAAAGCTGTTGTCTCCCCCATAGGCATTGCCACCAAAACTATTATTAGATTGGTAACCACCTGACTGGCCTTCACGAGCAGTGCGACTCTCCAAGAGCTGGAAATTTTCTGCAACTACTTCAGTTACATAAACACGTTGTCCTTGTTGGTTCTCATAGTTGCGAGTCTGAATTCGACCGGTGATACCTACAAGAGCACCTTTTTTAGCCCAGTTCGCCAAATTTTCAGCTTGCTGACGCCAAATGACAACATTGATAAAATCTGCCTCACGCTCACCATTTTGATTTTTAAAATTGCGGTTAACCGCTAAAGTAAAAGTCGCAACAGCCTGATTAGAGGGAGTGTAACGGAGTTCTGCATCTTTGGTCATACGACCAACAAGCACTACATTATTAATCATAGAACACCTGCTTAAGCGTCAAGTTTGACAATCATGTGACGAAGAATGTCGCTGTTGATTTTTGATAGACGGTCAAACTCATTAAGAGCCACAGCATCAGTCGCTTCAACAGTAACGATATGGTACAAACCTTCGCGGAAATCATTGATTTCGTATGCAAGGCGACGTTTTTCCCAAGCCTTAGACTCAACAATAGTAGCACCATTGTCAGTCAAGATAGAGTCGAAACGTGCGACCAAAGCGTTTTTCGCTTCTTCTTCAATGTTTGGACGAATAATATAAAGAATTTCGTATTTAGCCATTGATTTTTCCTCCTTTTGGACTAATGACTCACAGGTACCCTGTGAGTAAGTGAGGTTGTCTCACAAAACAGTATTATATCATAAAATAAAGATAAATCAAGTCTCAGATTCCATAAAATCATTCACCGTCTGCAATATTTAAAATCCGAAAAACACTTTTAACCAAACATATCACACTGGGGACTTTCCCTAACCCCTCTCTCGAATTTTAGAGTTCGGACTGAACTTTAGACAAACAATACACCCAGATTCTTCACGTAGTGTAGCAACTCAACGAAACTCGCAACACAAGGTGAGAAGCTACGAAAAGAAGGCCTCATTGCCATGCTTCAAAAATCAGATTTCCCCTCACTCCCTCATTTTGAGACAAGAATTTTTGACAATATCTCCCTAGATATTTCTGTCATAAGAACAATTTGATGACCTTCGAATTGTTAATCAGACCACTATAGATTTCTCCTAGATAATGGCTAATGCTCTTTGAAAATCAAAGTTGTCCATTGTCGACCCGCTTCGATGAATGCCAGTTCTATCATCAGTCTCGTTTCCTAGGCTAGATTGGTTTCCTTTGAGTATAAATTGCTCTCCAATCCTTAAAACAAAAAGAATGAGGAGGTTGGGATATTTCCCCAGCCTCCTAATCCAATATCCAATTACAGCCATTCCTATTACGTTAGCGAAGTGTGTATCAAGGCCGTTGTTAAGAACAAGATTCTTCTGACTTTTTCTTTACTCCCTGTGTCGCAAGTGCCATCCCTAGGCCAGCTAAACCGAAACCTACGAGGGCTAAGTCACTAGCAACTTCACCGGTGGCTGGTAGGCTTGAATTAGCGATACTTGTCGCTACGATTGATTTCTGTACGGAGCCATCTTGGAAATCCGATATGTCCGATTCAGTCGTAATCTCCTTAATGCCCTTCACTAGGATACGAGGTTGATCACCAACAACTGTCTCTGACACCAACCTTGTAGACACTACTTTTCCGTCGACCACTAAGTCTTGATAAATAGAAACCAATTTGCCTGCTCGCCCTTCTTGAAGAAGGTAGGATTGCCCAATTGGCAGACTCTCATCGTAACGAACTTCCTCCTTAATAGCAAGTTCTTTCTCGATTCTACGTTCCATGGTGATAACGTTCAGCTTAGGTTTTTCTTCTTCCAGAGGTGCTACATCTGGCACTTGAGAACCGAGATAAGGTATGCGAATGACTGTTGCAGTTAAAGGAGCAAGGATAACTGCTTTATCCGTCAAGTTGACCCCGACCAATTCTGACAGAGCTTTAGTACCTGCACGTTGACCATCAACGAGAACTTCCCCCTTAAGCAAAGCCTTATAGCTATCTGTCAGAACAAATTTCCGCTCCTTACTATCTGCATTGACAAAGATAGCATAAAGGTCACCGTTACTGGCAACAGCTTGATAGGCAATCACCACGTCGTCTTGAGCGATGCCGTGTTGACCTGGGATAGAAATCAGGCTGACTCTCTTGTCAACATCCTCTTTTGTTGGTATACGAAAGGCATCTGTCGACTTACGCAATTCAATCAATCCTTTGGTAAAGGCTACCGTATTAACATTTTCTGGGTAGAGCTGACTATCTGTTGCCTTAGCCCAGTCAAACTTATTGACTGCATCTGAAGCATCATAAGAATCATGAATAAAGTACGGATAGTCAAACGGTGTCCCGTCTACCGTCGTTAACAGATGAGCCTTGTTCGGTACCTGATCTTCTGAAACAGGAACCTTATAGTCTGGGTGTCGGAATTGTTTGGTCCGTCCGTATTCTTGACCAGAGTGGATAAACGGTGTCCCTTGAGAAGTTAATATGAGCAAGTTACCTAAACGCTGACGACGATGAATTTCAGCATTATTCTCTGTTATAGATGGGTCTTTTTTGATTGACTGAGCAATAATATCAAAGAGCGTCAAATTGTCATGAGCCGCAATGTATTGAATAACATCTCCTGGATCGTCCGCCAAGAAATTACTTGGTTGAGCCTTAATATTGTTAAAGATACTTTCCACATTCTTAGGACCACCTGTAATGAAGGCTGGTTGACCTTCATTGGGATAGCCTGATTTGAGGAGATTGCGGATATCATCTGAGAAAACGGCAACCGTATCTGTCGAACTCATCCAATCCTGATCAGCAGGCTTCACTGGCTGATTAGCATCCCCTGCAAAGGTTCTCCACCCCTCACCAAGCATCAAGATATTAGGGTTAAGTTTCTGAGCTTCTTTAAAGGCTGTCTCAATAGATGCCGCATCATGGTCTCCCATCATATCAAAGCGGAAACCATCCACCTTAAATTCATCAACAAAATATTTGATCGAATCCACCAGGACACGACGGCTCATGTGGTGAGTCGTCCCTAAACGTCCTCCACCAAAGCTGGTTTTAGCTGTCCCATCTACTTCCATAAAATGGTAATAATTCGGCTCTAAGTCCTCAAACAGGAATGTCTTGGCTGTATGGTTATAAACCACATCCAGAATAACACCCATTCCTTGTTTATGAATTTCATTGACAAGGTTTTTAAATTCTTCAATGCGTTTCAGCGGATTACTAGGATCAGTCGAATACATGCCCGTCAAGGCAAAGTAGCTCTGCGGATCATAGCCCCAGTTGTAGTTACTATTGCTAGAGGCATAATCGTTCATTCGCTCTGCATTTTTCAACTCATTAACATAATAGTAACTCATAACTGGAAGTAACTGAATATGAGTCACTCCTAAATCCTTAAGGTATTTCAACCGTTCTGCGAAGGCTGTAAAAGTTCCAAACTGAGACTTCAATTCATCTGAAATGGCCGGATCGGATGTGAAATCACGAACATGGGCTTCATAAATAATCGCATCTTCACGTTGCTTGAAGTTTGGAATACTTGCATAATCTAAGTCACTTGGACCAGCTTCCTTAGGATCTACAATGGCTGCCTTGGCCACGCGCTCAGAAGGAGCTGTTTCTGCCAGATTACTGTTCCAGGCAGCCAGAGATTTAGCATACGGATCTAGCACAAGAACTGGTTGGCCATCGCGAACAATTTCATAATGGTAATAGTAACCACGATAGTCCTCTATCCCTAAGCCTGATTGTTCATTTAGGGTAAGATCCCATTGCCCCTTATCCCCTTTAGTCATAGCCAATTTACCAACCACATTGGTAGGTTCTTTTTTGTCATACAGGACTAGAGAGACTTGCTCTGCACTCGGTGACCAAAGGGTCATGTCCACTATCCGACCAGATTGACGAACGCGGGCACCCAGCTCACCATCGTAGGCATAGAGTTCATCCTTCAACTGCCAGCCCATTCTTGTTGTGAAGCTGTCATTCCCATACTTTACGGTATAGCCTGCATTCTCTCGGTTGAAGTCTCCCATCACCTTCACTTTATTGCTGGCAGCATCCAAAACAAGGTCTTTTATTTCGACTACTTGCCCGTTTTTATCTGTTACGGTTAATTTCTCTAGGATGCTGTCCTTATCTGTTCCTTCCAAGGTTGTGAAGGTTGCTTCTAGGGCTGTTAAGCTAGTGTGGGATGCTCCCGCCATACGAACATTATTGACAAAATAAGGATTGGTATAGACGGTCGCATCATCATCCCGAAGGAAGATCTGGGTTTGATTTTTCAAATCTGTAAACTGATAGTCTTTTGGTTGAATTTTCACATCATCTCCTGACTTGCTTTTATCGAGTAACAAGAAACCAATTGAGTTTGGAAGATCTGTCAATTTGACATCGACATAAGCACCATATTTGCCTTGCTTCTCAAAATCGATTCCGTTTGGCCAATCACCAAGCTTAACCTCCTTGACATCTCCCCAAACCCAGAGTGCCTTTTGATCATAGTCTCCATCAGTCCGGTAGTAATTGATCCGAATATATCCCGCCTTAAGTGGTGGATAATGACTGATGTCGTAGTTTTCATCAAACCAAACTTCGTTCATCTTAGGGGTAATGCGCTCAACTGTCTTATCTCCCGTAAGGTTCTCACCAGCTGAGTTGTTGATTAAAAGATTGATTTTGCTTGCAGCATCATCCTTCATCTTGATATCTAGGTAATAGCCGTAATCATCTTCTTTTGCCGTACTAAAGCTAGTTGCACCTGTCGGCCAGCCTCCGATTTCAGATGACGGTGTTTCCACATCTCCCCAAGTCCACAAACCTAGGCTAGACAGATTGTCAGACGGTAATTTCTTAAAGTGAACACGGAAATAGCCTGCTGCAATCGGATCCTCTGCCTTCTCCTCTTCAACCCTTGCATTAACAATCTCTCCTTCCTGTGTCTGCAAGAGCATTGTTCCCCCTTGAGCAGCTGTTGGGAGTTCGACTTCAACAAGCCATTTCCCATCTCTCTCAATCGCCTTGTAAGTCTTGCCTGTGTAAGCATCAGCCACAACAGTATCCTTATCAGATACCTCGATTGCCATTGGCTTGCTCTCAGTATTGGTCGACAATAAGACATAAGCAATTTGGCCCTTGTGCGAACGCTTGGTCAGGAGCCAACCTTGACTATCATTTACCCCTATTGTTGTTGTATCTCCACGGGAAAGCAATTCCGAATGTGCATTACGGAATGCTAGCAACTTTTGATAGTGTTTTTGAATATCGCTCGTTTCAGTCTTAGTCCAATCGAAATCATAACGATTGTTGTAAACAGGCCAGTTATTTTGTCCTGATTGTCCCAATTCCTCGCCATAATAGATGACTGGCTGACCCTTAGCCATTACCAAGAGACTAGCTGCTATTTTGAGCTTATCAAGATTACCTTCTTTCTCCGCACCGCCAAGACTATATAGGAAACCGTCCTCGTCATGACTACCCAAAAATTGTCCCAGAGAAGCTGCACTGGTCAAGACTTTGCTGCGTTCCTCCAACTCTTTACCAGCCGCCTTAAGCTGACCGTTAACCAGATACTTAGCAATATCCTTAAAGCCAAAGTCCAGTAGGCTATCCATGGTTCCAATACCTAGATCTCCCTTGGTATCCTTGTAATTAGCACCCCAAGTTTCACCAATTAAGTGGAAATCTGGATCACGATCAATTAATTCATTCTTGAAATGTTGCCATGTTGTATCATCGACATGTTTAACTGTATCTACGCGGAAAGCATAGATAGAATTTCCCTTAGCAGTCTTTGAACGCTCCAGCCAAGAAGCTTGCCAATCGACCAACTGTTTTCGAATAGCCGCATTCTCCGTTTTAAAGTCAGGCAACCCTGCCAATGATCCCAATTGATCGTCACCTTGTTTATCTTCTTCCTTAGTCCGTATCATACCGGCGAAAGTCGCATCCGTCCCGTATCCCGAATGGTTCAAGACCACGTCTACAATAATCTTGATTCCTTTTTCAGCAGCGGCATCAATCAGCTTATGAAAATCATCCAGCGTTCCCAAATGAGGATTGAGTTTTTCAAAATTAGATGCCCAATAGCCATGGTAGGCATAATAGTCACCGTCTTTTTCATTTCCAGCATTGTGAGATATATTTTCCACAATCGGTGTCAGCCAGATAGCATTTACACCTAATGTTTTCAAATAATCCAGTTTAGCCGTCACACCTTTAAAATCACCACCTTGATAAAGGCCTCGAGGATTGGTTATTGGTCCTTCAACCTGCTGGTCGTTGTTTTTATCACCATTGTAGAATCGGTCGGTTAGCATAAAATAGATAACTTGTTCATCCCAGTCTTTCTCACCTTCTGCCTTTTCCCTCTTAGTAACTGTCACATCCAACTTGGTTTCATAGTACCCATTGTCCTTATCATAAACTCTGACTGGCAGGCTATATATCCCAGGTGGGGTATCTGATGTTGCCTTGATTGTTACACGATTTAAGTCAGTCGAAACGGGGACAAGCCCACCTCCAATAGCACTAGTGTCAACTTCCACCCTAACAATCTCAGCTTGTTCTGGATTAGTGATTTTGAGAGAGACTAAGCCACTTTCATTGTAATTAAAAGGAGCTTTCAGACTAGCTGCAACTGTTAGATTTTTGACACCTGGGGTAGCTTGACTAGTGTCCAGCTCTACTTTTTCCTCAACAAAGTATGGATTTGTATAGACCTTGTCATCACCCTGACGGAGGAAAATCTGACTGTGGCGCTTCCGATCTGCAAAAACTAGATCAGCGGTCTTATTTCCTGGAAGATCTGGATTTTGTTGGTTAAGCAAGAGAAAACCTAATTTTGAATCCAAGGCTCTAGATAGTGGGATATCTGCATAGGCACCATATTTCCCTACTTTAAAATCAAGAGCTCCTGCTGGCCAATCCTTACTAGCTTCTGGTGTATCTCCCCAAGTCCAGACGCCCCAACCATCATAATTATTATCATCACGTTTGTAGTTGATGCGAACTACATTCTCATCTTTGAGTGGCTCGTAGCTCGAAACACTGTAGTCTTTCGCTACCCAAGCTTCGTTTTGTTCTGGAGTTAAGAGCTCAATTTTTTGGTCAGACTCTGTTAATTTCTCCCCGTCCTTGAGCATCAAATATCCGATAGTGGCTGGGATTTCAGACTTTTTGATATCCACATAATGTCCATAGGCGTCCATCTGCTGTTTGGAGAAATTCACTGTATCCGTAGGCCATTTATCACCATTTGACGGAGTTTCTACTCCTCCCCAAGTCCATAGACCTTGATGTTCTGGTTCAGCACTCTCAACGTTTTCAAAATGCAAGCGAATAGCCCCTTCAGCAATCGGCGCCTCTGCTACAGCAGTCGGCGACTGTAAAGCGCTATTTTCAACATCTAAGGATTCAGCCGCAGAGGCTGCTATTTCCATCTCCTCTGTACTGGTGGTGATATCTGGAGCCAATTGACTGGTTTCTACAACAGGTGTGACTTCATTAGCCTCTACCACTTGTCCAATTCCGCTCAAAAAGAGCGCCACTGCGATTCCGACAGAAGCAACGCCCACGCTTAATTTACGAATACCAAAAACCGGCCTCCTCTCTGGCAAGACTTTCAGCGGCAGTTCCTGAATAGATTTCGTTTTCATAAATTCCTCCAAATCAATTTAGTTTTGATTTTTTAAATCTATTACCAGTATATACAATCCAGAGATTTTATGCAAGCGTTTTCTTTGTTATTCGCGGTAACAGTTTTAGACTGTTCATCTCAGCCATTGAATGTATATTAGCCCAGTTCTATAATAATTGATTGCATAAAAAAGACTACTGAAGTGTCGTCTCGCGTTCAATTAAGCTAGCACGGCAATAGGTTCCCAGATTGTCCAAAGGTTGATCATCAAGAAGAGCCATCAACCATCGAACACTTAAGCCCCCCATTGGCCGGATTGGTTGTTTCATAGTTGTCAGAGCTGGCCTTGCTATGCAATCTAAGAAGAAACCATCAAACCCAATTACACCAGCATCCTGTGGAATCGATTTGCCCAAGCCTCGTAGCCCTCTTGTAATTCCTAGGGCCAAGCGATCCGATGCACAAACAAAGCAAGTGTTCTCTTATACCTTCTCCTTCACCTCTAGGTCTTGGATAAATTGCTCTGCTACTCGAGAACCGTTTTTCTAAACGATACAAACAAGACTTACGCCCTTTCATCGCTTCTATATAGCCGGCTTCTCTTTCCATTGCAAAGGTTTCAGGCAAATCAATCCCAATGAAAACAATCTGTTTATAGCTCTTTGATAAGGCAAACTCAGTCGCCACTCTAGTTGCCTGACGATTATTTGAATCAACATATAGCAGACCTTCTTGGTTCTCCCCAAATAAAACAAGAGGTTTCTTCAGGCGCTTCAACAACGAGTAGTTCACTGCACGAGCCCCAGTAACAATATAGCCATCACATTGATCAGTCACCAACTGAGGATTAGTCACCAATTGTATTGTCAAGTATAGTTCCGCGCGTTCAATTCATTTGCAATACCATCTGAAAGATCAATGTAATAAGCCTCCACCACATCCATCTTTTCTAATATAAGAACTTGTACAATCAGAGTTCTTTGGTGAGCTAAAGCTTTCGTAGCGGCATTCGGCTGATAGTTCAGCTCTTCCATTGTAGCTAGCACTAATTGACGTAACTCTTCTGTAACCGTGTCGAGATGGTTAATTACCCGAGAGACTGTCATTTTTGATACATTAGCGCGCCGTGCTACATCGGCCAAGGTCGTCATATAACCACTCCTAAATTTCTACATTGCCTCAAATCGCCTGCTAATTTAAATGAAACGCAATCGTTTTCCTTGAGCCATATCTTTTTACCTGAAAAAAAGCAGTGACGGAGCGACTGAAACATATTCAATTAAAACAGGAGATAATAGACGATTAAGCTCCTTTCATCTCATCAAGATGCCACTTTTGCCTCAATGTACTTGGGTAAAAGCTTTTCCTAGTATAACAGATGAAGTCTCTTATCTTCCCAAGGATCCCGTAACATCGACGACTTCTACCGCTTCTTGATCATGTGACGCGTTCACGTGTCGCAACCGGAAACAACGACTGCTTACCTCTCCTTCCTAACAAACACAGACGATTATACTAGATAATACTCCCTTTAGGCTACAAATTCACCGCCAAAGAACACCAAGCTACAATCAGCTATCCTCTCCAAACAATCCGCTACCTTTCGTTAAATAGTTACAGTCACATGAGCCTTCCATTAGACTTTAGAAAGACTCTATGTTATACTAATATTACAAAGGTAAAGCGTTTACCTTTAGTTGGTTTTGAAAGGAGGGAGTACTGTGATTTGGCCAATCATTATCGGAGCCCTAATCGGTGCAATAGCTGGTTCTATCACCAATCGAGGGCATAAAATGGGATGCATTGCCAATATTCTTGCTGGACTCGCAGGGTCGTCTATCGGACAAAGTCTCTTTGGTCATTGGGGTCCTAACCTAGCAGGCATGGCACTTGTTCCATCAATTATAGGTGCAGTTCTCGTAATTGCTGTGGTTTCTTTCTTCTTTGAGAGAAAGTAGAAATATAAAGGAGACACCGTATGTCTGAAAAATTTGATGCCAAATTGGACCAATTAAAAGGTTCTGCTAAAGAAGTGATCGGTAAAGCAACTGGTGATGCTGAGCTCGAATCAGAAGGTCTGGTTGAAAAGACAATCGCTAAAGGAAAAGAAATCGTCGAAGATGTCAAAGATGCTGCGACAGGTGCTATTAATGCTGTCAAAGAAGCCTTGGACAAGGATGATGAGGTTCAATAAAAAAGAGTAGCCATTTTTGGCGACTAAATAAGGCTTGGTCCGATTTGGACCAAGCCTTATTTTGTTAACAGATAGCTACTTAACAGTGATAAGACTGATACTTTAAGCGTTTTAAGTAGTCTCTTTCGCTAAGCCACTGCTTGCTTAGCGATACGGTCTAATAATCAGAAGTTTATCAACCTTTCTGATGTGTTAGTTCTTCATACCACTTCTCAGTCAACGGATGGAACCACGAAATAATTCGCCCTGTAAAAATCATTCCCAAGACAGTCCCTAGACCGAGACCCACCAAGCGTCCTGCAAAGACTAACCCCACAAGGACCGCTGCTAGGATGGAGACAATATCCAAAATATTTTTCCCAGTTCCAAACCCTTTTCCCGTTACCTTACCAATCACATGTGCCAAGGCATCCGCAGGATTGGCAATAACATTCATCCCAACCATCAAAGAAGCACCGATACCAACGAGGCAAATCCCGACTGTCAAAAAGATGATCTGCCAGCTCAATTGTTCTGGGGTCGGCAGATAGGTGTCAAATAAATCAATAAAGAGACTTCCCAAAAAGCTGGCAAAAATTTGAGCGGTCTCGCGTAGTCTGAATTCTCTTTTAAGCAACAGAAATTGGACAAAAATTAAAAAACACAGGTAGACAAAATTTGTCTCTGCAAAAGAACGGCCAGTTACAGCTGCTAACGCAAAAATGATACTGGTTACTGGTGAAACGCCAAGATTGCTCTTAGCACTAAGGCAAATCCCTAAGGACAAGACCACTGTTCCTATTAAGTAGACTACCAGTGTCCCTAGTGTAATGTGTGGTTTTTTCATAATAATCCCCTTCATCCTTTGATAGACCTTGTCCAGTTTACCATAAGAGGGGGGTCTATTTCAAGTGAATTAAAAAAATAGTTCCAGCAGAACTAGCGATGATTGAAATAGGAGAGTTAAAAACGATGCATCCATGGCTTCAACCATTGCAAAAAGACGCCAGTTAACTTCTCTAACAAGAGGCCATATAAAGCTTTCTAACCACGAAAAACTCACTCGGCTAAGGAGTACCGAGTGAGTTGGAGCCAAATTAGTTAACAGAAGCACCGTTAGTAGCAATGACTTCTTTGTACCAATCAAAGGACTTTTTCTTAGAACGTTTGAGCGTTCCGTTTCCTTCGTTATCAAGGTCAACATAGATGAAACCGTAACGTTTTTTCATTTCACCGGTTCCAGCTGAAACAAGGTCGATACAACCCCAGGTGGTGTAACCCCAAAGTTCCACACCGTCTTCATTGATGGCATCGCGCATCGTTTTCACATGCTCCGCCAGGTAGTTGATCCGGTAGTCATCTTCCACATAACCGTTCTCATCTGGCGTGTCGATGGCCCCTAGACCATTTTCCACGATAAAGAGTGGTTTTTGGTAACGGTCCCAGATCACATTAAGGGTGATCCGAAGGCCAAGTGGGTCAATCTGCCAGCCCCACTCAGAAGCCTCCAAGTACGGATTTTTGATCGAAGCAAAGATGTTTCCAGCTGTCTTATCTTTGACTTCTGGGTCACCAGAGGCCACTCGGCTTGAATAGTAAGAGAAGGAAATAAAGTCAACTGTGTGTTCCTTCAAGACGTCAAGGTCGCCGTCTTCCATAGCGATTTCAATACCTTTACGTTCCCATTCTTTTTTAGCGTAGTTAGGGTATTCCCCACGCGCTTGAACATCAACAAAGAAGTAGCCTTCGCGGTCAAGATTGATGGACTCCCAAACATCACGCGGATGTGGCGTATTTGGATAGTATTGACCAGCAGCAAGCATACATCCAACCTTGTTTTCAGGATCAATTTCATGAGCAATTTTGGTCGCAATAGCTGACGCGACTAACTCGTGGTGAGCTGCCTGATATTTAACTTGCTCGATATTTTCGCCTTCTTCAAAGTAGAGGCCTGCTCCCATGAATGGGGCATGGAGAATCATGTTGATTTCGTTGAAGGTCAACCAGTATTTAACCAATCCCTTATAGCGTGTGAAGAGGGTCCGGCAAAGCCGCTCGTAAAATTCTAACATTTTGCGATTGCGCCAACCACCGTACTCTTTGATTAGATGCATTGGACAGTCAAAGTGAGTGATGGTCACCAAAGGCTCAATCCCATACTTGTGGCACTCTTTGAAGAGGTCTTCATAAAATTGAAGGCCTTTTTCATTTGGCTCCAGCTCATCGCCTTTAGGGAAAATACGGCTCCAAGCAATGGATAGGCGATAGGTTTTAAAGCCCATTTCACCAAAAAGGGCAATGTCTTCCTTGAAGCGATGGTACATGTCAATCCCTACTTTAGCTGGGTAGTGATAGCCTTCTTCAAACTCAAACATCTTGCGTTTCCCGATGATAACCGGTCCACGGTCTGGGCCAATTGGCGCAACGTCTACGTTAGCTAGGCCACGTCCGTCCACATCATAGGCACCCTCACATTGGTTAGCTGCAGTCGCACCGCCCCACAGGAACCCATCCGGAAAGGTTAATTTTGTCATTTGATTTACCTCACTTTTGTTACTATTGCTTCTATTTTACCTTGTATTATAGCGCTTTTCTCATCTTTTTCTTTGAAAAACCGATACTATTCTAGGGTTTATCTTTTGCGAATATCTCTCACTGGTTACGTACGTAGATGTGCTTCAGGATGAGTTCCTTCTTTCTGATCATAAAGCAGAAGATCATTAACTGGGTCATAGATTGACAGGAGATCATAGACACCATCTTCATAAGTAAACTCCAAAATGGCACAATTGCGCATACGGACACGGGGAAAACGTTCTAATACCCCACGATAAAATAAGGCAATGGCACCACCGTGACTGACAGCCAAAAGTGTTTGACCAAGGTTCTCTTCAAGAATAGCCGTCACCGTCTCCTTCATCCGTTTTTGAACAGCTGAGGATGCCTCACCTCCATAAGTGACAAAGTAATCACCATAGCCGACTTTCGGATCCAAAGGAGGATTGAGAAATTCTTGCTGACCCTCAAAAGCACCAAAGTCAATCTCCTTTAGTCCCTTGAGTCGAATATAATCAGTCCGACCGCTAACGAGCTCAGCAGTATCGCAGGCCCGCTCCTGGGTTGAGCAGTAAACGCGGTCAAAAGAAATCCCTTTAGCCTCAAAATAGGCTCGTGCCGCCTGAGCCTGCTCAATTCCTAAGGCTGTCAAGGGCGAATCAGATGCCCCTTGGATGCGGCTCTGCGCATTAAAACGGGTCTGACCATGACGCATGAGATACAATTTCGTTGTTACCATAAACCATACACTCCTTTTTAAATCGTGACAACATCCCCAGTCAGCGGATTGATGACTGCCTTGAGAACTAATCTCGCCCCCTCAAGGGCAAATTCACAGATACTGCAGTTACTAAAGTAAATCCCCATTGGAAAAGCTTCTTCGATGGCATACTGGACAAGGCCCCACATGGCTGCACCGTGGCTGACCATGAGGATGGTCTGAGCAGAAGTATTTGCCAAGACATCATCCATACTGGCCTTGACGCGTTTACCAACCTCTCGGAGGTCCTCACCCCCATAGGGGACTAATAAATCTTCAAAAGACTTGGCACCAGGGTGAGATTTAGGAAGGAGATGCTCTGGCTGTGCTTCAAAACTCCCAAAGTTCATTTCCTTGATTCCCTTGAGTTGACAGACTTGGTCGGTCTGAGCGACCAGCTTAGCAGTGTCCACTGCCCGCTCCTGAGTTGAGGAGTAGACGGCTTCAAAGGAAATCCCTCGCTCCCTAAAATAGCGACCAGCCGCTTCTGCCTGAGCTATGCCAAGCTCAGTCAAGGGCGAATCTGACCACCCCTGAACCCGCTTCTGGGTATTAAATAAGGTTTCTCCGTGACGCATCATATAAAGTTTTCGTGTCATGTTATCTCCTTTTGTCTGACTTGTGGCTGTCGGACCACAACCCATTGATTTATCTATAATATAGGGGAGAATCTTTCCTTATTTGATCCACCCTTGCCGGGACCAAGCCCGTTTCAAAAGAATCTCCCTTGTAGCTGTCAAGGCCAAAACAGCTATAAACAGCTATTCCAATCTGAGCCATTAAGGCCAAGCACTGCCAATCAGACGCTCCAATTTTTTGGGGGATTCTGCTTCCCATTTGGCTAAAGGAGCTGAAAAGAACCATCCTTAGGAGGAGCCCACTGAAAAAGTGAGTCTCATTAGAAATTGGACAGACAATAGTGGTTTCTTTCCATAAAATGAATGATAAAAAGTGTTCAGTAACTAGATATCATTATTCGTTTTTTATGATAATCATTTTTGCTATTTAGACTTTTTCAGTGCCCTCCCTTAGGAGTAGAGTCTTTTCGGAGCTCAAGCCTTAACCAGTTTAAAAGACATCTCTTTTCTAACTTTCACAGTTTTTGACACCATGCTCAAGAGAGGTCAGGACTATTCCCAACCTCTATCTTGACTAATCGTTTAGAATATTGGCAGCATTGCTTGCGATAAGATCCTTATAATAGAAGAAGGAATCCTTACGTGAACGGTCAAAGCTACCGTTTCCTTGGTCATCCGCATCCACATAGACAAAGCCATAGCGCTTAGACATTTCAGAGGTCGATGCGGACACCAAGTCCGTGCAGCCCCACCAAGTATATCCCATGAGTTCTACCCCGTCTTCAATGGCTTCATACATCTGCTTGACATGTTTTTCGAGGTAGTCAATCCGATAACTATCGTGGATAGAACCATCTGCCTCTACTGTATCAAGCGCTCCAAGACCATTTTCCACAATGAAGAGTGGAACTTGATAGCGGTCGTAGAGCTTATTGAGGGTGATTCGCAATCCAACAGGATCAATCTGCCAGCCCCAGTCAGAAGCTTCCAAATAAGGATTCGCTTCGCCTAGAATCAAGTTACCAGCTGTCTTTTGCTCATCCGTCTGGTTGTTAGGATGACGGGTCACAGAGGTCATATAGTAAGAAAAGCTCATAAAGTCAACCGGATACTGAGCCAAAATCGCTTCATCACCTGGTTCAAAGACAAGCTCGATATTATTTTCCTTAAAGAAGCGTTTCATGTAACGAGGGTACTTGCCACGTACTTGAACATCCGAATAAAAGAGATTGGACTGATCTTTTTGGAGGGCATTGAGCACATCATCTGGATGACAAGTCGCTGCGTAAGCTTCCATACGCGCCAACATCATGCCAACCTTGTTTTCTGGGTCAATTTCATGGGCTACCTTGGTTGCCAAAGCTGACGCGATGAATTGATGGTGAACAGCTTGATACATCTCATCCAAATGGAGTTTCCCATCCTCGAAAAGCAAACCACCAGACAAGTAACCTGTCATCCCAAGAATATTAATCTCATTAAAAGTCAACCAGTATTTGACTTTGCCCTTATAGCGGTTAAAGACAGTTTCTGCGTAACGGACAAAAAATTCAACCACCTTGCGGTTCTTCCAACCACCGTACTCGGTCACCAAGTGAACAGGGAACTCATAGTGAGAAAGGGTCACGAGAGGCTCAATCCCGTATTTGTTCAACTCATCAAACACCTTATCATAAAAGGCCAATCCCTCTTCATTTGGTTCCAACTCATCACCTTTTGGAAAAATGCGTGGCCAAGCAATGGATAAACGGAAGGTTTTAAAGCCCATCTCTGCATAAAGGGCGATATCTTCCTTGTAACGGTTGTAAAAATCAGAGCCCCAACGTTTTGGATAAAGACCTTCTGTGTCCTCCATCGCGAATTTCAATTTTTCAAGGTTCATCGGAGTGGTAAATTCACCACCCATGGTCTTACGCTCCTCTGGAGACACAGCGCGAGCCGTATCAGAAGTCGCAAAACCACGGCCACCTTGGCCAAAGCCACCTTCAAATTGGTTAGCAGCGGTCGCACCACCCCAAAGAAAACCTTCTGGAAATTGTTTTGTCATGATAATACCTCACTCATTATTTTTCATAACCATAGTATAGCATTACTTGCAAAGGTGTTCCTGTGTTATTCTTTTAAAAAATAGTATTATTCTTGGAAAAAAATTCCCGTGAAGGAACTTTCATAATTCAACAACATTGACAACACTCGAAATCTGATAACCGGCATAAGTTTCTAAGCCATCCAGAAAATCCGATAACGCTTGATTGTCCTCAAAGAATACTTCTAACAGATAGCAACCCATTCCAGCTGTGCGATAATGAAAGCCAACTTGAGACTGATATTGTCCGATATAGGCTTGATAGGCTGCATGATTGGGCTCCTTAAGAGTAACTGTAACCACCACATGGACTGGACAACCAAATTGACTCCGGTCTATCTCAACCGTATAACTTTTTATGATGCCCTTGTCCTCTAATTTTTGAAGGCGAGCTGAAACAGCAGGCGCCGTTAAATGAACTTGCTGAGCCAATTCGCTGACCCTGAGCCGACTATTCTCTTTTAATAATTTTATAATCTGCTTATCTATATGATCTAACATGCTATCTCTTTCTAAATGAAAGTTTTGAGGCCTAAAGACTTTCGAAAATATCTGTATTTTCCTCTGCTTTTAGTGTATCATAGTCCTATTATTTTTGAAAGGACAAGACTGTTATGAAATTTCAACACATTCGCCAATCTACTGCTCGTCTGACTTATGCTGGGAAAACGTTCTTGATTGACCCTTTCCTTGCACCAAAAGGGAGCTATCCTGCCTTTGAGGGTGCCGTTACAGGCAATACAGAAAATAACCCCTTAATCGACTTGCCCCTATCTCTAGATGCAGTCATAGCTGGTATCGATGCAGTTATTGTGACTCATCTACATGCCGACCATTGGGATGCTGTTGCAGCTGAGACCTTAGCCAAAGATCTGCCTCTCTTTGTTCAAAACGAGGCGGACGCTTCTATTGTTGGAGAAGCTGGTTTCACAGATGTCCGTGTCCTCAAAACAGACACCTTCTTTGAAGGCATCCGTCTGCATAAGACAGATGGGGAACACGGAAAAAACCTCCACCTCTTACCAGAACCATTGCGAGAAGCGATCGGCTCTGTCTCAGGCGTGGTCTTCCAAGCGGCTGACGAAAAGATCCTCTATATCGCTGGCGATACAGTCTGGAACGATCACGTTCAAACAGCTATTGACACCTACCAGCCAGACGTGATTGTCCTAAACGCTGGTGCCAATGCCCTTCTGCCGACCGGTAAGATTGTGATGGATGCGCAAGATGTGCAGGCAGTCGCTCAGCATACGGACGCTGAACTAGTCGCAGTCCATATGGAAGCTGTCAACCACTGGGTCCTTTCCCGTAAAGACTTACGCACATTTGCAGAAAACGAAGGGTTTTCAAAACGTCTTCACATCCCAGCAGACGGTGAAGCTTATGATTTCTAAATAAGAAAAACGGTCAGGTAAAAAACTACCCGACCGTTTTTTTATCAACCCCAGAAGGCATCTTCTAGGTCTTGCTGGCTTGAAAAGAGCCAGACTTCTCGGATGAGACCGTCCTCAATACGGAATAAATCAATCCCATTCATGTCTAATTTTTGGCCATCTTTTTCCCCTAAAAAGGTAACATTGGCTGCGACCAAGTTCCTATTATCAGATACCCAGTTGACCAAGACCTTGAAAGTGCCGTTAGTCACGACTGAAAATTGAGCCAGGTGTTGGCCAAGTTTTTCTTTGCCTACTACTGTTCCTGAAGTACTGTGCTGTCCAGGTTGGTGCCAAATAATATCGTCTGCCATTGTGGCAAAAACTGCTGGGAAATCCCCTTTCCTAAGGGCATCGTTGTACTTGTGAAAGACTGCAAGTGTTTCTTGTGACATAATATTCTCCTTTTCTTTAGCAACGGCCTTGTCAGGACCCTTGACCTATGCTACTATTTTATCAGGTAAAAATAGTAAAACAAGTACAAAAATTACCGTATTATAGGAACAAAAACAGTTGCATAAGGATGAAACAAGGAGAAAAAAATGAAACCATCTGTCTACGCCAAATGCCCCTTTGCGACCACCCAGCGAATCTTAACTGGCAAATGGGCCATTGTGGTCCTATACCAGCTAAGTACAGGGACCAAACGATTCAATGAATTGCAACGGCTCTTGCCTGAAATCACCCAGCCAGCCCTGACCAGACAACTCCGCCAACTGGAAAAGGATAAACTTATCATTCGCACCGTCTACCCACAAATCCCACCCAAGGTTGAATACAGCCTTAGTGAGCAAGGGAAAAAATTTCAGGCAGTTCTTGACAGCATTGAAAGCTTTGGCCAAGACTATATTCAAAATATCATACAGACAGAAGAATGATAAGAAGAGAATATGATAAGAAATCTTACCCCCCCCATTAAGCCAATCAAACAAGCTTAATGGGGGTTATCGTTTAAAGAACTTTTTGTTCCAACTTTTCAAATCGCTCGTAAACATCAATAAATTCTTCGGCAATCGTTTTAAAACCTTCAGCACTCATCAATTGGTCTTCTGCATGCATCAGAATCAAGTTCAATGTCACAGATTCATTGGATGCTTCTTTTTGAATCAAGCTTGCATGCGCATGATGCCCTTGGATAAACTGTTTTTCACCATCTGCTATCAGTTCTTTTGCGCGATCAATCTGGCCTTGCTTAGCAGCCTGGATTGCTTCTATGTATGACGAACGAGCGCTCCCAACAGATGCAATAATCTGAAACGCTACTAATTCAATGCCCTCCATATTCACACTCTCCTTCAATCACCTAACAATTGTTTCACATGATTGACTACCTTGGCACCATCCATGGTACCATAGGCCATCATATCAATGGTTTCAACAGGTTTTTGCGGGAACAAGTCTTTAACGGATTGCAATTTAAATCGAACTTGTGGACCTAAGAGAATCACGTCTGCATCTACGCCCTTATCACCAGCCTCAGCTACGGGATGCGCATTGACTTCAATCTCATAACCAATCGATGCCGCATACTCTCTCATCTTGTTCATCAACAAACTAGTAGACATGCCTGCATTACAAACCAATAAAATTTTTCTCATTTTATGTTACCTCGTTTTCTTGTTAAATTGTAGTTGCGATAGCTTTTTCTTCTTCGAGCGCTTTACGGTCTCCCATGACAAAGAATGGATACCATACCACACATTGGATCGCTAAAGTAGCAATAATCGCTAATCCTAATTTAATCCCACCAGTAATAAACGGTCCGATAAAGGGAGGCATTACCCACGGTAACGAAATCGTCGGGTTAAAGGAACTACCAACACCTAGCACATTGACCGCAAACATCCCGAACGCCCCACCGGCAAGACCAGTTAAAATCATTGGAATAAAATAGATTGGATTGAGCATGATTGGCATCCCGAAAATCATGGGTTCGTTGATGTTAAAGATATTTGGAATCACCGCTACCTTCCGCAAAGCTTTATAACGTTCTGATTTAGCCGTAAACATAAGAAGAGCTAGAGAAAGGGTATTTCCTGTACCACCAATATAACAAAAGCCGTACATTAGGCCAAAGGCTAAGAAAGGTAATTCTGAGGATGGTGTACCTGCTAAGAATGCTTCTGTATTAGCTGTACCAGCAGCCATTAGGACTGGCATATAAACACTGAGTAGGGAAGCTGGGTGAATCCCAAAGAACCAGCAAATGTTAACAAAGGTTAAGAATAAAATCAAAGCCCAAGGGGATGAGCCAAATAGCATCACTGGTTGCGCCACTAGGGTATTAATCAAATTAAAGACATCTCCATACGGAGTCAAACCTGCCAGATAACGGACTACGAAAACACCAAAGAAGAGAATCATAGCGACAAAGGTTGGGCTAAGCGATTGAGACACATTCGGTGGAACTGAATTAGGCAATTTCAGTTTAATGTTTTTCTTCATTAACCAAGCATAAGACATTCCCATCAAGACAGATACAATCATGGATACAAAGATACCATTTGACCCGAGATTGCTAGACAAGAGGGCTGCTATTGGTGTGTCCCCAGCTTGAATAGTTTGTGGCATCAGGACAACAAAGGCCGCCAGTGCTAATAAAGCTGCAGTGAGCCCATTTTCGCCTTGATTTTTGGCATAGTGATAAGCAACAACAGGAGCGATATAAATAGCCAACATACTTGTCGTCGCTGCAACAATATCTAGCATATGCGCTCCCATACCAGAACTGGCTAAAAAGTTTTGCCAGAATGGAAGTGGCAGGTTGGCAAGGATAGCAAATCCTGCCACCCCCAGTGTAATCGGCATAGTACTCATCATGCCAGCTGTAAGAGCGGTGATGATTTTACTATCACTCAGTTTTTGAGCCAAGGGGCCCATCATCTTATCAAGCCCAGCTTGAAGTTTATCCATAAATGACATGTTTGTTTCCTCCAAAATTTTTTATGGTTTATGATAAATCTTTCCCATTCGTTTGGATGACTTTTTGATACCAGTAAAAACTATCTTTTTTGCTTCTCTTTAAGCTTCCTGCACCAGTGTCATCACGATCAACATAGATCATGCCGTAACGTTTACGCATTTCTCCAGTATCAGCTGATACCAGATCAATACATCCCCATGGCGTATAGCCGATTAAATCCACACCATCTGTATTGATGGTTTCTGACCTCGCTTCAATATGACCTCCTTTATTTGCTATAGGTAACTTGTCTTCATGGTTCTACTATACAATGGAAAAGAGAAATAAACAAATCGTTTTCTAAGCGCTTACAACTGATTTTTGATACACTTCCGCATCAATTTATACACTTCTTGACATTTTTGATTTAAAAAAGCTTTTTTCCAATCTTAAACGATTGAAAAAAAGCTTTTGGAGTTATACACTTGATAAAAATTGATACACTAAATTTCTTTGATAATACTGATCATATTCGCATATTCATCATCTGGGAATTCAATCATAAATTCCTCCTCAATTGGAAGAAAAATGTCTTTCAATTGGTAATACAGGCGCTTATGTGACATAATAATTTTATCCCGATTGGCATTCTTTGGCACTTCTCCATCCATCTGCAATCGGCTAATTAAACAAGCTGTGTGGACAAATAGCCCAACCTCTTGCTCTACGGCTAACTGACCATCTAATCGTTTAATTTTTCGAATCGCTTTTGGTAAATACTTTTTCAGACTCACAATATCGAGGTTTGGTTGTTGCTCTTTGAGATAATCATAGATGGCATCAAAAACAGAATTTCCAGTATCAATTTGATTCTCTAAGTACATAGCCACTTCCAACTGATCTATGGGTGTATTATACAGTTTAGCAATCGAAACAAAAGGCACTCCAATAAATTGTGGATCATAACTTCCAATGATACATACCAGTTCATTGGTCTTCTTAATTTGCTTTACTTTTGCCAGTAATTCACGCCGATCACTCATCGCATAAGCAATGACTTCAGTGTTGTCTAAAGACGCATTTTTTTCAATGTAATGTTTCATAGCCAAGGCTGCCCCCTCACCCGTCATACATAAGGTTAAAATGACACGCTTGCCCTTCTCGACATGGCTCGTCTCTGGATAATGGCTATCCTTTTCTTTGAAATCGGTTTTCAACTGTTGATACATCTCATCTAACGAAACGTGGCCATCAGCATGTCTAGTTGCTTCAAGAGCCAGCAAGGTTGCCGGCATTTCAATAAATCGGATAGCGACACCTGTTTCCTTAGAGATTGTTTGAGCCATCGTTTTAATAGAGCCCATGTCATAAAGTAAAAGAACTCCACGACCTTGGTCGATTTGTTGAATCGTCAAACTCAGCTCATCGTAGGCGATTTTTAGGTCTTTATCTAATGCTAAATCATAGGCATAAGCCTGATTTCCGGCTGATAAAGTATTGACAACCTTGGCTATTGAAGTGGCCACCCCTAGACCATGCATCGCTATCAAAACGGAAACTCTTTTCTCATTTTTCGCTTCGTGCGTTAAAATCATTGTCAATAGATAAGCTTCATCTTCGATAGAGTGAGTGGCTCCTAATAAATCTAATTCAGCTAAAAATTCAGTGACTACTTCAAATTCTTTTTTGTATGCTTCTTTAATCGTTTTCTTTTTGTCACAAGAAATCTGTGGACTTGTTGTTCTCTCCAATATAGCCGCTAGATGTAGACACAGCGCATGTTTCGTGCTCACACTATAGATTGTTCCGAGTTCCTGCCCGAGCTGGAGCAATAATTCTTCAACAGCTCCAATAAGCCACTCTGGTACAACCTTACTAAGGGATGTTTTATCAAACGATTCTGGCTCAATCGTGTTGGTTAAGCGTGCCAAGTTTTCCTCTAATGACTCTGTTATAATTGTTGCGACACTCTGCTCATCTAGCCCCTCATTCTGCAATTGGAAAGCTCTTTTTTCAATCGCCTCATAAATACTTGAGTGATTCTTAGCAGTGATTAATTTCCTCGAAAATGAATTGTCTTTTGAAAACATATAAGCATAATGATCTGGAATGATTGCCTCTATTTCTTGACGCCATTTTGCATAAAACAAAAAACCTTTTCGAATATCTGTTGAAAAATCACTAAGATAGACACTAATAATCGGTTTAGAGCGATTCATTTCCCTCATAAAGGCGCTCGCACATGCTATTTGTATATCACGCTTCAGTTGATCAATATTTTCTTCACATTGATACAGCAGTAAACATCTTAAGACTTCTGAATTAATGTGAATTTCTCTTTTCATTCGTGAAGCTTCGACAAGGAAAAAGGATTGAATAAAGTCTAATCGTTCTTTTAGAGGGCGTTCCGATAAACTGGGGAGTTCTAATTTTATGGGAAACTTTGAGTATAAATACTGTTTTAAGGCATCAGTGACTGTTGACGAAATAGAGCAAACAATATAATAATCACGATTATGCTGACTCAGAAGACTAAACAATTGAGATTGATCCGCTAAGTCCAAGTGATCAATATGTTTGAGAAAAAGCAACCCTCCGTCAACATTATAGATAGAGGCGACATCACTTAATTGAGGAATGATAGAGGCAAAAGAGTCCCCTTGTAACCTTAAATTCTTGCAATCAATTTTGACAAACTGTCCCTCGTCCTTAATCAGAGATTTTTCTTTGGCAAAGTGAAACATTGATTTGGCAAGAAATGCTTTCCCAGTCCCCTCTTCACCAGTGATCAAGGTTGATAGGCTTTTCTCTGGATATAAGATTGCCGCCTTGGCTAAGTTTGAAACATTCTCCAGACTTCCCTTTTTAGAACCAATAACATGCCTGAAAGATGAATTATCTTTTTCACTTTGTCCTTTGTGATTGATAAAATAAAGAACAGGTCTCCCTGTCTTTTTTGTCAATCGGTGTTCTGAGACCAGCTGATTCAGTATCGTAGATAAATTAGTACGTTGCATAGCTAGAGGCTCAACCAAATCAGCTGTTGTAAAGCCTGCTTCAAAGTTCTCTTGATTAGACTGTAAATACTGATAAACGATTTCCTTGTTTCGCTTCATCTGCTACTCCTAAGCCTGTAATAGTTGCCCCAAAGTCTCCAGCACCACCTGATAACCTGCCATGGTTAGATGGACACCATCTCTTGTGTAGTCCGGATTTAACAGTTGATTGGACATAGCAAGTTGGCTGTGCATGTCAATATAGGTGATGCCTGAAAGATTACGGAGGTAAAGATTAGCAATCTCTATCTCATCCATCAAGGCAGGGCCCCATTGGACAGAATCTAGTCTTGGGTAAAGGCTTTGCAGGTAAATATCGCAAGTTGGAAGCTCAGCTTGGATGGTTTCGAGAAGCTCACTGATTTCCTCTGCCAGATGTTCTGGTGCCATACCAAACATAAGGTCATTGGTTCCTATTAAGAGCACTACCTGACTCGGTTTCACCTCTAAAATCAGAGTATTTATATGCTCTCGTAAAAAAGCGATGCCGATTCCTCGAATGCCCCGATTGTAGAGCGGTAGCTCCGTCTGCAACTTGCCATGAGGCAAAAATTCTGTGAGAGAATCCCCTGCCAGAACAATACCTCCTGCCTGAATCTCCTGGTTACGTTCTTGATATTTTGCTAGCAAAACCTTTTGCTGCTCAGACAAGCTCAGCTGGCGAAAGGCTTTCTCCTCTGCTTGGGTAAATAACTTCCCCTCCGTCATCGTGAATCTCTCCTTTTAAGAATTGCTCAATAATCGTTAGCACACCATGCTTGTCATGGTTTGGTGCCACATGCTTAGCTGCCGCCTTGACGAAGTCCGGAGCATTGTCCATGGCATAACTGTATTGAGCTAATTGTAACATTTCATAGTCGTTTCCGCCATCCCCAAAGGCCATGACCTCGCTGGCGGCGATGCCCCAGCGTGACAACAACTGCTCCAAGCCCCAAGCCTTATGGACCCCTTTGGGCATAATGTCAACTGCTCCATATCCGCTAGTGGTCGCAATTAAATTGCCGGAAAAATGATGGTTGAAATCTGTCATGATGGCGTCACACTCTGCCTCTGGCAAAATCATGCCAAGCTTCATAATCGTGCCCTCTGGGAGCTGGGCAAAGTCATCAATCTTTCGGATGCGGGACTGAAAAAGAGCCATCTGCTCGGGAGCAATTCGGCTAAAGGCATCAACCCCAAATTGGTCGCTGACCATGTAAATGGCATCCTCGTAGGTAACCGTGATCCGGTAGTCCTCCCACTTGTCCCTAAAGTAATCCAGAAAAGCCAGGGCATCACTATGGGCAATCATTTTATGGGCGATGACTTCATTCTGGTCAAGCACGTAGGCACCATTTTCGGCGACATAGGAAATGCGGTCCGTAAACCCATCAAAAATCATCCCAATCCGGTTCATGCTATTGCCTGTTGCAGCCACAAATCGAATGCCTCGGCGGTCTAGTTCATCGAGCACCGCGCTAAATCTGTCTCGATCAATATTGCCTGAAGCGTCTAACAAGGTTCCATCTAAATCGCTTGCAATTGCTTTTATTCCCATTTTCTTCTCCTACTAACACGCTACGATCTCTTTTATAGGATACAAGCAATCCAGTCAAAAGTCTTGTGCCATTCTCCTAAAAACTAGTACTATTCTACGCTATTCCATTTAACCATTAACCCATCTAAAGCAAGCATGATAAGCAATCCTACAATATAAGCTAAAAGATCCTGCCATAAAAAGCCCTGTCCTAGCAGCAAATGCCCCCAGAAACTTTGACGGATAACGACTAACCAATTCCACTGGAGGAGCTGGCTAAATTCCACCAAAAAACTCGTTAATAAAGCCAAGAAAAATTTAGAATACCGATGACACTGCGGACAAAGCAGGCTATAACCTAGATAAACTGCAACAGCCCACAAACCATCGCCAATTTCTAGTGGGAGGAAGGAAAGTTTACGCGATCCCAACCCTAAACCAATCACTATCACTAAAAGCAAGCTATAATTGCTCCGATTTTTCCAGTTAACCTTCATACACCATATTATAACAAGAATTCAGCCAAAATAATCCGTAAAATGTTCTAAACCAATGTCACCTGCTTTCCTTGATCACCGTTCTCTATCCTGATCCCTTCATCAGCTCTATTTGCAAATTGCCCTAAAAAAAGGTAAAATGCTAATAAATACTGCAAAGGAGTACTTATGACTTTTAAAGAATACACGTATAGTCGCCCAGACTATCCTGCCCTAAAAAAGCAATTAACCGATCTGACAGAACAATTAAGAAGCGCTGAAACGGCTGAACGAGCTCTAGATGTGGTAAAGGAAATCACTGCGATCACCTTCACCATTGAAACCCAACAAACACTTTGGAGCATTCGTCACTCAATTGATATGAAGGACCCCTTCTACAACGATGAGACTGCTTTTTGGAACGAATACGCCCCCCTCTTTAGGGAACTGACAACTGATTATTACCGTGCTGCTCTAGATAGTCCGTTTCGGAAAGATTTGGGTGAGTTTTTACCAGAAACCTTCTTCTTGATGGCTGAAAATCAACTCCAAACCTTCTCGGCTGAAGCGATTCCCCTCTTCCAAAAGGAAAATGAATTGGTTGACCAGTACAATAACCTAACGGCCACTGCCCAGATGGAGTTCCGAGGTCAGACCTACAACCTGTCACAGATGGGACCATTTGCTCAAGACGCTGATCGCAAGACTCGTCAGGAAGCAGCTGACACCATCACCAGCTTTTTTGAGACCAACGAGGAGGCGTTTGACCGTATCTATGACCAACTGGTCAAGGTCCGTCATGACATTGCAACTAGCCTTGGCTTCAAGGACTATGTTGACTACAGTTACAAGATGATGAACCGTTTTGACTACGACCGTGATATGGTGACCACCTACCGAGAAGAAATTTTGAAACATGTGGTTCCAGTCGTTAACAAACTGCGCGCCTACCAAGCAGACCGTATCAAGATTCCTGAACTCAAACACTACGACTTAAGCTTAGAATATTTAGATGGCAATGCCACTCCAAAAGGGCGTCCGGAGGACTTGGTCGCTACGGCTCAGGCCATGTACCGCGAATTGTCTCCTGAAACAGGCGAATTCTTTGACTATATGGTCGAAAATGACCTTTTAGACCTCCTTGCCAAGGATGGTAAGGACACTGGGGGCTATTGCACCTATATTCCAGACTACAAGAGCCCATTTATCTTTGCTAACTTCAACGGCACCAGTGCCGATATTGATGTCCTGACCCATGAGGCTGGCCATGCCTTCCAGGTTTTCCAATCTCGTTGGATCCCTACGCCTGAAAGCATTTGGCCAACTTATGAGAGTTGCGAAATCCACTCCATGTCTATGGAATTCATCACTTGGCCATGGATGGAGCGTTTCTTCAAGGATGATGTTGCTAAGTATAAATTCAGCCACCTAGCTGGAGCACTCTTCTTCCTCCCTTATGGCGTTTTAGTTGACCACTTCCAGCATGAGGTCTACGAAAACCCTACTATGACACCAGCTGAGCGTAAAGCAACCTGGCGCCGTCTTGAAAAACGTTATCTGCCCAGCAAGGACTACGCAGATTCTGCTGCTCTGGAACGCGGCATCTTCTGGTTCCGTCAAGGCCATATCTTCGCTAGTCCCTTCTATTACATTGACTATACCTTAGCTCAGGTCTGCGCTCTCCAATTTTGGAAACGTACGCAAGTGGATCATGATGCGTCTGCTTGGCAAGACTACCTGCGAATCTGTCAAATCGGTGGAACCAAGTCCTTCCTCCAAATCGTGGCAGCTGCTAATCTACGGTCGCCTTTTGAAGAAGGCGCCCTCGAAGAAACCCTCTCAACAGTGGCCAACTCTCTCGATGAAATGGCGAAAGCTTTTTAAAAGCTATTCAATCAATGGCTACCTGGTCATAAACCCGATGATTAGCTACTTGAACATAGTCAAATAACCTCATAGCCCTAACCAAGAATAACATCTTGGTTGGGGCTGAATCGGTTACTCTAAACTAGACAGAAGAATAAAGTGTTCTACACTAAATCAACAAGACGCTAATTTCTTTGCAGTCATTGTATCCTAAACTCCTGTTGTAAGAAACGGGATTGGACAAAGTTCCAGTTATAGCAAAAGACCTAGAAGCGTATTATCAAAAACGTTTATTCTAGGTCTTTTTAGAATAATATTTTTCAAAACTAGGACTCTGGTTTAACTCTTTTCCCAAATTCATCTTTAAGGAATCCTGTTAGCAAACTTTACAGAAGACGTCCAATCTGTTTAATATTCCTGCAAGCTAAAGCAATGGTAGCAGTTGGTTGCGCGCAACTAAAGAGTTCAGATACATTGCCACAGCACCAAAACTGGTAATGAATGAGAACTTATCTGGATTTTGACTTTTCCAAAGCATCTTCTCAAAAGCTAACTACCCCCTGACTCGATCCAGGTACTCGGTATAGGTTTCGGTCTGCATGAGGGTTTTGGCATTTTGGACACGGTCCTTGGTCGGTGGCTTGACCCCTTCAAGCGGGTACTTGATGCCCAGCTCTCGCCACTTGAATTCACCCATGGTGTGGTAAGGCAAGACTTCAAAGCGCTCAACATTGGTCAAATTTTCCTTGACAAAGTCTCCAAGGCCCTTGAGGTCGTCGTCCCGATCCGTCAAACCTGGCACCAAAACATGGCGAATCCAGACAGGCTTGCCGATTTTAGAAAGGTAACGGGCGCAGGCAAGGATGGTTTCATTGGTGTGGCCTGTCACCACCTTGTGCTGGGCTGGGTTAATTTCTTTGATGTCCAAGAGCACAAGATCCGTCACAGCCATGAGACGGTCATACTTTTCTAGGTATTCTGGTGTATCGCTAAAGGTCAGAGCACAGGTATCCAAGGTCGTGTGAATCCCCTTTTCCTTGGCCAGGGTAAAAAGAGCTGTCACAAAATCAATCTGCAGGGTCGCCTCACCACCTGAAACAGTAATCCCCCCATCAGCCCCCCAAAAACCGCGATAGCGCAAGGCTTCTTGGAGAACATCGGCTGCTGTCCGCTCCTTAGCCTTGTCATTTTTCATGGCCCAGGTGTCAGGATTATGGCAGTATTGGCAACGCATCTTACAGCCCTGCATAAAGACGATAAACCGAATTCCTGGTCCGTCCACAGAGCCAAAACTCTCTGTTGAATGCACTAAACCTTTGACCTGAGCGTAATCGATTGTTGCTTCCATACCCCATCCCTCTTGCAAACGTTTTATTTGCTTTCATTATATCATTTTCAAGCAAAAAAGACTAGTTTTTTTCTAGTCTTTTTCGTCTTCCGTTTCAAGAGCAGTGATGACCAGTCTCAGCTTGGTCACACGACCATCTTTCACCTTGTCATTTGTAAGAATGAGGTGTTTGTGGTGATTGTCCAACTCAATGCTCTCGCGACTGTTTTGATCTGGAATCGAACTCATCCCTGTCAGATAGAAACCAGCAATGGTGTCAACATCTTCGCTTTCCAGTTCTGTATCAAAGTATTCGTTAAAATCATTGAGGGTCATCGTGCCTTCAACGATATAGGTGTTTTCACCAATTTCTCGAACTTCCTGCTCGGAGCGATCTGTTTCATCGTAGATTTCCCCAACAATCTCCTCTAAAAGGTCTTCTAGGGTCACCAGACCAGCCACGCCACCGTATTCATCTAAAAGGATAGCCATCTGTTTCTGGTTGGTTCGAAATTCTCGCAACAAATCATCTACATAGATCGTCTCTGGAACAAAGAGGGGTTCTTGAAGGAGCTTGCGCAAATTAATTTGGCCAAAGCCCTGCTCATAGGCTGCCGATAAAAGGGTCTTCGTATGAATAATACCGATTATCTTATCTTTATCGTCGTCATAAACCGGCACACGAGAATAGATTTGCTTGAGAATATCTCGAATGATATCTTGAGTATCATCGTTAATATCAACCATGAAAGCATCTGTCCGGTGTACCATGACCTCACGCGCCACCAGTTCATCCAGGGAGAAAATTCCCTGTAGCATCTCGATTTCTTCAGCCTCCAAAGTCTGCTCAGAATTGGTCAGCATGTAAGCAATCTCATCTCGGGTCATATTTTCATCCGCATCGTCCAATTTCATCGGAGTGATACGACTCAGTAAATTGGTCGAAACTGATAAGAGCCAAACGAAGGGCGAAACTAATTTCCCAAAAAAGAGAATAATCGGAGCCGAGATCACGGCTAGATTTTCCTTCAAATTGAGCGCAATTCGCTTAGGGTAAAGCTCCCCAAAAACGATGGAAATATAAGTCAAAAGAGCCAAAGCTGCCACTTGTGCTAACACTCTCATACTCTCGCTACCACCAAACAAGGCAACAAACTTTGAAGCCAGGGTATCCGTCAAGCTCGCCCCTGTCAAGAGGGAGATGATCGTAATCCCAACCTGAATCGTTGACAGAAAATTATCTGGCTTTTCCAAGACCTTGAGCAGGCGGACATACTTTTTCTCGCCTTCTTCTGCTTTTTGTTTGACACGGCTACGGTTGAGCGAAACCAGGGCCATCTCAGAAGCTGAGAAAAAGGCATTCAAAAGGGTCAATAAGAATAAGAGTAAAAACTGCAACACAATCGACTGACTGCCGGGGTCTTCCATGGAAGTAATCTCCTTATATGTAAAATCAATGCTACCATTATAACATACTTTTTAGGTTTTGCCTAATGCAATAGCATTCCCACACGACAGAAGCACAATTAGCCTCTTATCCATTTTTGATACCTTTCTATAGAAATAACAAACCAGGGTACGCGCAAGCTATTTTGGAAAAAACGAAGGCGTCACAGGTAATCCTTATCTTTAATCTTTAGAGATGGCCGTCCACAAGACTTGAAAGCGACAAAAGCCGCTAACCATTGAAAGAGAGTCTGGTAGCCTCGCCTCTGGTTTCCAGTCTCGTCTAACTGCGACTAGTCTCAGACTGCGTCCCTTCAATTGCCACTTTCAAGCTTCAAAAAAAGAAAACCTCTCGCGAAACTTTTCTCTCAGTTTCAGCACTTTCAGCTGTCAAATAGCCTTTTGTTTGATATAATCAATTAGCAAAGAAACAACCGATTGCGAGGAAAATGACCATGGATTCCATTATTTTATGCCAAGCTGTTAGCCTGAAAAAGCAAGGCAAAGATTTACTGAAAACCTTAGACTGGGAAGTCAAGCCTGGTCAGCACTGGGCCATTCTAGGTTTAAATGGGGCTGGAAAATCAAGTCTGCTCAGAATGCTAACAGGAGAATTCTGGCCTAGTCAAGGGACAATCACTGTCCTAGGCCATCGTTTTGGAAAGACTGATATGACTAGCTTGCGCCAAAAAATTGGCTTAGTCAGCTCCTTTATTGCAGAGCGTATTCCCAGCGATATGCTCGCTGAACAGGTTGTTTTAACAGGAAAATACAAGTCTTCCATCCTCTATAAGGCCTATGATCAAGCAGAGCTAGACCAAGCCTGTGATATGCTGACCTTTCTCAAGGCTAGCCATCTGATCGGACGCCACTACAAGAGTCTCTCTCAAGGGGAAAAACAAATCCTGCTCGTCGCCCGCAGTTTGATGGAGAACCCTCAGCTTCTTATTTTAGATGAAGCCACTTCTGGTTTGGACCTTCTGGCAAGGGAAACCTTCCTGAGTCAGATCGAGCAAATCGCTAAACTTCCTCAAGCCCCGACCATTCTTTACGTGACCCACCACGCAGAGGAAATCACAGCCTCCATCAGCCATATCCTCCTGCTTAAAAAAGGCGAAATCGTCGCACAAAGGGGCCAAAGAGCTGGTCTTTCAGGAAAAGATTCTCAGAGATTTCTATGAGCAGGCCGTTCAACTGATAGGCATTGGACAAGAACGCCTCTTCATCCAACCGCTTCTAAAAGATAATGAAAAAGAGCTTTGACAGGTAAACACTCAATGCTCTCAGTCTTATTTTTTCTCCCGCCTCTTAAAAGACGGGAGAGTTTTCATTTTCAAAGGTCCTAATGAGAGGAAGTAATCCTTAACTGCTCTAGCTAAGCCAACCTGAACCGAATCATCTGATCGAGTTGCTGCATTTCTATTTAGTCGCTCCATAACAAAGCCATAGCCCACAGAATCCTTTTGTGGAACTGTATCATTTCACAGGGGAATTAAGAAATCTAAAAAGAGAAAGAGATGACGGCGTAAAACCATCTGCCTATCTCTTGGTTACTGCAGAATCCTCGTTCAAATCTGTACCCCTTATTTTAATTTCTCCAACATGACTAGAAAAGGTGGTGTATTAACCTGATTAAGCGGCTGATAAAGCATGCCCGTAAAGCGGGTTTGGTCAAGGGCTTTGACAAAGGCTAGCACCGCATCCTTCTCCATATCGCCACCTGCATGCCCATAGTAAATCATTACCGCCACCCGACCTCCAACCTCCAGCCTTTCAAGGATTTTTTCAAGAGCTGAAAGGGTCGTATCTGGCTTGGTGATAACCGTCTTGTCCGCACTCGGCAAATAACCCAGGTTAAAAATAGCTGCCCGAATCGGCTCCTGCACGTACTGGTCCACTTTTTCATGACCGACTAGTAGCAACTCTGCGTTTTTCAAACCGAGGTTACTTAGCCGTTCTTGGGTTTTGGTTAGAGCCTGTTCTTGAACATCAAAGGCGTAAACCTTTCTGGCTAACTGAGCTAAAAAGGCTGTATCGTTACCATTGCCCATAGTTGCATCAACCGCAACCGCTTCTTTATCTAGCACTTCTGCTAAAAAATCATGCGACAACTGAATCGGACGTTTAATCATCATTCCTCCTTTTCTGTAGACAAGTCAAAAGACAACCGGAAGTCTCTCTTGCCATAATCAATAATCGACACGCCATCTGCCTCTCTTAGTGTTTGAGAAATAAGCAACACCCTTTCTCTAGCCCTCACCTAAGGTTAGGTGAGGAATGTCATGCTGGACCAATTCCACCCCTTTTGCTGCAATCAATTCTAAAGCAAAGCCATGCTTGCGATAAGCTTCTTTATAAGTGATCTTTTTGATCCCAGCCTGCAAAAGTGCCTTGGTACAGTTCAAACAAGGAAAATGAGTCACATAAATCTCCGTTCCATCTGTTGATATTCCTTCCTTAGCACACTGGATCAAGGCGTTCATTTCAGCATGAACCGTACGAATACAATGACCATCTTCCATATAATGGCCAACTTCTGAACAGTTATCCGTCGCAGCAACCCCTCCATTATAACCGGTCGCAATGATCCGATTATCCTTGACCAAGACTGCACCAACAAAGGCCCGATCACAGGTTGAACGCTTTGAAATCAGCTCAGCATTGGCCATAAAATAATCCTGCCAAGATAACCTCTCCATAACTGACTCCTTCTTCATTTTTTATGCCCCTATCATACCATAAAAGCCCGCTCTTTACTAGCGGGCTCGTCTCATCTCTGCTTCAACACCATATCCAGATGGGGAATACCATCTTCCAAATAACTATCTGAAATGGGTTCAAAGCCAAAGCTTGTATAAAATTCTTGGAGATACGCTTGGGCCTGAGCATGCAGATCCTGATTGCCAAACAGATTTTTAGCTTCTGAAATGGCTTGAACCACCAAATCTCGCCCAAGGCCTCGACCACGCGCAGTCTTGCCAACAACTACCCGTCCCAGATGGATACCGTCCTCTCTAGGAATCAAGCGGTAATAAGCTAAAAGCTGATCATCCTCCCAAAACATACCGTGCCAGCTGATCAGATCCGCCTCATCAACCTCCTGATAGGCACAAGCCTGCTCCACCACAAAGACCTCTACCCTGAGCCTGTAAATAGCATGGAGTTCTTTGGACGTCAAATCTTCAAAACGTTTCATTTGCCACATTTGAATCACCTCTGTTTGCTCTTAAATCGCCATTCAAAGCGTTTTTGATCATAAAACGGAAACAAAATAAGGGTTACTGCTACAGACAAGAGCCAACCTGCTAGGATGTCACTAGGATAGTGTACCCCTAGATAGATGCGTGAGATACCCGTCACTAGAGCGAGTAAAAGAAGCACGACTTGCAAGACCCGCCTCAACCAGACCCGATTTAGCCGCTGTTGTAAAATAATGGCCAACGTGATTGCCACAGTCAAGCTAGAAGCTGCGTGCCAACTAGGAAAAGAGGCGCCAATCGGATCCTCAATCAAATAAACCAAGGATGGTCTCGGACGGTTATAGACGATTTTAAACAGAGTGGATAAGAGTCCTAGAATGACTAAATTCCCTAGTAAGAAAGCTCCTTCTGCCTTCCACCTCTTTTGGTAGTAGAAATACGATGCCATAAGCGCTGTATAAAGCAAAATCACAGGGCTATTTCCCAAAATCGTCACCTGCCGATAAAAGCGTGTCAAAAGATCCGGAAGAGTCCCTCGTACCCCATTTTGCAGGTTAACATCCAAAAAAGAAATCTGGTCTGGGTAAAACTTTATGGTATAGCCCAAAATGACAAAGAACAAAAGGGCAACAGTGCCCCAAGTGAGATAAGCTTGTTTATTTTTCATACGTTTTTAATAAAGATCCCATCAGGTTATAAACCCCAAAGAAGGCCAGACAGGTCAGCACCCCTTGCAAAAGATTGAAGGGAACCACCATAGCAAATAGGTAATTGGACAAGCCTAGAATAGCCTTAATGTCAAAATTCGCAAACGTTGCATAGACAGGCACGGCATAAACATAGTTAGCCAGTAACATTGCTAGTGTCATCGCTAGAGTCGCGACAACTGATGCAATGATGTAGGACTTGAGGCTAGGATTTTTCTTCCAAATCCAAGCAAAACTCAAAACGATAACTGCTAAGGCTAAGATATTCATCGGCATGCCGATATAGGTCGTTACCCCAGCACTATTTAAAATCAACTTCAGTGCTGACCGCAACAGTAAGATAGTCAAACTCGCTTTCCAATCTAAGACAACCAAGCCGACCAAGATTGGTAAAATCGAAAAATCCATTTGCAAAAAATCCGCTGCCGGTATAAGGGGCACCTGGAAAAACATCAGCAAAAAGGAAAGCGCTGAGAGAATGGCAACAATGGCCATTTTATGTGTACGTGTCATTCAAGTTTCCTCCAATTTCTAAAAATCGAAAGAAGCCTCGAAGGCAACATCGCCCTATCATTGTCCGTCTGTTCTAAACAGCTTCTCCGTAAAATAGCAGAGCTATCAATCCAAAAAGCTACTAGAAAGCACTCTAGTCAAGGCCATTCGCCTCCGTCTTCTCCCATCCAGACTCTACTGTCGGTTGTGGAATCACACCACATCAGCTTGCGCTCGCGGACTTCTTTTAAATGAGACTATTGTGGCTAAAGCATTCAAGATACTGCTCAAAGGATATTGAGACAAACCAAATGCCACCTAATAGAATCCCAAAAAAGTCACCGCCGGTCGGGAATTTCACCCTGCCCTGAAGACCCCTTAATCATATCAAAAAAATGCCCAGGCCGCAAGAATTTGGGCTAGGCATTCTTTTTAGAAAAAGAGATTAAGCAGACCAACACCAATCAAATCCCCAAACGAATGAGCGATGAAGAATGGTACCAGATTCTTCTTCTTCATCCGAGTATAGAGGAAATAGAAGATTGGGCCTAATAAGAAACCAATTGCTAAAGCAGAAACATTTCCTTGGTAAGTATGGAAAACGTAGCGCACGAGCAAGGAATAGACAACAATAAGTTTACGGTGCTTAGGTTCCACACTCAAACAAATTCCCAAGAAGAAAATTTCCTCATAAAATCCATTCATTAAAGAGTAAATGAATAAGGAGAGGTCAATATTAGAGATAGCCGCTACAAATGGGTGCATTGGCGCAATATCCTGGGAGACTGTTTCAAGTATAACCTCTCCAGCTGGAGGAAACATGGCATAAGCCACCATAAAGTACACATCAAAAATCAAAGACACTCCAGCAAAAATCACGACCCCTAGGCCAATGGCTTTAGGCGTAATCTTCATCGGCCAGCTGGAAAAATCGAAGCGGCGTAACCACAAATACAAAAAGGCAAGCAGTAAGAGAGTCCCCTGCCCAATGAGAGCTGCCCAATTCTGGTCAGTGGTGAATTCTACCATTTCAGCTACGTTTGTACTATCCAATGAAAAATAGAGCATCAATGAATCTAAAGTAGCTTTCCCAAATAGGATGATGCTTAGCACAACAACATCCCACCACTTCAAATACCTTAATTTTTCGTTTCTCCTAATCATGTCCAAGGTTATATTCCACCTTCCTTTCAAACACTTTTTCATTTGTTTCCGATAGAGTTCGGACTGTCCTCATTATATCAAACGTTTGTCTCCATCCCCTAAAGAGTATCTGTTTTTTATCTATGCTCTCCTTCATGCCTTTAGAAAAGTAGGAGACAACTAGCCTCTACAGTTGTCTTTCGAAGTCAAGCTTCTGGGACCTAAAACTCTGATTGTCCTGCATCAAAGCGACAGAAAGAAAACAACGGTGTATGTTAAAACCGTGCTCTGGCTCTCCCATTTTTGAGCCAAGGCTCTGGCGATTCCTTTCAGGCAATCTCTTTTGCACTTTTCGGAAATCACTGTAAGCCGTACAGATTTTTGTCATGAAGGACCTTGAAAGGTGATTTCCAACAAATCCTTTTTGCAACAATTCAAAAACCGCTACTGGTAAAAACCAATTAGCGGCAAGCTATTCTTTTGCGTTTCACGTTAAGCCACAATCGCCTTCGCCACTTCTTCAGTCGTCATGCGTGAGAAGTAATGGCTGGTATCAATCGTTTGCAACTTCGCTAAAACATCCGTATACTCATATCGCGTTCCGATAAGAAGTTGCTCCACATCTGCTACATCCCCGATCCCAAAGAAGTCCCCATAAATCTTAATGGACTCAATGATGGATTTTTCAACCTTGGCAAAGGTCGTGATTTTCCCTGCATCATAACGGACATTACGCTCAATAGTGTACTCCGGTGTCTCTCCAAAGTTCCATTCCCAAGTCCCAAATTTGGTGTCACGGATTTCTTGGATGCGGGCCAATTCATCTTCGTTTAAGACATACTCAGTCATTTCAGGGTATTCTTTTTTCATTTGAGCGAGAATGGCATCGCTGAATTCTTGGACCGTAATCTTTTCTGGCAATTCATTGTTGATGTTGGTCACGCGGGCACGAACCGATTTGACCCCTTTTGACTCGATTTTATCCTTCGATACCTTGAGCGCATCGCCAAGGACGGTCATGTCCACATCAAACAGTAGACAGCCATGGTGCATCATGCGGCCTTTGTAATAGGCTTGAGCGTTTCCACAGATTTTTTTGCCATCGATTTCGATGTCGTTTCGCCCTGTGAAATTAGCTTCCACGCCGAGATTGGCCAGTGTATCAATCACAGGCTTAGAGAAGGTTTTGAAGTCAAACGCTCCCTCATCTGCCTTATTTGAAATGATGGTGTAGTTGAGGTTGTTGAGGTCATGGTAAACCGCCCCACCGCCTGACAGACGACGCACTACATGGATGCCATGTTTGTCGGTATATTCTTTATTGATCTCAGAAATGGCATTTTGGTGTTTGCCGATAATGATGGCTGGCTCATTGATCCACAGGATAAAAATCTCATCTTCATTGACCAGCTCGCGGAAGGCATAGGATTCCAAGGCAATGTTATAGGCTGGGTCATTAGAGTTATTAACAATGTATTTCATGGTGGGCTCCTAAAAATTTAATTCGCTGAAAGCGCTATGTTCATTATACCAAATCTCTGGCTATTATGGAAAAATTAGCCTCATTTTTGGGCTTCAGAAGACTGTTTTAAACGCTTTACAAATCCTGCCTTGTCAAAAGCAACTGCCTCCAGCTGAAGCTGCTCCCAAAAACCATCGTGATCATATCTTGGAATCAAGTGACTATGAAAATGCGTACCACTATCCATCAACGCCCCATTATTAGTGGCCAAGGTCACTCCAAGTACGCCCTTTTCTAACTCAAACTGGCCAATAAGTTCCTTCTGAAAGGCCAACAGATCCATTCCTTCTTCTACCGATAATTCAGCCAAAGCCATCCGGTGCTCCTTCGCGATAACCAAGAGATGCCCCTGCTGAATGGGATCAATATCCCAGACGGCAAAGAAGTGTTTGGACTGGATCACCTTCGCTTCTTCATCCAATGCACAAAATATACAAGCCATCTGACTCTCCTTCCCCTCTTCCAAGATAAGTTTAGCACAGTTTTTCCTTAAAATCTAGTGTTGTTTGATACAAAAACTGGTCTCAACTTTTTCTTACCAATGATTACTCTCTTGAAGATTTCTTGAAAAATTCAATCCTACTGATTCAAATTAAACGAAGCAAAGGATCGGTTCAAGAAAGCTAAAAATACATCCGACCTTTGTGAGCAACCTTATTTGGTTTGAAACTGTAATCACTATATCATTGGTCTCTAGCTAGCCATTATGCCCACAGATTACTTCATCAGGCTGATACCTACACAGCATCAGATTGCCTAATGACTTATTATTAGACCTACTATGGTATAGCCTAGAAGCCCGACAATTTATTTCACTGCCAATTCCCTTGAAAATAGGGTTTATTTAAGGACAGGATTTATTTGGCAAGTGGTCGAAATAAAAAGATTGGTCAGAGACTTGGAATTCCACTCTTCCTGTCGAAAGCGCTGAGATACTACTTGCTATTTTAGCGGCAGTGGCGCTACATATTGCGGAAAATAATTAAGTAAGGAAAAAGTGCTAAGATAAGAAAGATGCCCCATGTTAATGACAAGCTATAAACGGATAATCCAGAGAAAATGGCAGTTCCTACTGGAAGTGCAAGCATTACCATTGTCGAAATAAGTGATCGCACTTGCGCCAACTGATTCTCTGGAATATGCTTAGCCCAGAAGGCGCTGATTTTCGGGTTAAATTTTCCTGTTAGATAGGCATCCAGACCATACAATAGGATAATCGTTATTGAGGGCAACCGTAACAACCCCGCCAAAGCGATCAAGACGATGACAAGTACTTCAAATTTCAGGATAAAGGCCAAGGATTTATCCGCGAAAAAACCACTGGGCCGAGCATTACCAATCAGAGCACCAACCATTCCTACCATTTGCATGAGTAGAATTGTATCCGCATAAGATAAGGTAAACAGTTGATGATTCAGGTAAAAAATAGTCAAGATCGGTAAAACAGCAGAGCTGAGAACATTGAGAATAACTAAGCTGGCAAACAAACTAACAAAAGAAAGGCCTCCATTTTCAGCAAAAGTCTGTCTAGCTAATTGATAGGTCTGTTGTAATTTCTTTAAAAAGCGACCTTTTTCCTGTAGCATGACGGGATCGTGCGTCAATTCCTTGCGAATCGAAAAAAGCACAACTGACGAGAGAATAAAGCTGACCGCATTCAAGATAGCAATAAGCGTAAAATTTTGATGCGTCAAGCTCAAAAGCCAAATGCCAAGGGATTGACCACCAATCGCACAGAGGTACGCAACAATATTAAATCCTGAGTAGGCGGTCACTAAGTCATCTGTCGGAATCTGATGACTGACCATGGGCATAAACAAGTTCCCATGGTAACTGGCTAAGGCATCAGTCAGCACATTCATCAAACAAATCATAGCAAAAGCAAAGAGAGTCGCTTGACCAGTTAAGCCAGCTACGATAAAGAAAAAGATCCCCTGAAGCCACCCAATTCTAACCAGCCATTTCCCCTTATGACGCGTTTCATCTGCTTTTTGAGCAATCCAGAGTTGGAATAAAACAGGTATCATGATGATGCTATTGGATAGGCTAACTAGGAGCTTGGACTGGAATGTCTCAGCCACATAGACCACAAAAACAATATTGTAGAGCGAGGATCCAAACTGCGTCAACAAATTGGCTAATAGGGACCATCTATAAAAACGATTAGACTTGATTAGTCTCATGTCGCACCTCCATGTAACGCTGCCAGACAGGATAAAAATCAGACACGCTTATACGGTTGTATGCCAAAAAGAACGACGCATTGATGACTAGTTTTTCAACAAACACAAGGTACTCCTCTTTTGAATAAAGTTGGCAAACATCAAGTAAGGCATCTGCAATTCCTAACATCCCAAAGTGATAGCTTGGAAATTGAGCAAATTCAAACCTCAATCCTTTTGCCAATTCGAGAATCAACTCTTTATACTTCACTTGATCCACATGAATAAGAACCTTTATTAAGCCAGCACTGCCATTGTTAACATACGGAGATAGTTTATTTTGACCAATAGGCAAGAACAACCCGTCAGCATTAGCATGTAGTTGCTTATTGATGTAGTCAAGGCCATAGTCTAACCATTCTTTTGGTAAAGAATAGTCTTGACACAAGATTAATTTGCCCAAACTACCATCCAGACCGTAACTTGGTTCTGAGTGGAAGAGGTATTTAAAAAGGTCACCATTTAGACGGTCAATACTTTCTTTAAATAAACTCATATCGCCAGCTAATTCTTGAACTCGCATTCGTAATGTTTTGGCTTTGATGTCTGTTGGGATACTCATTTCCTCTAGGTTTTTTAATTGGAAAGAGTCCTTAAAAAAAGTGACTTCAATAGCTGAAAGTATCTCCCTTGCCTGTCTGATCGTTGCATGTTCAGAAAAAAGATAGTCTATTAACAGTGATATGTTTGATGAAATACCATAATGATTTAACAGAAGTTCTAACAGGTCTCCTTCATGACTCAGTCCATCACTAACCTGCAATTTTGCCAAGACGTATAAGAGCATATTGCCAATCTTATGACAGTCAGCAACTTTTCCATCTATGACATTCCACTCTCTAAGAGAAACGTCATTGTATATTCCGACTAGTGGACTGGATTGATAATGATAGACATGTTCTAAGTCAATAAAGTAAAGCTCATCATCATCTCCAACTCGAATATTATTAGGGTGAATATCATGCAAGACAAGATCTTTATCGTGAAAATACTGAATCATTTGAAGAAGTCGATCAACGAGAGAAAGGAATTGTCTAAATCGGTGTAAATTTTCTTTTCTATCTTGCGCTGACAAACTGGAGTAAGAGAAAATGGTTAATTTTTTGGCATATTCATAAAAATCTTCACCTTTAACGTCTTCATAAATATAATAGTCATTTAGCCATTCTTTGACATGTTCAATTGGTTTTGCGATATGTTTGTCAATCTTTTTGCTGAGCTCATATTCTATTTTTCTTAAATCACTTTTATAACAATGATCAAAATAGATCACATTAGGACGGGCTTCTTTGAGCACCACTGATGTCTCCGTTCTTAAAGACTTGCCACAGTAAACGTTACCACCATTTTTATTAGATAAACTGCTTGTGACTAAGTAGTTGTTTGATAAGTAGCTCTCTTGAATAATGTGTTCAGGTTGGATATCTTCGATCCAACTCGGCAAATCAAAATAACTTCGTTGGACATCTTGCCATTTTTCTTGGTTAGGACCAATTAAAGTAGGAATACCTTCTTCCATGTATCTCACATCCATCTTAATGGTGCCAAAACGATAGAAAATAACTTTTGAATCCCGATAGGCCCTATCACTCATAATATAAATCCCATCGTATGCTACAGGGATTAAATCATAAAGTTGCTCTAAGAGAGTCAAAAAATCTTGATGAGTTTTCGGATAGATGGTAAAATACTTTCCCGATTCTGCCGCTGTTTCTTCAACCGAAAAATTATGGATGATGTCTTCGTGCTTTTTGATGTATTTGTAAGCGATCCGATTGTCCTCTAAGAAGGGTCTAACCATACCATATAGTTCCCTATAATTTGTTAGCGTGGCAGAAATATGTATTTTATAACCAAAATAAGGCAGTTCGTCAGGGACAATATGATGAAACGAATAGATACTTTCTTTTCCCATGCTACCTCTTTTCTAATTTATAAAAGACCACTCCATCGTTTGAGTTGCTCTCATTTTCTTTTAATTGAGCTAATTTTCCGCTAAATTCTTTGTATGTTTTGCCATTGATAGTACAGGCTTTTGTCGTCACTTCCAAAATTATTCTCCTCTCCTCTATTGAAAGAAGGGCAGACGATAACAAATCTAACCGCCTACCCTCCCTAATAAAATTCAACAACTCTTGGTTGTAATTTTACAACCTGGTGAGTAGATTTCCACTGAAGATTGCAATGGCAGACGCGTTAACTGTTTTACAAATGCTGTCATCATAGACCTCCTTTCTATGGTAGTATGATAGCAAAAAAAGAAGGGAAGCCCCTACTTTTTGAATATAAGCAAAACTATAACGTCAATTGTTTCCGAAAATAATCAGCCTCACGAGCATAACCGAGCTGTTGAAAAAGCGCAATACCTTGCTCAATTGCCATTTTGCCTTCTTCTTGTCCTGCCTCCATCTGGTGGTAACCTCTAGCGATTTTTTCTACAATCCGCATGTAAGCATCTCTTGTTTCTGAAAAATAGGTCGTCAATAAAAATTCAAACTGGGTTGCTTCAAAAAAGTCATGGGCAGAAACCGCATGAAAGAGCCCATTAACAAGTATGGTATGAATGAGATTTTGATTGATAAAATCTTGAGCAAAAAAGACCGACCGCGTCAACATTTCTCGGCAGTATCCTAGATAAACGCGACTGGAAAAGAAATGGCAGGTGTCTGCAAAGATAACCAGTTCGTAACGCGCCCAAAAATCTGTTGAGAAAAGATAGTCCACTAGGAATGTAACATCTGCTTTAGGAATGACGTATGCTTCATCAAAAAACGAAATGGTCGATTTGATCCAGATACTATTCAGCCGGTAAAATTGCTGTTTCTTACCTTCCTGATATAGTGCTTCTTGCTCTGCCAACAGTTTTAAGAAAGCTTGCTTCTGAAAGGGGTGACTGTATTCCCTAATTTTGTCCTGTAAGACGGCAAATTCTGTGGGCTGAAATTCAGACACCAAGAAATCAAAGTCAGCCATCCCCAGATAAATATTCCCTAGACAGGTTCTAAGCTTTTCAGCGGACATCTCAGATTTGCCATTTTCAAATCTTGATAGCATCGAAATTGAAAACTCTCCACCCGTCGCATCTGCTAAGGAAATCCCCCTGGACTCCCGTACCCTTTTAAAAATTAACCCTAAATTCTGCATATACTTTCCTTTTTGCTTTTATTCAAATAGTTTATCACAACTTTAATCAAAAAGAAATCATTTCCCCATAAATCTACAACTCACCAAATTCAATAACCACAATCCAATTACAGTCTGACTATTGTTATTGCATAGCTACTATTTTCACCTTCCAATCTCAGAATTATAGCTATTCCACATTAAGAATGACACTTCAACTAAGATCCATGTAACATAATTCAAAGTATCCAATTGGTTATTCTGATAATATTTGAGCTATTTTTAAGTGGAAATACTATATCAAGCGAGAGCTACTATCTCATTTAAGATTTATCTAGGCTCCCATAAACCTTGCTCTGTTAGAGCGGAACTAATCCAGAGATTAGTGTGTCTTGCCACGACAAGACTGAAAGTTGATAACACCTGTCTTTCTTTCCTAGTATTGGCTTTAGGAGCCCTATCAAGCTTACGGTTTTCTAACAAGGGTTTCAACACTGACGTGGGAATGAGGTCACAACAGACAAGACCCTCGTTATTCTCAAACGAGGGTCTTTGTCTTAGTTTAAGCGTTAGTAAGCTTCCCATGGGGGCTCCCTTGCTTTTGCAAGGTGACAGGTTTAAGCTTACTTACGTTTTGGTGGGTTGTGAATCGCCACTCCAAGCACATCAAGGAAGGCTTCATACATAACTTCTGAGAAGGTTGGGTGACCGTGGATAGATGCTGCCACGTCGTCAACTGTCAACTCAGCTTCCATGATGGTTGCTGCTTCGTTGATCATGTCTGCAGCGATAGGACCGATGATGTGAACACCAAGAATTTCATGGTATTTCTTCTCTGCAATAACCTTCACAAACCCGTGAGCTTCGCTAGAGGCGATGGCACGACCGTTACCAGTAAAGCTGTTGCGACCGATGAGGATGTTGTCTTTGCCATATTTCTCGATGGCTTGCTCTTCGGTCAAACCAACCATGGCGATTTCTGGGTGTGTGTAAACAGCTGCTGGTGTGAAGTCCAGTTTTGCTTTGTGGTGGTTGCCTTGCATAGCGTTTTCAGCAGCCACTTCACCCATGCGGTAAGCCGCGTGAGCCAACATCTTGGTACCGTTGACATCACCAGGAGCGTAGATACCTGGGATAGAGGTTTCTTGGTAGGCATTGACCTTGATACGACCGCGGTCCATTTCAAGGTTGAGGTTTTCAAGTCCAGCCATCTGTGGCACACGTCCGATAGAAAGGAGAGCTTTTTCAGCGACGACTTCTTCGCCGTTGTTCAGTTTGATGGTCAACTGGTTGTTGGCTTCAACAATTTCAGAAACACCGACAGACGTCAAGAACTTCATGCCTTTCTTAGAAAGGACTTTTTGCAGCTCAAGAGAGATTTCACGGTCCATACCTGGGATGATACGGTCTGCCATCTCAATAACAGTCACTTCGACACCGTACGATGCCCATACCAGACCAAGCTCAACACCGACAACGCCACCGCCCATAACAGCGAGGGATTTCGGCATTTCACGCAGGTCAAGGATGTCATCAGAAGTCAACACCAACTTAGAATCAATCCCTGGAATGTTGATGCGAGACACTTTTGAACCTGTCGCCAAGATGATAGAGCGACCTTTGATGGTTTGTGAACCGATGGTTACTGTCTTATCAGGGTTCACTTGACCAAGACCATTGAAGATGGTGACCTTGTTGGCTTTCAAGAGACCTTGAACACCACCTGTCAGCGTTTTTACAACGGTGTTCTTGAAGTCAACGGTTTTATCCATATCAATGGTGTAATTGGTTGAGGCCAAGTTGATCCCACGACCAGCTGCGATTTTCAAACCGTCAAGGATTTCAGCGTTTTTGAGGTAAGTCTTAGTTGGGATACAGCCGACATTCAAGCAGGTACCACCAAATTCAGACTTCTCAACGATGGCGATTTTCCCACCAAGTTGGGCACCACGGATAGCCGCATAGTAACCAGCAGGACCACCACCGACTACGATGATGTCATACTCGTCAGCTGCCAATTCTGCTTTTGGTGCTTGTGCTACTTGAGCAGGAGCCGCTGGTACTTCCAGACCTGCTGCCTTGAGATCTGCTTCTGCCTTAGCCACGTCAGCTGCGGCTGGAGCGGATGCTTCTTCGACCACTTCACCTTCAGCGCCAATATAGGCAATAACTTCTGTAACAGGCACCACTTCACCATTGCCACGAACGATTTTCAAGAGAACACCTGAATCTTCTGCTTCCAATTCCATATTGGTCTTGTCAGACATGATTTCAAGTAGGATATCTCCTTCATTCACCACATCACCGACTTGTTTTTTCCACTCGATGATTTCACCTTCTTGCATGTCAACACCGAGTTTTGGCATAATGACTTCTACTGCCATGATTTTCTCCTTAATTAATTTTTTTACAAGAGGCGACAAAGTCGCCCCAAACCAGTTGCTTTCCGCCGTAGTGAAAGTCACCAAATATAAGTATTTGGTGACGAGGGGTTGACGAGACCGAGGCTCGTCAAAAAGGAATGGAACACCGCAGGTGATCGCTTCCGCCCCGCACTACTAAAGGAAAGCAAGAAAAAGAATACAATTAAATCAACAACTCCAATGGGTTCTCAAGCAAGTTCTTGAGGTCCACCATGAACTTGGCACCGTTCATACCATCTACGATACGGTGGTCGATGGTCAAGCACAGTCCCATGATTGGGCGGATTTTCACTACGCCATCCACGACAACTGGGGTTTGTACTGTTGCTGCCACACCCAGAATCGCTGAGTTTGGCTGGTTGATGATTGGGTTGAAGGATTTTGTTCCAAACATCCCCAAGTTGGTGATGGAGAAGGTTGAACCTGACATTTCGTTAGACTTGAGCTTACCAGATTGAGCTTTTTTGATGACATCTTTAGAGGCCACTACAAAGTCTGACAGGCTCATCTTATCTGCACCGTGAACCACTGGTACAACCAGACCAGCGTCCAGACCAACGGCGATACCGAGGTTGACGAAGCGATGGAGTTCAATCTCTTCAGCATTGTTGATGAGAGAGGCATTGAGGTACTCGTGTTCTGGTTTCATGAGGGTACGCACGACCGCCAGACCAATCAAGTCGGTAAAGGTCACTTTGAGACCTGTCTTGTTCATGATTGGCTCAAGGACTTGCTTACGAAGCGCCATGAGGTTGGTCATGTCGATGTCGTAGTTAAGCGTAAAGGTTGGTGCTGTCAGGTAAGAGTTAACCATACCTTTTGAAATCGCCTTACGCATCGCAGACATCTTGATGACTTCAACGCCTTCTGGCAATTCCTTGGCTGGTTTTTCTTCCTTAGCAGGCGCTGGTGTTTCTGCTGCTTTCGCAGGAGCTGGCGCTACTGCTGCCAAGACATCTTCTTTAGTAATTTTACCGCTTGGGCCTGTTCCTGTAATCGTCGCCAAATCAACACCCTTATCTGCTGCAATCTTAGCTGCGAGCGGTGTTGCCTTAGGTGCTGCGCCTTTAAAGTTTTCAACATCATCTTTATGAACACGACCGTTGGCACCTGTTCCTGGAACAAGGTCAAGGTCAATTCCCAGGTCACGAGCAGCCTTACGAGCTGCTGGTGTCGCGCGAACTTTTTCACCAGCAGGACGTTTAACAGTTGCTGGTGCAGGAGCTACAGCAGCTGGCGTCTCTGCTTCCTCCGTTGTTGTTACAGGCGCATCGCTGATGGATGGCGACGGATCTGCAACGACTTGGCTAGCAGTTTCAACGGTCTCGCCTTCTGCTCCTAGATAGCCGATGACTTCCGTTACAGGAACTGTCTCGCCATCCCCACGGACGATTTTAATGAGGATACCAGAATCTTCTGCCTCAAGTTCCATATTGGTCTTATCAGACATGATTTCAAGAAGGATATCGCCTTCATTGACCATATCGCCTTCTTGCTTTTTCCACTCGATGATCTCGCCTTCCTGCATGTCCACACCGAGTTTTGGCATAATAATTTCAATAGCCATGAGTTTTCCTTTCCTAGTCTTGTTTTTTGCAAAACTTTTCCATCAAACAAAACCATACTGGTCATGCAAGCACGGACCAGTAATAGCTTTCATTTGCTTAACCTTTATTAACCGTCTTTTTGACGGCCGCCTTAATTTTTTCAACGTTTGGCAAGATTGCATTTTCAAGAATAGATGCGTACGGTACAGGCACGTCTTCGCTAGCCACACGCACAATCGGTGCATCCAAGTAATCAAAGGCTTCGCTTTCTGAAACCATTGCAGCAATTTCACCGATGAAACCACCTGTTTTGTAAGCATCATTCACCAAGACCAAACGACCAGTCTTCTTAACAGAGTTGATAATCAGATCTTTATCAAGTGGAATCAAGGTACGTGGGTCAACCACTTCTACACTGATTCCTTCTTCTGCCAACTCATCTGCCGCTTGGAGCGCACGCTCCAGCATCCGACCGTAAGATACGATTGTTACATCAGTCCCCTCACGTTTGATGTCACCCTTCCCAAGTGGAATGTAGAAGTCTGGATCAAGGGTAACTTCTTCTTTTTTACCGTATTGCGCTTTTGGTTCAATGAAGAGCACGATGTTATCATCCAAAATAGACGACTTGAGCAAGCCTTTTGCTTCGTTAGCATTACCTGGCGAAACAACCTTGATCCCAGGGATATGGGTCAACCATGCTTCCAAGGCTTGTGAGTGCTGAGCAGCTGAACCGATCCCAGAACCAGAAGCCACACGGAAGGTTACAGGAGTCTTGATACCACCGCCAAACATGTAGTTATTCTTGGCACCGTTGTTAACAATCGCATCCATCGCGATCGTGATGAAGTCCATGAAGGTCAGGTCAACGATTGGACGAAGACCTGTGATTGCTGCACCGACAGCTGCGCCTGCAATGGCAGCTTCTGAGATAGGTGTATCTTTGACACGTTTCTCACCGAATTCAGCCAACATCCCAACAGAGGTACCAAAGTCACCACCGTAGATCCCAACGTCTTCACCCATCAAGAAGATTTTATCGTCTTTACGCATTTCTTCTGACATGGCCAAGTTAATCGCTTCACGCAAGGCCATTACTTTTGTTTCAGTCATTTGTTTTTAGTCTCCTCAAAGATTTTTAATGTTTTTATTTGCCCGTAGGCGCTCAATAACCAAGCAGCCACAAGTTGCTACTAGTCAACTTGTTTTTGCTTATACCCAAACGTCTTCAAAAGCAACAGACAAGTCTGGATCTGGACTGCTTTGAGCAAATTCAACAGCATCTTCAACTTCTTTTTTCACTTGAGCGACAATTGCATCCAATTCTTCATCAGTTGCGATCTTATTGCTGGTCAAATACTCTCGGTATTTCTTGATCGGATCCTTCAATTTCCACTCATCAACTTCTTCCTTAGTACGGTAAACGCCAGCATCAGCAGTTGAGTGACCAAACCAGCGGTAAGATTGCACTTCAATGATAGCAGGACCATTTCCAGCACGTACGTACTCTACAATCTCCTTCATCTTTTCATAAACAGCAAGGACATCGTTTCCATCTTCGACATAGTGACCAGGAATGCCGTAAGCTTCGGCACGCGTGTAAAGGTACGGAGTATTCGTCGCTTTCGAAATATCCATTGAAATCCCATAACGGTTGTTTGTGATAAAGAAAATCACAGGCAATTTCCAAGTCGCCGCCATGTTGACAGACTCGTGGAAGGAGCCTTCGTTAGTTGCACCGTCACCCGAGAAAGCAATAACAACATTCCTAGTCCCTGTGTATTGTTGCGTCAAGGCTGCACCAGTCGCCAAGGCAAAGCCGCCACCAACAATACCATTGGTACCATAGTTTCCTTTTTCAATATCAGCCAAGTGCATTGAACCACCGCGGCCTTTAGAAACACCAGTCGCCTTACCAGCCAACTCAGCCATCATTTTGTTAAGGTCCATATCTTTAGCGATACAATGACCATGCCCACGGTGAGTTGAGAAGATGATATCATCATAAGTCAATTCAGCCATAGCACCTACTGCTGCAGCTTCTTCACCTACTGAGAAGTGAGTCATCCCCTGTACAAAGTTACGACGTACTAGCTTGTTGAGCGTCAAGTCAACATCGCGGATACGTTGCATTTTGAGAAACATGTCTAGGTGTTTTTCTTTAGAAATAGTTGTCATTTTTTCCTCCAAGGGTATTTCTTATACTATTCTATTCTATTGTTTTTCTTCACAAAGTTCAAGTAATTGAATTATTTTCTAAAAACCGAGCAATCCTGCTCTTTTCCATGCTCTTAAGATGTTTTTGATGTGAATTTTTTCACCTGATTTTGTTTTCTACATTTTATTTTCACAAAGTTTTCATCTGCTTTTCGCCTATTTTTACCTGGATTTCTGTTATAATTTAAAGGAGACTATCGGCTGACTCATACTAGTAAACTCTCCTATGAAAACGAGGTGTGAATTAATGAATTTTGACTTCTTTTTGCTACTTTGCAATTATTTAGGGACTATTGCCTTTGCGGTTTCTGGAACTGCCAAGGGGTTCAAGTATCATCTGGATATTTTCGGTTTCACCCTTTTAGCCATTATCACTGCCTGTGGCGGCGGGATGATCCGAGATATGATGCTCTCTGAAATTCCTGCTGCGCTGCTGGATCCTACCCCAATCTATCTTTCCATCCTTGTTTCGCTTTTAATGTACGTTTTTGTGATTCGAGATATGGCTGAGAAACCAAGGAGCCCTCGCCTCTACTCGCTCTTGACCTTGATTAACTTAGCTTTTGATGCTATTGGTCTCGTTATCTTTGCTCTTATCGGTGCAACCAAAGGTGTTGCCATCGGATTAAATCCCATGGCATCTGGTATTCTAGCTACCCTAACTGGCGTTGGCGGTGGGATCATCCGAGACCTTCTCGTCAATGAAGTTCCAGTTGTGCTAAAGGCTGATGTTTATGCTGTTTTGGCTTTTGGAGCAGGCCTTAGTTACCACCTCCTTGTGGTTCACGGAAAACTTCCTGCCATCCCAGTCTATATGACACTCTTTGTCACCTGCCTCATCATCCGGTTGCTGGTCATCCGTTATAAGGTGAACTTGCCTGGCTTAACAGAAAAAGCAGCTCCCTTACAAAAAAACGATTGAGAGCTACCAAACGCATCAAACCTTTTTCAAAATTCACTGTTTCTACCTTGACGTTTTCCTGCTCCTCAACAAGAGTTCCTCGCCTCTATGTCGTGACAGGGATACCAGAACTAGACACTTTTAACTTTCAAGGAGATACGTTATTATTTATCTAATTTCAAAAGCTGAACAGACTGACCATTTCAAACATTTTTGAGTTGCTGCATTCCTTTAAAAATCGTTCCTTGATAACGACCACTTGAGTCAGCTTTTCATTTTCATTTGGTATAACACTTTAAAAGGCTTGAGAGCACTGGTTTTAAAACGCAGTGACCTCAAGCCTTTTATTTTATTCTTTTTTTGAATACTGCATTATACCATTACCGGTGGCTCATTTTTCGCGTCAGGAAATCTCCGGCAAATTGTATCGTAAAGATCAAAAGCAAAATCAGGATGGTCGCTACTAAAGTCACATCCTCCCGGCTGAGGTTAAAACCGTAGGCTACTGCTACCGTCCCCAGACCTCCAGCCCCAATAGCACCAGCCATAGCTGTCTCACCGACTAGCGAAATTAGAGTCACCGTCGACACCCGAATCAAATCAGGCAATCCTTCCCTCAGATAGACCAAGATAATATCCCAAAGGTTGGCACCGCTAGCTTGCGCTGCTTCTATGACTCCACCATCCAATTCAGCTAAGACGACCTGTACCTGTCGGGCAAAGAAAGGAAAGACCGCTAGAGACAAGGGAACAATTGCTGCTGTTGCTCCCAGACGAGTCCCAACAATTGCCCGTGTGACAGGAGAAATCAAGGCCAGCAAAATGATAAAGGGAATCGCTCGAAAGACTGAAACCACCTTGTCTAAAACTTGGTAAACCCATTTATTAGCAATTACGCCTCTTGGGCCTGTCAATACCAAAAAAAGACCTCCAAGGAGTCCCATGACTCCCCCAATGATAAAGGAAATAACCGTCATATAGAGGGTAGCATAAATGGCCGTTCCCCAACCCGCTTGACCATCCCAGCCCATCTTAATCACATGGGGCATGTTTTCTTGTAACCAGGTCATCATCGATTAAATCCCTCCTTTAAAACTGTGACACCTACACCGGCAATTTTAAGCGCTTGAGTCGCTTGGTGGACGCTCTCGTCTGTCCCAGACAAAATCACAATCATCTCTCCGACAGGAGTGTCTGCTAGCATCTCAATAGTCGCAAATAAAATATTAGCCTTAACATTGTAACGCTCATGTATTTCATTCAAAATAGGCTCGTCAGTCGTTGCCCCAGCATACTTGAGCAAGACCAGCTGACTCCCCTGAGGGAGATGCTGCACAATATCCTGCCGTTCAATCTTGGCTAAAGCCTCATCAATTCCTGTAGCCGTCTTGATGAAGTCTTGGGTCAGGGGTTGCTTCGGATTAGAGAAAATCTCTAAAACAGAACCTTCCTCGACCAACCGTCCATTCTGCATGACTGCTACACGATTGGCAATATCCTTGACGATTTGCATTTCATGGGTAATTAACACAATAGTCAGGCCTAATTTTTCATTGAGTTCTTTTAAAAGAGCCAAGATTTGTTTGGTTGTTTTGGGATCGAGGGCAGAGGTCGACTCGTCCGAAATCAAGATTTTAGGATCGTTGGCTAAAGCCCTCGCAATCGCAACCCGCTGTTTTTGCCCACCAGATAGCTGGGCGGGGTAATTATCCGCACGATCGGAGAGTCCAACCAAGTCAAGCAATCTCGCCACCTTAGCCGCCTTTTCTTCCTTGCTCAAGCCTGAATGTTTCAGGGCAAAGGCAACATTTTCAGCAGCAGTCGACTGGGCCATGAGATTAAAATGCTGGAAAATCATCCCGATTTCCCGGCGCTTCGCTCGGAGTTCGGCTGGTTTTAAGACCACTTTTTGGTCATACAAGACATCTCCATCTACGGTAATCTTACCTGCAGATGGCACCTGTAAGAGATTGATGACCCTTACTAAGGTCGACTTTCCCGCACCTGAATAGCCGACAATCCCATAGATATCACCTTGGTCAATATGGATGGTCACGTCCTTGACCGCTTCAATCTGACGTTTCTTCTGCTGAAAGGTCACATCAATTTTGTCTAAGGCTATCATTAGCTTACTCATAACTTGCAATCACTCTTTCTATCAATTCAATGTGGCTATAGTAATCCGATAAGCGAATATTTTCATCGCCTCCGTGGTCTCTGCTTTTTTCATGTCCCAATCCAAATCCAGCAATCGGAACCCCTAAAGCTTCAAAAACGGTGTGCATCGGGCCAGTTCCTGGAGAGGTCGGCAAAACAGCTACCCCATCAGGTTCATAAGCCCTAGCAACATCTATCAGTTGCTGAATGGCTGGCGCAGACATATCACTGCGATAACTCATCTCTCCTAGGGTCTTCTCCACCACTACTTGATGAAACCCACTGCGAGACAAGTGCTGTTTAATTGTATCTAAAACACCGTCTGGTGTCAATCCCGGCACAAGACGAACCTCCATCTTAGCAGAGGCCTTTGAGGGCAGAATCGTTTTAACCCCTTGTCCCTGATAGCCCGTTTCCAATCCCTGGATATTGATCGAAGGCTCAAAGAAAAGTTGCCTTAAGAAAGCCTTGCGGTCTGTTTTTAGCAATGGCAAACGCAAACCATAGACACTCCGCACTCCCTCTGGGCTACGTTGAGCATAAGTCTCCACCAAGTCTAACTCACGTTCTGTGGGTTCAATGGCTGGATCAGCCAGACCTTCAACCAAAATTTTCCCACAAGGACTTCTCAAACTAGCCAAGGCTTGAACCAAATACCAGCTCGCTGAATCAATCACTCCACCAAAAGAAGAATGGATATCAACCGTTGCGGAATCTACAGACAGATTGAAGGTGACAATCCCCTTGTTGCCCCCTGAAAACTCTAGCTGCCCCTGGTCATTTCGAATCCCTTGCTCCCAGATCAATAGATCTGCACCTGCTAGGGTTGACCGATACTTAGCTAAATATTTGTCCAAATCAACAGAAGCTGACTCTTCAGCTCCCTCTATGATAAAAATAACATTCACCGGCAAATCACCCTGCTTGTCCAAATAACGTGCTACTGCAGAGAGACGCGCTGTGATATGGCCCTTATCATCATCCACACCACGCCCATAGGCAAAGCCGTCCCTAACCGTTAAGGTAAACGGATCACTCGTCCAAGGCTGATCCTCATCAGCCGGCACCGTATCATAGTGGTTGTAAAAAATAATTGTTTTAGCATCTGGCCTTTTGGCAGTAAATTGCGCCAAAACAAATGGAGCTGCATAACTCTCATCTAGGACAACCTTCGCCCCTGCAGCTTCAAACAGCTCCTTCAGATAGTGAGCCACCTCACTTAATCCAACCTTCTGCGCAAAAATTGATTTTCGGGCAATCAGTTCGCCCAAAATAGTAAAATAAGCCTGGCTAATCGAATCTGCTTCAAAACGCTCAAGCAATTCTGCTTCTCTTGTCATCGGTTTTTCCTTTCTATTCCAATATTTGACATCGTTACTATCTCCTTTGCCCCCTAATCATCTGGACAGAATCATTACTGCCTCTACAGCTACCCATCTCATCTCCATACTTGAGCAGCAGAAGTCGTATCCCTAGTCATCACCAGAGCATCTCGCCATCCAATTTTCGAGGAGCAAAACGCCACCTTAGTTGACCCCGACTAAGACGTCTAGCAGTGAACGCCTTTTAAAAACCAAGTATCTCATGATTATAACAATGACTATAAATTAGAAAAGGATTAGACCATTAGCCCAACCCTTTCTAACTATCGATCTTCTTACCAAACTGGTAAGTCCAAACCATCTGATGTTTGTTCAATGACTTTTTTAACAGCATCTGTGTGATAAGCATCCAAGATAGCTTGAACAGCGTCGGCATTAGACTTTTCTTTCCAATTCTTTGGCGCCGCAATGATATTAATCCACTGGGCTGAGTTTTCATCTTTTTTCTCAACAAAGAGCGGGTTTTTATAATCCAAATTGGCTGGCACAGCATAAGAGTTGTTAACAATCGCAGCATCCACGTCAGGAAGAGATGACGGGGTTTGGCTAGCATCCAACTCAGAAATCTTCAAGTTCTTAGGATTAGACTTGATATCCGCTACAGTTGCAAAAGTATCACCAGAAACGCTCAACTCAATCAAACCTGCTGACTGCAAAACATATAGCGCACGACTACCGTTGGTTGGATCATTTGGAATAGCAATCGTTCCGTTCTCAGGAATTTGATCGACAGAAGTATACTTATTTTTACCATCCTTGGTTCCAGAATAAAGACGGATCGGGCTCAAGTAAGTATCTAAAATCGCCACCAAGTCAGCCTTGTTTTCCGTATTCCAGTTGTTGAGGAAGCTGTGGTGTTGGAAGGCATTGATGTCTATTTCACCATCTGCAACACCTTGGTTAGGTTGGGAATAATCAGTAAACTGAGTAAATTCAATATCAACATCGACACCGTTAGCCTCAACCTGCTTTTCAATCGCTTCCCAGCGTGCTTCATCAGACTCTGTCATAGTCATCACACCAACCTTGACAAGCTTTGTAGCATCGTCATCTGAGCCAGTGCTCTTAGGATCTGAGGCAGGTGCACAAGCCGCCAAAACAAGCGTAGAAACTAGCGTTAATCCAGCTAAGTTCAATACTTTAGATAATGTCATTTTTAAATCTCCTTATAATCTTTTTTTGGTGTTGAAACGAAAAATACTACGTTATTAGTTTGCCATATTTCTTAGAACTTGACAAATACTTTTTACGTAGTAGTATCTATAAGTTTTAACTATACCTTAATTAGTTAGGGGCTACCAACTCATCCGTTGCTGGCACAAAGTTACCACCCAAGTACTTCTCTGACAACTTAGCCAAGGTACCGTCTGCTTCCAATTCCTTCAAGCGAGCATTAACAGCCTCACGAAGATCTTCTTGACCAGCTGCGAAGATGATATAGATCAATGGGCGCTTATCCGCTGGAATGTCAATAACTTTGAGGTTGTCCAATCCTTGATCCTCAGCGATAGTCTGAGCAACAATCCCTTCAAACAACTTGTAATCATGCTGTTCATCGTTCAAACGGTTCAAGATCGCTTGGATAGAATCTCTAGTGTAGTTAATGACTGTTGGATTATCAGGGTTTTCTTCGTTATATTTTTCCAACTGAGTAGCCGTCGTCGTTCCTTGAACAACTTCTGTTGACTTACCAGCAATGTCATCTAAGCCAGAGATGTCACTGTTCTTAGGTACAATCATAGACAGCGGATTGCTAGCAGTCGGGACAGAGTAAAGGTACTTTTCTGCACGCTCATCTGTGTAAGAAATGTTGTTGATGGCCAATTGGTAGCGATCTGAATCAAGCCCTGCAAAGATGGAAGACCACTCTGTGACTTCGTATTCCAATTCGTACTGGTCCAAACCTTCAAAGACAGCTTTCACTACTTCAAACTCATAACCAGTCAACTCTCCATTTTCGTCCTCGTAATTGAACGGTTTTGGAGAAGCATTGGTTGCCAAGTAAACCTTTGTTTTTTCTGTTTTAGCTTCGCTAGAAGCGCTAGAGGCTTCCTTATCCTTAGAAGCATTAGAACCGCAAGCCACTAATAGAGAAGCAGCAAGTGTCAAACTGGTTACTCCCAGAATCTTTTTCAATGTCATGTAATGTCTCCTTATCAAAAATGATAGTCCTATCTTACCACAAGTTTACGCTAGATACCATTATATAAAATCTATAAAGCTGATAGGTTTTGACTAAGAGAGATCCGCTATCTGTCATACCTCATTTTCTAGAAAACGTACATGAACTCCCCAACCACCTCTCACAGGGAAGTTTGGCCAACTAAAGCCAGTCCGAAAGGTTCCCTTTATTTGCCAAAACCAGAGCTATTTTAAAAAACAGCTCCTCCCCCCTGCATTGACTAGGTCTAGGACCAGAGCCAAGACCAATCTGTCTAAGATAACGTAAAAGGATCTGGCCTGTGCGGTACAGAACCAAATCCTTTCACTAACATGGGTTATCGAGTTGGTTAAAAGTCGTAAGCGGTTCATCCAATCATCTAAATCGAAATTACCACAAAGACGTTGGAGACCAAGGATTGTTTTTTAGAAGTCTAGGGCATCTGCATAACCCGAACCATTCCCCACAAAGTAACCCGTTTTGGCATTGATGGAGAAGAGATAGGTCCCATCTGACTTAAACATATTATAATAGCCTCGGCCATTGATGATATTAACCTTCTCAAGGATAAAATCATTGCCTGCAAAGTAGCCCCGCTGGTTTGACGTAGCAATGATATTCTCTAAGACATTCGGAGCAAAAATCCAGGCTTCATTTGCTGCATCCGCAATCACTTCATCGTTATATGGCACACGGCTCAGGTTGCGCTGGAGATTAACTTGATCACTGCCATAAACAATTCGCTTATTATAATCAAGAACAACTCCATTGCTTAGACTAGCCGTAGTCGCAGGGCCTGCGGACGGAGCAGGTTGAGCTGGGGCTTCCACTGCTGGAGCCGTCCCAGGATCAGATGGCGCAGGGCTTTCCTGGGCAACCCCTGTTTGTTGCTGAGAACGCCCGAAATTAGCCGCTGCAGTCAGCGCAGCATCCACACTGGAAAGTCCCGTAGAAGCCGCACTGAAATCTGCTTCTGACTTTGCTGTAGCAGTCGTATCAATCTCACCATCCACCAAAACAGGCTTATCAAATTGAGCGTTAAGCGCTTCGGTAGCGGCTATCGCAGCCTTTAACTTGTCGACCTTAGCCTTAGCAGCATCGTAAGCATCGGTTCCTTCCAAGATAGATAATGCCGTCTCTAAGCTCTGCAATTGTCCAAAACTCTCATTTTTCAGAGCGGTTTGTTTTTCGTCCGTGAAAAAGCTAGCATACAAGTCTTCAAAGGCCTTGAGTCCAGGATTTTCAGAAGAGGAAGCCCTTGTCTGACTTGATGAGGCGGTCGTTGACGTTGAGGTTGACGAAGCACTTCCTCCGAACAACCCTCCAAGTGCCTCTCTCTGAGAGTAGGCAGTTCCTGCAATTCCAAGAAGCGCTAGAGCAGCTAGAGCGAGTCCAATCACTTTTTTACGCTTTTCAGCCTTTTCTTCTTCAAATTCAGCTTGATCATCCTCAGGATCATAGTCATGGAACGCCGCTTCGCTAACTGCTTCTTGCGCTGCCTTCTGCTCAGCTAGACGCGCTTCGTCAGCAGCTCTTTTTTCGGCAGCAACAGCCAAAGCGGCCATCTCTGCCTTTCGCAATTGTTTAGTCTCAAACTTGCTTGCTTCTATCTGATCCCGGTGCTGTTTGATATAGCGGTCTAGAACACCGTCCGTTTCTGTGATCCCTGCCTGAATTTCTTCCTGAGTTTTCGCGGCCTCTTCAACGGTCATTTCCTTGGCCTGTTCTAAGTCTAGAACGCGTTCTCCAGGTTCAAGTGGGTTTTGTTCTTTGATATCTGACATCACTCTTACTCCTATTCGTCTCTGTTGCGCTTGATGCGTTGACCGAAGTATTGATAAAGATCAACTTTCAAGGTTCCGTTGTATAATTTTCGCTTCTTATCTGCAATCTGTTGGTATTTTTGCTCAAAAGCCTCATCGCTAGTCAAGATAAACTTAGACCATGTGTTTAAGGGAGCAAAGGTCTGCCCCATCTCATTATACAAAATATCTACTGCCTTGTCATCAAGCAATCGCTCCCCATAGGGAGGGTTCGAAACGATGACACCATTGAGTTTATCGGTTTTGAAATCTTGAAGCCGCATCTGTTTGAAATGGACGAATCCTTCCAAACCAGCAGCCTGTGCATTTTTCCTAGCAATTTCAATCATCCGCCCATCAACATCGTAGCCCCAAATATCCAGTGCCAAATCAGACCGAATCTGCTCCCTAGCCTTAGCTCTAGCTTGACCAACCAAGGCGTCGTCTACCCAAGGCCAAGCTTCAAACGCAAAGTTACGATTTAAGCCAGGAGCCATTTGACGGGCTAACATAGCAGCCTCAATGCAAAAAGTGCCTGACCCACACGTCGGATCAACTAAGGGCTTATCTGGATACCAATTGGTTAACTGTAAAATCGCAGCTGCCATATTCTCTTTGATAGGAGCTCCACCTTTTTCCACACGGTAACCACGTTTAAAGAGACTCTCACCAGTCGTATCAATCATAACTGTCGCCTGATCTTTCAAGATGGATACCTCAATCTTGAACTCTGCTCCTACTTCTTGCAAGGGAACACCGTCTGGGCGATGGTAATGCTGTTGCAATTTTTTAACGACTGCTTTTTTAGAAATAGCCTGAACAGACGGCTCATTGTGCAATTTGGATTTGACACACTTGGCCTTAGAAATAGGAAATTTGGCACCTAGAGGTAGGTAGTTTTCCCAATCCAAACCAAAAACTCCCTGAAAGAGCTCCTCAAAACTCCTTGCAGGGAATTCCCCTACAATGATCTTGATCCGATCAGCTGAGCGAAGCCACAGGTTGGTCTCAATGATAGCAGAAACAGCCCCCTCAAAACGGACCTTGCCATTTTCAACATTAGTATCGTAACCCAGCTGGCGCAATTCCTTGCCAACTATAGCTTCTAGACCAGCTCCTGATGTCGCTATCAACTGAAAACTTTTTTTCACCCAGACACTCCTCCTATCTTTGTCACTTTTCATTAAAAAACGAGGTTGAGGCAAGCGCCCCAGCCTCGACCTATATGCAATCTTCTATAAGCCATGTTTTGTCCAAGAAGCAACTAGGTTCTTGCTTCTCTGTATAATCATCTGTCTACTGCTGATGCAGTCAGGATAGTCCATTCGGTTCTGGCCATCCCATGCCCCTACCAAAGTTTGGGTTGCTAGCTTGAGGGGTTTACCGCGTTCCACTTTTTGCGTTTCCACAAAAACTTCGTCACTGTGGCACTTTCAAGTCTAATCAAGCCTATCCAAAGACTTAGCCTTTTCGACTGCCGTCACGCACATTGTACGTGCCTAGACTTATGCATTCGTCTAGCACAAACACTACTGGCATCACAGCCAGTGCTAGCATGGACTTTCCTCACGAAGTCACTCGCTTCGTGCGATTATCCAAAAATTGCATTTTTTAGTCTTACTGAACCTACTCTTCCATGATTTGCTTGCCAAAGACTTCTTTTTCGAGACGATTAATCCGTTTCAAAATATCAAAGTTTGTAGCGGTGGTCGCACGCGCAAACTCCGGACGCTCTGCAATAGGACTTGCAATAGCTGACACTGGATCACTCTTTGGTTCAGCCTTCAGTCTTGAAATTTCAGCCTTGAGCTCCTTAATCTTGGCCTCATAAGTGTCATAGTCCTTCATGATATCGTCAAGAAACTCATCAACCTCTTCCTTGCTATAGCCCCTCATCGTTATCTTAAACTCTTGCTCAAAAATATCCTTGGTTGTGTACTTGATCCCTGCCATGTCTCTCTCCATTTTTTACTGCTACTCTTTATTATAGCTGATATCGCCCTATAAAATCAAGCATTATCTATCAAAATCAGAAAAGTTTTCTGCCACTTCGTTGAGGCGTTCAAAAGTCAGTAAATTCAGTTCGTAATTCTTCTGAGTTTGTAATTTTTCAAAAAGATACTTGAGCTTTGTTTCTTGCTCACTATCGTAAAAAACGTATGCCCCATCTGTATGGTCTATCAAAAATTGGTGGTAGTCCCTAAATTGTCCTGGATTTTCGTATCGCGAAAAAGCAGCTTTGACAAAATCCAGACGCTTAAAATGTTCTAATTTTTCCTTATTTTGCTCATTCCAATTCTGACCATGAGTGTCAAAGGGAAAAATGCAAGCCAGCTGTAAGTTATAGCTTGATTTCAGGCTGAGAGCTACCTCCATTACCCAATATTCAAAGCCTAATTGTCCTGTAAAAATCAGCCACTCCAAGCCATTCTCTAAAAATCTTTGCAAGTCTTTTTTAATCGCTTCTCGGATGACCTTAAGCCTAGGATCCTTGTCATTGAAGATGCCCAAATCCCAAGTCTGGTAGCCTGTCACTAGTAACCTCATCCTTTTCAGTCCCTTTTTAACCTTTTTAAGTAAGTTTATGTTATAATTTGTGGTATAATAGGATGATGTTATTTTATCAGGAAGGAGAATTATGGTCAACTATCCACACACTGTCCGGCCGAGGAATAACATACTATCAGCTCAACCAAAGGAAAAAGTCAACTTTGCTAATCGAGGAATGAGCTTTGAAACCTTGATTAACGAGAGCAATAGTTACTACCTTTCGAGGCAACGAGCTGTCATTCACAAAAAACCGACACCTATCCAGATTGTTAAAGTCGATTATCCTAAGCGGAGTCGGGCTAAAATTGTCGAAGCTTATTTCAGACAGGCATCCACTACCGATTATTCTGGTGTTTTCAAAGGGCACTATATTGACTTTGAAGCCAAAGAAACTAGACATACGCGCTCTATGCCTCTGAAAAATTTCCATGAACATCAGATAGAACATATGGAACAGGTCCTCAACCAATCAGGAATATGCTTTGTCCTGCTCCATTTTTCTAACTTGAAAGAAACTTACTTATTGCCTGCCAGGCCCTTAATTGATTTCTATCGGATTGATAAAGGAGGAAAATCGATGCCACTTTCCTATATCAAGACACATGGTTTCCAAATTAAGGAAAGTGGGCTTCCTGCCATTGATTACCTCTCTGTTATCGAAAAAAATCTACTAGGTGGTGACTAAACCCATGAAAAAACCCAACATCTATTTTACGCGTCTCCAACGGCGCATGGGACAATTAGCAGATACTAATAATCCCTTAAAAAGAGCACTCCTTTTCGCCCTCAACGGCTTGATTGGGTTGTTTGTTATAGGCTTCCTACTAGGTCTACTGCTCTTTATCTTTTACGTCAGCTCTGCACCCGAGTTAACAGAAGAATCTCTGACAGCTACTTCTTCAAGCCTGATCTATGACGCTAACAATAACCTAATTGCAGATCTAGGCTCAGAGAAACGGACGAATGTGGAAACAGGGGATATTCCCGTTGATTTAGCTAACGCCATTGTAGCCATTGAAGACCATCGGTTCTACAATCACCGGGGTGTGGATATTATCCGGATTTTAGGCGCTGTCTGGAATAACTTAACCTCTACCAGTACCCATGGTGGCTCAACCTTAACACAACAGTTTATTAAACTGACTTACTTTTCTACCACTAAAGCCGATCAGACTATTAAGCGTAAGGCCCAAGAGGCTTGGCTCGCCATGCAACTGGAGCGCCGAAATACAAAAGAAGAAATCCTTACCTACTATGTGAACAAGGTCTATATGGCCAACGGCAACTATGGTATGCAAACAGCTGCTAACGCATACTATGGTAAGAACCTCAACGAACTCAGCATTCCACAATTAGCGCTTTTGGCCGGCATGCCTCAGGCTCCCAACCAGTATGACCCCTATGCTGCCCCTGAGGCAGCTAAATACCGTCGTGACTTGGTCCTCAGCCAGATGTTAAAACATGACTATATTGATCAAGCGACTCACGACATCGCTGTTGCGACTCCCGTCGAGGATGGCTTAAAGCCACTCGTCACATCTGCAAGCTATCCTCAATACATGGACAACTACATCAAGGAAGTGATTGAGGAAGTCAAGGAAAAAACAGACTATGACCTAATGGATGCAGGTTTAAAAGTCTACACCAATGTTAATACAGAGGCCCAAAAACACCTTTGGGAAATCTATCATTCAGATACTTACGTCAACTTCCCTGACAATGACATGCAGGTTGCTTCTACTGTTGTTGATGTCACAAATGGTAAGGTCATTGCTCAGCTAGGTTTCCGTCACCAAGCCGAAGCTAGCTCATTGGGGACCAACCAAGCGGTTGAAACCAACCGCGACTGGGGGTCAACCATGAAGCCAATCACCGATTATGCCCCAGCGATTGAATATGACATCTATGATGCCACTTCCGATGTCATCAATGACAACCCATACTACTTCCCAGGTACAACTACTCCTGTTAACAACTGGGACCGAAGTTACTTTGGCTATATTACCATGCAGGCTGCGATTATGTATTCTCGAAACGTTCCAGCGGTCAAATCCCTTGAAGCTGTAGGGCTCAATAAAGCCAAAGAATTCCTAAGTGGATTGGATATTGATTACCCAGAGATGTTCTACTCAAATGCCATCTCTTCTGCCACGAATGTCTCCAGTCCAGAATACGGCGCTAGTTCTGAAAAAATGGCTGCTGCCTATGCTGCTATTGCTAATGGGGGAACCTACTATAAACCCCAATACGTCAATAAGATTGTCTTCAGCGATGACTCTGAAATCACCTTCGAACCTGAAGGTAACCGAGCCATGAAGGAAACCACTGCCTACATGATGACTGACATGATGAAGACTGTCCTTAACTATGGTGCAGGATCTAATGCCGCTATTCGAGGGCTCTTCCAAGCCGGTAAGACAGGAACCTCGAACTACACTGACGATGAAATTGAAGAATTGGCTCAAAATTACCCTATCTACAGCTCTAGCATTGTTACGCCAGATGAAAACTATGTCGGATTTACCAATCAATATGCCATGGCTGTATGGACAGGCTACAAGAACCGTATGACACCGATTCTAGATTCTGGTCTCTATGTTGCTACAGACGTTTACCGCAACATGATGCTCTACCTCTACGAAACGACTGGTAGCGGACTGACCGATTGGACCATGCCTGATGGTCTCTATCGTTCAGGTAATTATGTTTATAAAGACGGTGCTAGAACCAACTATAACTACACTCCAACCGTCCAAACATACGTTAGCGAGGAAGAGACGGAATCCTCATCAAGTTCAGAAACAAGTGATGAGAACCAAACCGAACCAACAACCTCCCAATCTTCTAGTAAGAGCACGCAAGACTAATTTTTTAGTCAATGCTAAAGGCCCCTTGAATTGAAACGCAAGGGGCCTCTTTTGTTTGGTATTGTTTTTATAGACAGTCAGGTCTTATGAATTTGGATCGTCAAGACTTCTACCATGCAAGCCCTTCTCACGCTGCACTTGACGCAAGCGCTCTGGGGTGACATCATTGCCAGCTTCATCGACAATCTTAATCCCCTCCACATGGGCACGCACACTGCGTCGGTAGCCTTCGATGTACTCCTCACGCAGGGCTGCCTGCTCAGCCAGCTCGCTTTCCGTCAAACCTTCGGCTTTTTTCTTTCGAGCCAATTCATTGATTCGATCAATTTTTGCTTGTTCCATATCACGATACAAAGAGCGTCACAGACAAAGGGAATAAAACAATCTGGGAGACTGTTTTAGCCCGAGCCTTAACATCAATGGGATCAGGGAACGTTGAGGGCTAATTTTCTCAACAATCATTTTATCACCGTCTGTAGCTCGTGTTCTAATCCTTTCTAACGTTCTCTTACTTCTTCTGATTAAAGCGGCTGACCTTGTATTTCTGCTCATTCTCTGCCCGTCCATCTGCTGCGATAATGACAAGAATCAAGACAAAGAAAGCCTAAAACAGCAGAAACGCTGTGATGGTGAGGTCAGTGCAAAAAATCTCAATCATACGTTATATTCTTACTTGGTATTGAGCTTATTAAACACCGCCACTTGACCTGCCTTATCCGCCAAGGTCTTGAGCAAGGCCAAGCGATTGTTGCGAACCGCCATGTCGTCCGCCATGACCATAGTATTGTCAAAGAAAGCGTTGATAACTGGGCTAAGCGCAAAGAGCTTGGCTAGGTTGGCAGCCATGTCCTCACTCAAACTCAAGTCCTCAACAGCCGCTGCCAAGGCTTTTTCCGCCTCGTTTTCAAAGAGATCGGCTGACAGGGTCACACCTGCTTCTGCTTTCTCCGCCAAGTTAAAGACCCGAGCCAGACTTTCCACAGCTGATTTGTAGCCGTCCGTCTTAGCGGCTTGGAAAATAGCCGAGCTGGCAGCCAGAAGATCCTTGACCACAAAGGTCGAGCTAGAGAGAACAGCTTCACGGATGTCTTTAGGAATGCTACTGTCCATCATCTTCTCGATACGGGCAGCGATAAAGCTCATGACATCCGCTTGGTTGGCATAGGTCAGGCTATCAAAGTTGAGGGCATAGAGTTCCGCTACCAACTTGTCCAAAGGAATGTTCCAGCCAAACTTGTCCAAAATCCGCACGATACCAGCGGTCGCCCGACGCAGGGCATACGGGTCGTTTGACCCAGACGGGATCAAGCCCACTGAGAAGAATGACAGTAACGTGTCCAGCTTGTCAGAAAGCGCCAAGACTGCACCGACTTTTGTCTCAGGAAGCTCCCCTTCGGCAGAATTTGGCAGGTAATGCTCACGGATAGCTGCTGCCACACCAGCTGTCTCGCCAGCCAAGAGGGCGTATTTCTCCCCCATGATGCCTTGGAGCTCATCAAATTCACCAACCATGCCGGTCAAGAGGTCGAACTTGTAGATGCTGGCAGCACGGTCAAGGTCTGACCGCTCTTCGTCAGACAGCTCTGCCATTGCCGCCAAATAATGTGCAATAGTCTTAGTCCGTGCCATGTGCTCGGAAAGACTACCGATTTTTTCATGGAAGGTGACGTTAGCGAGCTTCGCCACCAAGTCCGCAATCGCCAATTTCTGGTCCTCTTTCCAGAAAAATTCACCGTCTTCCAAGCGTGCCACGAGGACTTTTTCGTTGCCCTTGATGACATTTTCAAGGTGCTGGTCGTTGCCGTTGCGGACAGAGATGAAATTCGGCAGGAGCTTGCCGCTCTTATCTCGCACGACAAAATAGCGCTGGTGGTTCTTCATGGAGGTCACCAGAACTTCTTCTGGCACGTCCAGATACTTGGCGTCAAAGCTGCCCATAAAGGCAGTTGGGTACTCGACTAGGTTGAGCACCTCGCTCAAGAGCTCCTCATCAATATCCACGACCACCCCTTGTGCTGCCTCGATGGCTTTGATTTGACTGACAATCATGTCTTGACGTTCTGCTGGGTCTGCGATGACACACTGCTCTCGCAGGTCAGCTTCGTAGCTGTCAGCAGTCGCAATCTCGGTTTCTTTCCCCAAAAAGCGGTGTCCACGACTGATACGACCAGATGGGATGTCAAGAAAATCCATGTCCAAGGCCACATCATCGACCAAGACCGTCAAGGTGTGAACAGGCCGGATGTATTTGAAAGTGTTTGAGCCCCAAGCCATGCTGACAGGGAAGGTCAGGCTTTTGAGTACCTCTGGAATACCTGCCAAGACCGTTTCCGCAGGCTGACCCGCTTCATTTTTGGTCACATAAACATACTCTTCACCCTTCATCTCTTCAAAGCGAATGTCAGCTGTGGTCAAGCCCTTACCGCGGACAAAGCCTTCCGCAGCCTTGGTAAAATTGCCGTCTGCGTCCAAGGCGATTTTTTTAGCAGGACCCTTGAAATCCTCGGTCAAGTCGGTCTGCTGGTCTGCCAAGCCACGGATCCGAACCGCCAAACGACGAGGCGTTGAAAAGGCTTCGATGGTCTCAAAAGCCAACCGGTTCTCCGTCAAGAAATGAGCCACCTTATCACGTAGCTGATTCATAGCAGGCGTTACGATGTAGGCAGGGATTTCCTCCAAGCCCAGTTCAATCAATACAGTTTTTGTCATGTTTTACCTCAAAAATGTCTTTTTTATTGATACTGACTAAGGTGGTGCGGACGGGAGCGACCGCTTCTCAGCGTTCCATCCCTAAGTTTTGAGCCTCAGGTCTCAAAACTTCCGTCAGGAATCAGCGAAACATCGCTGATTCCTTTTCCACCACAACGTCAGTATCTTGTCATGCTCGCTGGTGCTCGCTCTATTCCTCGTCCGCCAAGAGTTTGGCACGAGTTGCCTCATCTAAAAGCGGATAGCCCAAGCGTTTGCGTTCTGCGACAAAGGTTTTAGCGACCACACGTGCCAAGTTTCGGATACGAGCGATGTAACCTGCCCGCTCAGTTACTGACACGGCCCCACGCGCGTCTAGGAGGTTGAAAGTATGCGAGCACTTGAGCACATAGTCAAAGGCCGGGTGCACCAGATGCTCATCTAAGCAGCGTTTCGCTTCGGCTTCAAATTTGTCAAAATTGCTGAGCAACAAGTCTTGGTCGCTGACTTCAAAACTGTATTTGGAGTGCTCATACTCTGGCTGAGTGAAGATTTCGCCGTACTTGACCCCACGTGCCCACTCGATGTCATAGACCGACTCGACTTCTTGGATATAGGACGCCAAGCGCTCCAAGCCGTAAGTAACTTCAGCAGTGACAGGACCTGTCTCCAGTCCCCCCACCTGCTGGAAGTAGGTGAATTGAGTGATTTCCATGCCATCAAGCCAGACTTCCCAGCCCAGACCCGCAGAACCTGTTGATGGATTTTCCCAGTTGTCCTCCACAAAGCGAATGTCATGCTCCAAAGGATTGATGCCTAATTTTTCCAAGGATTGCAAATAAAGCTCTTGGATATTGCTCGGCGATGGTTTCATGACCACCTGAAACTGGTGGTGCTGATAAAGACGGTTGGGGTTTTCCCCATAACGACCATCTGCTGGACGGCGAGACGGCTCTACATAAGCCGCATTCCACGGCTCAGGACCGATGGCACGCAAGAAGGTATACGGTGACATGGTCCCCGCCCCTTTTTCCGTATCGTAGGCCTGCATGAGCATGCACCCCTGTTCATTCCAAAATTGTTGTAAGGTCAAAATAATTTCTTGAAAAGTTAGTTTTGTAGGCAATGTTTAATCCTCATTTCTATAATAATAGGCAACGTTTCTCCCAACATGCCGATAACGTATGTTGGGAGAAACTAGTGCATCGTCTAGGTCAGCCGCCATAGCGGTGACCGTTAGCGACTAGCGCCTTCAGGTGCTAAGTTCGCTTTGACGAGGTGGAAAGTCAATTTTTTAGACATAATATTCTCCTTAAAAAATAATGTTTAGGACTTGCGACGCTCTCATCACTCAACCGATAATGTTTAGTAATTAGAGCTAGTAGAGGGGCTAGGAAAGGTCTCACGAGACGTTCCGTAGGACAGAGGAACTGTCCTTACCCCTGTGAACAATTCGTCTTGTACGCAAGGTTTCTCGCTTTAAGTAAGCAACCGTTAAGGCTCTTGTGGTAAAACACCTTTTTTTATCAACCAATCCAAAAAGGTCTGGACTGGCTCAGTATTTAACCACTCATGACAATAGGCAAAAGTCGCTTCGACAGACCCTGACTGCTCAATCAGCTGGTCAACCAGAAGAAAACTACGCCAATACTCATAAAAAATGCTCGCATAATCCCCTTCATAAGTTGCCTGACCAAAGTCATTCAGCGAGTGCCAACCATAATGTTGCTCAAAGAGATTGACTAACTGCTGATTTGCCCATTTCTCAGCTGCAAATTCTTCTGGTGTGAGAAAATAGCGGCGACTGATATACTCGACCATGCCCTCTTCAAACCAAATGTAGCGATAAAAGTCCTTATCTTCAGCAAAACGGTCTGACCAATGGGCAAATTCATGTCCCAAAACCTGTAAAACATAATTATCTGATACTTGCGCATAATGCTGACGCAATTGGTCGAGAAGTTCCGACGGCTCATAGCAGTCCAGCTGTTTCAGATATAAATCCCGCCAAACCTGCCGTTCTGGCGTCAGTACAAGGCGAACATCATTGGTATAGGCTGGGATAGGGCAATCTCGGATAATATGGCTAGCCGCATGAGCAGTCGCCCAAAGAACTGCTTGTGGCAGATCTCTGACCGCATAGGTCTCGGATAGAAACTGAAGGTAGTCGACTATGGTCTTATCGTACTTAGCCACAAAGGCTTGATAAGCCGTCAACTGTTCCTTGCTATCAACAAGATAGAGATAATCCATCGCTTTCCTTTCTAAAGCAAAGAACCCCATCCCATACACTCCTAGCTTAACGCATAGGGGCGTGCAAGACGCGGTTCCACCCTAATTTATGACTTGATTGGTTATCAAATTGTGAATAGAAAGCGCCAATTGTTTTGTTAACCATTCGGCTTCCACTATCCCGAACTCGCTGGAGGTGCTGATAAAACAACATTCTTTCTTAGCATATATTCTATCAAAAAACACTAGCCTTGTCTAATATTTACGCAATTTTTTTAGTTCCTGATAAATGTCTTTGCGGAATTTGCCCAAAGGGATATTTTTGATATCTTCCTCAAAAATGGCATCCCCATAAATCATGCGGTCAATCTCGTCGTCGGTCAACATTTGATTAAAAGGGTTAGAAGAAATTCCCGTGCCGCTGGCAAGACCATGGCTGAACAGCTCTCGCAATTCATCCCGATAAGCCTCAGAATACCGTTCTTCCCTATCCAGCATATTGGCCACATCAATCAGATGGAGCTGATAGGCTTCTACCAAGCCAAGGCGATCAATCTCCGCCTGACGTTGGGGACTCGACTTTAACACAATCTCCATATCCGTCAAGGATCTCAGCTGGTAATTGAACTGAACGTCATGCTCCTGACCCTCTTCTTGAATAAACGGGTTAATCCTAAACTCCTTATTTCCCTTGTTGCGATTACAGACCCCACAAGACAGCACTAAATTATATAAAGAGACCGCAAAAATAGGGTACTTGTCCTTGTTGTAAAAATGATCCATCTCCGATCCCAACTTATTGCCACGATTATTGATAAACTGACGGTTGCAATACGGACAAACCGTCAGCCCAAGAGCACTTGTCAATAAACTATTGAGCTTTTGTCCTTGAGACACCTTTTGCATGAGCTGACCAGCCGTGTAAACCGCCTTTAAGCGTTGCATACTCCTATGCTCAAACACCTTTTTTAGACCGGCTTTTGCCTGGACTTGTTCATGAATCCGTTCTACCAACTGGCCCATCACCCCTGGTGGCATCAGAATCAACTCCTTAAACTGATCTTCAGCCGTTTGTCCCGAAAAATAATCCCCAAACACCTCTGATCCAATCAGCCTCTTAAACCGTCCCATCAGGTCACTAATATTTCCTGGCGAATACTGGCTGGTCTTCTTGAGGTAAAGCTCCCTGACCTTCTGGTAGTAGATGTCCTGCAAGTCCACACTATAAGCATCGTCTCTTAAACCAATCATTGCCCAGCCTCCTCCCGTTGCCGTAAGAGTTGCCGTAACTCCTCCGTCGATAAGTCACCAGCCCGTTTCCCCTCCAAAGAAGGCACTTGCGACCATAAGGGAATGGTTTGGTACATGTCTTGTAACTTTTGAGCGATCACTTTCTCCCCAATAGCCCCAATCACTTTTTCCAGATAAGCCCTAAACTGGCCATCTGACAGGTCTCCTACACCTAGCTCAGATGCAAAATCAGCTTTGATGGTAGCCGCATCAGCCAACTCCTGATTCAAATCATAAACAGCTTTAATGGTCGCATTGATAATCTTAAGAGAGTAATCGCCCTTGGTCTGTTCCAAGAAAAATGACTCCTTAAACAACTGATGAATATTTTGCCCAAAGCTCGTGCTAGTGACCTCGTCACCATAACCCACCTGCCGCTCACCCGTCTCCGGATCTTTCCGTAGCATCAGCACGTTTTCCCCATAAATATCCGACAGCATAATGGGCGAGTGGGTGGTCAGTATGATTTGCCCGTGCTTGCCCTTGAAAATTTCGCCGATAATAGGCAGAGCTGCACTAATCCACTTACGTTGCCACTCAGGGTGGAGCTCTAGATCCACCTCATCCAAGAGCAAGAGAATGCTCTCCTTATCCTTAACCTCTTCAGCAAGACTATGCAAGCGACCAAATAAATTCAACAGAGCTAACTGACCAGAGCTGAGACCAGGCCATTTTAAGGAGAGTGATAACATTATATTACGTAGAAAGGAAAAATTTCCTATAGACCACCCATAATTAGCTATCACGAAATAATCTCGCTCTGTAAGGATATGCTTTTGCAAATTATGAAATCGCTCAATTTTATCAAATCCATTTATAATATATCCTTTATCCTTTTGAAACTCAATTTGTAAATTCTTACCAATGGAATCTCTCTGTAAATCAAAAATCGCTTTCCCCCTCTCTTCTGAATAATTAAAAAGTTCATCAATTTCATTTATAATATATTGGCTTTTTTACCCACTATCATTTTTAAAACATTGACTCTCTGTGCAGGTTGATAGCAATAAAATCGATATTTATAAGCAGCTTTGATTACAGAGCTATCAATCTTTCCTTCAAGTCTAGGATCTAATTCATGGGAAATATAGTCATTAATATCAATTCTCAATACCTTTGATTCTTTCACTTTCGCTTTAATAAATGCCTTTATTCTATCTTTATCAAAAATAATCATCTTTTCTAAATTTTCAAAAAGTCCTAAATAATCCAATTTATCATTAGGAAAACCATCAAACTTTTTTTCATAATAAATATGAGCAAAATAGTCTGTCAAATAAAATTTTAGGGAACTATATATCAGTTTACACCAACCACAATATGTAGTGTTTCGGAAACATCAAAAAAGGCGACTTCCAAACTAGGAAATCGTCTTTTCTTCTATCTTGACTATCAATAATATCTTCTCAGTTTATCCTGATTTTCTTTGAAGAATTCTTCTAACCAGTCCATGCCATAGGCATAACTGAAGCCTTCTAGGAGAACGGAGAAATCAATGCTATCAAATCCCATTTTCTTCAAACCATCAAAGGTATTAAATGGAGAACGGAAGTGTTTATATTTAATAATCGCTCCAATATCTTTCAAATCCTGCTCTCTTGTACTAACCATTTTCATACCCAATACGTATTCAATTGGAGCAACTAAAACAGTTAGATTTTCAAATGAATATAGGGTCTCACATAAATTCAATGGTGGCTGTTTGTTCATATTCGCCACATTGTTATTGAGCCATAGTTCTTCGTCAGTATTCAAATTAAAGCGTTGCCCTACACGAGCGATAATTTCGCTGATTTTCTGACTTTCTTCATAAAAAGCATCCACATCTTGTGTAGCTCGCAAACCATGGTATTCTAGGACATAACCACCTACACAAATGATGGTTAAACGAAGATTGGCTTGAGATAACTCTTGATTCAAGGCTTCAAAAACAGGTTTCATTTTATCCATGCTTATATTTCTCCATCATTTTTTGTACATTGGCTAATTTGGCAGGTTTATTTAACGAAATCACATAATCATGAGTTGGTGTGTGTTCTTGAATAGCATATTTCAAACTAACCTTTTGAAAATCTGTTAGTTCTTTGGAGGTTAATAATTTTTCAACATCTTCATCAGTCAAATAAGAATGGTCTTCAAAAATAACTTTTCGCAAATAGCGAAACCAATGACTAGCATTAAACCGTGATTGCTCTGATGCCTTTATCATGTAGTCAAACCAATCCATCTTGCACCTTCCTTATCTTCTTTTTCTCAGCCCCTCATCTTCTTTAGGATTATAATTTAGAGCCTGTTGCAATTTTAAATCAAAACTGGAAAGTTCTAGCTTTTCTTCCTCAAATGGAATCTCAGGTAGTTTAAACTGAAACTTTTTGTAAAAGAAAGTATCAAATTCATCTTTATTGTCTGAAATATCTACTAAAGTATCTAACTCAGAAAGTCGAGCTTGTATGCTAATTTTTGTGACTTCTCCAAGTTTTTGATAAATCGCATAATAGGATAGGTCTTGGAAAAATTTTCGGTGTGATTTAACTACTTCCTTAGTATAAGGGCAGTCATAGTAACTAAGATATTTGGTGTAAAAATTATCAGAGAGAGAAATTTGATAATCTACTAGCTTATTATCAATTGTTTTAGAAACTGTTCGCTCCATTTCTGCATGTAGTTTATCCATGGACTAACTCCTTGTATGTAGTACGAACTTCTGAAGATGCCAATAGAAGATTGAAACGGTCGTTGTCAGCCATGCTTCGGGTATTATAACGGAAGACAAACTCATCTACATAATCTTGTAGATGTTTCTTAGACCAAGAATGGTAGATTCCAAGCACACCACGTTTGAGACCTGCCCAGAACCCCTCAATCGTATTTGTATAGACATCATCAATTACATATTCACGAGCACCATGATTTACAAAAGCATGGTCGTACATTTTCGCAACTTTATTATAACCTAACCATTCATCAGTGTAAAGCTGGGCAGTGTCTTTCACAAATTTTACGATTTGTTCTGTTAAAGTTTTTGTGCCTGTATCGGTTACTTTATGAGCATTCAATTTTCCTTCTCGTGCAATCATACCAGCAACTGGGATTTTATCTTTTAGGGAGCGACCTTGGGCATTTTTGACTTTTTTGGAGTTATGACGATTCTTATTTTTTCCTCCAATATATGTTTCATCCACCTCTACAGTTCCACCTAACTCATTATTATTTTCTGAACCGAAACATCTACGAATACGCTCTAGCATAAACCAAGCTGTTTTTTGTGTAACGTTGATGTCTTTTGATAGTTGCAGAGAGGAGACGCCCTTTTTATGAGATGTCATTAGCCAGATAGCTATAAACCATTTTTGAAGGGAGACTTTAGTATTATCAAACATTGTACCAGTCCGAACATTAAAGTATTTACCAGTGTTTTTACATCTATATTTACCATTCTTGCATTTATAAACCTTAGACGTTTCATCAAAAGGACTGACCACATAGCCATTCCAACGAATTTTTTCTAAATGTCGCTCACAGTAATAATCGTTTGGAAAAGCATTCATCAAATCGTACAATGACTTAAATTCACCTAGCATCTCTCTACTCCTTTCATATTCTAAAACCATTATATCATTTAAAACATATAAGTCAACAAAACAGTGTAAATATGGATATAATTCTTTTCAGAAATTACCTTTTGTGATATAATAGTTTTATAAAAATAGCAAAGGAATTGATTTGTATGAACGCAATCACAGGCTCACAGCTCACAGCTCACAGCTCACAGCTCACAGCTCACAGCTCACAGCTCACAGCTCACAGCTCACAGCTCACAGCTCACAGCTCACAGCTCACAGCTCACAGCTCACAGCTCACAGCTCACGCTGATTATGTAATCGGACGTGTTTTTTGTCAAGCACTAAAACAGGCTTTTTCACTTTCTTGTGAAGAAGTCTTTTCTATTCGTCTAGGAATTGAGGTGCTATAAAATGGCAAGATTTCTAACCGAAGACGAAGTTAAAGACTTAGCAAGGCAAACATTAGGATTAAAAAATACAAGAAATGCTATATCTGGTGTAGGACAGCACACTACATTTAACAAATTAGATGATAAACTTGGAAAATTAAATATATGGAAAGGAATTTCCGACCAACCTGACGGCTGGTATTTTCCCAAGAAAATATCTGAGCCTGCCCTTATTTTAGAAGCTAAAAATTCTGATACAAAACTAGGAAAAAAGGAAAAAGATGAACTAAAGAAAAATATGAGAATAGCTTTAAAAGGCTATAAGGATGTTATAGGTCTGTTATATAATTCAAAGGATTTGTTGGTTTTCAAAAATAAAGGAAAGTCTATTTTTGAAATTAAATTAGCAAATGAATTACAAAGCAAAGAGTATTATCTGAAAGTTTTTACTCAGGATGAAATAGATAAAAATAAAATTTACACTTTAACTAAGTCAATAAACGAAATTCTTCATTTTCAATTTGGCATCAAAAATTTATACCACAGAATGATTTTTACAGCATGTGCCTTAGTTGCCAAACGCTATAGTAATATTAAAATTTTGCAAAAGGGTATGGATTTTGATTTAATGCGACATTCAATCTTGAATACAATTTCAAAGTCTTTAGAATCGGATAAAAAACAAAATCAGAAAATAGATTTACTTGCAGAAGTATATAGCGAAATTAAAATGAACTCTCAAGGTAGTCAAGAAGATATAGACAGGTTTATTGAATGTATAGATGAAATTTCAAATTCTATAAACTCAGATAATTGGAATGGCGAAGATGTAATGGGGATATTTTTCAATGAATTTAACCGATATAAACCCAAATCTGAAAGTGGTCAAGTCTTTACTCCTGAACATATCACTTCACTGATGTATCGCTTGATTGATGTCAATAAAGATTCTGTGGTGTTTGACGGGGCATGTGGTTCAGGTGGTTTTTTAACAAAGGCTATGGGGTATATGTTGAAAGAAGCTGGTGATTTAGATTCTAAAAAAGCTCGTGCAATTAAGAGAGAGCAATTATATGGAATAGAGTTTGATAGAGAAATCTACGCTTTAGCTTGTGCGAATATGTTGATTCACAAAGACGGAAAAAGCAATTTTGAACAACTAGATACTCGAACTGAAGAAGCTAGCAAATGGATAAGGTCTATTAGCTTCAAGGAGAAAAAAATCATTGACGAAGACGATAACGTTGAGGTTTCGGAAATTCTAACTAAACATCCAATTACTAAAGTATTGATGAACCCACCTTTTGAACGTAAGTATGGTTGTTTAAAAATAATTAACAATGTACTGTCAAATGTGCCAATAGGAACTCAAGCTGCAATCATACTTCCAGATTTTAAATTAGAAAAAGATTCTAAATCTCTCGTAAGAAAAATATTCAAAAAAAATACTCTAACTCACATAATAAAATTACCAGAAGAAACTTTTAGGGAAGGAGTAAATACATCAATTTTTCTATTTGAGGTTGGAAAACCCCATTATGAAAAACCCATTAAAACTTTTTGGATTAAAGAGGATGGATTAGAGACTGTTAAAAATCAAGGTAGGCAAGATATTTACGGAAAGTGGCAACAAATAGAAGATTTTTGGGTAGAACTTATTAAAGGAGAAAATTCAGACCAAGAGTTATTAGATGCTTTGTGCGTAGAGGTGTATCCTGATTTTGAAAAGATGAAAGGATTTAGTTATCCTAAAGAAAAAAGAAAGTTCTAAAATGAAGTTAGCCAGTTGAGAGTATGAAAAAACATCCCAGAGAGATATAATGTAGTTCACCACAAACACATTAAAAGGAACTCTGAGATGCAAAACCATTATACTACAAAAGGCAAACATTTAACACTAACAGAACGTCGTTTGATTGAACGATGGAAATCTGAAGGAATCAGTCATCGTCAGATTGCCACTTTACTTGGAAAAGCCCCGCAAACGATTAACAACGAAATCAAACGAGGACTCGTTAGGC
>NZ_JAAXPR010000030.1 GCF_012396585.1 Streptococcus ovuberis
TAAAAGCCCGTTGTTACGGGCAATAGTCAAGTAATAGAAGCATAACCTGAACAACGTTCAGCGAGCGTCTTTAGACGCTGCTGGAGTTTAACGGCTTATAGCCGGTGTACAAGCCACCCGTTTTCACGGGTGGTTATGACTTCTTTGTAGCTTTAGTTTGTTGGTGAAAAGCTAATGGCAAATAAAAGTCTGAGTTGGTGGTCATCTAGTAACTATTTTTAAGTTATGCAGAAACCCTAATCATTTCTGAAGAGGCCATTATGTTCAGGTGTTGAATTTAAATACGAGTGACGTGGAGGCTAGGAAAAAGTTCTAGTCTCTCCTTTTTGTGATTGTTCACTAAGTAAGACGTAATGGGTAGGAGCTTGGACAGCCTGGAGTTAGGCTGTCCAAATTTGTCTCCTAGAAATTGAAAAGATACCATACTGGTTTTGCTAATTTTGGTGTTACTGCTGCACAGATCATTAGGTGCGTTAGCACCAATGAGCCACTGCTGAGCGCTTTAGGGCATCTAAGCTTTAAAGGTGGGAAATCGTAAGTTGAAGAGCAACGCAACTTCCTAATAGGCTACTTTCATCAGTTTTTATGACCCTAACACATGAGGGAAATCATTTTTCCTAAAATTCCAACCTCAAGCAGTCGCTTCCCTACCTGTTGCTCGCTATCTAGTTTTAAGGCTTGCCTCTTCAACAGTCACTCCCCTGACTGTTGAAGCCATGCAGAGGTTGGTTAAAAAGGTCTGGGAGACCGTTTTGATCGGGAAATCAAACTTGCGGAGAAAGTGGCAAAAACAATCTGGGAATAGACTTTCTCAGCCCGAATCCTAAAGATTAGGGAGGTGAGGGATATCGGATGCTACCGAATGAACGATTGTTCCACTCTCTTTTTGTCTGTGCGATGTTATAAAATTCCTCATGTTAAAGTTCTGAAGGTCTGATTGACTTTGGAATTTTGATAGTTGCAATTTTTGTGTGGCACTAGATTAGAGTCAAAAGGTTTTGATTTCTCCTTGGTTATGAGAGTTAGTATTAAGGAGATGCTCTAGTAGCTAAATCATAGACTTTTCGTTATTGAGCTTATGTCGTTTAGCTATGGTTAGCAAGTTTAGTATGCTAATCGTTGGTTTGGCATCTTTAAAATTCTGAGCGTGCTGTTAAGTTTTACTATCCATTGCAAGGCTTGATGACTTTTAGGGGAGATTATTGTGAAAGGATAGTCGAGCCTTGTTGAAAGTACTTTCAACAAGAAACGGTTTTTTCCTATTTTAAGTATTTAGATTCTAAATCAATAGGACCTATTGAAAAAATAATCTAAGCAGTTTATAATACTAAATGTAAACGTTACCATATGAGGTTTTAATAAAGGAGGACCAGATGCCTAAACTAAAGAAGGAAGAATTGATTGATCTAATCAAGGGTGGGGTCATTGTCTCCTGTCAAGCCTTACCTGGTGAGCCTCTCTATACCGAAGCTGGAGGAGTGATGCCTCTATTAGCTAAGGCAGCAGAGGAAGGTGGTGCTGTAGGGATCAGGGCTAATAGTGTTCGAGATATTAGAGAAATTAAGGAAGTAACTGATTTGCCTATTATTGGGATCATTAAACGGGATTATCCGCCTCAAGAGCCCTTCATTACAGCGACGATGAAAGAAGTAGATGAACTGGCTGAGCTTGATATAGCTGTTATTGCCCTAGATTGCACTCAGCGCGAGCGGTATGATGGGGAAGAAATTGGTAACTTTATCCGAAAAGTTAAGGAAAAATACCCCGATCAGCTGTTAATGGCGGATATTTCGACCTTTGAGGAAGGTGCAGCTGCTTTTGAGGCTGGTGTAGACTTTGTCGGAACGACCTTGTCGGGTTATACTTCCTACAGTAGGCAGGCAGATGGTCCAGATATTGACTTGATTGCTGCACTTTGCGAGGCTGGGATTGATGTTATTGCTGAAGGCAAAATCCACACTCCTGAGCAAGTAAGGCAGATTCAGGATTTGGGAGTTCAAGGCATTGTTGTCGGTGGTGCTATTACGAGGCCCAAAGAAATCACGCAACGTTTTGTTGCAGCAACCAAATAGGTTTTAAACATACTAGGTTACCTAGAAAATGGGAAGATAGGAGGGATTGATGCCCAGAAAGGGATAGGCATAAAGATATCGTTGGCATCCTCAATGAGGATAAACTCAGTTTATAGGAACTTTCAAGGAGTATAAAGATGAAAAAATTTGCAAAAACCCTCTTGGCTGGAGCAGCAGTTTTAGCTCTAGCAGCTTGTGGCAATTCTGGTGGTGGCACTAAAGATGCTGAAAAACCAGCAGATGCTGCAGCAACTACTACTACTGAGATTACATGGTGGGCTTTCCCAGTTTTCACTCAGGAAAACGCAAGCGATGGTGCTGGTACTTACGAGCAAAAAATTATCGATGCATTTGAAAAAGCCAACCCAGATATTAAGGTAAAGTTAGAAACCATTGACTTTACTTCTGGGCCAGAAAAAATCACAACAGCTATTGAAGCAGGCACTGCACCAGACGTTCTCTTTGATGCACCAGGTCGGATTATCACTTACGGGAAAAATGGTAAGTTGGCGGACTTGAATGACCTCTTTACAGATGAGTTTGTAAAAGATGTGAATAATGACAACATCATTCAGTCTTCAAAAGCTGGCGATACAGCTTATATGTTGCCAATTTCTTCTGCACCGTTCTATATGGCACTGAACAAGAAAATGCTAGAAGAAGCTGGTGTGGCTGACTTGGTAAAAGAAGGTTGGACAACTGATGACTTTGAAAAAGTAATTAAGGCGCTTAAAGATAAGGGTTACAACCCAGGTTCACTCTTTGCTAATGGTCAAGGTGGTGACCAAGGAACACGTGCTTTCTTGGCTAACCTTTACAGTGGAGCTATCACTGATGAAGGAGTGACTAAGTATACGACAGACTCAGAACAATTCATCAAAGGCCTTTCAAAGGTTAAAGAATGGATGGACAAGGGTTATATCATGAATGGTTCTCAGTACAATGGTGGTGATGACATCCAAAACTTTGCGAACGGTCAAACTTCTTATACCATCCTGTGGGCACCAGCACAAAATGGCATTCAAGGTGCTCTTCTAGAATCTAGTGGTGTTGAAGTGGTTGAAATTCCATTCCCATCAGAAGATGGCAAACCAGACTTAGAATATCTGGTTAATGGCTTTGCAGTCTTTAACAATGGCGATGAAGCTAAGGTGGCCGCTTCTAAGAAATTCCTTCAGTTCATTTCTGAAGACAAAGAATGGGGACCTAAGAATGTTATCCGTACAGGTGCTTTCCCAGTTCGTACTTCATTTGGTACCCTCTATGACGATGAGCGCATGGAGACCATCAGCAAGTGGACACAGTTCTACTCACCATACTACAATACCATTGATGGCTTTGCAGAAATGCGTGCCCTATGGTTCCCAACTCTTCAAGCCGTATCAAATGGTGATGAAGAGCCAGAAGCAGCTCTGAAATCATTCACTGAAAAGGCTAATGCAACGATTAAATAATAGGTAGTTAAGGATTGCCCTCTTTCTCGTCGTCTTGTATAGTGGGAAGGAGGGCTTTCTGATAGGAATTTCCTAATTTTTAATTCAGCTGGCTCTTCAACTGAATTGAAAATGGGGAAATTCTGACCAGATTTATGAATATAAGAGAGGTTCTTATTGTGCGAGTGAATAAAATTAGAATGCGTGAAACCATTGTTTCCTATGCATTTTTAGCACCGGTTCTCATCTTTTTTACAGCTTTTGTTTTAGCCCCTATGGTTATGGGGTTTGTAACCAGCTTTTTTAGGTACACGATGACGGAGTTTACCTTTATTGGGCTGGACAACTATATTCGCATGTTTAAGGATGAGATTTTTATCAAGTCCTTGATCAATACAGTGATTATCGTAGTTGGTTCTGTTCCTGTAGTGGTTTTCTTCTCCCTTTTTGTGGCTGCACGAACTTATGACAAACATGTCATCACCAGATCCTTTTACCGTTTCGTGTTCTTCCTTCCTGTCGTGACAGGTTCGGTTGCTGTAACGGTTGTTTGGAAATGGATTTATGATCCACTTTCAGGTATTTTGAACTTTGTCCTCAAGTCAGGTGGGGTGATTGAAAATAATATCTCTTGGCTAGGGGATAAGCAGTGGGCTCTGGCAGCTATTATTATCATCCTATTGACAACTTCTGTCGGTCAGCCGATAATCCTCTACATTGCAGCTCTTGGGAATATTGATAATTCCTTAGTTGAGGCTGCACGGGTTGATGGCGCAACTGAGACTCAAGTTTTTTGGAACATTAAGTGGCCATCCCTTTTGCCGACAACTCTTTATATCGCTGTTATCACAACGATTAACTCGTTTCAATGTTTTGCCTTGATTCAATTATTGACATCAGGGGGACCAAACTACTCAACCAGTACCTTGATGTACTATCTTTATGAAAAGGCCTTTAAATTGACAGAGTACGGTTATGCCAATACCATGGGTGTCTTTTTGGCAGTCTTAATCGCTTTGATCAGTTTTGCTCAGTTCAAGATTTTAGGCGATGATGTTAAATATTAGGAGGCTTGTATGAAAAAGAAACAAATAACAGCTTTCGGAGTGGTCAGCAATATAATCTTGTTGCTTTTGACGATTCTCTTCATCTTCCCCTTCTATTGGATCTTGACGGGTGCTTTTAAGGCACAGCCAGCTACGATTATGATTCCACCGCAATGGTGGCCAGCAGCTCCGACTATGGAAAACTTTGAGAAGCTGGTTGTTCAAAACCCGGCTCTTCAATGGTTGTGGAACAGTGTCTTTATTTCCTTGGCAACCATGCTCCTGGTATGTGCGACATCATCCCTGGCTGGCTATGTTTTGGCTAAGAAACGTTTTTACGGTCAACGGATTTTGTTCAGTATTTTTATCGCGGCCATGGCACTTCCTAAACAGGTTGTTTTGGTGCCTTTGGTACGGATTGTCAATTTCATGGGGATTCATGATACCCTCGCTGCGGTGATTTTGCCCTTAGTTGGTTGGCCGTTTGGGGTCTTCTTAATGAAGCAGTTCTCAGAAAATATTCCAACAGAACTTTTGGAATCAGCAAAAATTGATGGCTGTAGTGAATTGAGGACCTTCTGGAGCGTTGCTTTCCCAATTGTTAAACCTGGTTTTGCAGCCTTAGCTATCTTTACCTTTATCAACTCTTGGAACGATTATTTTATGCAATTGGTGATGTTGACCTCGCGGCAAAATTTGACCATTTCCTTAGGGGTAGCTACCATGCAGGCTGAAATGGCAACAAACTATGGTCTGATTATGGCAGGTGCTGCTATGGCTGCGGTGCCAATTGTAACCATCTTCTTGGTATTCCAGAAGTCCTTTACTCAAGGGATTACCATGGGTGCTGTTAAGGGCTAAGCTAACTGTTGATTCATTGCAAAGAAGAGGTTTATTATGATTTATGACCATATTAACAATTTAGGGACTTACAAGGGATTGCATCCTAACTTGGATCAGGCTTTGGACTTTTTGAGCCAAGAAGCCCTTCAGAACTTGGAACTTGGTCGGCATACGATTGATGGTGACTCGGTCTTTGCCTTGATTCAAGATAACCAACTAAACCAGTCAGAAAGTCCAGAATTTGAATACCATCGCAGTTATTTAGATCTGCATCTCTTGCTGGATGGTCAAGAGACGATCATCTATGGTTTCGGGGATCGACAATCGACTAAGGATTATGATGAGGTGCAGGATTTTGGCTTTGAAACCTGTGAACGTCACTTGAAGATGACGATTGATAGCCAGCATTTTGTGATTTTCTATCCAGGCGAGGCGCATCAGCCAAATGTTTATGCAGGGGCTGGGGACGCTGTCAAAAAATGCGTGGTCAAGGTTTTCATTGATTAAAGGATTGGAGGACGAAATGAGGGAAAGAGGCGAACAACTGATCAAAACCATTTTTAGCGTAGATAATGCTTTTGTCAGAACATGTGAGAGAATGTTAGACTTATTGGTTCTCAATCTCCTCTTTCTGCTAACTTGTCTGCCAATTGTAACCATAGGAATTGCCAAATTAAGTCTCTACGAGGTTTTAGGAGATTTGAAGACCCAGAAACGCCTGCCGGTTTTGGCGTCCTATAGAGTTGCTGTCGTAAAAAATGCTCAGAAAGGCATTCGGTTAGGGATAATTGAAGTAGCCCTCACAGCACTTTGCCTGATGGATTTTTGGATTATCGGTCAGGTTAATCCTCCAGGGGCAAAACTCTTTCAAATGAGTTTTGTGGCAATCTTTTTCCTGTCAACCGCTATCTTTTTGTATGCCTATCCGCTAGCAACCAAGACTAATCTAGTGGGCAAAGAGCTTTTTAAGACAGCCTTTATCTTAACGGGTTTAAACTTCCCTTGGACTTTTTTGATGATCGGAAGCTTAGCTGTTGCCTGTCTATTACTGTTCGTTTCCGTTTGGAGCCTCCTTCTTGGATTGTCATTTTTCCTTCTTTTGGGAATGGCAGTGCTAGGATATGGCTGGGTTTGGGTAATGGAAACCATTTTGCAAAAATATCTACAGCACTTCTAAGAAGTGTATGGACAATAGGATTCTTAAAATAAGGAGAAAAAAATGTCTGATTTGACCAAATACCATGGTGTCATTCCCGCTTTTTACGCTTGCTATGATGAAGAAGGGAATATCAGCCCCGAACGCGTAGAAGCTTTAACACAGTTTTTTATTGATAAAGGGGTTCAAGGTCTCTATGTCAATGGGTCATCTGGTGAGTGTATTTACCAGAGTGTGGCTGACCGTAAATTAGTTCTAGAGCATGTGATGAAGGTTGCTAAAGGTAAATTAACCATCATCAACCATGTTGCCTGCAATAATACCAAGGACAGTATGGAGCTGGCTAAGCACGCAGAGGAGCTTGGAGTAGATGCGATTGCGGCGATTCCGCCAATCTATTTCCGGCTGCCTGAGCATGCGATTGCTAAGTACTGGAACGATATCAGCTCAGCAGCACCTAATACGGATTTTATCATTTACAATATTCCACAGTTAGCTGGCGTGGCTTTGACCCCTTCTCTTTATAGGGAGATGCTCAAGAATGACCGTGTTATCGGGGTGAAGAATTCCTCCATGGCTGTGCAGGATATTGAAATCTTTAACACGTTGGGTGGTCCAGAAAGATTGGTTTTCAATGGCCCAGACGAGCAATTTTTAGGTGGGCGCTTGATGGGGGCTGCTGGTGGCATCGGCGGTACTTATGGAGCCATGCCTGATTTGTTCCTCAAGTTAAATGACTTGATTGCAAAAGGAGACCTAGAGACCGCGCGTGAATTGCAATACACGATCAATAAGATTATCGGGCATTTAGTCTCTTGTCATGGCAATATGTACGGCGTGATTAAGGCTGTTCTAAAAATTAATGAAAATCTGGATTTGGGCTCCGTACGGTCACCACTTGCTTCGTTGGTGAAAGAGGACGATCCACTGGTAGAAGAGGCTGCACAGATTATCCGAGAAGCTCAGGAAAGATTTTGCTAGTTAATTAGTCTGGAGGTGAACGATGACTACCTATGTCGCTATAGATATCGGTGGGACCAGCATCAAGTATGGCCTCATTGATGAAAAAGAGCAATTGTTGGAAGGCCATGAGATGCCTACAGAAGCCCATCTGGGGGGACCTGGCATCATGGCTAAGGTCAAGGGGATTGTTGAGAGCTACCAAAGCCGTTATGACTTAGCTGGAATTTGCATTTCCTCAGCTGGTATGGTCGATCCAGAAAAGGGCGAGATTTTCTATTCTGGTCCGCAAATTCCGAATTATGCAGGCACAGCCTTTAAGCGTGATCTGGAAGCTGCTTTTGGCACCCCCTGTGAGATTGAAAATGATGTTAACTGTGCTGGTCTCGCAGAAGTGATGTCTGGTAGTGCTAAAGATAGTGCTTTGGCGCTTTGCCTGACTATTGGAACAGGGATTGGTGGCTGTTTGGTCTTGGATGGTTCTGTTTTTCACGGTTACAGCAATTCTGCATGTGAAGTGGGTTATATGCACCTATCAGATGGCACCTTCCAAGATTTAGCTTCCACAACAGCTCTGGTTCATTATGTTGCTAAGGAACATGGGGAAGCAGTTGACCAGTGGAATGGCTTACGTGTTTTCAGGGAAGCAACCGACGGCAATACCAAGTGTATCGCTGGGATCGAGCGAATGGTTGATTACCTAGCTCAGGGCATTGCTAATATTTGCTATGTGGCTAACCCTGAGGTTGTTGTTCTAGGTGGTGGGATAATGGCTCAGGAAGCGATTTTAAAACCGAAATTACAGGATGCTCTGACCAACTATTTGGTTTCCAGCATCGAGGAGAAAACTCAGATAGCCTTTGCCCATCACAAGAATACAGCCGGGATGTTTGGTGCCTTTTACCATTTTAAACAACAACAAGAAAAGCGTCGAATGGTCGAATGAATGCTAAAAAGGAGAGTTAGATAATGCAAGATAGCATGACCTTAGAAGAAATGCAGACCTATAAGGGAAGGCAAGAAGTTCCCGAGGATTTTGATGCCTTTTGGGATGGACTTTTAGAAAGCCATACAGCTCTTCCACCTTTCCGCCTGAAAGAGAAACAGACAGGCTTGTCAGGGGCTGATTTTTACGAGTTGACCTTTGAAGCGGATAATGGTTCGGAGGTCTTTGCCAAATGCGTCTTTCCCAAGTCTGAAAATCCCTCACCAGTTCTCTTTTATTTCCATGGTTATCAAGGCCAGAGTCCAGATTGGACAGAGAATCTAAAGTTTGTGGCAGCAGGGTTTGGTGTTGTTTGTATGGATGTAAGGGGCCAAGCTGGTCGCTCGACTGACAAGGGACAGTTTGAGGGCATGACCGTTAAGGGTCAAGTGATCCGTGGAGCAGTTCAAGGGCGAGATCATCTTTTCTACAAGGATGTTTACTTGGATGTTTATCAGCTGATTGAGATAGTAGCTAGTTTGGACTTTGTAGACGCAGAGAAGCTCTACAGTTACGGTGCTTCGCAAGGTGGCGCTTTAGCCTTGGTTGCGGGTGGCTTGAGTCCTAGAATTAAAAAAGTGGTTTCTATCTATCCCTTCTTGTCAGACTTTAAGCGTATCTGGGAATTAGGGGATACCAATGAGCCCTACAATGAGCTTTTCCGTTATTTTCGGTTTTCAGATCCCTTCCATGAGACAGAAGATGCCTTTTTTGAAGCTCTAAGTTATATTGACATTAAAAACTTAGCCCACCGTATCACTTGTCCAGTCCACATGGTGACAGGGCTTGAAGATATTATCTGCCCACCATCTACCCAGTTTGCCATCTATAACCGATTGACCTGTCCGAAAACACTACAATTACTACCAGAGTATGGTCATGATGTGCTCAATGTTAAAGTCAACGACTACGTGTTTGACCGCTTGTTTGGGACCAGTATTTTGGACTAACCGGTTAGGCATAGACCTATTTATTAGATTGAAAAATGCTCTTTTACCGGGCAGATCTGTGGAGGTGACTAAGGCACCATATCCTGATTCAACTTTAGGATATGGGGAAGATCATCTGATGAAATAGAGTTTTACTGAAATAGGAAAACCTTCGTGAGTCTCAGGATGTCGTATCGGTCTCTAGAGCAGGAACGTATTGTGATAGCCGGGAGCATTCTCTGGATGAACACGATGAGTATCTGAATGCTGGTCCGTGATGATTGGTGAAGGGCTGGTTCAAGAAAATGATGCCGTTATGACAATCAGAAATCAAACCATGGGACACCCACGAAAGATTCAGCAAATAGCGGTTTGCTAAATTCGACGAGCCGGTTTTAAAAAATGCCCCTCTCAAATAAATCTTTGTGAAAAGGTGTTGCTTTTTAGAGTTGGCAATCGTTAGTTAATTCTGGGACTGCTTATAAGAAAAAGCCCCTCCGCTGGCTAGACCAGATGGAGGGGTATTTGTCTGATAAAGAAAGAAGCGTTCTAACGTTTTGGGAGATGGTTAGGATTTTGGTGGAAAGGTGTAGGCGTTGAAAATAGCCTCTTTTTTCGCTTTGTTGATTTCTAAAAAGTAGGCGTAGAGAATATCTAACAAAAAGAGCATGGGAAATTGAGGCGAAATGCGGTTGCCATAGTCTAGATGGTGGACGGAAGCTAAGGCGACAGTCTGTGTAAAAGTGTCATGGTAATCGCTCGCTTTAGCACTGAAGAGCACAGTTTTTGCGCCTTTTTCCTTCGAAGCTTCTAGTCCCTTGATGATACTCTGGGTTTGACCAGAGAGCGAAAAACCGATCACCAGACAATTCTCATCTAGAATACTGATGGTCCAAGCAAAACTTTCTTGTTCTGTTAATGCTTCACAAATAACGCCGAGTCGCATGAGGCGTAGTTTCATCTCTCTGGCGACTAATCCAGAACTCCCTTGCCCAAAAAAATAGACCCGGTCAGCCTCTTCAATCAGATGAGCAATGGTTTGTAGCTGCTCTTCGTTGATTAATTGGTGGCTTTGTTGAGTGATATCATCGTAGTCCAGTAAGACGCGTTTGGTCAAGGTGTTTTTAATATGGTCAAAGTTCTGCTCGAGATCTTCTCGGCTGTTGAGGTATTCAAAGATAAATTGGCGGTAACCTTGAAATCCACATTTTTTGGCGAACCGAGTCAGGGCTGCTTGAGAGACATGGAGTTTCTGAGCAACGGCCTGTGAGGCTAAATCATTGATTTGGAGGGCTTCTGTCCTAAAGAAGTCAGCGATATTTTTTTCAACTTCAGTGAAATCGGCATGAACTGCTTCAATGGTGGCGAGGATGTGACTCGATTTTGGCATGGGAATATCCTTACTACTTAGCTGTTGTCACTAGTATACCATATTTTGGGAAGAGACTTCTCTATTATGGGCTCGAAAATTAAAAGTGTTAAACTTTCATTTAACCCCGCTTGATAAAGGAATTTAGACTTCACGACAAACGCATGAAGCAAAAGGTTCAATGAGAGTGGGATAAAAGTCCTAGTCTCTCCTTTTTAGGATTGTTCACTAAGCAAGATGCAGTGGTTGGGAGCTTGGACAGCCTGGAGTTAGGCTGTCCAAGTTTGTCTCCTAGAAATGAAGCAGAGACACTTCTGGCTTTACCAGTTTTAGTGTTCCCCTTGCACAGAGCATTAAGCGCTGGAGCACCAATGAATCGCTTCTGATACTTCAACGTGTTTGAGCCTTGAAGGGGGAATCGCGAGTTGCGAATCAACTCTACTCCCTAATACGCTGACTTCATAAACTTTTACAGCCCTGCTCAACTTTACGGAGGTGGGTTAAAAAGGTCTGGGAGACCTTTTTAATCGAGAAATGAAGCTTGCAAAGCAAGTGTCAAAAAAGGTCTGGGAGACCTTTTTAATCGAGAAATGAAACTGGCGAAGTAAGTGTCGGAAATAGTCCAGTGGAGTATTTCAGTTCGAACCCTAAACATTGGGGAGATGAGGGGCAATCGAAGGCTAACGAATGAGCGATTGAGACCCAGTCTCTTTCTGAAAAGTTAGGAGTTAAGTACACTAGTCACAGAAAGCTTTTTAAGCGCTATTGCATAGAAAAGGAGACAATTATTTTGTCTTAAACTCTCTCGACACACCTAAAAACTAGGCGGTTTGATGTTTTCAAAACTGTTTCGACAAGGGATTTTCTTAGGTGTTTGTCCTGATTTGGGCTTGTCTTCTACTCGAAAAAAGGGGCTGACTATGGTAAAATAAAGGGAATAGTTAGCGAGGAGTACCTATGTCAGACAAGTTTCAGCTGTTAATGGCTCAGATCCAATTACCCCAAGAATGGCAAACGTCCGCAGTCTTTGCGAGCGGTCAAATTTTAGCAGTCAAACTCCATACGGTCAGCAAACTCTGGGAATTTCAGTTCCAGTTTGATCAGCTGCTTCCTATTGATGGTTATCAGGCTCTCAAATATGGTCTGTCCAGAACTTTTGAAGAACTGGGCAATCGGGTCTCTTTTACGATAAGGGTTGAGGACTTGGTGACAGCTGAAAACTTAGTTGCCAACTATTACCAAGAAGCTTTTTCTGAGGAGCTTTGCCAGAGTATCGGCTTCAAGTCGGTGTTTCAAGGGCTTGAGGTTGCTTGGCAGGATGGGACTCTGCTTATCAAGGGTCCTGAAACCATTGCCAATCCTCACTTCAAGAAAACGCATTTGCCGAATCTGGAAGAGCAGATGAAGCGCTTTGGCTTTGCCGGGACTAATGTGAAGCTGGAGATTTGCGAGTCCTTAACTCAGCGCCATCAAGAGAGCTATTTGGCTAAGAATGAAGAAATTATCCAATCCGCTAATCAAGAAGCCTTGGAAGCTTTAGCGGCTTTGGAGCAACAAGCGCCACCTCCAGCAGTGGAGACAAAGCCTGCATTTGATTTTGGAGAGGCAGCTAAGATTAAGCAGTCTAATGCCAAGTTGGATAAGGCTGAAATTACCCCTATGGTTGAGGTCACTACCGAAGAGAACCGCTTGGTCTTTGAAGGCTTGGTGTTTGCTGTGGAAACCAAGGTCACTAAGACGGGTCGTTGCTTGATAAACTTTAAAATGACTGACTACACCTCATCTTTTGCTCTACAAAAATGGGCTAAAAATGAAGAAGAGGCACAAAAATTTGAGATGATCAAAAAAGGTGCCTGGCTCCGCGTGCGAGGCAATATCAGTCTCAATCCCTTTACCAATGACCTCAATATGAATGTTCAGGATGTCTTGGAACTGACCAAGCCAGGCCGTAAAGACTTGATGCCAGAAGGAGAAAAGCGGGTTGAATTTCATGCTCATACCAACATGTCAACCATGGATGCCTTGCCGACCGTCGAAGATTTAGTGGACCGAGCCGCGGATTGGGGACACACTGCCCTCGCTATCACAGACCATGGCAATGTGCAGAGTTTTCCACATGGCTACAAGCAAGCAAAAAAACGTGGCATTAAGCTGATTTATGGCCTTGAGGCCAATATCGTGGAGGATCGTGTCCCTATTGCCTACAACGAAGCGGATGTGGATTTGGCAGATGCAACGTATGTGGTCTTTGACGTCGAGACGACGGGACTTTCGGCTATTTACAACGATCTGATTCAGATTGCTGCTTCTAAGATGCATAAGGGCAATATCGTTGCAGAATTTGATGAGTTCATCAATCCTGGGCATCCCTTGTCTGCCTTTACCACAGACTTGACTGGGATTACCGATGACCATGTTCGTAATGCTAGACCTCTAAAAGAGGTCCTTAAAGCTTTCAAGGATTTCTGCGAGGGCAGTGTCCTTGTCGCCCACAATGCTAGCTTTGACGTCGGTTTCCTCAATGTGAATTACGAACGCCATGGAATGTCTGAAATCCATCAGCCGGTGATCGATACCCTAGAGTTTGCAAGAAACCTTTACCCTGAATACAAACGGCATGGTTTGGGGCCTCTAACCAAGCGTTTTGGCGTAGCCTTGGAGCATCACCATATGGCCAACTATGATGCCGAAGCTACAGGCCGCTTGCTTTTTATCTTTTTGAAAGAGGCTGCAGAGAAACACCAGATTACCAATCTTAACCAGTTCAATAAGCAGTTGATTGCCGAAGATTCCTACAAGAAGGCCCGTGTCAAACATGCGACACTCTACGTTCAGAATCAGATTGGTCTGAAGAATATGTTTAAGTTGGTTAGTCTGTCTCACACCAAATATTTTGAAGGTGTTCCTCGTATCCCGCGTACAGTACTGGATGAGCATCGTGAGGGCCTGCTGATCGGAACCGCTTGTTCAGATGGAGAACTGTTTGATGCTGTTGTTTCTAAAGGGGTTGACGAGGCTGTCAAGGTTGCTCGGTATTATGATTTCATTGAAGTCATGCCACCAGCTATCTATGCTCCTTTGATTGCTCGCGAGCAGGTCAAGGATGAGGCGGAAGTTCAGGAAATTATCAAAGCCATGATCGAGGTTGGTAAGCGCTTGGAGATACCAGTTTTAGCGACAGGGAATGCCCATTATCTGGATCCGGAGCAAGAGATTTACCGAGAGATTATTGTGCGCAGTCTAGGGCAGGGGGCTATGATTAACCGGACTATCGGCCACGGAGAAAATGCCCAGCCAGCTCCTTTGCCTAAGGCTCATTTCCGAACCACCAATGAGATGCTGGATGACTTTGCTTTCCTTGGAAATGATTTGGCCTATGAGTTGGTCGTGACCAACACCCAAGCCATGGCAGAGCGATTTGAGAACGTTCAGGTGGTCAAGAGCGATCTTTACACGCCATTTATTGAACGGGCAGAAGAGCGGGTTGCTGAGATGACCTATGAGAAAGCTTTTGAGATTTATGGCAATCCTCTGCCAGATTTGGTTGATCTGCGGATTGAGAAAGAATTGACATCTATCTTGGGGAATGGCTTTGCGGTAATTTATTTGGCTTCCCAGATGCTGGTGGAGCGGTCAAACGAACGTGGCTATCTGGTGGGTTCCCGTGGGTCTGTCGGATCGAGCTTTGTTGCGACTATGATTGGGATTACTGAGGTCAACCCCCTATCCCCTCACTATTACTGTAAAGACTGCCAGTATTCAGAATTTATCACAGATGGTTCTTACGGATCAGGTTTTGACTTGCCTGATAAAGCCTGTCCAAACTGTGGTAGTTCCCTGAAAAAAGATGGGCAGGATATTCCCTTTGAAACCTTCCTTGGCTTTGACGGGGACAAGGTCCCTGATATTGATTTGAACTTTTCTGGTGATGATCAGCCGGCTGCTCATTTGGATGTCCGTGATATTTTTGGAGCACAATATGCCTTTCGGGCAGGGACAGTTGGTACGGTGGCTGATAAGACAGCTTATGGTTTTGTCCGTGGCTATGAACGAGATTACGGGAAGTTTTACCGAGATGTCGAAGTTGAACGGTTGGCTGCTGGGGCAGCCGGCGTTAAGCGGACAACTGGCCAGCACCCTGGTGGAATCGTCGTTATTCCAAACTATATGGATGTGTATGACTTTACCCCTGTCCAATACCCTGCAGATGATGTGACTGCTGGTTGGCAGACGACCCACTTTAACTTCCATGATATTGATGAAAATATTCTCAAGTTGGACGTTCTAGGACACGATGACCCGACCATGATTCGTAAACTTCAGGATCTTTCAGGGATTGATCCTAAGGATATTCCAGCGGATGATCCAGGAGTGATGGCTCTCTTTTCAGGAACAGAGATTTTAGGGGTAACTCCTGAGCAGATTGGAACCTCGACAGGGATGTTAGGAATTCCAGAATTTGGAACAAACTTTGTTCGTGGTATGGTTGATGAGACTCATCCAACGACTTTTTCTGAGCTGTTACAACTTTCTGGGTTGTCTCACGGGACGGATGTTTGGCTGGGGAATGCCCAAGATCTCATTCGGTCAGGGATTGCTGATTTGTCGACAGTTATTGGGTGTCGGGACGATATCATGGTTTACCTCATGCACGCAGGACTAGAACCCAAGATGGCCTTTAACATCATGGAACGGGTGCGTAAGGGCATGTGGCTCAAGATTTCTGAAGAAGAACGTAACGGTTACATTGAGGCGATGCGGGCTAATAAGGTTCCTGACTGGTACATCGAGTCCTGTGGAAAAATCAAGTACATGTTCCCCAAAGCCCACGCTGCAGCCTATGTTATGATGGCCTTGCGGGTAGCATACTTTAAGGTTCATCATCCGATTTATTATTATTGTGCTTACTTTTCGATTCGTGCCAAGGCTTTTGACTTGGCGACCATGTCTGGCGGTCTCAGTAAGGTTAAGGCTAAGATGGCTGAGATTGCAGAAAAAAAGAAAGCCAATATGGCTTCCAATGTTGAAAATGATCTCTACACGACTCTTGAGATTGTCAATGAAATGCTGGAACGTGGCTTTAAATTTGGGAAACTGGACCTTTACCGAAGTGATGCCATTGACTTTCAAATTGAGGGCGATACCTTGATACCACCTTTTGTGGCAATGGATGGCTTGGGAGAGAACGTTGCCAAGCAACTGGTCAAAGCGAGAAGCGAGGGGGAATTTCTTTCCAAGACAGAGCTCCGAAAACGCGGCGGTCTATCCACGACATTGGTCGAAAAAATGAGCGATATGGGGATCCTTGGCAATATGCCAGAGGATAACCAGCTGAGTCTGTTTGATGACTTGTTTTAGAAAATAAGCTGATACAGAAAATTGCAGATAGTACGAATGGCTGCGCTGGTGGAGAACTACTAATCAGCAACTAGAAGCCTCTTTTCAAGTACAAGCTTGTTGGAAGGTTCCATGTGACTAAGTCAATAGCTGGTAAAGAGTGGGAATGATGAAAAAAGAAGCCAACACCCTTGTCTTATGGCTGAGTCTTCATGCTCCTTTTGATGGGAGCACGAAGAACTTGTTAGGTCGTTTGAAACGTTTGGAACATTGTCTGGCTTTTATCAGGAAATAAGGAACACTTATTTGTCTTAAAAGGGAGTTCGTATGTTAATCGAAGTGTGTGCAGGCTCACTAGAAGACTGCTTAACTGCTCAAGTGGCCGGTGCAGACCGGATTGAACTGAATTCAGCTCTTCATTTGGGAGGACTAACGCCTAGCCTTGCTACCTTGAAATTAGCTAAGGATCAGGTCAAGCTTCCAATTGTCTGTATGGTACGGCCAAGAGGAGCAGGGTTTTGCTATAGTGAGCTGGAGAAAGCGGTCATGCGTCTGGATGCGCGCCTCCTCTTAGAAGCTGGTGCGGACGGCCTTGTTTGCGGAGCTTTAACAGCCGATGGTCAACTTGATGAAGCCTTTATCGCAGAGCTTATTGCCCTTGCTCATGGCTTTGGAGCGGACTTTGTTTTTCATCGGGCTATTGATGTGGCGCAGGATATTAGGGTAATAGCAGAGCGGTTGATTGCATTGGGGTGTGATCGGATTTTGACTTCTGGTCAGGCAGCTAAAGCTCCGGAAGGAGTAGCTACACTTGGACAGCTCCAAAAGCGCTACGGCGCTCAAATTGACATTTGTATGGGCTCGGGGATCACTGCTGAGAATGTTCGGGAACTCTATGAGGAAACAGGGATTGGGCAAGTGCATGCTAGTTTTAAGGCCTGGCAAGAGGATTCAACCAGTTCTGGTCAGGCGGTGGATTACAGCTATGGTCCTCCTTGTGCTTATGACCATGTCTCAAAGGGCAAGATTCTAGCCCTAAAAGAGGCTTTGAATAGAGGGAGAGCATGACTTGGTGAAAAATGATCGGTGTCTGAGTGACGATAGGCTACCTGCTCAAAATGACCTTGACCTATGACTATTTTCTAAGGTTCTTGGTAGTGGTTGATTGCTACGCTATTTATTGTGAGTTCAGTTAGCTTGTAGTCTTGGCCTGGTAGGTTTTGTAGGATAAGGCCCCTTGTCAGGCTTTGGAGCTAGGAGGTGGGGAATTATCCTAATGTGTCCAAGTCTCCTCCTTCTAGCTGTTGTGGAATTAGCAGCTTGGCTATTTCGCCTTAAAACCTGTCGTAAGGCTTTGGAAAAGACTGTGAAAACGGATGGTTAAGCGGTTTGACAGTTGACAAATAGCCTGAAAACTAAGATAATAGAAGTAATCAAAGACATTCAGAAAGTTTCATGGAGGTGCCTATGCAAGTAACCAAACGTAGCGGTCAGATTGTTGATTTTGACCCAGAAAAAATCTACCAAGCCATTTTAAAAGCAGCTCAGACGGTCTATGTACTTGATGAAAAGCTCCGCCATGATCTGGCAGAAGTGACTAAAAAAGTTGTTCTAGATCTCAGTGAAGCCCATGCAGAACGTCCGACGATCAGTATGGTGCAGTCTCAAGTGGAGTATCGCCTATTGGATGCGGGCTACTTTACAATTGCCCAGCACTACATCGAGTACCGCCTGCAGCGAGACTTGGAACGTATCGGCTTTGATGATCAGTACAGTGTCCATTTACGGTTTGAAAAGATTAGGTAGCACCGAGAGTTTTCAAGTTAGAATATTTCTTGAGCGATGCTGAAATTAATGCAAAAAAGGAGGCTGGGACAAACGTCCTAGTCTCTCCTTTTTATGAATGTTCACTAAGCAAGACGCAATGGTTGAGTGCTTCAAGGTGGCTTGAGCCTTGAAGGTGGGAAATTGTGAGTTACAAAGCAGCTCTACTCTCTAATAGGCTGCTTTCATCAGCTTTTATAGCCTTAACGAATGAGGGAAACCATGCTCCCAAAATTTCTAACCTCAAACAGTCACCCCCTGACGGTTTTAAACATTAGGGTGGTGAGGGAAAATCGACTGTTAACGAATGACCGATTGAGTCCTCTCCTCCTTTGGTATTCAGGTAGGTCAGTTGTTTGGCAGAGGAGGCCTCCCTGACAAACCAGGTGATCTTTAGTCAATCAGCAATAAACCCTCTTTCATGGCAAATGGGTTTTCTGCATTGATGCGATCATAGAACATGATGCCGTTAATATGGTCAATTTCGTGTTGGACAACAATGGCATTAAAGCCCTTAAGTTTGATGCGTTGGGCTTGTCCTTGCTTATCTGTATATTCTACTGTGATGCGGCTATGGCGGATAACGTAGCCTTCAACTGGGCGGTCAACCGACAGGCAACCCTCACCATCTGCCAGGGCTGTTTCTTGAACAGAATGGGAGACAATTTTGGGGTTGTACATAATGACTTCTAAGGCGTAGGCTTGAGCAGGAGGATTGCCATTTTCGTCTTCAGGATTTGGAACCAAGCAGGCAATAATCCGCTTGGAAATATCCAGCTGAGGCGCAGCTAAACCAACACCACCACGTAGCCCTAATTTTTCAGCCATGACAGGGTCTTGGGAATGCTTCAAAAATTGCATCATCTTTTCGCCCAAAAGAATATCCTGATCAGCTAGGGGCACCTCAACAGGTTGGGCCACCTGACGTAGGGTGGGGTTACCTTCTCTAATAATATCGTTCATATCAATCAAATGGCTCGCACGGGTCAATTTTTCAATCCTTGTCATAGGTCCTCCTTCAAAGCGTTTAATTTCAAAGATAGCTTAACTATACCATAAAATTCTAGATAATCCAAGATACAGGTCACTAAGTACTGGCTAAGTGGCTTTGCTATTTAGGTGAAAATGCAGTATAATTGACAAGACTAAATTGTTGGGTTCGATGAGCGGTTATGATGGATGCTACTTATCCCTAGCTTATCCGTTTCATTCTCGCTGTTTTCTCGGACTCAAATCATTAGAAGGGGTATCCAATATGCGTTCTTTGCTTGAAAAAATCAGTGTCTTGTCCTTGTCCTTTATGCTGGTTTCAACCTACTCTGTGTCGTCTGCCCTACCGGCCATGATTTCTTTTTTTGCAGAACAAGGGCGAAGTAGTCAAGAGATTGAATTTTTAATCACTGTGACTTCTCTGGCCATCATGGTAACGCTGGTGGGGAATCGCCTGTTAACGCGTTTTCTTTCTGAAAGAGCTATTATGAGTTGGGGTTTCATTCTGATAGCTACTGGAGGTGGTTTGCCCTTGTTGACCCAAAGCTATCCCCTTATTTTTTTAGGGCGTGTTGTGCTAGGTTTGGGCTTAGGGATGATTAATGCGCGTGCCATCAATTTAGTTAGTCTCTTGTATCAGGACAAAGAACGAATCCAGATGATAGGGTTACGAGGGGCGTCAGAAGTCTTGGGATCTGCTAGTTTAACTGCTATCGTAGGTCTTCTTTTGGGATTTGGGTGGAAATGGAGCTTTGCGATTTACCTCTTGGCGCTCCCTATCCTTGGTCTCTATCATCGCTTTGTGCCAGATTTTCCTGAAGACAAGGCTCTCCAGGGAGAAACACCTCACAAGGACAAGTTGGACTGGACTTATATACGATTGGCTCTCGGTTTGGCGCTCATTGCCTTCTTTGCCATCAATGTCAATACCTCCTTGCTCTTAAAAATACCTGTCATGGTTCAAGAGGCTAACTTGGGGACCCCGAGGGAGGCGAGTTGGATCCTCAGTGCGATGATGCTCATGGGAATTTTGGCTGGTCTTGTATTTGGTTGGTTATTAGAGCGCTTGAAAGGGCTATTGTTGCCCAGTTCTCTGCTGATTTTTTCAGTTAGTATTTTAGTAACTGCACTTGCTCAGACCTTTTTCTTACTTGCTGTAGTTGCTGTGATTTCTGGCTTTTTCTATAGCGTTATCTTAACCTTAGTCTTTAATAGTGCTTCTGAAAATACACCACCGCAGCTTCTCAATCTGGTCATGACAGTGGTCTTGTTAGGTTGTAACCTTGGTGGAGCGACGTCTGCTTTTGTGCCAGGCTTGCTGGCTAAATTGAATCCAACGGCTAGTGGGGCCTTTGGTGTCTACGCGATTATAGGAGTGACACTTAGTTTGATATTAGCTGTGAACAGGATAGTTCATAAAGGAAAGGCGTGATTTGTAAGGGAATTTCGTTTGACAAACTGCTTGAAACTTGCTAGAATAGAAACTGCCGTTATGGCCAATGAACTTTTTCTTGGTTTTGGGTTCGCCAAACCCTAGACTCAGATAAAGCAGTAAACAAAAGGAGAAAACAAATGGCAATCTCAAAAGAGAAAAAAAATGAAATCATCGCTCAATACGCTCGCCACGAAGGCGACACTGGTTCAGTTGAAGTACAAGTAGCTGTTCTTACTTGGGAAATCAACCACTTGAACGACCACATTAAACAACACAAGAAAGACCACGCGACTTACCGTGGTTTGATGAAGAAAATCGGTCACCGTCGTAACCTCTTGGCGTACCTTCGCCGCACAGACGTTAACCGTTACCGTGAATTGATCCAATCACTTGGACTTCGTCGTTAAGAAAAGGCTCCCTTGGGAGCTTTTTTTGATGGAATGCAAACAGAGTGATGGAGCGACAGTCTGTGGGGTTGTTAGTCTTGTCATTGAAACTTAACTTGAAAACGGCAACAAAATAGGAGGGCATTTGACCTTTCTGGGGTATAAAAAAGAAGTATAAAAGTTCTAAAATGAAGTTAGCCACTTAAGTTCATAAAAAACCAGCCCTAGTAGCTCTTTTTGGTCGCTCGGCACAGGAAGAGTGTCAATAAAGATAAGCCGACCAAGCCAAAACCTGCAGGGTAGGAAATAGCTGTCTGATACGGTATGATGTAGATCATGGAAAGAGACAGAAACAATCCTAGAGCCCACTGAAAAAGTTTAAATAGCAAAAATGATTATCATAAAGAACGAATAATGATACCTAGTTACTGAACACTTTTTATCATTCTTTCGTTCGTTTTTTAGATTCATATTATGGAAAGACACCATTATTGTCTGTCCAATTTCTAATGAAACTCACTTTTTCAGTGGGCTCATTAGCTTCTGTTGGCTTTTTTTGATCGCCAAATACTAATTGTTTAATAGGAAAAAGTCTAGTATTTCCTGGTATACTTCTTTTTTATAGAAAGTTCTAAAATGAAGTTAGCCAGTTGAGAGTATGCAAAAACATCTCAGAGAGATATAATGTAGTTCACCACAAACACATTAAAAGGAACTCTGAGATGCAAAACCATTATACTACAAAAGG
>NZ_JAAXPR010000031.1 GCF_012396585.1 Streptococcus ovuberis
TTTGTAGTATAATGGTTTTGCATCTCAGAGTTCCTTTTAATGTGTTTGTGGTGAACTACATTATATCTCTCTGAGATGTTTTTGCATACTCTCAACTGGCTAACTTCATTTTAGAACTTTCTTTTTGATGACTGTATAAAATCTCTTAAGGAAAAGTTAATTAGTGATTTTAGAGAAGACATGACATATGGTTTTAATACTGCCGAGGAATTTGAAAATATAAAAACAAAAGATAATCTTGGTTATTTAGATGGAATAATTGGAATTCTGTTAACAATGATCGAACTAAATAACTTAAAGGTTACAACAAATTGGCAAAGGGCACTCTTATTATTTGATGATGTTATAAAGGAGGTGAAGTAGCATGAGGAAAATTTTATTTAGCTTAGTTGTTCTTTTTGGAATTTGCACTTTAGTTGCATGTAGATTGGTAGACAATAAAACAATAGCGTTTCATGATCAATCATTTAATCAATTTACATATAAAGGAAATGATTATACAATCATGAATCAAATTGTTGATGAAAATGATCTAGGTACTGTGAAGGAATCTTTTTTTAAAACATTAGTAATTGATAGAAATAGCCAGAAAGTTGTTACTAAAAGTAATAGTGATACAGTATCATTAGCATATAGTGGGCTCTATAATTTTAGTGATGGTTTAGCTATTTCTATAAATGATTCTTATTATAAGGTTTCTTTGAGTTCGGATGTGCAATCCAATAATGAAATGCTGGGCTTGGAAGAGTTCAATAATAATTCAGAAGGTGGGGAACTTGCAATTGATCCATCTGATTGTAGGATAGTTAAATTTAATAGTAATAAATTTCGTATTTCATCTGATATTGTATCTGATGATAAACTGAAAGAATTTCTAGGAGTAATAGCAGATTCAAAAACATTTATTTTGAATACGGGACAAGAAATTTCTAAATCAGAACTAAATAAAATAGATTATTCTGGTTCTAATTCTAATGAAAAAAGAGAAGTTTGGGATTACGGAGAAGTTTATTTGTTAGCAGAAGAAGGAACCATAGCTGTTGAGATTAATAATGAATTTAGAATAGCGCGCATAGAATAAATTATAGATTATCTAGGTATTACATTGCTTATATAGCAAAATAAGGTGATATTCTAATGGGAAAAACTTTTACAGTTGACCCAATAACCAAGAGAAGGTTGAGTAATTTTGGAGAAGAAGATAAGTACTATATCAAAGATAATCATGAACCTATAATATCTAAACGTATCTATCAGGTTTGGATAGAGAATTACTCGAAAAAATGTATGAAGCTGGTAATAGATTGATATGTATTGGCATTGAGTCGGCTACATCTAATATTTTAAAAATGCATAAATGACCAACATTTTCTGAGGATAGGTTGAAAAATAAGTTTTATCTAGTTTAGTATAACCTATTCAATGAGCCTTATATTGTCCTGCCTTATTTTTGTTTGCCAGAGGAGACACTTCAACTCCATTGTCGGAGAGACCATGTGCTTTATGATGTTTGGGAAAGACAAGGCTACCTGAAAACGACAGAAGGTAATGTGTACATTACGGTTTCATCGAGGAACTTTCCACAATTTACAATATCCGAGAGATTGCTTATGACCGCTGGAATGCGACCCAGATGGTCAAAAATCTTGAAGGCATGTGCTTGACGCCTGTTCCATTCGGCCAGGGCTACAAGGACATGAGTCCACCTTCCAAAGAACTTTTCAAACTCATGATGGAAGGCAAGGTCCAATATCGCGGCCACCCTGCCCTTAAGTGGATGGGACAGAACGTACTCATGCGACAAGACCCAGCAGGAAATATCAAGCCTGACAAGGAAAAGTCAATTGAAAAGATTGACGGGACTGTCGCGCCGCTGTATCCGACATCAAGGTCAGGGGAATTCGGTCTATGATGAACGAGGAATTTTGAGTTTTTAGTTGACAAAGAACCAAATGGTGTGTATATTTGGTGTATACAAAACTTGTGGAGGAAGATTTTATGAACTTAGTAAAAACTCGTCGAGTTGGTAATTCTACCACGATCACGATTCCAAAAGAATTTGACATCCCGACTGGTACAGAATACAGTGTCTATAAGGGGAGTGATGGTACGTTATTATTGAGTCCTAGTAAAGAGAACCTTTTGGAAGAGGCGACCGACTTACTCATTCGTGAACGACTGATTAATGAGCTTGGAGAGACCATTGACCGTAATCTTGCAGAACTTGAAGCTGGTAAAGGGATTGATATTAAAGAAGCTCGGAGGCAGCTAATTGGATAGATACAAAGTTGAACTTGCTCCTGAGGTGTTTGAACAGATTCAAAGCATAAAAAACTATATCACTGTTGTTCTTCAAAGTCTTGTTAATGCGGATCGAACAGTTGAGAGAATTTTCGATGATTTGGAACGGTTGGAATTGTTTCCGGAACGAGGGTTTGACGCTGACGAGAAAGTTGGTGTACAACTTTCTAAACATGTCAAGTCTAGAGGAATATCAATTTCAAAGGGCAGTTATCTTGCTTTCTATACGATAAAGGAAGATGAGAAGTTGGTTTATGTGACCCATTTAGTCTCTTCAAAGAGTGACTATGCCTCACTGTTTAAGTTGTAAAATGGGTTGAAAAGGCAACACTCTTCTGTACCGAAATTATCAAGTGCTTTTCTTAAGCGCTAATACTCAAGGGAAATCAAAATGAGCGTGATATTCGTTTTAAGATAAAAGAACTTAGCGCCTCCCAAATGTTAGGCATGAGATTGACATAATATAAAATGAAAGGAAATCAGATGAACATCTGGGATGAATTAAAACTGGTTCACTTGGCCAGTCACTCTTCTTTTGGGAGAGGGATGGGCTACCATCGGAGCAAGGCAGTGTTACGTAGTGAACAGTGTGGAGATGGTATGTATAAGGGGCAAGTTAGTGGCTCAGAGACCAGCTGTTACGATACGATGATCAACATTCATCGCCCTAGGCAATCAACGTGCACCTGCCCATTTGCAGCAGGAAGGCGGGTCATCTGCAAGCATATGGTAGCCTTGTACTTCTTTCATTTTCCTGAACAGGCAGATGCGGTTCTTGCAGCATGGGAAGAAGAGGAAGCGGAAAAAGAAGCGCATTATCAGGAATGGGAAGCTGAGTACAGTGAGGTACGCCAGAATAAAGTTGAGGAAGTCACAGCCTATGTCAGGAGTTTGACCGATGAGCAAGTCAGAGCTGAATTGATTACAGCTCTCTTAAAAGAGTTCGATTGGCACTATCCAGACTATGAGGAAGAATATGGCTATGATGACGACTATTATTTCTGATTGCCAGTGAGTCAAAGAGTCTCTGGTAATGGTTTGAGCTAATAGAAGTAGAAATAGAAAGAAGAAAGGTTGTAGCAATTGTGGGAAACCCTTGTGGCTACAGCCTTTTATGATTTTGATGGGAAAGCGATTTTTCCACTAGTGTCAATTGTGGTGGTTTGATGTCACCTATGATGTGAAGTGACCTGCTTAGGTCTTTTTCGTTTGCCGCTAATGAATGGCTGATACCGAGATTATTTTGGAGCAATTCTTGTTCTATTGAGGGGGAGCGTCAATTCAGGTTCTTTTGTTAATTTAAACAAGTAAAATAAGTTTAAACTTATATATAAAAATTTTATATAATCTCTTGACAAATGCTCTTAATAGGTTTAATATTTATATATAAAATAATTATATATAATTAAAAATAATATATGGAGGTGGCGAATGTATTTTCCAGTATCGTCGACCTTGATTGAATTTCTGATTTTAGCGATTGTGGAGCAGCAGGATTCTTATGGTTATGAGATTAGCCAGACCATCAAGTTGGTGGCCAATATTAAGGAGTCTACGCTCTACCCCATTTTGAAAAAAATGGAGCAGTCAGGCTATGTGACAACCTATAAGCAGGAACATCAAGGCAGGCAGCGTAAGTACTATAGGGTGACAGGTCTAGGTCAAGAGCAACTGGTCTACCTCAAAGAGGAATGGACCAGACATACGGATCTGTTAAGGGACATTATTGAAGGGAGATTAAGACGATGACACGAGAAACCTATTTAGCACAGTTATATGGCTACCTCAAACGCCTGCCAAAAGCGGATTTTGACGATTGCATGGCCTACTTCATAGAATTATTTGACGACGCTGGAACAGAAGGCGAAGAGGACTTGATAGCCAGTCTTGGAACCCCTCAGGAAGCTGCGGCGGAGATTATGGGAGACCTGCTCGATAAGAGAATCGATACGGCCAAGTCCACGAGAGAGAAGCTTGGTCTAGTGCCTTTTTCGTTCTTAGTCTTGTTAGCAGCCCCTTTAGGCTTCCCTCTCTTGCTTCTGATTGTCCTTCTAGTATTAACAGCTATCCTTTTGATGGCCAGTCTATTGATCAGCCTTTATGCTATCACGATAGCTCTCCTTGCAATATCTGTGGCATTCTTATGGGAAAATATGGCCCATTTTCAAACCTTGGGGATCTTCTTGCTCAACCTTGGAGGCATGTTGCTTAGTTTAGGAATAGGTTTATTCCTATGGCTTGGAACGGTGAAGTTAAGCAAATTATTTGGCAAAAGTCTAGTGACATTCATACAAAATCTTTACAGAAAGGTGACAAAGCATGGTTAATTGGAAGAAAAAAATAGTAGCTGTCGCTTCAGGTTGTTTGATAATAGGTAGCCTGTTAATTGGGGTGGGTGTTTTAGCAGGTGGCATCCAAGATGTTAAACAGGTTTATGAAGCAGCTAAGGGTGAGCTTTATCAGTATCCGTTGACGTTAGAGGGTTTGGAAGAGTTAGAAATCAACCTGTTGGATACGCTTGTGTCTGTTGAAATCGGAGATGTAGCAAAACCTGAGCTGACTTATTACAAAAAAGAAGGTGATACCCCTTTTTCCGTTGAGGAAGATGTGACAAGGCGCAAACTGATCCTCTCGGACGCGACTTCCACTTCTGAAAAAATTGTTTTTTATACGGATATAATCAGTGCTTATGCTACTTTGACGAATAACCAAAACAATTTGGATAGGATTATGCTAAGGCTTCCTAAGGGGACTAATCTAGCACGTCTTAACGTATCCTCTACAGACAATATCGTCTTTTTAAAAGAGTTAGAGGTTGAGGATTTTACCATAGAAGCTAATAACGCCGTTATTAGTCTGGATGGTTTAAAGGTCCATAAGGGGCAGGTATCTCAGATAGATGGTGAACTCTATTGGATTAATAGTCGGGTCTCTGATACAGTCATTGAGCTAACCAACTCCGTACTAACCGTTCAAGGAGATAGTCTAGTGGGAAGCAGCATCAATGCGACTGATAGCAGTATGAGCTTGGATGGTCTGGTAGAAAATCTAGCTGTGACGAGTCAAGGGGGCTCACTTGACATCGCTAAGGCTGATTTTAGAGGAACTATTGATCTTGAAAGCACGGATGGACCAGTATCTTTTCAAGAATTTAACACCATTCAAAATAGGTCCCTTGATGTTGAAGTCAGAGATGGAAGCATGTTTGACAGTGGGGAAGAACTGTCTGAAAAGCATGAGGGTTATCAATCTCTTGAAGATAGGAAACACTTTAGCAAGACAGTTGAAGAGAGCCTGGCAAGGATTCAGGTACGTGTGCAGGGCAGTGATGTTTACCTGAACACGGAATCTGTTAAGATAGGAGAATAAGGATGAACAAGACAACATATTTAGCGGAATTAGCAATCTACCTCAAACGCCTGCCAAAAGCCGATTTTGATGACTGCATGGCCTACTTTATAGAATTATTTGAGGATGCCGGGCCAGAAGGGGAGGCGGAGTTGATAGCCAGTCTTGGAACCCCTCAGGAAGCTGCAGCGGAGATTTTAGATCAGATTTTGGAAAAAGAAATCGAGAAGGTAGAAGTGACAAATAGCAAGGACCGTTATGTTTCGGTGAACTTACCAGACTTCGACCGTATCACTTTTGACTTGGTGAATCTTGATGTGTTGGTTAGCCAGTCGGAAGATGACCAATACAGTCTGTCTTACTTTAAGCCGCAAGATGGAAAGCAGCTTCCCTTTGACTATCAGGTAGTGGATGGTCAGCTCCAGCTTCGTTCTGTTGAGGAAAAAGAGAAAAGGAAGTACAGCTTCTCTCTCTTTTCTAGTCTGATGCGATTGAATTGGGCAACCCATACACTGGTAATCAAGATGCCAAAAGGAAGTGCCTTGCAGCAGCTAGAGGGACGCTTGGGAGCAGGTGATCTGACGGTTCAGGATATGGTGATAGAAGAAGGCCAATTGAGCACAGGGGCGGGTGATTTGAACCTGACTGGCCTGGAAGCCAGGAGCTTGTCTTGTCAGACCGGTAGTGGGGAGATTTCCCTTCAAGCCAGCCAAGTTAGTCGCGCCCAGTTAGCTACAGGTGCAGGAGATATGGACCTATCTCATGTCCGTTTGGAGGGAGGAAAGTTGTCTACAGGTGCAGGAGATCTGTCCATCAAGGATAGTCAGCTTACGGACGTCAAACTGGAGTTGGCTTCGGGAGATATGGAGATTGGCCGGAGTCAGCTCAGTCAGCTATCAGGTCAACTGGCTGCAGGTGATATAGTCTTAGTAGATACATCAATCGATACGGTGACCCTATCGCTTTTGTCTGGTGATATTTCTGCTAAGTACCTGATTTTTGTAGGCGAGATAAATCTCTCAACCCTATCGGGAGATATCGAGATAGCAGGTCTTAACCAGCTGTTGGATCAATTATCGCTGGAGGTTAAGGTTGACTTTGGTGGTTTGGATCTTTCTTGGGATCAGGCATCGCGCAAGATTTACCAACACCAGGTTTCTAACCCAATTGCCAAGATTGGTCTGAGCAGCAAGATGGGGGATATTTCCTTGACCTAAGGACGATCGAAAATAATAAGGCAAAAACAGGCAAACTGCCTGTTTTTATGTTATACTAGATAGGTTGCATAGAAAACAACAAAGAATAAGCCTTATAAGGCAGCTTCGCACTGCCTTTTTAGAAAGAAGACATTAGTGAAATTTACAGAATTGAATCTGGCAGCAGATATCCTGTCAGAAGTAGAAAAAGCAGGCTTTACTGAGCCTTCTCCGATTCAGGAGCAAACCATTCCATTAGCCTTGGAAGGCAAGGATGTGATCGGCCAGGCGCAGACAGGAACTGGGAAAACAGCTGCATTTGGCCTTCCTACTCTGAATAAGATTGTGGTTGATAATCCTAAGGTGCAAGCCTTGATCATTGCGCCTACCCGCGAATTGGCTGTCCAAAGTCAGGAAGAATTGTTCCGCTTTGGCCGTGGCAAAGGGGTGAAGGTGCGTTCGGTATATGGTGGTTCCAGTATTGAAAAGCAAATCAAGGCACTGAAATCAGGGGCTCATGTGGTTGTTGGAACACCTGGACGCCTTCTGGACTTAATCAAACGCAAAGCGTTAAAGTTAGATGGTGTTGAAACCCTGATTTTGGATGAGGCGGATGAGATGCTCAATATGGGGTTCTTGGAAGATATTGAAGCCATTATTGAACAGACCCCAACGGCACGTCAGACCCTCCTATTTTCGGCAACCATGCCAGAACCGATTAAGCAGATCGGTATCAAGTTTATGCAACAACCGGAGCATGTGAAAATTGCAGCTAAGGAATTGACCACGGAATTGGTAGATCAGTATTACTTGCGGGTCAAAGAAGATGAAAAATTTGATACGATGACACGTTTGATGGATGTGGATCAGCCGGACTTGTCCATTGTCTTTGGTCGAACCAAGCGTCGTGTGGATGAATTGACCCGTGGCCTGAAAATTCGTGGTTACCGCGCTGAAGGTATCCATGGGGACTTGGATCAAAATAAGCGTCTGCGTGTGCTTCGTGACTTTAAAAATGGGAATTTGGATATCTTGGTGGCTACTGACGTGGCGGCGCGTGGCTTGGACATCTCTGGGGTGACCCATGTCTACAATTACGATATTCCACAGGATCCTGAGAGTTATGTTCACCGAATTGGTCGGACAGGGCGTGCGGGTCAATCAGGTCAATCTTTTACCTTTGTCGCACCAAATGAGATGGGTTACCTGTCCATTATTGAAAATTTAACCAAGAAACGGATGAAAGGCTTGAAACCTGCAACAGCAGAAGAGGCTTTTCAAGCTAAGAAAAAAGTTGCGCTTAAAAAGATTGAGCGTGATTTTGCAGACGAGTCCATCCGAGCCAACTTTAATAAGTTTAGCAAGGATGCAAGAGCCTTGGCCAATGAATTTTCACCAGAAGAGTTGGCCATGTACATCCTGACCTTGACGGTTCAAGATCCTGACCATTTGCCAGAAGTCGAGATTGCCCGTGAAAAACCATTACCGTTCAAGCCATCAGGCGGCGGTTTTGGTGGAAAAGGTGGCGGCCGTGGCAAGTCTAACCAACGTGATGGTCGCGATCGTGACCGCCGTCGGGGAACTGAACGAGATGGGAAGCGTCGGGACGACCGTTTCAAAAAAGATGGCCGTCGTCAAGACAATAAAAAGCCACACAAACGTACTTCTAGTGAGAAAAAGACCGGCTTTGTCATCCGCAACAAGGGTGAAAGATAAAGCGACTCTAACACGATTCAAATGATAAGACCAGCCTGTTCCCAACTGAAAGGGGATGGGCTGTTTTGGCAAGACAATCCTGATTTGTTTTGGGGCTTGCTACTCCAAGTAGCCCAGTGATTGGAGCTGCTCAGCCAAGTCGGCTTGTGGAGGACTGTCAGTGAAGGCCTGCTGGATTGACTCGTAGAAAAGGTACTCGGTGTTTTGGAGTGACTCACCAACGGAATTTCTCCAGGGTTCTTTATTCTGATCGGGCTATTTTTGGGGGAAAATGTGCTATAATGTTAAGATGAAACGAGGGAGGCTATTTTGATGAAAAGTGTTGCCATTTTTTACAATCCTCAATCTGGAAATAGACCTAAAGATCAAGAGTTAGAACAATTGAGGACGCATTTTTTACAAGAAGGATTTGAATCCCAAGCCATTTCTATCATCCGGACAAAATCTGCTAGTCATGCCTTTGATATGGCAAAAGCAGCAAGTCTTTCAGGAGTTGATTTGATTGTCGCCATTGGAGGAGATGGTACAATCAACAAGATTGCTTCAGGTCTCTATGCAGGCGGTGGAAAAGCTTCTCTAGGTATACTCCCTTCAGGGACAGTCAATAATGTGGCCAAAGCCCTAGGAATTCCTCTGGATTGGCAAAAAGCCACACTAAACTTGACTCGAGGAATTCCACGCCCCATAGACCTTTGTCAGGTAAACGACCAATATATGATATCAAGCTTGACATTAGGAATGCTGGCTGATCTGGCTCTGGAAGTCAAGCAGGAAGAGAAGCGCCGCTTGGGCGTGCTAGCATTTTTTAAGTATGCTTATGCGACACTTCGCCGTAACCGCAATTATTATTTGACACTCAGCTATGGTAACCACTATCGCCAGGTAAAGGCCAAGGTTTTACTGATAACAATGATGAATGCTGTAGCAGGTCAGGTTCACTTTGACCGTGAAGCTAAACCAGATGATGGTTTGATGAGTGTTTACCTGGTCTCTCGTTTTAACATCTGGAAGACCTGGTGGTATTTGCCAAGATTCTTGGCAGGGGATACACGGAAGTTGGCTGAGGTTCAGCACTTTCGAACAGCTCAGTTAGAAATTAGTCAATTTAAGCATGCGAAAAGCCAGAGGGCTAGGACACGAATTGATGGCGATAAGAGTGTCTACTTGCCTCTTTCCTTAAAGGTCATTCCTTTAGCGATCCGAGTGATGGTTCCGCAAAACATCGACAGCATCAAAAAGGAGTCTAGGTTATCTCTTGAGGAGAACGCTAGCAAATAGAAATAGGAAGTGAGTTGTTATGAATTATTTTAACGTTGGAAAAATTGTCAACACCCAAGGTTTACAGGGCGAGTTGCGGGTCTTATCGGTGACCGATTTTGCAGAAGAACGCTTTAAAAAAGGTAGTAAGCTGGCCCTTTTTGACCAGAAGGAAAACTTTGTCATGGAAGTTGAGATTGCCAGCCATAGGAAGCAAAAGAACTTTGACATCGTTAAGTTTAAGGGACTTTACCACATCAATGAAGTGGAAAAGTACAAGGAGCATTCCCTCAAGATTGCCGAGGACAACCTGACTGACCTTGACGAGGGCGATTTCTACTATCATGAGATTATTGGTCTTGAGGTTTATGAGAATGACCAGCTGATTGGGACTATCTCGGAAATTCTTCAGCCGGGTGCTAACGATGTCTGGGTCGTTAAACGAAAAGGAAAACGTGACCTACTTTTGCCTTACATTCCTCCTGTGGTACTCAATGTGAACATCCCAGCTGGACGGGTTGATGTCGAACTCCTCGAGGGCTTGGACGATGAAGATTGACATTTTGACTCTTTTCCCAGAGATGTTTGCCCCTTTGGAGCATTCCATTGTTGGCAAGGCCAAGGAAAAAGGGATTTTGGACATCAATTACCACAATTTCCGCGAGTATGCTGAAAAGGCGCGTCACGTTGATGATGAGCCTTATGGTGGCGGTCAAGGGATGTTGTTACGAGCCCAACCTATTTTTGACGCCATCGAGGCTTTGGAGAAAATAGCAGAACCCCGTGTGATTTTACTGGATCCAGCGGGACGCCGATTTGACCAGACTGTCGCAGAAGAATTGGCTCAGGAAGACCAGCTGATCTTTATCTGTGGCCATTATGAAGGCTACGATGAGCGGATTAAAAGTCTGGTGACCGATGAAGTGTCGCTAGGAGACTTTGTCCTGACAGGGGGAGAGTTGGCTGCCATGACTATGGTGGATGCTACTGTCCGCCTGATTCCAGAAGTGATTGGCAAGGAAGCTAGCCATCAGGATGATAGCTTCTCATCAGGTCTTTTGGAATACCCTCAGTACACCAGGCCCTATGATTTCCGTGGGATGCTGGTCCCTGATGTCCTTATGAGTGGCCACCATGAGAATATTCGAAAATGGCGCTTAGAACAATCTCTTAGGAAAACATTAGAAAGGCGACCAGATTTACTGGATAATTATGAGTTAAGCGAGGAAGAAGCTGAGATTTTAGTCAAGATTAAGGAGAGTTGAGTGAAAGAAGTCCTGATTAAGAGAGGCCTTTGCGTAACTTTGCTTGAATTAGTAAGTAGTTCAGCCCTTGCAATTGGTTTTGTATATTGGGCTATCTTAGGATTTTTAGAGAATCATTTTCTCATTCCTTTAGTATGCTTAATAATAGGTGTTTTGGGAGTGATCGGATGCATAACGCTTGTTTATCAGATTCTATCAGGCGCTCCTGTTATGAAACTAGCCGTTGAAGGGGTTCAGATCAGGTCATGGTTTAGAAAGCCATTTATTCCTTGGTCAGACATTAAGATTGTAAACGATCATGAATGGCATGATGGGATCGTTATACCGATATCAGCAGTGTTGATATGACACTGATTGATGGGAGTGTTTACACGATAGATTTGACCATAGTGAGTTGGTCAAATGAGGAGCGGCGATTAGCTTTCAAGAAATTCTTCTCTGACTACCAGAAGTACGGTAGAAAGGGAGGGCTAGTATCGCATAGAAAGGCTAAAAAAGGGAAAAAAAGAATATTGTGAGGATAATCCTCAAACATTTACGGCAGTTTCTGGAAAACCGCTTTTCACTTGCCATTAGATCTATGGCTTGACGATATTTCTTAGAATCTGTATTCATAGCGGTAGGATTCCTTGCTGCTGTGTTTTTTGCTTTTTATTGTTAGATTAAAATATCTACAGCAATCTGTTGAGAAGCGATCTAAAAGGAGTAGGCATTGGCAAATCATTTTGATGAAGGCAGATTCTTAATTTATAGACAGGTTTGTCAAGAAAATAGGGATAGAGAGGCCCCGAATTCAATGTGACTATTGTTGTATGACGCGATACGCTGTGCTAAGCCGACCATTAATGATTACTCCGCTGATGATATAATGATATATATTAGTCGGTGACCTTAGTAGGTCATTTCAGAAGGACTGGAAGAAGACAGGCATTATTTTGCGGTTAAACAAAGGGATGGTTGTATCGTTTTTTTGGTTTACTTACTGGTATAGTCACTGAAGCTGATAAGTTTAGGGTATCCACGTGATGGAGTAGTTGTTTGTCGTTAAATGAAAAAAGCTCGACCCCGGCTTTTTAAAGCTGTTTATATGCATTAGTTGATCGATGTTTGTTTTATTTGATCATCAAGCCTATGAAGTGAATGAGATAAAATCTTGCTTAGAGGTACTACCAGTTGGTAGCCCAAGCACTGTTAATACTCATTCAAAATCAAAAATAACTACTGACTAATTAAATTAGGTGTGGAGCGTTTCGATTTTGAAACCTTTGAGTAGAAAACGGCTACTTAAAATTCATGATTCCTAAGTTGAACTTAGATATTAAAGTCTGGCATGTTGTCAGTCTCTAAGACTTGCTGTTTTTGATTTTACTAAGTGTAAATCTGCTTTTGCAGGTAAGAATAGTTCTTTTCTGCTTATTCTAGAAAAAGTAAATAGAGTCGGCCGATTAGGGAAGTTACTAGTATCAAAACTGTTTTACAATAAATATCACTTAGATAAAAGAAATGGTAATTGCTGTAAAACGATCCAAAATGATAACGCTTTAATTTTTTCTTATTTTTAGTTGACTATGGATTTCTGATACGGTATAATAAGATTGTTCATAACAATTTAGATGGCAAAGAAGCCTACTTGTTCGCAACGGTGCGCACGTTCTCGATCAAGGGGTTTTTCTGCTGTCTTTTTGTTTTTTTATATTATCATATCTTATTTAAGGAGGTTTTCTATGAGAAGAACTGGTATTATCTTGCTTTGTGGAGCAACGCTATTATTAGGTGCTTGTCAGTCAGCGCCGAAGACTGATAGCGGCCAAGAGGTTAAGACTAGCCAGGTGTCAACGTCTTCGGTTGTGCTGGAGAAAGGGCTCTGGGAAGATAAGCTTTATAAGCGTCTATCTCAGCTAATCCAGGAACATGGCAAAGAAAGTGCCACCTACGATGCTAATCAAAAACCTTACGCTGTCTTTGACTGGGACAACACAACGGTCATTAATGATATCGGTGAGGCCACGTTCACCTATCAAACAGCTAACCTCGTGTTTAAAATGACCCCAGAGGAATTTGACAGCGCCATTCGAACCAATCTGCCCCTAGATGATTTTGTGGAGGAGTACAATAATCATGATGGTCAGGCGGTTAATATTGACAGAATTGCCCACGACCTTGTTTCTGATTACCGCGTGCTTTATGAGGAGTATGAAGGACTTTCTGGGAAAAAATCCTTAGCTGAGGTACAAAAACTTAATGAATATCAAGATTTTCGTGCCAAGCTACGTTACTTGTATGAGGCGGTTGGAGGAACCTTTAGTTCGGATGTCAGCTACCCTTGGGTGACCTACCTTTACGCAGGGATGACTTCAGAGGAGGTTCATCAGTTATCAGCCAAGTCTATCGAGGCAGCTTTGGCGGATGATTTGGTTTATGAGACTTGGGAGAGTCCAGCGGATCTTAAAGGCGAAGCTGGTCAGGTCAGTGTGCAGTTTAAGCGGGGAGTTCGCTCAGTCAAGGAAATGCAGAACCTTTTTGCCACTCTAATGGCTAATGGTATTGATGTCTACATTTGTTCAGCATCTTACTACGATGTTATCTACGAGTATGCCACGAATACGACCTATGGTTATAATGTGCCAGCTGAGAACATTTATGCCATGATGCTTACTAAGGATGATAAAGGGGTTATTCAGCCGCAATTAGACCCAGATTATTATCAGACACAGGGTGAGGGAAAAACCAAGACAATCAAAGAGTTTATCGCAAAACATCATGGCGGTCAGGCGCCAATTCTTATCGCTGGTGATAGCAATGGGGATTATGCTATGTTAAAAGATTTTGATGAGTTGCAGATGGGGATTATCTTTAACCTTCTACGGACGCCTAATAAAGGCATCGCCCTTCTAGCTCAGGAGGCGGTAGACACTTATGGTCGAGAGGATGCTGTTTATTTCTTGCAAGGACGTGATGAGAATAAAGGAATCCTTCGTGATGCACGTGAAACCATTAAACTGGATCAGAAAGAAGCACAGTTGATGAAAGAGTAACGTTAAGCTGGGCATAATCAGTGATTTTTAATGGCTAGCCGAAGTGCTAATGTTCCTGTTGTGATAACTGGCGAATAAGGTGATTCATATAGTGTACACTTCTAAGGCTATCTGATCGTTAAAGAAGGCAGTTGATAGGCTGTTGAGCCTAGTTCTTCTAAAAGTGGAGTGCCAATCTGGTTTCCACATTTTAAGGTTTAGATTGGGGCATTCCTTAAGCAGACTGCTTCAGTCTTGACTTGTTTAGCTGGGTAGATCAGCAGTGAGGGTATTGAAAGAATAACCAGAGAGCTAATCAGTTGTTAGATGATCCTAATGTCTTAGCGCTCTATTTAAAAATACCAAGGGACGTACTTAGGGAAGTCAATGGCACTGGGCAGGTTGGGAAGAAATGTATCTCCTGGCTATTGAGCAGGCTTTTGTCGACAGTTCAATTAAGCTAGAGATGGGGTTGATTTTCAGGGGTCCCTAACCAATTTTGAGGTTGCTTCTTGTTGATGAGGAGTCGAGTGTTGTAATCAAGTGGAGAAAAATAATGAAAAAAATTATGTTTGTGGGGCCTGTCGGTGTTGGTAAGACAACTTTGACTCAGCGGTTGAAGGGGCTAGATATTACTTATTATAAAACTCAAGCGATTCAGTTTCATGATGCGATTATTGACACGCCAGGAGAATTTTTGCAGCATCGTCGCTATTACAACGCCTTGACGGTAACAGCAGCAGAAGCAGATGTAATCGGGATATTAGTGGCGGCGACGCAGCAGATGCAAACTTTTCCACAAGGCTTCTCGTCGCTGTTTACGAAGCCTGTTATTGGTGTCATTACCAAGGTTGATTTGGTATCGGACGATACAGCTGTAAAACGAGCACGAGAGCAGTTGGAGCAGGCTGGAGCTAGGCGGATATTTGAAGTATCTGCTGTGGCTGATACAGGTGTTGAAGCGCTTAAGACCTATCTGGAAGATGAGGCTAGCGACACTTGATAAGCGAAGGGCTTTGGTGTTATACTAGGTTAAAAAGCTGTTTTTAGGAACTGTCGATAAGGATCTAATATCTTTGTGAGGCTGAGGCTTAAAATGAAAGGAAGGATTGAAATGATAGAACATGGTGGAAATGTTGCAGCAGTTGCGGCGCAACGAGGAGGGAATCAGCGTGATTTCTTGGATTTAAGCGCCAATATCAATCCCCTTGGTCTGCCTCAGCAATTGAAACGCTGTCTACAAGAGAGTATTACTGCGCTGGAACATTATCCAGATAGTCACTACCGGCAAGCTCGTGAGTTTTTAGCAGAGTATCATTGCTGTCAAGTGAACCATGTTGGTCTGTGGAACGGTGCTATTGAAGCCTTTTATGAGTTGGCTAGGCTATTTCGTCCCCAAAAGGTCGTGCTCTTACAACCAACCTTTATGGAATATGAAGAAGCGTTTAGGCAAGTTGGAGCTATGTGCCATTATGTTGCGCTTGAAGGAGAAACATATCACCCCAATTTAGAGGCCTTATTAGCAGAAGTTGTTTCTTTGCAAGCCGGTGATGTGGTAGTTATTTGTAACCCTAACAATCCGACAGGTAGCTTATGGCCATTAAAGGATTTGGTGGCAGTGGCGACAGCCCTCCGAAATCGTGGGGCCTTTCTCATCCTGGATGAGGCTTTTATGGATTTTGTTGTTAATGAATCGGACTATTCATTTATTTCCTTGCTTTCAGACTATCCAAACGTCATTGTCGTTCGCTCTTTGACTAAGTTTTATGCCATTCCAGGTCTGCGTTTGGGGTATAGCGTCAGTTACTCCCCACTTTACAGTGCTTATTTGCAAGAAGGCCTTCAGCCTTGGCGGGTCAATGCCCTTGCCCAAGCTGCAGTTCCTGTGCTTCTTGAAGACAAGGTTTATCAAGAACAAACGGCAGTGTGGCTCTGTGAAGAGCAACCGTTTCTGTACAACTCTTTGAAGGCCTTCTCGGTTTTGACGGTTGTCCCTCCTAGTGTTAACTATATTTTCTTTCGTTATCATGGACAGCTTGATTTGCGAGAGGCTCTTTTAGAGCATCAGGTACTGATCCGTTCTTGTGCCAATTATAATGGATTGACAGATCATCATTATCGGGTTGCCATTCGTAGCAGGGAAGAAAACCAACGCTTTTTAGCCGCCCTCGCCCTTGTTCTAGACCAGGGAGAATCTGAATGAGTTGGGTGAAGGCGAGCTGTCCAGCTTCGTGTGGGGAGCTGTTCCAGTGCACAGATGGTCAAAAGGAGTATTTGCTATCTTATGGCATTGATCGGGGAAGCTGGGTAGACATTGGGAGCATAGGGACTTTTGAGTGGGACTTACCTGAAAAAATGACAAGGGCACTGAGAGAACGGTTTCCCTCTATGTCAATGCCAATGAGCTATGGTAGAACGGTTCCTGTGGGGAAGGGCTACTCTAGCAGTACAGCTGATCTGGTGGCCTGTTTGCAAGCGGTTAGTGTGACAATAGGAGAGCCATTGACGGCTGAACAATTAACGCGTTGGTGTGCTGAGATTGAGCCAACAGATTCCGTAGCTTTTGCAGATTGGACAGTGATAGACCCTTTGACGGGCGAAGTCATTTATCAAACAAATTGGAAGCCAAAGTTATTTGTCTATGTGTTGGAACCTGAGCAGCTGATTGAGACCATCAGTCTTCCTCGAATGACTATAGATTCTGCTTACCCATGGAAGGATTCGATAAACTTGTTAGAAGTCTTTAAGCAGGCTTGTCAGTTGCAAGATGTTCAGTTGTTGGGGCAGGTAGCCAGTCAAAGTGCGTTGCTCAACAATCAACGCTTGCCCAAACCCTATCTACCTGAGCTGTTGGAGCTAGCTAAAGGCCACGCTGCTCTTGGAGTTAATGTTGCCCATAGCGGGTCAGTGGTTGGAATCTTATTGACCAAGGAAGCTTTGCCTAACTTGCCAAGGCTTGAGCAGGCTTTAAAAGACGGACCGATAGGCGACTATTATGGCAAACGTTATTTGGCACAGCTCTGCTACGAAGGAGTCACCTGGCGAAAGGAGTGCGAGTGATGGATGATTTATTGGAGTTGATTCAAGGGATCTCCCCTATGAATCACGCTAAACGAGCAGCTGGTCAAGCTTGGTGTGACCGATTGGCTAAGCCTCCAGGAGCGCTTGGTCAGCTGGAGCTGATTTATGCCAGACTTTATGCCCTGTTTGATGGAATCATTGACTTAGAGAAAAAGATTGTTCTGGTCTACGTGGCTGACAATGGCATCGTTGAGGAGCAGGTGTCTGCCAATCCTCAGGAGACCACCTATATTGTTGCTCAAAACATGCTAGCTGGTCAGACGGGCTTGTGTGCCATTTCTCGTCATGTAGGGTCGGACCTTTGTGTCGTGGATATTGGGTGCAAGCGTGATATCTACCCTTCAGTAGAGGATAAGGTGATGCCTGGCACCAAGAATTTCAGGCACCAAGCCGCCATGTCAAGAGACGAAGCTATCAAGGCCATAATGGTTGGTTATAGGCGCACCTGTGCTTTGATGGAGGAAGGCTACTGCTTGTTCGGTACCGGTGAGATGGGGATTGGCAATACCACTACTTCAGCTGCGGTGATCAGCGTTTTGCTTGATAAAGATCCGTTTGAGGTGACGGGTTATGGGGCTGGTTTGACGGAGGACAGCAAGCACCATAAGGCTATGATCATTCAGGAAGCGATTGCTCACCATGCTCCTTACGAAGATGTTTTGGACGTGGTAGCTAAAGTTGGTGGTTTAGATATGTTAGGAATGGTGGGGACCTACTTGGCTTGTGCGCGCCACAGTTACCCTTGTGTCGTTGATGGGCTGATTTCGGCGACTGGTTTACTGATTGCTAGTCGCCTAGCACCGGCCGTGTTGGATTATGCGTTCGCCTCTCACCTATCAACTGAGCCAGGCTATGCGATGATTTGTCAAGAGTTGGGCTTACAACCGATGTTACAGCTTGGAATGCGGTTGGGGGAAGGTTCGGGATGCCCCTTGGCATTCTTTATCATGGAAAATGCCGTGTATACGATGGAACATATGCCAACATTTGCTCAAGGACATCTTAATCCTGACGACTATGTGGATATTCGGTGAGGCATTGCCCTCATTGTTGAAGTTCTCAGGCGATAAGATATAGTTCATCTATTGCTGGTGGTTTTTGTGAAAAAGTAGAGTCCTACGCGATGGTCTATTGTTGTTCAGATTGACATGATGAGATGTCGTTATTCATTTATTTTATAGTTCTTGGATTAGCGGATACTCTCTTGTTAAGTGATGGTATTCTAGCTCACCTAGGAGTTTATAACAACTACTTTCTGAGAACAGTAAGGTGGATTTCAATCATGCTGAGATTATTAAATGCTTGTGTCTAGAGTGACACTCAATTGACTATTGATGAGCTAGCAATCGCTTAGGGCGATTAAACGTCGATTAGCCAAAACAATTCGTGCAGTAATTGAATAGTAGCTGATATGAGATGCCTTCATTACCCTATTACGCGTATCGGATGGGTGTGACGTGAGGATAGCTTAGTACAGATGGTGTCTTGAGGTGGTCTCTGAAAAGTAGCTTTCTGCCTACTTTTCTTAAGTTAAAAGCCGATTAAATCAATGTTTTTTATATCGGGAACTGAGATTTTAGAGGTTCTCTTGAGATGATCAAACTCTCTGTTGTTTGAAGAAATGCCTCTACCAGACTGATGAAGTAATGTGAATAAAGAAAGGAAAGATGTGATGCAATTATATACGAAGACAGGTGATAAAGGCTTGACCAAGTTGGTTGGTGGCCAGAGTGTTGCCAAAGATGCAGAGCGAGTCAATGCCTATGGTACTATTGATGAATTAAATTCTTGGATTGGTTATGTGGTGAGCAAGATGCCAGAAGGGGATGCCTTTAAAGAGGAGCTTTTGGAGTTGCAACATTATCTATTCGATTGCGGGTCAGATTTATCAACCCCTCAAGGGGTTTACCCCTACAAGGTTGATCAAGCTATGGTGACCTGGATTGAGGAGAGAATCGATACCTATGCGGCCATTCCACCAGCGCTTGAGACCTTTATCCTACCTGGTGGTGATGAATTGGCGGCTATGATTCATGTGGCGAGAACGATTGCCAGACGAGCAGAGCGCCATATTGTCAGCACCATGTGGACGACCGAAATCAACCAGCAGGTTCTCGTTTTTGTTAATCGGCTGTCTGATTATTTCTTTGCCTTAGCTCGGGTACTTAACTTTGTAAGACAACAAACGGATGTCCCTTATGAACGGGGAGTCAAGGTCTTTCATAACATTACCAAAGCAGATGTTGAACGTTGGGCTAAGAAAGCTGATTAAAACTGGAGCGTCTGTTTAAAATTATGGTGTGGTAAGGTAACCTCAGGAGTAAACAATGCTCTCAAAAAGCACTTCTCTTCAATTGGTTGTCTGTTGTTCAAGCCATTAGCAGTTTTATAGGTTAAATCACAACTAATTTTGAAACTATTGCGTATAAACACTTATAAGATTAAACTGATTATAAGTGTTTTTTAGTCAGTTTTTCTGGTTAGCAGGTTTTGAGACGATCCTTCAGTTTTTTAATCGGGGGTGAGGAAGGACTAGTAGATTAATCTAGTGAGGAGTTGCAGGAAGGTTTTATCTGTATTATTTTATAGATGTTTGGGTACTTATTATTAACTGTTCTAGAAGTTGAAGGCTTTATCACTAACTTTATCTTTTTTATAGTCTGTCATATTTTCAGTTGTTTTGCTTGATGATTTTTGTAACTGATTGCTAAATTTCAAGTCTAAGTTAGGCATTTAGTAAAAATTGTCTAGGAGATAAATAGTTCAAACATTTCTTTGGATAGTTGTTAATCCAATTTTCGATGAAGGCGACCATTCTTATGGTCGTTTTCTT
>NZ_JAAXPR010000032.1 GCF_012396585.1 Streptococcus ovuberis
TGCCTTTTGTAGTATAATGGTTTTGCATCTCAGAGTTCCTTTTAATGTGTTTGTGGTGAACTACATTATATCTCTCTGAGATGTTTTTGCATACTCTCAACTGGCTAACTTCATTTTAGAACTTTCTGTCTTAGTTTCTTTGAGAATATAATCACCATCGTCAAGTCCCTTAAAAGCAAAGTGAGTTTCGGTAGATTGATTTGTATCTAAGGCAACTTCTTTTTCACTACCATCCTGTAATTTTTTGTAAAGTTTGAATTCAGCACCTGAAAGTGGGGCTTTCTTTTCATCAACTTTGTCAACAATTACTTGATATGTAAATACAATAACACGGTCTTTTGGGGTCTCACCTGTAGGTGTGTTCGAACCATCTCCAGTATAGTTTGGATCATTTGAGAAGATTAACTTCACATCGTTAGGATTACCAAGAGAACCAATGATTGCGTTTTTGTTAAGAGTTGCGTTGTATTCTACAACTACTTTGCTACCTGCTTTAGCAGCAGATACAGCTGTTTTCAAATCAGTAAATTTGAGAGAGAATCCTTCAGTAGAAGTAGTAATTGCATATTTAGATGCATCTACTGCAACATTATCAACTGTAACTTTTACTGAAGCTTGGTCAAATGTCAAACCTTTTGACATTGTATCAGCAAATTCAAGATAATAGGTGTTGTAAGAGCTATAATTGCTTGGAAGTGTCGCTGTTAATTGGAAAGGAATATTGTCGTTGATATCATGGTCAGCAGAATCTTGCCAATTTGAAGTTTCACCAGTTGTATCGTTTGTATCTTTTACTTTTTTCTGAACAGTTGGAACATCTGCTTTTGGTGTTACTGTTACATTTTTGACAACTTCCAAGATGTATGAAGTGTAAGACTTATCCGTTGCGCTAAGAGAGCCATCCCTATCTTTAATCAAGTAGTAACCAGCTACTGGAGCTGTAATTGTATTACCAGATGCAGCGATTGGATTTTGTAAGTATGGTGCCACTGCTCCTGCAAATGCTTCCGCATCAGCGGTCTCTTTCAATGATTCCGCTTTTGTCACCGCATCTCCCAAAGCTTTTTTACCAGCATCAGACACACCATTACCCCATTCAATGTTGGAAAGTGTATCACCAGACAAATCTCCTTTGAAGATTTGATAAGCTTCATAAGTATGTCCATCTATTGCACCATTGATTGTAATAGTATAGGATTGCTCTGTAGCAAAAATTGATTTTGTGCTAATTAATGTTACAAGGACGACTAAAAATGCCCCTAACATACGTTTTAAATGTTTCATGTGATCTCCTTTGATCTTTTCAATATAGCATAGTTATAGGATAACTGAGATGAAATGGAGGTGATTTACTGCTCCTTATAATCATCACCGCCTTTCTTCTTAAGGCTAGGTAGACACACTTTTAATCTCCCCCTATCCTATATCTCTTATAAAGTAATCGGATATATCCGATTGTCGGTACTAAGATAAGGGTAGCACTCGTCACGTAGAAAAGAGTTGTCCCATCCCCACCCGTTTTCGGTAGTTCATAGGCTTTTTGAGCTTTATTCGTAACGATAACCTCACCTGAAGTAACACCTTCTTCTCCTACAGAATAGGAAATGTCATATCCAGAAAGAGTATGCTCATTAACCCTATAGGCATAAGAGAGCGCTTGACCAGAATCATTGACACCTCTCAGGGGTAGTTCTTCAAATGTTTTTGTCCATTGATCTCCCTTACCGATTGTTACTGTCTTCAAAATCTTCTCAGAACGTTGACCGTCAGCAGATACCGCTATTTGAATCAAGTCAATAGTGATTGTAGCATCGACTCTATCAGTAGGTTTACTATCAGTATCCTGCCATTTTTTGACGACTGTAATCACTGTTTTTTCCGGTAATTTTTCATTAGGAACATATATCTGTTTGCTTTGTTTGGCCAAGTTAACCATTTCAGGAGGATTGCTCACCAAGTCCCCTAAATTAGTCGGTTGTCTATCTGTTTCTGAGAAATAGAAATAATATCTTGGAACCTCTCCTTCATCAGGAAGTTGATAAGCAATTGGAGCTTTCGTTTCAACAACATAATAGAGTTTCTCTTGCTCCAATGGCCTACTACCAGCGATACCATCCGTGCTCGAACTATTGATAGAAATTGTTCCATCTGCTTTCGTTTGATAGCGAGCCACCACTTTATCCGTGCTATTTTCACGAACCTCAAATGTAGCCCCAAGAAGTCCGATGCCAAAGTTTTTAGCATCAACCTTTATGAGCTTAAAGAATTTGATCGATTCAGATGTTCCACCTGCCTGAACAATGCTCCAGTTAATATGAGTTGTGACATCAACTTTACCTGATCTCAAACGCTCAATTTCAGCTGAGTTTTTCACGGATAACTGAGCTTTATTACTTGCTGATACCTCTCTCGTAACAAGATAGTTATACTGTAGCGTAAAGGTTTGACTGTCAGGCACATTAACTTTTAGAATACTATCAATCTGTCCATTTTCGCCCCGAACCTTCTCGACAGTCCAAGACCAGAGGGACGGATCAACAACTTGTCCAGTTTTATCTAATAATTGGACTGAATCTTTCTTCAAGTCATAGCTAAGTTTTGTGGCTTCATCTTCTTGATAAGATAAAATATCCGTCAATACATAGCTATCCTTACCAACCGCTAAATCTAATGCATCAGGATTTAGGGTTAAACGGTAAGCAACTTCTCGATTATCGTTTAACCACATACCAGCCTTAGTGAGTTTAACGCCAGGCTTAATGGTAATTTTTTGAGTGTGATCATCTTCACCGGCCGGTTGATCATTGACAGATACTGAAACGGTGTTTTTATAAGTTTTGATGACGTCCTCATCAATTGGAACAACATCAGTCTTAAAACTTAATAGAACATAGAAGTCCTCACTACCTATTTGTTCTTTTAATGTCTGGCCATTATTTGATGAAAACGTTAATGAAACAGCCCCATTTGCGTCAACTGTACCATTAAGATCAATTCCAGAATATGTCTGCCAGCTGGATGACTTGGTAATATTACCACCCGAAATAACCGTTTGGTTACTGTCATTGAGCCCATAAAGTTTACCATAAGTAAGCTCTGCTAGAGTTAAACCAGTAGGTGGCGTGTCCACTAAGCTGACTTTAGTGGTTGTGTCATCTAGCTTGACCTTAATCGCCCACTTAACCAGCCCATCCTTTTGGATAGTATTCTCTGAATCTTTAGGATTGTAGTCATTTCCAATGCCATCCCAGACAATATTATTCCCATCACGCTTACTTACTCGACCAGTCGCTTCATACTTGTATGACGCTTCACTTGAAATGTCTAAGGATCGGATTTTGTTTTTAAAGGTCGAGATACTGCTGACATTTGCTGTTGACTCATACTCAAGACTTATGTCACTCTGATTAGACCTAAACTCCTGATTAAGTGTATAGGTAAAGCTAATGTATTTTTGGTCATCAGTAAATTGGTCTAGTGGTTTATTTTGCCACGAACTATCTTGAGCTACAAATGTAATATCTCCAAAAATAACTCTTAATTGGTTGTATATATCCTCTAATTGTGCTTTTGTGAAATAATGATGTTCAAAATTAGCGGAATTTCCAGCTGTTAGAGAATCATGGAATTGTGTTCCTTTAGGAATTTTTTGGCTACCTGGCATTGAAATCTTGATGTTCCATTTTAGCCGTTTCGTTTCCGACTGTCCTGTGGCATTTATCTCTGCGAATGTTTTCTCAAGATTTCCCGTATTGCCTTTTCCAGTTCCTACTGTCGCAGTCGCTTTTACCGACTCCCCTTTATCAGTAACCGTTGCATTATTAATAACACTTCCAGCTGTTGTACCCCATTCGTTAGACGTTTCATCGGCTGGCGTAACATAGGTAAAGATATACTTGTTGGTGTTTTTACCTCCATTAGTTGCCGTAAATTTAATCTGTTTCACGGTACCATTAGGATTTTTTTCAATAGAGAACCCCTGAGATTGATCCGATGTTAACTCTGCGACTTTGATCTTACTGAACATATCATCAGTCAGGACTGCACCAGCAATGTCATTGTTAAGGTCATTGACTGTAATTGTCCATGTGATTTTATTTGAAGCCTCGTCATAACGTCCTGATTTGGCTAAAGTATTACGTGTCACTGAGAGATTAACATCCTTAGGACTAGGTTTTGGAATATCAGGTGATTCCACATTGAGTGTGTTGTTGACCTGAGATAGTTTTCCAGCTGGTATATCGCTGACCTTATAGCGATAAGTTACTGTATAAACCTGTCTAGCATTTAGAGGTGGTAAGGTTAAATCAAAGGCTGTGCCAGACTGATTTGGCTGATAAGTCTGTGTGAGGGTCTGATGATTAACTCCCTCATCCCCATACCAATACTTGTAATCATGTTTTATAATTGAGACAATCTCAAGAGGTGAGACCGTTAATCCCGTAGCTGTTAGTCTATCTGATAGTTTGACCTCCCCTTTTGTCCCCTTATCTGACGAGATCGTGATTTTGTAATCTAGATAAGCTTCATCTCCTTCATATCTGATAGCCCCAGCCTTTTCACTTCTGATATCATACTTTGCTTCGTCTGGTGTTTTCACTGTAGTGATGTCTTGAGAAGGAATAGTAACTGTTACCTTATCTATAATTGGAATCGTATAACTACCATCAGACGTCTTGTTTGTTTCACCGATATTTGCCTGATAATAAACAGTTCCTTTGATTGGGCTTTCGGGATCGACTGTCTTTAGGTAACTTTCCAAGAAAGTAATAGCCAAATACTTTTTCCCATTGAGTTCAACAAACCGGAATTTAAAGGCATCCTTCCCTTGTTCACGACCAGTGTAGTCAACATTTGGTTGTAAGGCAGATCCCCACGAACTATCAACTGGTAGTTCCATTGCATAGGTCGCGCTATTTTTAATGCTGGCACTCGGGATATTAAAACCTAGTTTAAGATGAGTCTCTAATAATTTTGTTGCCTCAACATAAGTTGACGCGCCCTCAATGCTAGCCTCTGTCAAGAAATCCTTTAAATCTTGATAAGTAACTCCAGCTAAAACGTATGGAGAAAACGAATCTGATTGGAAAGATAACTCTGCCACTTCTCCTGAAGGCAACTCTGAGATGACAGTTGTCTCCTTTTGGGTTATTTCTTCCACTTGATTTAATTCGTTACTAACATGGAACAGCTTCCATTCTTCCTGCAATTCTTGTGATTTAGGAAAATCTTTAAATTTAAGTGAAACGGCCACTTTTTGTAGGGGTTTTACTTCCTCTCCTGAAGCATTCACAAAAGTGATATCATAAGCATAAAGCGCTGACATACCACGATTATCTTTACTTAACACTTGGTCAATTTTTGGTCGAAAGGCCTCAAAATCTACCAACCTTGTGACACTAAGCTTGACAGATTGAGAAAATGTCTTTTCTGGATAATCTACTGTCACTAGGACATCATCTAACTCTTCCTCAAAACGTCCCGCCTTCTGATAAGAAGATTCTTCCGAATCCACCGGAGAGCTGCTTTTCGTTTGCCCAACTTGAAGTTCCGCAGTAGCTACGGTTTCTTTCTCCACAACCGAGGAAGAAACCTTCTTGTGATCTAACGCTTCCTCACCGAGAATGATAGGAGCATTTTCCTGAGATGTTTGGAGGACTGCTGTTTGGTCTTCTAGATTGAGCGTTATGGCCGGCAAAATTAAAAAATACATTGTTATGAAAACAATGAAAACAGATAGCACAGAGGCAATTTGTTTGATTCGTTTCTTATGCTTTTTTTCCTTTAGGATTAGCTTTAGCTTTCCCAAAAAATATCCGAAAGACATAGTGCTCTCCTTTCGTCATTTATTGCTTAAATACCCAAATTTACTCAAACGTTCCAAAACGATTTAAAGGCCAAATTCTAAATTGTAGTTCTCCAACAATTTGCTCTTCTCCAACTGGCCCTAAAGCCGAATTTCTTGAATCAACAGAGACATCCCGATGATCTCCCATAACAAAATATTTTCCCTCAGGAACTTGGTAAGGCAGTTCAATATCAACATCACCTTTTGATGTCTTCTTAACATATGACTCATTCATCAGATTACCATCAACAGTAACCGTCCCTTGATCATCTATATTAACCCATTGACCAGATTTGGCAATAACCCGTTTAACAAGGACTTTGTTATTAAAATAAAAGGCAATAGTGTCTCCTTGTTCAATGGACTTTGTATTCAAGGACACTACAATATCTCCTGCTTCCAATGTCGGTGACATCGAATTACCATAAATTTGCAGGACAGGTAGCCAAAGCGTTGCAATCAAAACAGAAACCGCTGAGACCGTGATTAGAATTGAAACAGTACTCAGTAACGTTTGTTGAAACTGGTTTCGATATCTTCGCTTTTTTATCTCTTCTTCTAAGCTTTTCGAATCTGGTAACTCATCAATGGAGAAGTATGGGCTTCTTTTTTTAAAATTATTAATTGCCATATCAGTTACCGTCATTCGCTATTCTTTTTACATTGTCCAGATAGAGTTCAGCTGCTTCTTGCGCAGCTTCAAATACTTTATTAATTATAAGGGATGCTTCCGCAATATTACCCACTTTTGAAAGCATTAGTTGACGAGAGACCAACTCACCGTTCAGACGATTGTTTTCCTCTGTTAAGCGTTCGTTTTCTTTGACTTGTTCTAAAAGCAACTCCATAAGCTGCAACTTGCTAAGCTTCCTAAACTTCCTAAACTCTTTTTTATTCACTCTAATATTTCCTTTTTTATCCTTATTTACATTATATATATGTATATATATTGTCAAGTTGTTATTTATTATCTTGATAAAACATAGAAAAAAACATAATGTCTGAACATTAACACTTGAACAACGATTAGAAACAATCAGTTCATTCGATATCTTCAAGTATTTCTAAGATTACTCTAGCTACTTTGCCATTAATTACTAGTAGATCAGTTCAGAGTATTATATTTTTTATAAGATTTAATGATTGATATACCATTCATTAGACTTTTTATCCTACATATCAAGAAAGAACCAATTTAGCATCCCACTGAAAAAGTCATCGTTTGATGACATTAAGCACTGCTAAACCTGTCCTCCAAAAGGGGCTGTTATAAAGAAGGGGCTAGAACTAAAACCTATTCAATAACACTTAAAAGTGATGAGCACCTTTTCGGAAGAGGCTTAAGGACATGCATCGCTATAAGATAGACGGAAAAAATGCGGAACTGAAACACAGACATGGTCTTGATATAGCTAGAGCACTAGGCTTTTTCAACATGTAGTTACACGTAGCCACGACGATTTTTGTGGTTAATATAAAAAGGATTAGGTCCCTTATCAAGCAAAAATAAGTTAAAAAAAAAACGAGAAATCTCGCCATTTCTGAACTAGATTCCGCGTTATCTCATTTTATTGAAGCTGTAAAGACAACTTTTTCAGTGGACTCCTAATTTGCTTCTCTGCAGACATCAGCTTTTCATCAAACCACTACAGTTGACAATAATCCAAAATTAGCCTCCGATTTGCGTAACGATATCCTGATCTGTTTGCTCGATGATATCTACAACCTTATTCAACTGAGCATTGATGTCATTCAGTAACTGAGCAAACTCATTGATTTTTGGTGACAACTCAGTAAATTGATGATCAAAACTAGCAAAAGCTGAGCCCTCCCTGTTCGAACGGATGGTTTCCTGCCCTGTCATCAAGGAATTTAAAACTGTACGGATATCTTCAGCCCCGTTACTATATTTAACAGCTGAAGTGCGTAGGTCTTCTGGGGTTAACTTAATTGTTGCCATAAGCGTCTCCTTTATTATTTATGCTGACACTTATATTCTATGCTATTTAACTACAGATACCAAAACTTTTATTTTTTTACGCATTTCGTTATTTTCTGAACATTATTTACAAATCACCCATTTTTCAATCGCCCTGGCCACGCCCGCCTCGTCATTGGAGCTCGTGATAGCATCAGCAACCGCCTTGACCTCATCGCTGGCATTTCCCATAGCTACCGAAAACCCTGCAAAAGCCAACATTTCCAAGTCATTGGCCGCATCTCCGATGGCCATCACCTCTTCAGGTGCAATCCCCAGATGCTGGGTTAAGTTGAGCAAGCCCTTGGCCTTAGTCGTTCCTAACGGCAACGCTTCATAAATGTAAGATTGGCTGCGCACCGTGGAAAAAGCCTGACTGAGAGCCTCTCCCTGCTCCGCCTGAAAGCGATCCAAGGCTGGCGCTTCCCCCATAAACATGCCCTGAAAAATCGGAACAGGACTAGCTTGGACTTCCTCTAGTGTCACTGGAACAGGATGGGTAAAGACCAAACCAGCATCATAAGCCACTAGCTCTGGAATCTCCTCACCAACAATGAAATAGTGATCCGCATCAAAAAAGGTTACTGAAATCTCGGGATAAGCTGCCGCAGCAGCGACCAATTCAGCCATCTCAGCAGGTGCCAAGGCCTGATGGGCTACAAGCGACCAATCCTTAAGCTGGTAAACCGTACAGCCATTGTCCAAGATGGCATACTCATCGGCCTCCCCAAAGCCCAACTGGTCAATATAGGACACCACGCCCGGCTTAGGACGTCCCGTACAAAGGACCACCTTGATTCCTTTAGCAACCGCTTGATGTAGAACTTCAATCGTCTCCTGTGTTAACTCCTTCTGACTGTTCAACAAGGTTCCATCCATATCAATAGCAATTAATTTGATTGATTGTTGTGACATTTGACAAACTCCTTTATGTGATTACTTCCAGTATACCATTTTAAAGGGAGTTCTAACAGTAGGGCCATATCATCCGTATCAGTCTTTTCTTCTACTCGTTTCAAATCAAACTCTAAGAGCATCAGTCTTGTGCAGGCATAAAGATTAGTTGCCTGGTTCTGTCACCGTCTGATTTACGTGAAAAGTCCTCATGCTCCCCAACCGTCCCAAGAGCAGCACGACTTGCTCAGACTAGTGAATCCCCCCGGAAAAACAAAGCACACCCCCTAGAAATTAGGAAGGTGCGCATTTTTTCTTAGTCTTTGTTGAGATTTCTTAACATCTCATCGATTTTATTGCCATAAGCGATAGACTCATCCTTGACAAAGGTCAAATCTGGAATCTTATACATGGTCAAGCGTTGACCAAGTTCACGTTTAATCGTTCCCTTAGCCTTTTCCAGACCTGTCTGGGCCTTTTGATTATCTGAGGCCAGGTCACTCAAAATCGTATAGTAGACCTTGGCAGAAGACAGATCTCCTACCATCTGCACGTCAGTAATGGTCACTCCTTGGACACGAGGGTCACGAACTTTCTTTTGCAAGATGTCATTGACTTCCCGTTTGAGCTCCATGCCGACACGGTCTGTCCGAAATGAATTTGCCATAGCTCCTCCTTTCTCTCTTCTATCTTTCTAAGCAAGATGAAGCATTTGAAACAACAGTCTAGTCTCTCGACGTCATAAGACACACCGAATACCTTAATCTACCAGGTTAATTTCACCCATTTTTACCGCTTCTTCCTGACCGACCTCAATCTGGCAGTTGAAGCTATGAGGTGGGGCAGCCAAATGGAATGCTGTGGACTGTTTGACCAACGTTCCAGTCACCCTCTTTTTTCGTCTACATCGTCAGACTAGCGTTTAATTTCTTCCATAATGTAGGCTTCGATAGTATCGTCCATCTTGAGGTCGTTGAATTTTTCAATCATAAGACCACCCTCACGGCCATTGGTTACTTCCTTGACATCATCCTTGTAGTGTTTCAGGCTGACTAAGGCACCGTCATGGATAACAATGCCATCACGGATGACACGAACCTTAGAGTCACGAGTGACCTTACCAGACAAGACCATGAAACCACCAATTGTTCCGACCTTAGAAACCGTGAAGGTCTCACGGATAACCGCTTCACCGATCACTTTTTCTTGGAACTCTGGATCAAGCATCCCCTTCATAGCATCTTCCACTTCTTCGATTACCTTATAGATAATGCTGTGAAGACGAATATCGACTTCGTCTGCTTCTGCCTGCTGGCGAGCCATTGGCGTCGGACGTACGTTAAAACCGACAATAAAGGCGTTAGAAGCTTGCGCTAGAGTCACGTCGGATTCATTGATCGCACCGACAGCTGAGTGAACGATGGTCACTTTCACGCCTTCGACGTCAATCTTTTGTAGAGAGCTAGCCAAGGCTTCTGCAGAACCTTGCACGTCCGCCTTGATGATGACATTGACAGACTTGACTTCACCAGCTTTAAGGGTGTCAAAGAGGTTGTCCAGGCTGACACGGTTATTGGCTTGACGCTGTTTGAGGAGGGCACGCTTGGCACGTTCTTCCCCTGCTGCACGCGCAGCTTTTTCATCCGCATAAACCGCGAAATGATCCCCTGCCATCGGCGCCTCGTTTAGACCAGTGATCGATACAGGCGTTGATGGACCAGCCACCTTCACCCGACGGCCTAGGTCGTTGGTCATGGCACGGACCCGTCCAAAGGTATTGCCGACAACGATTGGGTCTTGGACATTGAGGGTTCCTTGTTGCACCAAGAGAGTCGCAACAGCTCCTTTTCCTTTATCCAAGCGTGCTTCAATCACTGTCCCAATCGCACGAACGGTTGGATCAGCCTTTAATTCTTGCAATTCTGCCACAAGGAGAACGGTCTCTAGAAGTTCGTCAATGTTTTGGTTGAATTTAGCCGAGATTTCTACAAACTCACAATCACCACCCCAAGCTGTTGAGATGACGTTATGCTCTGCCAATTCCCCAATAACGCGCTCTGGGTTAGCCCCTGGCTTATCAATTTTATTGATGGCAACAATGATTGGCACATCTGCTGCCTTAGCATGGTTAATGGCTTCGATAGTCTGAGGCATTACCCCGTCATCTGCTGCCACCACTAGGATAGTGATATCTGTCACAGAAGCACCACGCGCCCGCATAGAAGTAAAGGCCGCGTGACCTGGTGTATCTAGGAAAGTAATTTTCTTACCGTTTTCTTCGATTTGATAAGCCCCGATGTGCTGAGTGATTCCCCCAGCCTCACCAGTCGCCACCCGTGAATTACGTAAGGTATCAAGGAGGGTTGTTTTCCCGTGGTCAACGTGTCCCATGATGGTGACAACTGGCGGACGCTCGGTCAACTCATCCTCATTGAGGTAACCGTCTTCGACAAAGAAGCGCTCGATATCTGCTTCATCCACCTGCACTTTTTCTTTGGCTTCAATGCCATAGTCTACCATCAGGAGTTCAATCGTGTCACCATCCAGCGATTGGTTCTGCGTTGCCATCACTCCCATCATAAAGAGTTTCTTGACAATCTCAGCAGGCTCGCGTTTGATCCGTTTAGCAATTTCTGCCACGGTCATGCCAGCGGTGTACTCAAATTCAGTCGGTAATTCGTGGAACTTGCGTTCTGTAACAGGTTTTTGCACCTGATTCTTACCACCTTTTTTATTTTTCTTGGTATTATTCCAATTGGACGTTCTTTGATTTCTCACTTGTTGATTGCTTCGATTCTTATTAGTTTGTTTATGACGTGGACCATCCTCATTGTCTCGGTAGTCCTCTCTGGTCTTATCTGCCTTGCCTTGCTTTTTGCGGCGGGTGTCAACAGGCTTTTCAGCTACAGGTGCAGGTGTTGGTGTTGGTATTGGCGCTACAACTGCCTCTGCCTTGGCTGCTTCTTCTAATTGTGCTTTTTTGCGTTCTTGGGCTTCGGCCTGGGCGCGTTGTTGGGCTAGCTTAGCCGCCTGCTCTTGCTTGAAGCGCTCCTCACTGCTGGCTGCGTAAGCTGCATTTTGCTCCGCTTTCAAAGCAGCTGCTCTCGCTTTAAAGTCAATCCGCGGTGCTGGTTGATTTGGTTGGGATGAACGGCGCTCTTGACGACGGTCAGCTTGTCCCCGACCTTGCTCTTGGCGACGATTTTGCCCAAGGCCTGTCTGTTGAGCAGACTTGTCCTGGCGACGGTCATTGGAGCGCTCGTTAAAACGACGATTGTCACGCTGCTGATTGTTGTTGCTGCGCTCCTTGCCTTGCTCTCTGTTGCGGTTGTCAGGGCGCTGACCCTGACGTTTTTGAACTTGGGCTTTAGCTTTAGCTTCACGTTCTGCCTTAAAATTTCGGCTTTGTGGACGAGCCACTGCTTGAGCGGGCTTAGGCGCTGGCGCGCTAGCTTCAGCTTCCTTGGCAGAAGCCTGCTCTTGGGGAACTTTACCCTCCGCCTGTTTCTCTACAGGCTTAGGTGCCGGTGCTGGCGTTTTTTCCAATGGCTCTGCCTTAGGCACAGTTGGAGCTTTTTCACCAGTCTCCTTGACCGGGGCTTTACTTGTTCCACCGAGACCAGCGACAATTCTTGCAGCGGCTTCTGGCTCGACAGTGGAGGCATGACTTTTAACCTCGTAGCCCAGTTCCTGGGCTTTTGAAACGACCTCTTTACTGGTCACCCCTAGTTCTCGGGCAATTTCGTTTAATCTCTTCTTAGACAATATCTTGTCCTCCTGTTCTATTCCATCATAGACCTCATCTTCTTTACAAATCCAGCATCTGTCACCGCCAAAACCTTACGTGGTTTGCCGATGGCTGTGCTCATTTCCAAGGTTGAAAACCCTGTGGAGATGGCTACTTGGTAGTAGCTTGTTTTATCGTTTATTTTTTTACTCAAATTAGGACCAGCATCATTGGCTAACAAAACCAAGCGTGCCTGACCTGTCTGGATGCTCTTGACTACCAGTTCTTCACCGGAAATTACCTTTCCAGCTCGCTGGGCCAAACCGAGCAAATTTAAGCATTTTTGCTGATTATTCAAGGCCTAACTCTTTTCTTTTCACCTTGTGATCAACATAGGCGATTAATTCATCGTAAAAAGCTTCATCCACCTCTTGGCCAAAAGCTCGGTTAAAAACCTGCTTTTTTTTGGCCAACAGGGCTTCCTCATTGTCCAACTTGATATAGGCCCCTCGGCCGTTCGCCTTACCTGTCGGATCGATAAAGATTTGACCTTCCTTATTTTTCACAATACGTAGCAAATCTCGCTTATCGATTACTTCGTTGGAAACAAGGGATTTTCTCAATGGGATTTTGCGGGCCTTTGCCATGCGAACCTCCTAGTCCTCAGTACTGACACCAAACTCTGCCGCTGCTGCCAGCATATCGTCGTCAAGATCTACCAATTGTGCCTCATCATAGGCTGCAATTTCTTCTGTTTCCTCAGCAGGCGCTACCGCCTCCTCTGGGAAATAAGTATCTGCTTGGGCTTCGTACTCACTGGCTGACTTGATGTCAATACGGAAACCTGTCAAGTGAGCTGCCAATCGCACGTTTTGACCGCGACGCCCAATAGCTAGGGAAAGTTTGCTATCTGGTACGACAACCGTTGCGCGCTTGGCATCTTCATGGTCAAAGAGGACCATGTCCACCTCGGCAGGGGCAATCGCATTGTAGATGAATTCTGCTGGATCATCGACCCATTCGATGACATCAATGTTTTCCTCTGTCGGTACCATGCGATCTAGCTTGGCATCATACTTAGCAGGATGGAATTTACTGGTGATTTTTTTGATGTTAGCACCGCCACGGCCGACGATGGTTCCGATGGCATCCACGTTAGGGTTATGGCTACGGACAGCAACCTTGGTACGGTCTCCTGCCTCGCGAGAAACACTCATGATTTCTACTGTGCCATCATAAACTTCAGGAATTTCCTGCTCCATGAGGCGCTTGATCATCTGTGGATGGCTACGGCTTACAAAAACGTTCACCCCACGACCATTATCCTCTACCTTGTAGACATAGACTTCAATTCGGTCATGCGATTGAAAGACCTCACCAGGGATTTGATCTTGCTTTGATAATTGCGCTTCAATTGTCCCTAAATTGACATAGATAAACTTGTTGTCAAACCGTTCTACCGTTCCTGACATGATTTCATTTTCATGCTCTTTATAGGTGTTGTAAGTGATGGCACGGGTCTGCTTGCGCATCTTCTCCATAATCGTTTGCTTGGCAGACTGAGCAGCCACCCGACCAAATTCTGCTGGTGACTCTTCAAACTTGATTTTATCACCAAGCTCATAGGCTGAACTAATCGCCAAGGCATCTTTCAAGGAGATTTCTAAACGGCTATCAAAAACCTCATCCACAACCTCACGAACCGTGTAAACACGGAAATCGCCTTTTTTCTCGTCAAATTCAATCGCAGCTGATTCAGCTTGACCATAGCGGCGTTTGTAGGCAGAGCGAAGCGATTCTACAACCGCATCAACAATGTCTTCTTTTTTAATTCCTTTGTCTTCTTCCAAAATACGGAAGGCTTCTAGCATTTCTTTGCTCATGATTAACTCTTTTGTAAAATTACAAAAGCTTCCTTTCTCTTACTTATAATTTCACCGCCAAGCGGGCTTTGGCCACACTAGCATAAGGAATGATGACTTCTTTTTGGCGCGTTTTGTCCTTGTAAGACAAGCGCAGGTTTTCCCCATCAAAGGCAAGCAAATCCCCTTCGAAGACCTTGACCTTTTCAATGGCCTTATAAAGGCTGATATTGACATATTTACCAATCGCTCCTTGAAGAGCTTCTGGTGTTTTTAAGGGACGTTCCAAACCCGGACTCGTCACCTCAAGCAGGTACTGAGCCGGAAAAGGGTCCGGTTGAATCGTATCGAGCAAGGGACTAATCCGCTCAGAAATCTCTGCCGTCTCATTGAGAGAAATCCCCCCTTCACGATCCACCAAAATACTGAGCACCATATCGCTACCCATCTTGGTATACTCGATGTCTACCAGTTCATAAGGGGCTTGAATAGCTGGCGCTACTACCGCTTCCACAGCCTCAATAATATCTATTTGTGCGATGATACCTTCCTCCTTTTCTTTAACCCTCTAACCTTAAGGCTTGGTCCAGCAACCTCTCAATCGTGACACTCGCCTTAAGGGGCCTTTATATCGAGCAAGTCAGTCTCCTCACTCAACTCCATCAAGCATAGAAGAGAGGCGAAGATTTTTCTCCGCCTCCTTTTATCCTATTCAATAACACTAGTATAGCATACTTTATCCGAATTGACAAGCCTCAAGCTTCTAAAATACCCCAAACGGATCAATCCCGACTAACGCTTCAGAGCCTCTTCTTTATTTTCCAAACAATTTCGCCCAGAAACCTTTCTTGACCTGAACTTCCTCAGCTTGAGCTTTAGCCTGATCCAACTCCAACTTCAAAGTTTCCTTATCCGCCATAGCCTTCAAGGTCAACTGCTGTTGCTGATCCAGCTGTTTGTCCTTTTCAGAAATCTGGACATCCTTGATCCGAATCTGTTCATCCTTAGCCGCAATTTGCTCGTCTTTGGTTTTAAGCTGATCGTAAAGTCGGACGATTTCTGCATTTTTCTCATCGACAAGAATTTCCATGAGTTCACGTTGCTTCGTTTCTTCACTGATGGGTTCATCTTCAAAAATCGTTTTTTGGTAGATTTTTTCTAATTCAATCAAGCCCGCACGATTGACTACCGTTACCCCTTTGTCATTTTTATCGACAAATTCTTCTGGAAAAGACTTGACACGATTATTGATGGCTTGGCGACTGATCCCCAAAATATCAGCTATTTCACTGACCGTTTTTTCTACTGACATATCTCTATCCCTATTTTCTCTACACATTCTCTCTCGTGGTGGCTGGCAACTTTTCCTACCTACCAAAACCACCGTACCCTTAAAATCTTATCATACCAGAGCTTTTCTGTCAAATTTTCCAAGGCTTTATGCTAGAATAAAACCATGATGATTTACGATACCATTATTATTGGAGGAGGCCCTGCTGGGATGATGGCAGCCATCAGCTCTGCTACTTTTGGCCAAAAGACCCTGCTTCTGGATAAAAATCGGAAACTCGGCAAAAAGTTAGCCGGTACCGGCGGTGGCCGTTGCAATGTCACCAACTGCGGTAGTTTGGAAGACATTCTAGCAGGTATCCCCGGCAACGGTCGCTTTCTCTACAGCGTTTTTTCTCAATTTGATAATCACGACATTATCCGCTTTTTTGAAGACCGCCAGGTCAGACTGAAAGAAGAGGACCACGGCCGGATGTTCCCTGTTACCAATAAGTCTCAGACTATTATCCAGTGCCTAGTTGATGAGATGACCAATCTCGGAGTCACCATCAAAACCCAGACAGAAGTGGTCTCTGTCAAAAAATTAGACGACCTCTTTCACATCAAGTCTCAAGACGACACCTTTCAAAGCCACCGGCTTATTGTGACCACAGGAGGCAAATCCTATCCTTCCACCGGCTCAACAGGTTTTGGCCACGATATCGCTCGCCATTTCAAGCTTAGCGTCACCCCCATGGAAGCAGCTGAGAGTCCTTTGTTAACGGATTTTCCACACAAACTGCTCCAAGGCATCTCTCTTGATGATGTTACCTTGACTTATGGCAACCACATTATCACCCATGATTTGTTGTTTACCCATTTTGGCTTATCCGGACCAGCTGCCCAGCGCATGTCCAGCTTTGTCTCCGGTGGAGAGACCATCTATCTTGACGTTTTGCCTCAGCAATCAAGTGACGATTTGAACGATTTTCTCGAAAAAAATAGGGAAAAATCACTCAAAAATAGCCTAAAGCAGCTACTCCCTGAGCGCTTGGCTGAGTTTTACAGTCAAGATTTCCCGGAAAAGGCCAAGCAGTTGACCCATCAGCAAAAAGCGGCATTGCTGACCTCCCTCAAGGCTCTTCCTATCTCTGTCACCGGAAAAATGTCTTTGGCCAAGTCCTTTGTGACCAAGGGAGGTGTTGACCTCAGTGAGATCAACCCGAAAACCCTTGAAAGCAAGAAGGTTCCCGGTCTCTTCTTTGCAGGTGAAGTTTTAGATATCAATGCCCACACAGGTGGATTTAACATTACTAGCGCCCTGTGTACAGGGTGGGTTGCAGGAAGCCTTCATTTCTGAGCGCTTGGCTCAATCCAGTCATCAGCAGCAATAGAGTTATCAGCCTTGAATCTTTTAAGCACTTCTTCTAAAAAGTGTACTGACCCCAAAAGTGGGACACCAATATGCGTCAAAGGGTTTAGAACTGTCATGCACAGGCCTAAACCCTTTTCGTTATGCGACTTTAAGTCCGTCACGCTCCGAAGGTGCGTGACCAATAAACCACCCGCTATGCGGGTGCGCATCGAAGGTTATACCAAAAAACTCCAAACGCGATACAATAAAGGTGTTCAAGCCTATT
>NZ_JAAXPR010000033.1 GCF_012396585.1 Streptococcus ovuberis
CAATCTTTGTCCATGTCATCCCTTGTTTTTTCAAATGATAAATGGTTAATTTATCTTCATAACTTAATTTCATACAAAAAGCACCCCAATTGTTAGATTTTGTGTCTAACTTTTGGGGTGCAGTTCATTATCACTGGCAGTTTTTTTGATTTTTGGCATGATGACCTTGCTCATGGGATTACGCTCAATGTAATTCATGTTGATGGCAAATTCAAATATTTTAGAAGTATAAGATTGTCTGACAATGTCAGCCACCGTGTCTGGCACGGGGAATTTAGAATTGATACAAAAACATAATTTTAGGTCTTTGCGAGCTCAGACAGTGTATACACACTATCGTAAAAATAGAATCATCAATAAAGGTCAGACTGACACTTTTAGACTGATGGTTCTATTTTAATTTTGGGGAGAATCCCCAACCCCCTAGAAAATAAAAATTTTATCAAACAAAATATTTTACCATTTACTACATTTAAAATAACAGAATAATACAAATGAAATTTAATCTTAATAATTTAAGGTATACTATAACCATCAACAGAGATGTTGAAATAATTCAAAGGAGGAAGCTATCATGCTTAAATTTTCTACAAAGAAAACCAAAAAGGCAGGCTGTGTGAGTGTAGGTGCACTAGTTTCAGTTTCAATTGGTCACTACATTAAAGAAATTAAGAGTACGGTATAGCTTACTTTTTGAGTGTCGGAGAAGTACAGAGAAATGTTTGTAGTGATGGGAATTGTTAAAAATAATGATTGCTGAAGTATCATGTTTAATTATTTCTTATTGCAAAAATTTCTATGTACAATCAATCGTTTAGGTAGGCTAATGTTAAATTAGCCTACTTTTTATTTAAAGATGCTATGAAAGAAAATAAAAAACTCCAGATATTAGTACAGTGTTTATTTCAAGTAATGATTTCAAATATTTGCTTGATACTATATGTCTTATTTTGTTCAGTTTTTTTAAAAACTCAGAGTATACTGTTATCATTAAGTACCCCTACAATATTTGCTCTGGTAGTACAGCCAATATTTTTGGAAAAAGTTTTGTTCAAAAGTAAAGTCAATTTTTCCAAACATATTATTGTTGTTATATCGGCCTTAGTAAGTATTTTGATTTGTTACTTTGTTAATATACCTGAGAACATTATATTGATTTTACATTTTATTTTGATAGGTTATTCTGAAGAAATATTATATAGAATGATTATCTTAGATAGGATGAAGTCTTCTTATAACATTTTAGAATCGATAGTGATTACTGCGCTTATCTTTGCTTTTTTAGGTCATATATCGGAACCTATTTTAGATAATCTAATGATAAGATTTCCTTTGGGAATATTTTTAGCATTTATCAGAATAAGATTTAATAATATTGGAATTCCAACGATTATCCATGCTTTATATAATGTTTTAGTAACTTTTTAGAAGAGGTTTTTTATGAAAATTAAATTGGGTTCAATATTTTTATTTTGCTTACTTATTTTGACATTCATCAATTATAATTTTATTTCAACTTATAATTTGTTTACGTTTTATATATTGTTGATGCTTCTTCCTTCAATTTTGTATTCAAATTGTTGTGTTATTTTCTTAAGGCACTTCAATAAAGGTACAACAGTATATTATTTATTATCAACCATTGTACATTTTTTAGTGAATTGGGTGATAATTCACCGATTGTTGACAAAGGAAGTGTTTAATAGCCTTGTCGAAAATACAATGAAAATTAATCCTAGTGTAGGTAATAATATTTCATTAGACTTGAGTTTATCGTCATTTTTTGTTATTAGCCTATTTGTATTTTTATTAATGCTTATTGAAAATTATTTTATAAGAAAAGTTGAGGAGAAATATGTTTCTAAATGATAATATTTCAGTAATGAAAACAGATGAAATGTATCTACTATTCAATTTTAGCAACGGGATAGTTGCTGGGGTAGATAGTCAAGCAATTGAATTTCTAAAACGAGTAAAAACTCATCAATTAAATTGTAACGATTTAACAGATGAAGAAAAAGAATTTTTTACCTATCTTGTAGAAAATGATTTCATTTCTGATGTAGAATTTAAGAATGAGCAACCCCCAGTGACTGCCTATTTACATTTAACTAATAAGTGTAATTTGCATTGTGTAGGTTGTTATTCTTTCGATGAGCGAAGAAATAGATGTGAAGATCTATCCACAGAAGAGATATTAAATGCAATTGACCAACTTTCTGATGTCGGAATTCAAAACCTAGTATTCTCTGGAGGAGAACCTTTATTAAGAAAAAATATTATTCAAATAGTGGAATATGCTAAAATAGTTGCTAAAATTCCAAATGTAATATTAATAACTAATGGAACTATTTTTAATAAAAAAATACTTTCAGAACTATCAAAATTTGTAGATACTGTTTCTGTTTCATTAGATACATACTGTTCGGATAGTGAACCATATCTCAGAGATAAAGGAATATTTGACAAGATTATGCGGTCAATTTCTTGGTTAAAAGAATCGGGAAATAATGTCAATATTATTCCAACAATTCATCATTTGAATTCAAGTAATCTCCTTGAGTATGTTAAACTTGCAAAGGAAATAGGAACAACGATTAGTTTCAGTATTCTCAGTGCGTGTTTTGAAGGCGAGTTAATGTCATATCTTCCTAATGACACTGATTTAATCAATATCAGTGAATTTATGATTGAATCTGATGCACCAATCAATGATAGTGCTCTAGAGGATAAAACTTTAGTAGCTAGGAATTACTGTGGAGCTGGTACCTCAATGATTGCCATAGGTACTCAAGGTAATGTTTATCCGTGCCACATGTTGATGTATGATGAGTACTGTATAGGAAATATAAAGTACGATTCAATAAAGAATATGAGAGAGAAGTCTGCTAATGCAAGGTTATTCAAATCATTGAATGTAGATAAAATAGAGGGTTGTTCACAATGTCAATTCCGATATCTATGTGGAGGAGGCTGTAGAGCTCGTTCAAAATTGAAATTTGACGTAGTAGATAAAGTAGATCCATACTGTCGATTATTTAAAACATACTATAATAAAGTTGCTACGGAAATTATTTCTAATTAGGGAGAATGTCTATGAAAAGGGTCTTAAGGGAAGAACGAAATAAAATAGTAGTATTTATTATCTCTACGTTTATATTGGGATTAGTTGAAGTATCGTTTGCTACAATAATTCAAAAATTCATTGATTCCCTAGAGTCATCAAATATTACAAAGTTTAAATTAGCAATTTTTTCCTTTGTGGTTTTTCTTATAGTGAACTATATCTTGAATCTTTTTGTAATATGGCTTCAATCAGTACTTACTAAGAATATTCATCTGTATTTAAAATCAAATTTGGCTAAATATTTTTTATCGCTTGGTTATTGTGATTTTTCTGAAACAACTACAGGTGAAAAGTTGAATTGCTTTGATTATAAAATATCGCTAATTGAACAGTATTATTTAGATAGTATTTTTGCAATGATACAAGCAACTTTGGTGTTGATGATTGCGACTGTTTATTTATACCAAATTAGCCCGTTGATTTGCGTGATTGTATTTACTTTAGGAATTGTATCTATGCTGATTCCCTTGTTACTTGGTAAAAAATTAAATGATTTAGTTTCTGAAAATGCAGATCTAAGCGGAGAGTACCTACATTTTATAAAAGAGATGTTTCAAGGAATACTGGCGGTCAAGACCTTTCAGAAGGAGCGGACGTTTTTTGAGAAATTTGAAGAGAAGTTATTTAGATTTGAAAAGAATGCTCAATTGTTAAATGTAAAAAATGGTGAGTATAATCAAATCAGTGGCTTTTTTCAGTATGTAATCATTATTTCTTGTTTATGCTTTGGTGGATTTTTAGTGTTGAATCAAGGATTGACACTAGGAAAGATGATTGCAGTTACACAAATTTCAAATTTGATAGTTGGTCCCATTCAACAGATTGGTTCTTCAGTTATTGATATTTTGGCTAGTAAGGATATAACGAAAGAAATGTCAGATATTTTTTCAAAACAATCGATTGTTTTAGATAAAAAAGTATATCAAAAAGGTTTTGATAATATAAGGGTTTCTACTAATAGTGTCACAAAAGATAATAAAAAGCTCTTGGGTGGTGTTAATCTATCTCTTGAATATGGTAAAAAATATTGTATTATTGGTCCAAATGGTAGCGGTAAAACTACATTTGGACGCTTAATGTTAAATTTGTTAAGTAATGTTGAAGAACGAGTATTTATAGATGGAGAAGCTAGTAATTTAGAAGATGTCGCCAAATTGATTTCATATGTACCGCAAAATAGTATTGCTTTTAAAGGTACTTTGAAAGATAATATTACATTGTTTGAACGCTATGATGATAAAACTATTGATGAGGTAATTAGAGACGTTAATTTAAACAATAAAAGTAAAGAGATTCAAATGATTTCGGAAAATGGGGACAATATTTCTGGTGGAGAATTGAGAAAAGTCAATATAGCTAGAGCGTTTTTAGAGGATAGACCAATATTACTAGTTGATGAATTTGAGTCTGCTCTAGATGAAGAATCGTCAAAGCTAATAGCTGATAAATTTTTAAGTTCAGAAAAAACGGTCATAATGATTTCTCACAATTTAGATCAGTCATTTTTACAAAGGTTTGATTCCATAATTTTTATGGAAAATGGGGAAGTTACTGCAATGGAAAAATACGAAGTATTACTAAAAAATTGTGATAATTTCTATAAAATATTTAATTCATTCTGCACCTAGTGGAGGTAATATTCATGAGTACAATACTACGAGCGTGTAATTTAAGTAAATCGTTTGGTTCACAAGAGGTGTTAACTAATATCAATTTTGACATCCAATCAGGAGATATAGTTGGCCTGATTGGAAAAAATGGCTGTGGGAAGACTACTCTAATGAAGATGATATTGGGTCTCACATCACGAACGGAAGGTGATATTCAATTTGAAGGTGATTCGAATTATCATACTAACAGAAAGGCATTAAATAAAATTGGTTTCCTCCTAGATTGTAGGTTGTTTGAAGATTTCTCTGCATATGATAATTTGAAATTATTCTCTATGTACTCTTCAACGGTTAATGAAGAAAATTTAGATGATCGAATTGATAGGTTGTTAAAATTTGTTGGTTTAGATAACAGTAAAAAGCTAGTAAAATCTTATTCGTTTGGTATGAAGCAGAGACTGGGTTTAGCGCTAGCATTATTAGATGATCCTGAATTCTTGATTTTAGATGAACCATTTGTTGGATTGGATCCTACGGGGGTTAGAGTCCTTCTTGATTATATTGTAAAGTTACGTCAAGAAAAGGGTGTTACAATTTTAATCTCATCACATCAGTTACATGAAATTGAAGAAATTTGTGACTATTTTTTCATGATAAATGATAAGAGAATTGAAACACATTCTAAATTAGGAGAAAATCAAATAGTTATTACTTTAGGGAATTTAGTGCCAGAGTTGGAACATAGTTTAAGAGATATGGTTGATATGAAAGAAGATCAGATAACTTTACCAGAAGATATGTCACTACTGAATTCAACATTAAAGCTTATTTACAAATATAACGGTGAAATAAATGATATCACAATAAACGATTCTATAGAAGAATTATTTAAGGGGTGACAAAATGAAATCAATCATTTTAGCAGAACTATATAAATTACTAAAACGAAAAAATTTTATTGTATTAGCGGTGCTATCTTTGTGGTCATTGATTTACGGATTGGGTGTTTTTTTACATTGGGATTTTGTGAAAATTGGTGCTAAGTTAGATTTAGTTACCTTTATTACAACGATGTGGACGTTTTTATTGATATTAACTATTCCATTATTATTAATCTTGTACACTTCTTCCTTTATCTTAGGAGGAGAAATCCAAGGAGGGCAAATTTTACTAGAAGTAAATCGAGTGTCTAGTAAGAAAACGTTAATTATTTCTAAGTATATTGTTGTCATTTTATCAATTTTATTTTTATATGTACTGAACTGTTTATCATCACTAATCACGTATATTTGTTTTTTATCTCGAAGTGAGTTTGGTTATGTGAATTTTTGGGAGTTGCATTCTACAAATATGCAATCAATAATAATTAGTTTGGTAAATTTAGGTTTTATTATTTTATTGGCTAGTGTAGCCTTTTACTTATCATTATATGTTTCGGCAATAGTAGCTGCATTTGCAAGTTTAGGTGTTTACTTTTTATGTCAATTATTGTCATATGTTACTATTATTTCTAAATTTGTTCCAGGATATTTTTTTGTTGTAGCTAATTATCATTTTTCATTTGGATTATCTATGATCCATTTGTTGAGCTATTTCTTAATCTGTATCTTATTATTGGTGATTACCATAAAAGGATTTGAAAAGAAAGCATTATGAGTGCTATAATATTCCAAAAAGGGATTTATAGAAGCGGATGTATAGAATAGCAATTTGTGATGATGATAGTTTACAAGTTAATAATTTAGAAAATCAGATTTCGAGATATTTTGACGAGTTTAACGTTCAATATGAGATTGACGGTTACTATAAAGGAGATCGTCTAGTGAAATCAATGAAAGAACAAATGGATAATTATCAATTGATATTTTTAGATATTGAAATGGAGGGCATCAATGGTATTGAAACTGCAAAATTATTGAGGAATTTGGATAAAAGTTTCATCCTAATCTATGTTACAAGTTATGAGCAATATGCCTTAGAGAGTTTTGAGGTATCACCATTTCGTTATTTAATAAAACCGGTATCTATTGAGAAACTGGAAGCTGTTCTTAGGGATGTTCTTGTGGAATTAACCGCGAAGCAGAAATTTCTCTTTTATCAAGTAGGTATGGAGCATTTTCAGGTAAACTTAGATAATATCGTATGCTTGTACTCTGAATTTGGTAGAAAAATTCATCTTGAATTAGTTGATGGTGGTAATGTGTCGTTTTATGGGAAAATATCGGAAATTGAAGAAAGACTGCCTCAAACCCATTTTATCAGAGTCAATAGCGGCACTATGATTAACTTGAATCATGTTATATCACTTAATCGAAGTGAAGTAACGATGATAAACAGTGATTGTATTACCATTAGTAGAAGTCGTAAGAAAATAGTAATATCAGCTTACAGTCAGTTTATTGAGAGGAGCTTTGGGTTATGATTAACTTATTTAATTCAATTGGCCTCCTTTCTCTTTTTCTGTTTCAAAGCTTTATTATTTGGATTTATTTACAGCATTTTTTTGTTATTAGAATTCCTAAAGGTAAATTCTATTGCTTTATTTTAGGTGTTTATTTCATTGGTAGAACGTCTATAACAGTTAATCACGATACCATTATTGATTTTAAATTTTTTTCTTTGTTTTTCACGTTCTTGATACTGTTCTTTTTTTTATCAGGGGAAGTAATGAAAAAAATATTTCATTACTTATTCTTGATTTTTTGGTTTTTGATTCAAGAAGATATTACAATGTTATTGTTGAATCATGCGCAACAGACGAGAGCGATTGTTATTTTTGTCGTTCAATTTTTATTGATGCTATTAACGCTTTTATTTATACTTGGATTAAAGCATTTTAAGATAGATAATTTATTAGGTTTGAATAAAATAGAGTACGGTATTTTATCAGTCACTCCTCTGTTGTCCATCATTCTATTGCTACATAAAGTTTCACTACCTATAGATAAAGTTCTTATATTTGATAGCTATTTACTATTAATAAATATTGTTATAATTGTACTTTATAATTATTTGAGCGAAAAAAATTATAACATTATCAAAAACAAAATAGCTTTTGACGAAAATAGTATGACTTGTGAAATTATAAAACAAGAAGAAGAATTGGCAACTCTTAGACATGATTTAAAAAATATAGTTTCCTCAATAGATTTTTACGCAGATAGTAGTGATTATAACAATATCAAGGTGATAACCAGAGAGATATTGGGACAAGAAGTATTTAATCGTAAAATCACAGGATGTATACCTATTGATGCTGTGCTAAATCAGAAAAAATCTAAAATGAAAAAAGAAGGTATTCCATATAATTTAGATTTGCAAATTCCTTACAACTTAGATTTAAGTACTATTGCCATTGATTCGTGTGCCATTCTTGGTAATATTCTTGATAACGCTATAGAAGAAGTTGAACGTAATGGCTTAGAAGAATCGATTGAAATAGCGTTACGTTTTAAGAATAATAAATTAGTTTTCAAAGTTGCCAATCCAATCAAAGATTCTAATGTAGATGTTAATTACGATGGAATGAAGTCTATAAAATCTCCTAACAGGCAAGGTATAGGGATAAAAAGTAGTTATGATCGGGCTATGAAATTGAAGGGACATTTAAATATTACTGTCCAGTCAAATCAATTTATTGTACTGGTTGTGATTCCTTTAAGGATGAACTGAGTCTTTATTGGGAAATCTATATTCAAACTCTGCTAATAGGTAGAGTTCTTTTTCTAAGGTGTCTCACAGAGAGTTTACTGATACGATGAATAGGTTATACTAAACTAGACAGATTTTATAAAGTGTTCTACACTAAAGAAAAACAGGAGATACAAATGTCTAGAAAACCACGTCGTTATTTCACAGATGACTTTAAACAACAAATCGTTGACCTTTACAAGGCAGGTAGGAAACGCAGTGAACTCATCAAAGAATATGATTTAACGCCCTCAACTTTTGATAAGTGGGTCAAGCAGGCGCGAACGACGGGTTCTTTTAAAACTGTTGATAATCTGACAGATGAACAACGTGAGCTGAAGGCACTCAGAAAACGAACCAAAGAACTTGAGATGCAACATTGGAAGATATTGATGAAACTATCGTACAGGATTTCAAAAGTCACTTTGATTTATCAGAGCCCTCCACAGAGGAAATTCTCAAAGCTAGACGTTTTTGGTCAGTGGTAAATTGACTAAAGCTGCGCTTTTACTTTTTGGGGAGTGTTCGTCAGCTTTTCCCTCAAGCATGTGTTCGATCTAACGATTTGAGGGGACAATGATTGCAGTCAGGATACTATTAGTAATAAGAATACAGTAGAATACAAGTGTTGCTAGGACACCAAATTATTCAATATGTTGGATAAGTTTGATTTAGGTTAAAAGTATCTAGATGAGAAAGGGGAAGAGGAAGAGATGATTTTTATTAGTTATAATCACGGAGATCAAGATGTAGTAGATATGATTGCTAAACGATTAGAGATTGAGTTTGGACGAGATAATATTTTCTATGGTAAATGGTCTATGCAACCAGGAGATAGTATTATAGGCAAAATGGATGAAGGACTTGAAAAAGTTACAACATTTTTTTATTTTCTATCATCAAATAGCTTGAATAGCAATATGGTCAAAAAAGAATGGCAAGCGGCTCTAACTAAGTCGCTCTATGAGGGAGTTAAATTTGTCCCAATAAAGGTTTCTGATTGCAAGATACCAGCTATTTTAACAGATGTATACTATATTGATTTATTTGGTCAAGGATTAGATAATACTATTGAACAAATGCGAAGTGTGATAAGTGGCAGTTCGATATATACACCCTTACCTGATATAGAGAATTTACAAGTTTCTATTAAATATATATCAACTTATGAGGTTGAGTTTAAAATTTTTACTACACATTTTGTGGAAAGTGATGCATCTTTTGGTTTTGTTTGCAAAAATCCAATTGACTCATATGAAGTTCGTCCCTTAACAGAAACGATATATCGGAGTATGCAAGGGGAAACATATAAGAAATTAAGTGATGGTAGAGAGAAAGCATTTAAAATGCAAATTGGAATGCTGCAGCGTTCTATTACCCCAAGTCAACCTTTTATAGGTAGGTTGGTCTCTAAGCAATTACCATTACAGCTAGAAGGTATTTTGCATATAAAGTCATTTGAACCGGTAAATTTTAGGGAATTAAAGATAAATATTGAGCAGTGATTAGTATCTAAAATAACTCGAGTCAGGGAATAAAAAAACAAGTCATTCTATGACGACTTGCTTATCCATTTCTCAACTACATAAGCTCCGAAAACAAATTTTTGGTAATCTAATGGTAATCCATTGTTTGTAGGATTAGGCTATAAGTGTTTAAATTTAATGAAACTTACTTTTGAAAGCTTGATTTAATAAGCTTTTATTGATATTTTACTTTTGCTACCCAAAACCAGGTCTTAAGAAAGCTCGTAAAGCTTCACAATTCTCAAAACGTTAATATTCAGTCATATCAACGTTTCAAGGCACTCAAGAGTTTACCTCATGGGTGCTTTTTTCGTTGTTTTTCGGAAAGTTCATCTCAAAATTTACCTTATTTTCACCTTATTATTTTAGAGATTTCAGGGCAAATTCACCAACTGCCATAGGAACGACATTAGAAGTATTGACATAAATCTGAGTCGTGGCAGTATTACTATGGGTCAGAGCCTCTGAAATGGCTTCTAAGCTCATACCAGCTTCTTTAGCAAGTGTTGCTCCTGTGTGGTGTAGCATGTGCTAGCTCTTTATGACGTTTTCTGACGGTCTTCATTTTGTTGTTTAGGTAGTCAGGGTGTAAACGTGCGTTAGTTCTTCACCATCCAAGTTAAAGGTACTACTTTCTTTATCTACACTAAAGTCAGTACTAATGCTGTCTTCTCCAAATAGGGAACCGTTTCCGTCACCAGCTTCAATACTAAGGGAACCATCTTTGCCATCAATTGTAATTGTCATGCTACTTCCATCTTCTTCGTAAGTATATGTTCCATCTAAACTTTGATTACTAGTGGAACATGCAGTAAGTAACAGTACTGCTGTAAGTGTCAGTAAAAGTGCTTTAATTTTCTTCATCATTTTCTCCTTATCTTATTCTTCATCGTCAGCGCTATCTGATTGAATAGGTTATATTGAATCGGTTACACTAAACTAGACAGAAGAATAAAGTGTTCTACACTAAAGAAAAAGGAGAACTCTATGTCTAGAAAAATACGCCGTCATTTTACAGATGACTTTAAACAACAAATCGTTGATCTTTACAATGCAGGGATGAAACGAAGTGAGCTGATCAAAGAATATGATCTAACACCCCCTCCACCTTTGACAAATGGGTGAAACAGGCCAAAACAACGGGTTCATTTAAAACGGTTGATAACCTCACCGATGAACAGCGGGAGCTGATAGCTCTTAGAAAGCGAAACAAAGAACTTGAAATGCAGGTCGATATCCTAAAGCAGACAGCGGTGATTATGGCACGAAAAGAGAAATAATCACTGCTAACAAGGATAAGTACAACATTTCAGCCATGTGTCGGTGGTTGAATCTCCCGCGTTCCAGCTATTACTACAGAGCTACAAAGCCAGTATCTGAAGCGGCGCTTGAAGAAAAGGTAAAACAAATTTTCCTTGAGAGCCAATCGAGATACGGTGCCCGAAAGATCAAGCAATGTCTGGCCTCAGATGGGATTATCTTATCTCGTCGCCGCATTCGTCGGATCATGAAGCGCTTAAATCTCGTATCTGTTTACCAGCAGGCTAGCTTCAAGCCACAGTCTAAAGGGAAAAACGAAGCCCCTATTCCAAATCGCTTAGCCAGACAATTCAACCAAGAAAAGCCACTGGAAGTCCTTGTCACTGACTTGACCTATGTCCGTGTTGGCAAGCGATGGGCTTATGTTTGCTTGATGATTGACCTCTTTAATCGTGAAATCATCGGTCTGTTAGTCGGTTGGCAGAAGACCGCAACACTCGTCAAACAAGCCATTCAGAGCATTCCTTATGCTCTGACCAAAGTCAAGCTATTTCATTCTGACCGTGGCAAGGAGTTTGATAATCAGCTGATTGATGACATGCTGGAGGCCTTCGGAATCACCCGTTCCCTCAGTCAAGCGGGCTGTCCTTATGACAATGCCGTCGCCGAGAGCACCTACCGCTCTTTCAAACTGGAGTTTATCAACCAAGAAACCTTCCATTCACTCGAAGAACTAACCCTGAAAAACAAGGACTATGTCCACTGGTGGAATCATAACCGCATTCACGGTAGTCTCAACTATCAAACACCTATGGCTAAGCGAGTAATCGCTTAACAAAAACACTTTATAAAAATTGTACAGAAAAGGTTTGCCTTTTCAATCTATGATTTATACCACATGGCATTATCCATGATGAGTAACCTGTACTCATGCTGTTTCTGATCAGTGCTTTTCTGTAGACTGGGACGAAATCTCCTGCTCACAGATGTATATGACGAGTACGACTTTAGGTATTGGTAAAGCTACCTTTTTTGTTGTGCTTGGTTTTAAAGGTTAGGATGCTTGAGCAAGTTTGCAAAATCAATGGTAAAGACCATGTAGTCGTCTTGGCGTTTAAACTGGTAAATCAAGCGGTGCTTGGAGAGGATCTGTTCAACGATATAAAGGCCGAGTCCTGTTCCACCGTCTTGACGGTTACGGCTGAAGTCTGGACGATAGAAGGGCTGGAAAACCTGCTCAATCTGATCCTCTTCTAAAAGCTGTTCGGCTTGGTTGGCGATGCTGAGTTGGCCATGGGTGAGACTCAGTTTCACCCTGCCTCCAGGACGAGTGTAACGAAAAGCATTGTCAAGAAGGTTTTTAATGGCTTTTTCGAGATAGAGTTGATGAGCCGAGATGGTGAGAGGCTCTAAGTGGACGTCAAACTGCAACTGTTTTACTGCAGCGATCCCTTCGTAGGTTGGTAAGGCCTCTGTCAAGAGTTTTTCCAGTGAGAAAGTGTCCTGCTCGGGTTTGAGGATTAGGTCCAGCTTAGATGCTTCTAGGATGGATTGGACAATCTGTGCTTGATCCTTTAAAATTTGGTGGCAGAGTTCGAGGTATTTATCACGATTTTTAAAATCACCAATATTGTAAAGCATGCCTTCAATCATTCCCGTCATACTGGTAATAGGTGTTTTGAGTTCGTGGGAAGTCATGCGTAGGAAGTCCATTTTTTGTTTTTCCCTGAGGAGAGTTCTTTGGTTTTCCTGTTCCAAATGTTCGATGCTGGTAAGCAGATGATCGTAGAGGCTGTTGATGTCTTGAGCCAGATGAGCGATTTCATCTTGGCCAGATACTTGACAGGCCAGTCCTTTTTCGAGGCTCTGCATTTGGCGGGTTTGCAGGGAGATATCCTTGATGCGCTTGGTGGATAGGCGGCTATAAATCCAGACAGCGATGCCGACAATTATGATAAAGAGGAGAATCACGAATGGGTACATGGTCAGCAGGGTCTGGCTAATGGTCGTTAAGGATGGAAAGCTGTATTCTCCCGACAAGATTAACAGTTTCCCTTCGTCGCTCACTAGACTCGCTGTCCAGAAACCAACTTCGTCATTTTCAGCATCCGATAAGGTTTGTGGGTCAATACCGTTAAAGTTATCCAGCTGCTCTTGACCGGGATAAATCAGATTTCCCTTTGCATCAGACAGAGAGAAGAAGATTCGGAAGTGCCTTTGATCCAGTATTTCCAATTGGTTGACAATATCGGTTTGACTCTTGCGGTTCAGCTGATGAACGACTTGGTTAAAATCTTGATGCAACTCTTCTTTTTTGGATTGATTGTAATAAATTGGAAGCGTAAAGTAAAGAATCCCCATAAAGAACAGAGTGATTAAGGAAATGGTAACACTTAGGCTAATGAAACTTTTTCTAGTGATCCCCATGTATAGTGTCCTCTATCTTATAGCCCCTTCCGACAACGGTCGTTAAAGTAAGGTCGGGTATTTTTTTACGGATGTTTTTGATGTGGTTATCAAGGACGCGACTGTCCAGTTCGCTATAACCCCAGATGCTCATCATCAGATTATCACGGGTCACTAGATTTCCTCGACGTTTGGCCAAAAGCTCCAAGATATCGTACTCTGTCTTGGTTAGGGAAATCATTTCTTGGTCAAAGTAGGCTGTTGAATTGTCTATATCGAGTCTTAATTGGCCGATCTGAATTTCCTTTGGTGCTTGGGTTTGACGCAAGACATTTTCGATGCGTTTCATGAGGATCAAGGGTGAGAATGGCTTGACCACATAGTCGCTGATGGTCTGGTTGAAACTGATGAGTTGGGTATATTCATCATCCATGGCTGTCAACATAATAATAGGCACCTCAGAAGTTTGGCGAATTTTTTTCAACACCTCTAAGCCACTGATGCTAGGGATCATAATATCCAGAAGAATGAGGTCAAATTTATCCTCCTCGAAGGCCTCCAAGGCTTTTTGACCATCGAAGATCGAAACAACGCTGTGGTTGTGTTCTTTTAGAAATTCCGTCACAATTTGGTTGATAACGGTATCGTCTTCCACTAATAAAATACGTGCCATATAATCACTCCTTGTACTTAGTTTAACAGTTATATTACCTTAATTATACTACAAACGGTTAAGGGGATTTGACTAAGCTTGTTAAAATTAGGAAAAAAATAGATGGACGACAGAGAACGGAGATATCTGAATGTTAAAATGGATTTATCAAAAACGACACTCATTGAGTGTTCACAGAAAGGAGTTATTATGGAGATTCAACATGTTAAGGTACTTGCCTTATTTTTGGAAGGGTTACTGTCTTTTTTCTCTCCCTGTGTTTTGCCGATTCTACCAATCTATATTGGGATTTTGGGAGGACAAAGTGAAGGTGGTTATGACTCCAAACACCGTAAGAGGGTCCTCTATAATACTTTAATTTTTGTCTTAGGCATTGCTACGACCTTCTTCCTACTCGCTTTTGCTAGTAGCTTTTTGAGCCGCTTCTTGACGCAACATATCCGGGTGGTGCAAATCGTTAGCGGTGTCTTAATTATTCTCATGGGCCTATTCCAGTTAGGAGTGATTAAGTCGGTCGCACTGACTAAGGAGATTTCTGCTAAGGCTAAGGTCTACCAAGCTGGACAGACAGTAACCCCCATCATTGCTTACCTCATGGGCTTTACCTTTAGTTTTTCGTGGACGCCTTGCATCGGTCCGATTCTAGCCAGTGTTTTCTTCTATGCAAGTAGTCATTCAGGGATTTGGAGTATTCTTCTCATATCAGTTTACTGCATTGGTTTTATCCTGCCCTTTATCTTGGTAGCTATTTTTTCTCAAAAGGTGTTGGATTATTTTAAAAAGCAAACTCGCTTGTTGCATTATACGAAGATAATTTCAGGAGTGTTGCTTATCCTAATTGGTTTGTCTATCTTAACTGGTCTATTTGCTAACTTAACACATTTATTAAAATAAAAGGAGAACAACGATGTTTAAAAAATCTTTAGTATTGAGTGCTTGCCTCTGTGGTCTTTTCTTGACAGCTTGTAGCACGGCGAAGTCAACAGAGACCAAATCCATGTCATCAGCAGCTACACAAACGACGGCGCCAGATCAAGGAACGGAAGGAAACCAAGGAGGCAGCGCCCCGCAATCGGTGGTTGAGGGAGAAAAAGCACCTGAATTGAAACTAATGGACAAGGATGGCAAAGAGGTGTCCCTGAAAGATTATGCGGGTAAAAAAGTTTATATTAATTTCTGGGCGAGCTGGTGCAAACCTTGCTTAGCAGAAATGCCGCATCTTGAAAAAGTTTATCAAAAATATAAGGATAACAAGGACTACGCCTTCTTGAGTGTAACGTCACCGAAAGATGCTAAGTTTAATAACGCCAATGCCTTGGATGAAGACCAAGAAACCATCATGGCTGTTGCCCAAAAAACTGGCATAACTTATCCTGTGCTGTTTGATCAAAAGGATAATGCGACGTTTTCTTTTGGCCTTAGAGCCTTTCCGAGTCATCTCTTCATCAATAGTGATGGCACGGTTAACAAGGTTTTCGCAGGAGAGTTGAACGAGGCTACTTTGGAAGCTGGGCTTAAAGGATTGAAATAAGAATAAGAGTATAGGACAGAACCCATGGTTTGAGTGCTAATGGGATTCTGTCTTTTTGCTTCCAGAGACTTCAAGGTGTGTTCGGACAACTTCCTCTCGGCTAGGAGTAGACAAGATAATCAAATCAGGATATTTGCAAAGGCGTTCATCTTAAAAGATAAGAGCTAATCATGCCGAAGCAGTAAAAGAAGCTGGTAGTTGTCTCCTTTGTTTGTGTCCTAAACGTTGAAAGGTCTCATGGACGACAGATCAAATTTTAATGATCGACTGGTCGCTGAGCCTTTTGTTCGTAGGGTATTTAGCTATCTGAGAGGTGAGCATTCGCTGAAACAGCGGTGATGATTTGGCACATAACTGCCTAATCAATCATGCAGATAGTTCCTAGAAGCGGTACATTTAGAAGTGTCTCTTTTTCTAACCAAGAGATAATCTAACCCCCACGCTATCTGAGACAAGTGCTGGTAAAACGAAAGAGCGGTATTTTTTAAAGTAGATCAGATTGATCCCAGAATAAACGCATGAAGAAAATCATCTATTGAAAAAGTTTTGAAAGTACCAAAAGTCCAAATTTTAGAAAGTTCTAAAATGAAGTTAGCCAGTTGAGAGTATGCAAAAACATCTCAGAGAGATATAATGTAGTTCACCACAAACACATTAAAAGGAACTCTGAGATGCAAAACCATTATACTACAAAAG
>NZ_JAAXPR010000034.1 GCF_012396585.1 Streptococcus ovuberis
ATCACTTCCTCTTGAACCTGTCAACACTTTTTTGAAACTTTTTTTATCTTTTTTTCTCAAAACTGTTTCGCCTTTGAGTTCCCTGTGACAACTTCATTATTCTATCACCTTCTTCTCGCTTTGTCAATACCTGTTTGGGGGATTTTTTGATTTACTGTCTTAGCCACTCAAATGAGTGAGAAAAAGTCTCTGTATTGCCCTTCTAGCTAATTTTTTAAAAAAGATAAATTGTAACCGCCCAATAACGAGGTATCTAGTCATCCTCTCACTCCTCCAGTATACTGTTAGTAGAAAACAGAATTGGAGGTTTTTCATTATGCCAACACCTATCGTCCCCTTGAACTCATCCCCACAGTTTCGTCGTTTTGATAAGATAAATTGTAAAATATAGTGCAACAAAAAAACTCATAGCGTTTCTTTCGTGTAAACTGTAAGTAAGCACACCAACAGAACACGAGGAAACCTATGAGCTACTCCCATGAACCATAAAAGAGCGACTAAAGATAGAAACTTACTTAGAATTAGGGTTGAAACCTCATCAAATTACTAGTAAACTTGGCGTCCATAAGTCTACCATCTCAAGAGAGTTAAAGCGGTGTTCAGTTACTTATTCCGCAGACCTAGCCCAGAAACATGTTGACCAAAAGGCTAAGCAAAAAGGACGAAAGTCTCGTTTGACCCCTGAGTTAAAAGCGGAGGTTTGAGAGCCTCTTGGTCTCCCGAACAGATTTATGGTCGCTATCGGCTGGAAGAAAAGCCAATGGTCGCTTTTAAGACCATCTACAACTGGCTCTATACTGGCCTGCTTAACCTAGATTTAAGCGTCTTACGTCGCCAAGGAAAAGCCGGCAACCCAGAGAAACCCGTGGGAAATTTAGGATTGGAACATCGATTTCCAAACGCCCTAAAGAAGTTAAGACTCGTCAGACTTTCGGTCACTGGGAGCTAGATACGGTTGTGTCTTCCCGAGGCAAAAACAAGGGCTGTTTAGCGGCCTTTGTGGAGAGAAAAACACGCGTTTACCTGGCTTTCAAGATGCCAGATAGAACAGCCAAATCCATGTTTTCAGCCATCGAACGGCTGTGTACCTTATTTCCCAAAGAAGCCTTTAAAACCTTTACTTCAAATAGGGGAAAGGAATTTGCCTGTTATCCCTTGGTGGAGAATTTGGGCATTCCCCTTTACTTTGCGGATCCCTATTCGTCTTGGCAAAGGTGGAGCAATGAAAACGCCAATGGGTTACTGAGGGAATACTTCCCCAAGAAAACAGATTTGGCGGCTATTTCTGAGGGACAATTGGCGAAAGCCCTATTTGACATCAATAACCGACCACGAAAATGCTTGGCTTACAGAACACCTTCGGAAGCTCTCATAAATGAGTTTGGATAACTGTTGCACTTATTCTTGCAATTTGTCAAAACAAAATGATATGACATATTTCCATTTAAAGCAAGTCGCTTGATAGTAGCTGGTTGTTGTTTAATTGAACGTTTAAAATAAGGGAGAAAATTCAATCATAAGATTGCTGATCAAAACTCTAAATAAAAATTGTAAACAATTTGCATTGAAATAAAGCAACGTTTTACTAAAGTAAATCAAGAAGGAAAAATTTGAGATACTTCATAAAATGGGTATGGCTCTGAAATTCTATCAGATGATGATTACGTTAATCTCTTAAATTAAGTGTAATTTTGGGAAAAAAGAATATCTAGTCCTCTAATTTCTATTCCTGTAAATGAAAGGTTAATAAAACCACAAGCTTCTTGCTTAGCACTTCCTGTCCAAAGGAAAAAAGAGTGACTAAAAATAACTATTTTAAAAAAGAGGCCTTCTCTAACAACTCTATATGCTACAGTTATATTACCACTTTTTTCTATTATGCTTTAATCAAATTTTAAAAGATAGGACCATCACCCGTTAATTGCCGGCAATGGTCCATCTGTTATTGATTTTTAGTTAGAAAAATCGTTTTCCATCCGATGTTTAACTTCATCATAGGAAAGTGCTGTCGCTTCGCCATCTGTTTCTGAGACTTCTGGCATTTGACCCGTTTCATAAATGGATTTAATTTGATTACTATCTAAAGTCTCATACTTGAGGAGAGCTTCTGCAATCAATCTATGTTTTTCTCTATTGTCTTGAATGATAGATGCCGCTGTATTACGGGCTTCATTGAGAAGGGTTCGAACCTCTTCATCAATTTCGTAAGCCGTCTGTTCAGAAATATGCTTTGGAGACGTTTGTGCTCCAAACATAGCATGGTTCCCTTCATATTGCATTGGACCCATTTTTTCGCTCATACCATATTCTGCAACCATAGCACGCGCCATTTGGGTTGCTTGCTCAAAGTCATTGGAAGCTCCGGTAGTTTGTGCATTGAAAATAATTTCCTCAGCTACGCGACCACCCATGAGACCTGCCAACTGTTCCTTCATATCTTCTTTAGAAAGAAGCATTTGATCTTCTTTAGGAAGAGCAATCATATAGCCCCCTGCACGGCCACGAGGAACAATAGTAACTTTGTGAACTACTCGTGCATTAGATAAAACTAAACCTACAATCGTATGACCTGCTTCATGGTAAGCAATCATTTCTCTTTCTTTTTGAGAAACTGTGCGGTCTTTCTTAGATGGACCAGCAATTACACGGTCTTCTGCCTCGTCAATATCTGAAGCATCAATCTTAGTTTTATTGCGGCGTGCAGCAACAAGAGCTGCCTCATTGAGCACATTTTCAAGGTCTGCACCTACAAAACCAGGAGTTTGCTGTGCAACTAATTTTAAATCAACGTCAGCAGCAAGCGGTTTGTTTCGAGCATGGACTTTTAAAATAGCTTCACGTCCCTTAACATCTGGACGGCCTACAAGAACTTTGCGGTCAAAGCGACCTGGACGAAGAAGAGCTGGATCGAGAACATCACTACGGTTAGTTGCTGCAATAATAATAATCCCTTCGTTCCCTTCAAAACCATCCATTTCAATTAGAAGTTGGTTAAGTGTCTGTTCACGCTCATCGTTTCCACCACCAAGGCCAATTCCCCGCTGACGTCCAACAGCATCAATTTCATCAATAAAAATGATAGCAGGCGCAGCTTTTTTGGCATCCTCAAACAATGAACGGACACGACTTGCTCCGACTCCGACAAACATTTCGACAAAATCTGAGCCTGATATTGAAAAGAAGGGTACGCCAGCTTCACCAGCTACAGCTTTAGCGAGAAGCGTTTTACCAGTTCCTGGAGGACCCTCTAAAAGAACACCTGCAGGAATACGAGCACCAAGCTTGGTAAAACGTTTTGGATCTTTCAAGAATTCAACAACTTCAACCAGTTCCTGTTTTTCTTCCTCTGCTCCTGCAACATCAGAAAAACGTACCTTAACGTCATCCTTAGTCATTGAACGAGCCTTATTGCGTCCAAAGTTCATAGCGCCACGGGCACCACCCGCACCACCTTGTCCCATCATTGAGAAGATGAAAAATCCGAAAATAAGAAGAGGAACAAAGTTTAAAACAAGGCTCAACCATAGGCCATTTGAACTTTCTGGCTTAACTTTTAATGTAACATTTGCTTCCTCAGCTAAATCTGTTAATTCAGCAATAGTAGTATCAGTAGCAAGAACCAGAGATTTAAATTCTGTAACAGTTGTCGCTGGTGCTGTGAAAAACTGAATTCCTGTCTCGACAGATGCTTCGACCTTCTGAGGTTCTTTATATTTTCCTGAAATTGAAACAACACTGTCTCCAGGTTGATAGGTCAATTCTTTGATCTTGCCATCACCAACTTGTTTAACTAGTTCAGAGTACGAAATTTCCTGACTCCTAAATCCATCGCCAGCAAACAGGTATTGAAATCCAGAAATAAGGGCGATAATAAGGATTATATATAGGAAAGAATTTCGTAAAAAACTATTTTTTTTATTATTCATATACGTAGAAATACCTATTTTTCTATATTATTTTAGTTAGTTAGTGTAAACTTCCTCTTTTAATACACCGATGTAAGGAAGATTACGATAGTTTTCAGCGTAATCCAAACCAAATCCTACCAAGAATTCATTTGGAACGGTAAAACCAGTATAGTCGGCCTCAATTTCAACGACTCGCCCTTCTGGCTTGTCAATCAGAGTAACAATTTTGACAGAGGCAGGTTCACGATCTAAAAATAGCTGTTTTAAATCTTTCAAAGTACGTCCTGTATCGATGATATCTTCAACAAAGACCACATGACGCCCTTTTATGTCCGTATCAATATCTTTTATAATATTGACCCTCCCAGAGCTTGCAGTTCCTCCGTGATAGCTCGAAACAATCATAAATTCTAATTCAACATGAGTATCGATATGTTTCATTAACTCTGCTAAAAAGGGAACAGAACCCTTTAAAACGCCAACTAAAATAGGATTTTTATCTTGGTAATCTTTCGTCAGACATTGGCCTAATTCTTTTGATTTTTCAACGATTTCATTATGATTAATAAGGATCTTTTCAATGTAGTTTTCTAACATATGCTTTCTCTCATTTTTTTGATATATAGTTTGTTCTCTATTGTATCATTTTTTAATGATTTACTCAAATCGCTGGCTGCAATTCCTGCAATCCCTATGATTTTTTTATCTTGCTCTAAAATAACTGCCTTTTCCTTTTCAAGTATGGAAATTCTTTGATCCTGATAAATTCTTTTTAATTTGCGAGAATGTCCCTTGTATATCATTTGATCCCCAATTTGTTGATGCCGTAAAACAATCGGATTTCCTGATGATAATAAAATTTCCTGGTCCCATTCCATCAAGGGAATATTGAAAGAAAGTGTAAATTGACCAAAATTTAGTGTATTGCCAGATTCTAACACAACTTCACTCAAGTCTCCATAGGTCTCTGGATTGATTTTTTCAATGTAAAACCTCTCATAAGTGATTACTAATTGGTAATCTTTCCTAATCTTGTAAATGGTATTTACCTTATTTTCAAGGCTATAAAGCATCTCATCCAATTGACCTCTAGAAAGCGCAAGTTCTGGAAAATTGGTCAGATAATGTTCTAGTAAAAAAATTTGTAACCCCTTGGGAGAGGCTTTGAAGTTTTCCAAATCCTGGATATCCATTGATTTAGTCAAATAAAGGAGAGCTTCCTGTAAATGTGACATGTCCTGAGAAAGACTTACAAGAGAATCACTCAATCTAGGATTTTCCTGACTCAGTTGAGGAAGATACCGATTTCTAATTCTATTTCTCAAATAATTATTTTCCCGATTAGAAGCATCTTCAAAATGAAAAACAGATGGCAACTCCTTTTTGGTAAAAGTCAAGAGCGGTCTGATTAGTTCACCTGGACCAAAGTCTTGACGTTCCTTGATAGCAGACAAATGGAACCACTTGCTTCCTCTCAACAGTCGCATAAATACAGTTTCTGCCTGATCATTCTTGTGATGAGCAGTCACCAAAGCTGTATAATTAAAGTCTCTCATGATTTGCTTAAAAAAGTCATAACGAAAATCTCTAGCTTTTTTTTCTGAAAATTGCCCTTTAAAATAAGTCATGTGAAACGCAATATCTCTATCTCTAGCATAGTTTTCTAAATAAGCAGCTTCCTGATCAGACTCTGGTCTTTGACCATGGTGGACATGGGCTATCCCAATCTTAATTCCTAAACTTTTTTGGCAATTTTTTAAAAGCTCAAGCAGAGCCATCGAATCAGCTCCTCCAGAAACGGCTAGCAACACATTGGAGTGCTTATCAAAAAAGTGCCTATGATTAGCCACTTTTAAAAATTTTTCTTTCATTTAAGTACCTTATAGACATCTGCTGCAATAGAGCTAATATCATCATATGTTTTATGATTCGTAAAAATAGAAATGACAAAAGGTGACTCTGTGTATATGAGGGCCACATCATGTCTAAAGTCATAGGCGTCCCCTATTTTATGAGCGACCTTAGCGTCAACAACCTTGGCAATACGCTGATCATCAAAGGCTGTTTCTGATAGGCTATTCAGGACAAAACCAGATGGATTTAACTCATACAAGGCTGCCATGACAAGACCTGCCATCTCTGCGCTACCTTGCTTTTCAGACATATTCCAAGTTTTATTGGTAATGAAGTCTAATGTCTGATAATAAGTCCTATCAAACTGATTTGTAACATAATACCCTAGGATGTTGCTAGCAACATTATCTGACTTTTTAGCCGTCAAATCAATCAGATTCTCTAAAGTGTAAGTTTTAGAATCAGCCGATTTGGGTAAGGTTCCACTGCCTTCAGGTAAATAAGCTCCATCAAACTCGTGTACTTTGTCTGTATACTTAAATGTATCCTTGAGCTGAAATTTTTCATTTTCTAACCCTAGTTGAGCGTAATAAAGGACTGGGAGTTTAGCGATACTAGCTGAATACATTTCCTTATCTTGATTGATTCCAGCTGTAAATCCAGTGTCAAGTTGATGGACATAGATAGCCAATTCTGGATCATTGTATTTTTGATTGAGGATTTTCTGAACGTGATTTATACGATTATCCTCAATAGATAAAAATTCTATTGACACCCATCCTTCTTCTATTTTAGCAAATTCTCCTCTGGGTGTTTTTACAATTTCTCTTACTGTTACTTGAGTATATGGTTTAGGAGCTTTATTTAACTTTTTAGCCTGATTTCCTATCGGACTTGACATAACTGTAAATCCTTCGTCAATCCAAAAGACAACTTCTTGAAATTTTTGTTCTTGAATGATGTCATCAAAAACAATTGATTGGCTAGCTAAGATGTAAGTTTCATCCGATAATTGAAAAACAGGTTGTAAATGATCATTGACAGTCAAGTTTACAATTTCAAATTTCTGATTGGGAGAAAGATGGCCGACTGTCTGGGTAAGATTACTGTCCGAATAACGGGGTGTCTTTTCAAAAACATTCGGATTGGATGGTATAGTATGATAATAACCATCATAAAGAGCACTTTGGAGGGCGTAGTGGTTCTCATTTGACAGTTCAAAATCACGCTCACTGCTAATGACTGGTGCAGGAATCAGAATCGTTGACGCACTCAAAAACAGGATGAATTTCCGCATAACCCCTCCTTCCTAATCTTCTCTTTCTGCCTCTAACAATCGTAATGCTTGATTTTTCTGGGCTAACTCTTCTAATTTTTCATCAGAAAAGGCTAAGAATTGCTCTATAGTTTCTACTAAATTTTCCATTTATTTCGAGGTTGGTAATAAACTTGGAATGGTATAGACGAACTCACCATCTTTGGAATAATGATACTTGGCCCTGACATATTTAGCCACGTAGTCCTTATCGGATAATTTTTTGACCAAAGACTGTTCTTCTTCTACCCTCTTTTCCAGTGCTTGATAGCTAGTCTTCATTTCTGCTAACTTTTCTCGTCTCCCCAACAACTGTTCATAGGACTGAAGTAAATTATAAGCTGGCAGGGTAAAGAGGAAAATAATCAAAATAAGAATCATTCCCATAAAACGATTTTTCCGTTGTTTTTCAAGATGGACCGACTGACGTTTGGAACGCTCTTCCTGAATGAAGGAATTGTTCAATTGCAAGACCTTAGATTTCTTCATTGCTTTCTATCCTTTGCTCACTAATGATATCGTACATTTTATCAGCATCTTGTTTCTTGGTACTATCTAACATTTCTAAGACACGAACGGTTAAAAGTTTGTTTCCAAAGCGAATTTCAACTTCATCACCTGTTTTCAAGTCTGTTGACGACTTAGCTAGGACGCCATTGACCTTGATTCGTCCCTTGTCCGCCACTTCCTTAGCTACTGTTCGGCGTTTGATAATTCGTGATACTTTTAAATATTTGTCTAAGCGCATGAGTCTCCTCCTTAACCCTATTATTTTAACATTTTTTAAAGAAAATAGCAGAGCTAAACCATCAAAAGTTACTATCTACCGGTCTTGACTGGCAGCTATTTTATCACGAGTATCTTCACGGATTTCCTGACGGAGTTGACTTAGATAGGGTGAAAAAGCTACTTTGTCATTAGCATGGGTCAGATTTAAGTCGTATTCGTGGGGCTCCCAGGTCAAAATATCTGAAAAATTATGCTGAATTACAGCTTCCATTCCATCCAAAGCCTTGTAAAGCTTAGCTTCTTCTGTCTCCAGTGCAGCCATTTCCTTGTAAAGAGCCTTCATTTGTTCTGCATAGGGTTGAGGTAGGCTTGACAGCCATGTAAAGAGCAGTTTTTCTTCCTTGGCTCGATGGAACTGCGTTTTTTCAAAAGTTGGAATATCTCCTGTAAAGGCTTCGCCTAAATCGTGAATGAGACACATGGTCAAGACCTTAGTCATATCAAGATGGGAAAATTCTTCCTTGAGTAAAAAGGCCATTAAAGTCATCATCCAGCTATGCTCCGCCACGCTTTCCTTACGGCCTTTAGAGGTATAGCAGTGTCTGGTCGTATCCTTCAACCTTTCAGCAATCTTTAATATATCTAGGACCTGTCTGGGTTTCATGGCAAATTTTCCTTTCTTTCTTCTATCCTAATCAAAAACAAATGAAAAAGCAAGAAAAAGAAAAACCTCCTACTGTAAAGAATAGGAGGAGTCACTTTACCAAAATAAGAGCGTAGATACCACAGTCCCTGCAAAGAAAATTAGCCAAATTGAAAATCCAAGGCCAATAAGAAACCAAATATCATCACTGGTATTAGTTACATGTTTCTTCTTATCATCTAAAAAATTCAGGATGTCAGCATAAGGTCTAAAATCATGGTTTTTATAGATGTAAAACAACTGAAATACAGCATAAATCAAAGGTATTGCTATAAGGCTAAGCAAGGTATTGCTCTGATTGACTGTCATTAAAAATCTAGTCGGATAAGCGACCGAGTAAGCAAACCAAGATAATCCTGAAATCACCAGCCACTTTTTGAATTGTTTTTTATCATTATGAAATCTCATTTTCTCTATATCTCCTTTGATTAGATTATCCAAGGAAACGTCAAAATAGGTCGCCATCAAAAGCAGACTGTTAATGTCTGGGTAAGTCTTTCCGCGTTCCCAGTTTGATATCGTTTGACGTGAAACATAAAGTTTCTCTGCCAAGTCTTCCTGCGACAGACCCCTTTCTTTTCTTAATTTAATCAGCCTATTTTGAAATTCCACTATGATCTCCTTGTTGTTTCTAATCTACTCTTCATGAGATGATTTTACCATACAATAGTTTGGTCAATGCTAATTTTTTCTGTCAAAAAGCGTTGACAAGGCTAATCAAGCTGTTTGCGGCTCTTGATTTCCACTAATTTTTCTGCAAAAGCAAGCAACTCTTCTAAAATGGCATGATCTTTTTGGTTCCGGATATCAAAGATAACCTGCATCTTGCCTTGGTGTTCTGAGATACGAGCTTTTAAATGAGTGACTGACAAGGCTTCAAAATAATCTTGGGTCAAAAAGAGTTGATTGGCTGCTAATTCAAAGGTAATGGTAACTGCATTAGCTTTTTTCTCTGCTATCTCTACAAAAGACTGGTCCAGAAACGATTTTAGCAGGCCAATTTCAATTAGGTAAGCAACTACATCAGGGTAATCTCCAAAGCGATCGATGAGCTCATCTTGAAGATTTTGGTAATCTTCTCGACCATCAATTTGGCGGATACGTTTGTAAATTTCAATTTTTTGGCGTTCGTCTGAAATATAGCTACTTGGTAAATAGGCATCAATTTGCAGATTAATTTCTGCATTCGAACGTCTTTTTTCCAATCTTTTTCCTTGTTTTTGAGCAATGGCTTCTTCCAGTAGCTGATTGTAAAGTTCAAAGCCAACGGAATCAATAAAACCAGACTGAGAAGCGCCAAGCAGATTACCAGCACCACGAATGGATAAGTCTCGCATGGCAATTTTAAAACCAGATCCTAGTTCTGTAAAGCCTTTAATAGCTTCCAAGCGCTTTTCGGCAACCTCCGTCAAGACTTTATCTGGACGATACATAAAGTAAGCATAAGCAATTCGATTACTTCGGCCAACCCGACCACGCAGTTGATACAAGGTTGACAAACCCATGTAATCTGCATTCTCAATAAAGAGGGTATTCGCGTTGGGAATATCTACTCCTGTCTCGATAATAGTTGTTGTCACTAAGACATCATAATCTCCTTCAATAAAAGCCATCAAGGTATTTTCCAATTGGATTTCCGACATCTGTCCATGAACAAAACCAATTCTTGCTTCAGGGACTAATTCCCGAATTTCAGAAACCTTTTGCTCAATCGTGTCAACACGGTTGTAAAGATAAAATACCTGTCCTCCCCTATCTATCTCACGTAAAATAGCCTCTCGAATCATTGCAGGTGTAAATTCCATGACATAGGTTTGAACGGGATAACGATTGGTTGGAGGAGTCTCGATGACTGATAAATCTCGAATGCCCAGCATAGACATATGAAGGGTACGTGGAATCGGCGTTGCTGTCAAGGTTAAGACGTCAACCTTAGTTTTTAATTCCTTGAGCTTTTCTTTATGTTTGACACCAAAACGTTGCTCTTCATCAATGACAATCAAGCCCAAATCAGCAAATATCACATCGTCTGAAAGAAGCCGATGAGTTCCAATAAGGATATCCACTTGCCCTTTTTTCAATTTTTCCAATGTCTTAGCCTGTTCTGCCTTACTTCTAAAACGGCTAAGGACATCGATATTAACTGGAAAATCTAGAAAACGAGCTAAAAAATTGGTGTAATGCTGCTGGGCTAAAACTGTTGTAGGCACCAAAATAGCTACCTGCTTGTTATCATTCACTGCCTTAAATGCCGCGCGCATGGCTACTTCCGTTTTACCAAAGCCAACATCTCCAACCAAAAGACGATCCATTGGTGTTTTAGCTTCCATATCTTTTTTAACTTCTGCAATAGAGCGTAATTGGTCATCTGTTTCCGCATAAGCAAAAGCTTGATCAAATTCTACTTGATGCTCATCGTCTTCTGCAAAGGCATGGCCTTCTAGTTGACTGCGCTCAGCATACAAGCGAATCAAATCATCTGCAATATCTTCAACTTGTTTTTGAACCTTGGTTTTCGTTTTTTGAAAACGACCGTCATTGAGCTTGCTAATTTTCGGTTCTTTCCCATCGCTGGCCACGTACTTGGAAAGCAATTCAATTTGCTCAATCGGCAGTGAGACACGATCTGAATTTTGATACTGAATCGTCAGATAATCTCGATGAACACCACCAATTTCAATGGTTTCAAGACCCAAAAATTTCCCAATTCCATGAATATGGTGGACCACATAATCTCCAGATACTAATTCATTGTAATCTTTGAGCCGCTCGCTATTTGATAGGTTCGATTTTCTTGGTTTACGCTTGACTTTTTTATGGAAAATTTCACGACTCGTAATCAGGGCAATCTTTTCATCTAAAAAGTTAAAACCAGCTGATAGATGGCCAATGACAAGTTGAGCTTCTCCCTTAACAATAGCCTCTGGAGAAACAAGAGGCAAGTCAACGTCATACTCTTGTAATGTTTTTTGTAAACTTAGTAAACCTTGTTCAGAATCAGCTTGAATAAGTACCGTATAACCAGATTTTCCAAATCTTCTTAATTCATCGGATAAGAGAGGGATTTGGCTAAAAAACTCCTGCATTTTGTGCTGATTAAACTGAAACAGCGCATCAAATTGTATATTACCTAATCCTTTTTGAAAAGGAGAAAAAAAGGTTACAGATGGATATTGCCTTAATTGCGTATAGACTGATGAAGCATATTTTTGACTTGACAAACCTTTATTGTTTTGTAAATTATCTGTCAAGTATTCCGCTAATTCTAAATCAAACTTCGCATGACTATCTTGAATTTTATGAAAATCATCTAAAAATATTAAGGATTGCTTTGGAAGATAGTCTAACAGGGTCCACTCCTTCTCATAGAAAAAGTTCAGAAATTTTCGCTGTTCGGCATGCAAAGACTCATTTTTAAACGCTACAAGTAGCTCTTCTAAATAAGATTTTAGGGCTAAATTGTCAATTTGTTCATAAAAACGTGATAGAACCTTGACAGAACGCTGGTAGTCTTGACTTGTAAATAACATGTCACTAGCAGGGGAGACAAGCATTGCATCGAAATTTTCCTTAGAAATTTGACTATTGATTTCAAAAGTTCGAATACTGTCAATTTCATCTCCAAAAAATTCAATCCTGTAGGGATTTTCAACACCAAGTGGAAAAATATCCAGAATATCTCCGCGTAAACTAAACTCACCCGGAGTGAGAACACGCCCTTCTTTTCTATATCCCATTTGAATCAATGAGTTGACAAACTTGTCAACGTGTAGTTCATCTCCGATTCTGACTTCAATAAATGAAGAATCGAAAACCGCAGGATTTGGTAACAATAGTCGGCAAGCCTGTACACTTGCTATTACGATACCGGAATCTTTTTGGTTTCTCAAAAAGTCAAGGCTTGCCAAACGAGAGATTGTCTTTTCGGCAGAGGATATAACAAATTCTGCCCTAGCAGCATCATCTGCAAAAAAATGAAAAACTTTATCAGTTCCTAAGATACTTTCTAAATCACTAGTTAATTTTTCTGCCTCATTTTGATTCGGTGTCACAATCAATAGTTTATCATCGAAATCACTGATAGCACTGGCCATGACCAGAGCCTTACTGCTATCCGATAATCCCATGATTAACTGTCTTTTGGTTTGGTTAAGATTTTTCAGCCATTGGCTAATTTGTTTATTTTCTCTTAATAGATCAAGTAGTATCATATCACCCACTGTATTTTTGTGTTACTTTTAGAAAATCCTTTTCTTGTAAATAGAAATTGATAGCATTGTCAACTCTGTCAAGTGCTTGAAGAATCGAAATTTGGTCATCATTGTCAAATTTTGTCAAGACATGATGGTGGACTGGTATACCATTTTGGGGTCTACCAATGCCTATTTTGATGCGATTAAATTCTTGAGTTCCAAGATGAGCAATAATAGACTTAATCCCATTGTGTCCACCTGCAGAACCTTTTTGACGAAAACGGACTTTTCCGACCTCCATATCCAGATCATCATAAACCACAATTAAATCTTTTACATCTAATCCGAAGTAAGTCAATAAGGCATGAACTGCCTCACCAGATTTATTCATAAATGTCGTTGGTTTTACCAAAAAGATTTTCTCACCATTGATTCGAGTTGTGGCTATCTCAGCTTTGAAAATTTTATCTGCTGTAAAGCTTTCCTTGACAGTTTCTGCTATTTTGTCAACTAGCATAAATCCAATATTGTGTCTGGTTTCATGGTATTTAGATCCTGGATTTCCTAAACCGACGATGAGTTTTACCATTTTATCCTCCTATGTTCATCATGATATAGTCCCCATGATTAAGGGTCATTTCCTATGTTTGATTAGTATGTGGGATCCCCTTTTGCCAAGTAATAAAAGGCATTGAGCACACCACCATGAGTGATGACGACAACTGTTTCCTTATTTCCTTTTAGGGTGTCATAGATATCTAAGACCCGTTTAAAAAAGGGTTGCGGACTTTCGCCATTAGAATAGGTTTCGTTATAAGCAAGGGTATTATAGTATGAATTAGAATACAATTTATCTGCTAAACTATTTTCCAGACCTGAGAGGTCTCCATTATTAATTTCCATAAGACGGCTGTCAAGGGAATAAGGCAGCTGACAAGCAGAGGAGATGATTTTAGCTGTTTCAACTGCTCTTGGCAAATCGCTAGATTCTATCCTATCAATTCAATTGTCAGATGAGCTAGAAAGTCAGCTGTTTTTCTAGACTGGTCTCTGCCTAAGTCTGTTAGTCCAAAGGAGCTCCAGCTCCCACGATAACCTGAAAAGTCTTCCCCATGTCTAACTAAGATAACTATCCTATCTCCTCCCAAACAGACGCCAAAAGGACTGGAAAAACTTCCCAGCCTTATGAGTTCTGTTTAATGATACTATATTTAATCCAATTCTGCACGACTGAAAAGGTCTGCAATGAGTTCTGAATCAGAACAAGCCTGTTTGAAAGAGAGGGCAAAATCTTTCAAAGCTGATGTATTTTCTGAGTAAGCACAAAACAGACTTCCCTCGGAATCAAAAGCAATTTCTTGCGCTAAATCAGGTCTTTTTTCCTCCAGAAAAACACTGGCTAAACTTTCCCAATCATAACCATTTCCTTCAAATCCCTCATCAGCTCTGCTATTAAACAAATCCTGCAAATAGCTACCAACTTGGAGACAAAAAGAGGCTGAAGTAGCATGTTCTGTCCAAAAAAATGGTGAAAAATCAGTCATTAGCCATCTCCTTATACATTAAAGCGGAATTCCATGATATCACCATCTTGGACGACATATTCTTTTCCTTCTTCACGGAGACGCCCAGCTTCTTTGACCGCCTTCTCGCTACCATAGTGCATGAGATCGTCATAACTCATGGTTACCGCACGGATAAACCCTTTTTCAAAGTCTGAGTGAATAATTCCTGCTGCTTGAGGGGCCTTGATACCACGTTTAAAGGTCCAGGCACGCACCTCTTTTTCACCAGCAGTAAAGTAGGTGCCAAGCCCCAGCAGGTGATAGGCAGCACGGGTCAACTTGTCCACACCTGACTCAGTCAAGCCGATCGCTTCTAAAAACTCTGCTTTATCTTCATCTTCCAGTTCAGAAATTTCTTCTTCGGCACGGGCTGAAATGACTACCACTTCCGCATTTTCCGTCGCTGCAAAATCACGAATTTGCTGGACATAGCCGATATTGTCAGGGTCTGCGACCTTGTCCTCATCGACATTGGCCACATAGAGGACAGGCTTGGTGGTCAAGAGGAAGAGCTGCTTGACAATCTTTTGCTCGTCATCTGTAAAGGTTACGGTACGAGCAGACCTACCATCTTCAAGGACTGGCTTGATTTTTTGTAAAATATTGAACTCCGCAACGGAATCTTTATCTTTCTGCGTACGAGCCATCTTCTCTACACGCGCATAGCGTTTATTGACACTTTCAAGGTCAGCCAAAATCAGCTCCAAATTGATGGTTTCAATATCCGCAATCGGATCGACAAAGGCATCTTCACGCCCTTGCTCGCGCATGACATTTTCATCATCAAAAGCACGCACCACATGGACAATAGCGTCCACTTCACGGATGTTGGCCAAAAACTTGTTCCCCAAACCCTCCCCACGAGAAGCGCCTTTCACGATGCCAGCGATGTCGGTAAATTCGAAGGTCGTTGGTACCGTCTTTTTCGGTGTGATCAGCTCAGTCAACTTTTGCAGACGCTCATCAGGCACCTCCACCATGCCGACGTTTGGATCAATGGTCGCAAAGGGGTAGTTAGCAGCTTCTGCTCCCGCTTTGGTAATTGCATTAAAAAGAGTGGATTTGCCGACATTTGGAAGACCGACAATACCTGCTGTTAAAGCCATAATTTCTTTTCTCCATCTAAAAATTCAATGATAATCATTATAGCAAAAAATCAACAAAAAAGCTTGTCACGTGACAAGCTTTTTCTAATTATATCCAGCTGGGCTGAAAAAGATAATCACAAAGAAGACAAGTACAAAAAATGTGATTACTATCCACCTATTTTCTGATTTACTCAAAAATCCCCATATGGTCATCGGTGTTTCTTGAACAATCACTGGTTCTGGCTTAACTCCCGTCACCAGCTCGTCAAGGGTCACTTCAAAGATTGACGATAACTTGACAAGAGTGTCAAGGTCAGGTGCTGTTTCACCATTTTCCCATCGTGAGATAGCTTGACGAGAAATATGGAGTTGATTGGCCAAATCATCCTGCGATAGACCTTTTTGACGACGGAAATCTTTTAATTGCTCTGCAAATTGATTCATCAGAGTTACCTCGCTTTCTTTACCTTTATTCTATCAAAACTCTAAGCAGGCTATGCCTGCCAACTCATGACAGAAAAAGAGATTAGGAATATAATGTAGGTGAGCAATACAAATCCGTGGTTTTTAGTAGGGCTTTGCCTAGCCTGTACTCAAAACTGGA
>NZ_JAAXPR010000035.1 GCF_012396585.1 Streptococcus ovuberis
GCCTTTTGTAGTATAATGGTTTTGCATCTCAGAGTTCCTTTTAATGTGTTTGTGGTGAACTACATTATATCTCTCTGAGATGTTTTTGCATACTCTCAACTGGCTAACTTCATTTTAGAACTTTCTGAAACTTATAATACCGTGTATATCGCGAAAATAAAGTAGTTAAGGCTTGCAATTTCCCAGGAAAAGTAGTAGAATAATAGAGTTGACTTTATGCACTTCTGTGCAACCGCTCGAAAATCGTTCTAAGTAGTCTTTAACTCACGATTTAGGCGAGTCTTCACAAGAGGATTTCCTCTAAACAAATAAAATAGGAGGTGCATCATGAGCACATACGCAATTATTAAAACTGGTGGTAAACAAGTTAAAGTTGAAGCTGGTCAAGCAATCTACGTTGAAAAATTGGACCTCGAAGCTGGTCAAGAAGTAACTTTTGATGAAGTGGTTCTTGTTGGTGGTGATAAAACAGTAGTTGGGACACCACTTGTTTCAGGTGCGACAGTAGTTGGTACGGTTGAAAAACAAGGTAAACAAAAGAAAGTTGTGACTTTCAAGTACAAACCTAAAAAAGGTAGCCATCGCAAACAAGGTCACCGTCAGCCATACACTAAAGTTGTCATCAACGCTATCAACGCTTAATGGGATTTGACACATGATTCTGGCCCAATTTACTCGTAAGGCCGGTGGCCAATTGCAGAGCGTTCAAGTAAGCGGTCATGCAGGGAGTGGACCTTATGGCTACGATATTGTGTGTGCAGCAGTTTCGACACTGGCGATTAATTTTATCAATTCTTTGGTAGAACTTGCTAGGATAGAAGTAGACGTCCAACTAGACGAGCTAGATGGCGGTTTTCTTAAGGTGACACTTCCAAGTCACCTGGAAGAAAAAGCTAGTCAGAAGGTTCAACTCTTGTTTGAATCATTCTTGCTAGGCATGTTAAATCTGAGTAACAATTCATCTGAATTTGTTCAAACTCAGGTCACAGAAACACTCAACGGAGGAAAAAACTAATGATTCAATTAAATCTTGCTAACTTGCAATTATTCGCCCACAAAAAAGGTGGCGGTTCAACATCAAACGGTCGTGATTCACAAGCAAAACGTCTTGGCGCTAAGGCTGCTGACGGTCAAACAGTATCTGGTGGTTCAATTCTTTATCGCCAACGTGGTACTAAAATCCATCCAGGACTTAACGTAGGTCGTGGTGGTGACGATACCCTCTTTGCAAAAGTTGAAGGTGTTGTACGCTTTGAACGCAAAGGTCGCGACAAGAAACAAGTATCTGTTTACCCAATTGCGAAATAATCATGAAAAGCCTGTTTAGCAGGCTTTTTTATTTGAATCTTTATAAGCGTTTTCGAAAAGGGCTCTATAAGACTGTAGTGGGTAAATTCACCAGAGAGATTATGAAGCTTTTTGGCTGTATCAAAAAAGCACTTTGTCAACTGCAGAGGGTGACAAAGTGCCTTTTTTAGGTTATAAACCGTAAAGGTAATCCTCATCTTGCATGGCTTCAACTGTTCCTAGGAGGTAACCATTTCCGACTTGGCTGAAGAAGTCGTGGTTTGAGGTACCTGTTGAAATACCATTCATTACAATTGGATTTACATCATTAGCGGAATCTGGAAAGAGAGGGTCTTGGCCCAGGTTCATAAGGGCCTTATTGGCGTTATAACGAAGGAAGGTCTTAACTTCCTCAGTCCATCCCACACCATCATAAAGAGACTCGGTATAGCCTTCTTCGTTCTCATAGAGCTTATAGAGCAGGTCATACATCCATTCTCGCAAACTTTCCTGCTCTGTTTCTGGAAGTTCGTTAAAGGCTAATTGGAACTTATAGCCAATGTAAGTTCCATGAACAGATTCATCACGAATGATTAGTTTGATAATTTCTGCAACGTTGGCCAACTTATTATTGCCCAAGTAGTAGAGCGGGGTAAAGAAACCAGAGTAGAAGAGGAAGGTCTCCAAATAAACTGAGGCAACTTTCTTTTCAAGAGCTGTTCCATTCAAATAGATTTCGTTAATGATTTCAGCTTTGCGTTGCAAAAATTCATTATTGTTAGTCCAGTCGAAAATTTCTTCGATTTCAGTCTTGGTGTTAAGGGTTGAAAAAATTGACGAGTAGGACTTGGCATGAACAGACTCCATAAACTGGATGTTATTCAAAACAGCTTCTTCATGGGGGGTACGCACATCCTGGCGAATGGCTTGAACACCTGTTTCAGACTGCATAGTATCTAAAAGAGTGAGGCCACCAAAGACTTTTCCGACAAGGTCTTTTTCTTGTTCAGAAAGGCTACGCCAGTCATCTAAGTCATTTGAAAGTGGAATGCGTGTATCTAGCCAAAATTGTTCAGTCAATTTTTCCCAAGTTGACTTATCGATGGCATCCTCGATCTCATTCCAGTTAATGGCTTTATAATAAGTTGTCATAGGATCTCCTATTTTAGTTGAAGTATGGTATTATTATATCATAAAATGATAGGTCAGGCAGCAAATCATGGATCTGATTTTGGAGTTGCTTTGTAGTGGTTTGGTTATTGGAGCAGATGCGCTGATGGAAAAGTCACAGGAGAGTTGGTTAAGGAGAAGTTTCCAGATTCTCGTTTGGTTAGGATTTACTATTGCGGGCACAGTTTTTTTCAGCCTGACGATCTGGCTTTGGGCTTATAGCCTAATGTTTCTGAAAAAACTTGGACTAACAGCTTTAATAGTTATCAGGCTCAGTTTAGGAATAGCTACTTAATTTCTTTTTTTAGCGACTGTGTCCTTATAGCCAAATTTTGTACACACTAGGGTGAGAAAAGAGAGCGAGACTCAGTTTGATTCATCATTCGTCTAAAGGTACTCAGACCTTTTTGCCAATGAATTAGGCAGAAGCAAGTCTAACACTGGCACAGCCAGTATTGCCTCTTTTCAAATTCTAGGAGAAAATCTTGGACAGCCTAACTCTAGGCTGTCCAAGGGCTCAACCACTGTGTCTTGCACGATAATTCAAAATCAATTGAGAGGTTAGGATTGAGTCCCCAGCCTCTTTTTCTAATCGATCATTAGATAACACAACTTTCACATTGGTTAGCGCCAACCTCATCGCCGTCATCTGTAAAGGTACGGACGTAGTAGATAGACTTAATTCCTTTGTTAAAAGCATAGTTACGAAGAATAGAAAGATCACGTGTCGTTTGCTTGCGTTCTTTTTTCCATTCGTAGATACCTTCTGGAATATCGCTACGAATAAAGAGGGTCAGGGAAAGGCCTTGGTCAACATGCTCAGTTGCTGCAGCATAAACGTCAATGACTTTGCGCATGTCCATATCGTAGGCAGAAGTATAGTAAGGGATTGTCTCAGTTGACAAACCTGCGGCTGGATAATAGATTTTGCCGATTTTCTTTTCTTGGCGCTCTTCAATCCGCTGAGTAATGGGATGGATTGAAGCTGATACGTCATTGATATAGCTGATAGAACCATTTGGAGCGACAGCCAGACGATTTTGATGGTAGAGTCCATCAGCCATCACTTTTGTCTTGAGATCTTCCCAATCTTGAGCGTTTGGAATGAAGATATCTTTAAAGAGTTCTTTGACCTTATCGGAAGTAGGCTGGTATTTTCCTGTGATGTATTTGTCAAAGTAGCTACCATTCGCATAATCTGATTTGTCAAAGTTATGGAAAGTCACGCCACGTTCGCGGGCAATATTGTTAGATTCAACCAAGGTCCAATAATTCATGAGCATAAAGTAAATGCTGGTAAATTCGATTGAGTCAGAGCTACCATACTCCATAAGATTTTGAGCTAGATAGGAGTGGAGTCCCATAGCACCTAGACCGAAGGTATGAGCGAGATCATTTCCATTTCGAACGGTTGGTACAGCATCAATCATAGAAGAGTCAGTCACAAAGGTTAAAGCACGTGTCATGGTACGGATAGACAAGCCAAAATCAGGGGACTCCATCATGTTGACCACGTTGGTTGAACCTAAGTTACAAGAAATATCTGTCCCCATCTTAACGAATTCTTGCTTGTCATTGATGAAACTTGGCTCTTGAACTTGCAAAATTTCAGAGCAAAGGTTTGACATGATGATTTTGCCATCAATCGGATTGCTCTTATTAGCTGTATCGATATTGATGACGTAAGGATAACCTGATTCTTGTTGTAATTTTGAAATTTCAGTTTCTAAATCACGCGCCTTAATTTTAGTCTTGCGGATTCGAGGATTAGCGACCAATTCGTCGTATTTTTCGGTGATGTCAAGATAGCTAAATGGCACACCGTATTCTAATTCAACCGAATAAGGACTAAAGAGGTACATATCTTCGTTTTTGCGGACTAATTCATAGAATTTATCTGGAATAGTCACCCCAAGTGAGAGCGTTTTAACGCGCACTTTTTCATCAGCATTTTCTTTTTTCGTGGATAGAAAGGCGATAATATCCGGGTGAAAAACACTGAGGTAAACGACACCAGCCCCCTGACGTTGACCGAGTTGGTTGGAGTAGGAGAAGCTGTCTTCAAAAAGTTTCATGACAGGAACAACCCCTGAAGCGGCTCCCTCGTAACCTTTAATGGGAGCACCAGCCTCACGTAAGTTATTAAGCGAGATACCGACCCCACCACCGATACGGGACAATTGCAGAGCTGAGTTAATGGACCGTCCGATGGAGTTCATGTCGTCTGTCACCTGAATAAGGAAACAAGAGACCAATTCTCCGCGTCTAGCCCGACCTGCATTTAAAAAGCTTGGCGTAGCAGGCTGATAACGCAAGTGAATCATTTCATTGGCAATATTTTTAGCAAGGGTTTCATCACCATTCGCAAAGTAAAGGGCATTGAACATGACCCGGTCTTCAATCGATTCCAGATAGTAGCGACCGTCATTGGTTTTCAAGGCGTACTGGTTATAGAATTTATAAGCCGCCATGAAAGACTTGAATTGAAAGTTCTGGTCTTTGATGAAGGTTGCTAATTCTGTCAAAAATTCTGGCCGGTAAAGCGACAAAAATTCCTTCTCCAGGTAGTTTTCAGCGATTAAATAATCAATCTTAGCGTTGATATTCGTGAAAACCTTAGTGTTTGGAATGACGTTCTCTCTAAAGAAGGCATCAAGGGCTTCCTTGTCCTTGTGGAGAGGGATTTGACCATTAACAGGTCGGTTGATTTCATTATTGAGACGAAAGTAGGACACATCTCCAAGATCTTTTAAGCTCATAATTTTCCTTTGTTTCTATTTATTTGGTTAGGCTAAGGCTTTGAGTTTAGAGGGTTGGAAACCAGCCCAAATATCTGTTTCAGTCTGGATAACAGGTGCTGCTGTAAAGCCTAGATCCTTAACATGAGCAATAAATTCTGGTTGTTCATCAAGATTAATTTCTTTGAATTCAATACCTAATTTAGTTAATTCTTTTTTGGTCATATTGCATTGCATGCAGTTGTTTTTAGAGTAAACAGTTACCATAAAGGACTCCTCAATTACAATTTTTGATACCTATCTAGTATATCACTTCTAAAATAAAAGTCAAACGCAAAACACTAGATATAGTATTTAAATAAAATTCAAGTTACTATATTTAGTGTTTTTTCTTGATTGAAGAAAACCAGTCATAGCGCTACTTTCCTGACATTGGAAGGCAGTGAATCGTGTGTTTTTATCTACTAGCTGTCAAGTGTTCTAAAGATGTTCTCAAGATGTTGTATGGGATAAACTTACTAGGACAACCGCATGAAGGAAATGATTTGTTGAAAAAGTTTTGAAAATATCAAAACTAGACGTTTTTAGGTGTTCGATAGAGTTTACGTCAAAATACTTGTCTCCTTTTCTATGCAATAGCTCTTAAAAATTGGTTTCTTTAACGAGTGTTTTTGACTCCCTAACGTTTCAGAATAAATTGTTGCTTTTCAAAAATTTATTGAAACGTTTTTCTTCAGACGTTTGTCCTATCAACCTAGAATCCTGCCTTCAAAGACGCTTCCAAATATGATATACTAGTTAATAAAGTCAATGAACGGTCTAGACAATATTTTATTATTTCCTTTTAGAAAGAGAGGTTGTTTTGCTGAGAAGAAAATTTAAAGAAGTTATTTTATCGGTTATCCCCCTTAGTCTACTGATTTTGGTGTTGCATTTTACGTTGACGCCGTTGCCAAATGCTGTCATTTGGCGTTTTGTGATTGCCAATTTTTGGATAATACTAGGTCTAACCTTCTTTTTGATCGGGGTAGATATTGGAATTACCCCCTTTGGAAGATTGACAGGGACTTCACTAGCTAAGTCCAATCGTCTTTGGATTGTTTTAGCGTCAGGTACTTGTCTCGGTTTCTTGATTTCCATCGCAGAACCCGGTCTGATGGTTTTAGCCAGTCAAGTGAGTCTGGTTACAGGAGGGGCAATTGGAGCTAATGTCATGCTAATAGTCGTTTCTCTGGGCTTGGCTGTGACTATAGGTTTAGGGTTTCTGAGAATTTTCTTTAACCTGCCATTGTATCAATTACTACTAATGCTCTACCTATCTATCTTTGTCCTGTCTTGTCTTTCAGCGCCAGAATTTTTAGCCATTGCCTTTGATGCTTCTGGATCTACGACGGGAATTATGGCTGTTCCTTTCATCTTGGCCCTTTCAACAGGGATTTCTAAATTGAAAAAGGATAGTAAGGCATCGGAGAAGGATAGTTTTGGTTTGGTCGCCATTGCGTCAACAGGTCCTATCTTGACCGTCTTATTGCTGGATATCATGTCAAAGACCAAAACGTTTCATGCTGACATAGAATTGGCACCAGTTGAAGGACAGGCCGTATGGTCAGTCTTTACACGCTTGATGCCTATCTATGCCAAAGAAACAGTTATCGTTATTGCTCCGTTATTCATTTTGTTGTTACTTTTGCAGCGAAAGGTTTTTAACCTCAATCCTAGGACATTACGTAAACTATTGACAGGCTTTTTATTTGCTTTTCTTGGTCTCTTTCTCTTTATGGTTGGGATCAATGCAGGTTTTATGGATGTTGGAATGATTGTTGGTAGAACGTTAGTGCTCATGGAACATAAACTCCCTATTGTTGTGATTGGTTTTATCTTTGGTGTATTAACTATCTTGGCGGAACCAGCAGTTTATGTGCTGACCCATCAGATTGAACAGGTCACCAGTGGTCATATTAAACGGATGGCAGTCCTAATCCCTCTGGCGCTTGGAGTTGGAGGAGCAGTTGCCCTTTCTGTGCTTCGTGTCATAGTTCCTGAAATTCAACTCTGGCATTATCTGTTTCCAGGGTACCTCCTTTGTATCTTGTTAATGTTTATGACGCCAAAACTATTTATTGGGATTGCCTTTGATGCTGGTGGTGTGGCTACAGGGCCTATGACAGCAACCCTGATTTTAGCCTTTATCCAAGGGGCAGCCTTCACCTTTGAAGGAGCAGACTTGCTGGTTGATGGGTTTGGAATGATTGCTATGGTTGCCATGATGCCCATTATAACCCTACAAATCTTGGGATGCATTTTTAAATTAAAAACACAAAAGAAGGAGAGACTAGGTGAAGGTTGATCAAAGTAAATCACATTCGTATACCTTGCTTTATGTCATTGTCAATTATGGCTTAGGCAGCAAGGTAATGGCTCACTTAAAAAAAATGGGAATCCCTGGTGGGACAATTATTCCTGGTTTAGGGACTGTCAAACATGGCCTACTAAATTTTTTATCCTTATATGAAGAAGAAAAAGAAATCGTGGTTATCGGGACATCTCATCAGTTAGCCGAGGAATTACTAGAATATCTTGATAAGATGTTTCAATTTGGTAAACCCCACCATGGTCTGGCGATGACGGTGCCGCTTCAGGCAATTGTTGGTTCCAGACGTTATTTGCATACGAAAGAGATTCCAATAAAGGAGAACAACCCCATGTACCAATTAATCACTACCATTGTTGAGCGCGGTAGAGCGGAAGAGGTAATAGAAGTCGCCCAAAGACAGGGCTCTAGAGGAGGCACTATTCTCAATGGTCGAGGAGCTGGTATCCATGAAACAAGTACCTTGTTTCAAATGGCTGTTGAACCCGAAAAAGAAGTGGTCTGGATCATTACAGAACTTGAGAAAACAGAAATTATTGTCGAGGCAATTGAGTCCGCATTAGGCATTGCCCAACCTGGTCAAGGAATTATTTTTGTGCAGGATATTTCGGATATCAGAGGACTTTATCACCAAACAAATGAATGATTCAGATAATTTTCGTCTATACAAATATATCGGTTCCAGATTTTTTTTGAAAAAGGAGTCCCAAATTATGGTACAATAGGTGAGGAGGAGTTGATGAAATGGTAAAGAGAGATTTAATCACCAACCTAGTCCTAATTTTATTGTTCATAGGAGCATTGATTGGACTCCGGTTATATGTTTTTGAACCCTATACGGTGACTCGTTCAGATGCTAATGACTTTATTGCCCAAAACGATCAGGTATTAGCGCTTAAAACGGCTAAACCAGCCTACAAGGATTTGGTTCTTTATGAAGTAGATGGCAAGGACTATGTCGGCCGTGTGATCGCCAAGCCAGGAGATTCTGTGACTTATATGGCAGATGTCCTATATTTAAACAATGTTAGCAAGGACGAACCCTACCTTGAACGTTTGAAAAATGCTTATCAAAAACGTCTACCAGGCGAGTATTTTACTGATGATTTTAGTATTGAAAGTTTAACGCAGACCGTGGATGGCGTTATTCCTTCCAGGGATTATTTGATTTTGAATGATGACCGTACGAATACGGCCGATAGTCGAACCTTTGGACTTATTTCTAAAAAGCAAATTAAAGGTGTTATTTATTTTAGGATTTCGCCGCTGTCTGAATTTGGCTTTGTTGATAGCTATTGACAAAGCCATAAAAAGCATTCTACCGAAAACAGGACCCTTTGGGGCAAGAGACGGTAGAATGCTTTTTAGTATGCTAAATTTAACGGAAGTTTTGACTGGCACTGATCAATAGCTAGTGCAAAAACAACAGACTCCTTTAAACCATTTGAGTGCTTATTGATTACGAACAGTTATGAAGGACTACTCTATTTATTAAAGCCTTTCAAAACAGCCAAGGACATAGCGGGTATCTTAATCGTAGCAGGTGAACTTTCTAAAGCTGGTGTTAAATGGATTTCAGGGGCTTGGATGTAGAGAGCTAAGCCGTGGGTGTTTTCCAAACAATAGTCGTTGCTACCTAGGTTAAGGATGACTTGAAGAGTTTCCTTTTGAGCCACAAGGGTATATTTGAGGACAGTGTCAGTCAACCAATAGCAATCCAGTTGCTCTTGCATTTCGGAAGCGGTTAGAAGGCTAAGGACAGGGTGTTCCTTGCGGAACTGAATCAATTGGCTGATAAATTCAACGTGCTGACGGTTCTCAACAATCCTAGTCCAGTCTAAGCGGTTGATGGTATCAGGTTGGTTGTAGGTATTATCGATAAGGTCTTTGGTTCGGAAAGCCTCTTGGCCAGAATGGACAAAGGCAACGCCTTGTGACAGTAAGACGATCTGCAAAGCAAGACTAGCTCGGGCTTCTTTTTCGGACTGACTAAGACCAGGGTGATGAATGGACAAGTAATCAAAGAAAGTGGCATTGTCATGGCATTCAATGTAGTTGATGGTTTGGCTAGGATATTTATAGCGGCCATTGGCTTCAACCACGCCAAAACTCCCTGTCAACAATTCTTCCACCACAGCTTGTTTTTGTTTGGTAACAAGTAATTGTGGATGGCAAATCATTTTCTTGAATTCATCGCGGAAGCGGTCGTTGAAAAAACCGATACCAGGCATTTGGTAACTGTTAAATTGATGGGCTAAGAGACCTGTCTCTAGGCCGGTTCCCATTTGCCAACCTTCTCCGTAGAGGTAGATGTTTGGATAGATTTCACGTAGGGCAGCTTCAGCCTCCAACATGGTTTGAATGTCAAGGATTCCCATCAAATCAAATCGGAAGCCGTCGATACCATAGTAATTGACCCAAAGAAGCAAGGAGTCAATGATAAATTTGCGGATCATGAGACGTTCACTAGCCATGTCATTGCCACAACCTGTTCCATTATGGCGCTTCTGGTTTAAATCAAAGCGAGAACAATAGCCCGGAACAATCTTTTCAAAGACAAAGTGGTCAACATCATAGACATGATTATACACCACATCCATAATGACCCCAATTCCTGCTTGATGATAGGTGTTAATCGTATCTTGAAGTTCAACAATACGCGCATAAGGATCGTGTGGATCTGTCGCAAAACTGCCGTCTGGAACATTGTAGAGCATGGGGTCATATCCCCAGTTATACACCGTATCCACCTTGTTTTCATCAACGCTACCAAAGTCATAGATCGGCATCAGCTGGATATGGGTTATTCCTAGATTTTGGATATAGTCAAAACCTAACTTTTGCCCCTGATAGACAGGTGATTCGGTTAATCCTAGAAATTTTTTCGGGTATTGAAACGGCACCTTAGGATCAGCTGAAAAATCACGGACACTCATTTCGTAGATAATAGCGTTGTTAATGGGGCTAGTGTTTCGGAAAGAAGTAGTGGGTTTTCTGAGTTTCTCCGGATTGATCACGACACTCCGTCCAGTATTGGACAGGCAGGATAAGGCATAGGGATCTTGTGTCTCTTGCCATTGGCCGTTTACCAGATGCAGGTAATAGTAAGCTTGACCATCTAAATCTCCAACCACAGTTGCCTCCCAGACACCACTATTAGAGCGCCTCATGCTTTGTGAGTGATGATCAATGACGACTAAGACCTGTTCAGAGATAGGTGCCCAGACTTTGAATGTGGTTTGTGTTTTGTCGTATCGAGGCCCCAGATCATTGCCACTATAGTAGAAGTGTTCGTCAAATGCTGGGGTTCTGACGATAGCTCCCCACTGAAGAGGGGTGTGATTGCGATCAGAATCATGGATAACATAGTGCTTATCTAAGTCAATCGCTTGCATTAAATGAAGTTTATAGATGTGTTTTCCATTGGCTTGGTAATATTCACTAGCGATGAGCGGTATTTCGTTAGATTCCGCTGTATTTTTTTCAGACAGAAAAAAGCGTAAGGATTGAGCGTAGAAGCGCTCTTCTAGGCTGATCTGGATTGTTTGTAAATCCTCTAAATAGGCTGTTAATTGTCTAAAAGCCATAGTATTCTCCTTTATAAACAAATAGTCTCTTTATTATACCGTAAAAAAAGGAATAATCAAGGTCTTGTCATCTTGGCGGATTTGTAGTATAATGATTTCAACGCAATCGTTTGCGTTGAATTATTGCTTTTTGAATACCGACTAATGAAACCGGCATGAAACAAGAGGAATATCTTTTGTCCATAGCCTCTTTTACTGGTATATAAAGTGGCGATAGTTAGCAAAACATGCTATAATAGTGGGGGTTCAACCTTTTTAGGAGACCCTTGACTTAATAATAAGCATTTATACACATAATAAGATTAAAAATAGGAGTTTAAACATGTTTAACTTGCAACAATTTGTCCAAGAGCTTTATGCTAAACGCATTGAAGACTGTACAAATGAAGAACTGTATTACGCACTGTTGAGTCTGACCCAACGTTTTAGTGGTTCTTTGACAACGAATACGCAGAAGAAAAAGGTTTATTATATTTCAGCAGAGTTTTTGATTGGAAAGCTCTTGTCTAATAACATGATCAACCTCGGAATCTACGAAGATGTCAAGCAACAACTGGCGGATGCTGGTAAAGACTTGATTAAAATCGAGGATGTAGAATTGGAACCATCGCTTGGTAATGGTGGTTTGGGTCGATTGGCGGCTTGTTTCCTTGATTCAATCGCAACACTTGGGTTGAACGGTGATGGTGTAGGCCTGAATTACCACTTTGGCCTCTTCCAACAGCTCTTTGAGGACAACCAGCAAAAAGCTGTGCCAAATGCTTGGATTACTCCAGAATCTTGGTTAAAACCTTCTAAGATTTCTTACGAAGTGCCTTTTGCTAACTTTACCTTGACGTCTAAGTTATATGATATTGATGTTCCTGGTTACAAGACCGCTACCAAGAATCGTTTACGTCTCTTTGATCTAGGCTCTGTCGATGATAACATCATTTACGATGGGATCGAATTTGATAAGCAAGATATTTTCCGCAACTTGACGCTTTTCCTTTATCCCGATGATTCTAATCGCGAAGGAGAATTGTTGCGTATTTTCCAACAGTACTTTATGGTCTCTAATGCTGCACAACTCTTGATTGATGAAGCGATCGCCAAGGGATCTAATCTCCATGATTTGGCTGATTATGCTGTTGTGCAAATCAACGACACTCACCCATCTCTTGTTATTCCAGAATTGATTCGCCTTTTGACAGAGCGTGGGATCAATTTTGATCAAGCTATTGAGATTGTGTCTAGCATGACAGCTTATACCAACCATACCATTTTGGCAGAAGCTTTGGAAAAATGGCCGCTTAACTTCTTGGAAGAAGTTGTACCTCATTTGGTGCCAATTATTAAGGCTTTGGACGCTCGTGTCAAGGAACAGTATCCTGATCCAGCCTTAGCTATTATTGACGAGAATGAGCGTGTGCATATGGCGCATATGGATATGCACTATGGTTTCTCTGTTAATGGTGTGGCTGCCCTTCATACAGATATCCTGAAATCATCTGAGCTCAAAGCTTTCTATGATATCTATCCAGAGAAATTCAACAACAAAACAAATGGGATCACCTTCCGTCGTTGGCTCATGCATGCCAATCCACGTTTGGCCAAATATTTGGATGAATTGCTAGGGCACGGTTACCATCATGAAGCAACTGAGCTGGAAGGGTTCATAGAATTCAAAGGGAATGCTGATGTTAAGGCGAAATTGGAAGATATCAAGCGTCACAACAAGCGCAAGTTGCAGGCTCATTTAGAGGCAACTCAAGGTATTACGATCAACCCAGATGCAATCTTTGACATCCAAATCAAACGGATGCATGAGTACAAACGCCAGCAGATGAATGTTCTCTATGTTATCCATAAATACCTTGATATTAAGTCCGGAAATATTCCAACCACACCCATTACGGTCTTCTTTGGTGGTAAGGCTGCACCAGCTTATACCATTGCACAAGATATTATCCATCTCATCTTGGCCCTTTCACAAGTGATTGCTAATGATCCGGCTGTGGCACCACATTTGCAATTAGTGATGGTTGAAAACTACAATGTCACAGCAGCAAGTTTCTTGATTCCGGCTGCCGATATTTCAGAGCAAATTTCTCTAGCATCTAAGGAAGCTTCTGGAACTGGTAATATGAAATTTATGCTTAATGGCGCCTTAACTTTGGGAACAGATGATGGTGCTAACGTTGAAATCCATGAATTGGTCGGAGATGAAAATATCTATATCTTCGGGGAAGATAGTCAGACAGTTATTGATCATTATGCGAATGGCGACTACAGCGCACGTGCTTTTTACGAGCGTCCAGCTATTAAGCCACTCATTGACTTTATAATCAGTGAAGAGGTGCTTCATTACGGGAACGAAGAGCGACTCTATCGCCTTCATAATGAGTTGATTAACAAAGACTGGTTCATGACTTTGCTTGATTTAGAAGCTTACATTACCACTAAAGAGACGATGTTCAAGGATTACGAAGACCGTGATGCTTGGCTAGATAAGGTGATTGTCAATATTGCCAAAGCAGGCTTCTTCTCATCTGACCGGACCATTGCAGACTACAACCGCGATATCTGGCACCTAGAGCCAGCTCAGTAAGCCTCATAAGTTTTATAAAGAAATTTTTTAATAAAAGCCACATGGTGTTGCCAAATCTTGAATAATTTCGCCTCATTGTCAACTGTAGTGGGTTGACCAATCTAACATCGAGAGAGGACAAGCTTTGTCTTCTCTTGTTTTATGTTTATCGCAATGAAAATGCGAGTTTTGAAGTTTTCAAAGTTCCGAAAC
>NZ_JAAXPR010000036.1 GCF_012396585.1 Streptococcus ovuberis
TGGCATTCTTAAATCTGAGATGTTCTACGGATTTGAAAGGTTATATCAATCACTAGATGAACTTGAACAAGCTATTACAGATTACATTTTTTACTACAACAACAAACGAATCAAAACAAATTTAAAACGTTTAGGACATGCTAGCAGCCAAATGACCCTGGATACTTACAGTCATGCTACACAAACTGGCGAAAAACAATCCATTGCCAGATTTGCCGAATACATCGATAAAGCTAAATAAACCTAGCTTTATTTTTCCACCAAAATTTAACCAGGTCTTAAGAGATTACCAAAAGGATTACCACGCTCACTTTTACGCAAAAAAGGCACCTTGCAAGTGACTTGCAAAGTGCCTGTAAACGTTGATATAACTGGATATTAACGTTTTGAGGCAAACCCTACGGGATTTGCAGCCGCATCTGTAAACGACTAAAGTCGTAACAGCTGCGTCAACTGTCCCGTCAATTTAGACACAAAAACACTCCCCCAATTTGAGGAGTGTTTGAGATAAACAACAATCTGACCAGTAGATTAACGTTTACTAAATTGACTTGCTTTACGAGCTTTCTTAAGACCTGGTTTTTTATTCCTTTTATCATACTTTGATAAATATCAACAATAACAGGCACCCATAAGATACTTTATTCGTTTCTTATCACTTATAACCTATTATTTCAGATTAAGGGTTATCAAAAGGTTATCAAAAATATGTTTTCGGAGCTTATGTAGTTGAGAAATACGAAATACTGTATCATAAAGAAATTGTCCAGGAACAAATATACAGTTTCTTTGTTCCTGGACAATTTCTTTTTCTATCCTGAAGATATTTAAATAGTTCTATATATTATTTCTTGTGAGTAATTTTCATCAAAAAATTTCATATATAATCCCCTATAATCATGGAGTTGTTATCCTAGTTGATTAAAAAAATCTCTGATTTCCTCATCTTTTATAAAATAATATATAATTTTCCCCTCTCTTCTAGTGTCCAAGATGTTTTGATTGGCTAGTTTACGAAGATGGTGGGAGGCAGATGCCATACTGAGATTTAATAAACAGGCTATATCGCAGACACAGAGTTCTTCGACGGCAAGGAGATAAAAGATGATATTTATCTGTTTATTATCGGTAAATTTTGATAAAATGCGAAGTGATTTTTGGACTTTTTCCTTTTCAAGGTAGTTCGTTGCGGTTGTAACATTTTGTTGATTTATAACATCCACTTGACAGATACTATCTTTTTTCATAATTTTTTTCTCCTAGCCTAACACAGCCCATAGCATGTCAAAGCTGTTGTTTTCAATCAGGATATACATCCCCAATCCTAAATAGACAACGGCAATAAACCATCTGCTATATTTTTCCAAAGTTTCTCCAACAGAAGGGACTTGTGACAATTTTTGGGCAGAAAAAACCAAGAGATAAATCATGACTAGAAAGGTCAGTAAAGCCACTATCAAATTCGATAAATTTAAGGTAGTAAAATATGGGACAAAGACACCAATATTGTCAGCACCACAACTTGCAAAAGTAATCATAGCGACTAGAAAAATCAGGTTTTTATTATCTTTGCTCAAACCTTCTTTGGCAATAGCTTCTCCATCAGAATCTCCTAAAAGCAAAACTTTGAGGCCTAGGAAAATTGGAATCAAACCGAGCAAACCTAAAATCTCTTTACTAGGAATATAATCTAAGACAAATGCAAAAAGCAAACTTAGCAATATTAGGCTAACAGAGCCTAGAAATTGTCCTAAATAGATGTTAATGATGTCTTTTCTGCTTTTTCTTTTGGCAAAAAATAACATTAGGATAATAAGTAAGTCTACGGCTGTCCCAGAATACAGGATTATTGAAGTAACAACATTTTGAATCATAAAACACCTCATTCAAATATATTTTTGAATGTATTCTAACATTAAACTTTGTAGATGTCAAAGAGGTCATACTGAATAATTGTTTTTTGTTCTTCATCTTATATTCACAATGCAAAATAAATTTTGGAATTTTTTTCAAAAAAAGTTAAATTGTATCAATTTCAGAACTCACACTTCAATCGCCCATTCTGGAGATATTAAAGGTGGGTACGTTTCTATTCCCACAAACTCCTTGTCAATGGAAACAAACACGTACCCACAGGGTAAATGGAAATAGAAACTGAAATTTTCTAGCTATTACTTCTACTCATTCCAAAAATTTTCTCACTCTGATACTTCCCCACCATAAAGCAAAAAGCCTTGGTTTCAAGGCTTTTCAGTATCCCTTTCGTTCCAATATTTCTAGGCTTTTACGAGCAGAGCAACACACTCGACGTGTGCTGAGAGCTTTCTTCTATACTAATAGACGAAAGTGAGTAAAAGTGATTTTAGAATTATACTGTGGAACGAAACAGTAGTCCTAGTATTGACTATCTTTCTAAAATCTCTTCAATAAGCGATTCTCCCCCTCTAGCTAATAATTCCTGAATTTTATCCTATGTATGAAATCAATTAACTTCATAGGTCACATGCCTTAGCATATCTGCTGCAATCTCATTTATTGGGTAAGGATAGTTCCCCTTCAATATCTGATAAGAGAGATTTGCAAATACATCCGCATCTTCAAAATCTTTTAGAAAAACTCCTATAGCTTGAATGGACCGATTGAATCAACTTTTTACCCTGTGCCTCATCAATTTGCATAAAGCGCAACAACGCTCTTACAAGAACACTACCTTTAAAGATACATTTTTTACACAAGTTCGCACCTGTCATTTCATAGATATAGCTCTCAACATCAGAATCAAAATCCCTGCTTTCGATCTTATCCCAAATCATTGTCTCAAAGTTTTCAGCTGTTCTAATATGGAACCACCTATTTAGGTAATTTAACATATCAATTGCATCGTCATATCTATAGTCCGGATTAAGATTTGGAGCTTTTTCACTTACTGGACGCAAGAAGTACGAAAAGTCTTCTGGATTTCTCGTCATTACAAAGTTAATAATACATCCTAATGGAAAAACATCACTTCGTTTATCAGCATCTTTCAATAAAGTTAGTTGCTCGGGAGCACAATAGAAAAGTTCCCCAAAGGACGCAGTACCCATAGTTTGGTGGGAAGTTAGAGTATTTAGGTTCTTTCCTAATCCAAAATCAGCTAGTTTTATGATATTATCCACAAAGAAAATATTTGTCGGGCTTAAATCTCGGTGTAGGACACCTCTTTGGTGAACGAGGGAGATTGTATGCACAATTTGTCGAATAATGTTTATTTTAGACTTATCACTTAAAGAACTCGCTTTTACAAAATTCTCTAATGTACTATCAGCTCTCTCCATAGTATACGAACAGCTATCTAGGTCAAAATCATATACACGAATAATACCATTGTTCTTTTTAGAAAGTTGATAGACTTTGGATAATCTACTCAAAACATTATTCATGAAAATCATAACTTCTCGCTTATTCCAAAGTTTAGGTAAAGTTTCCTAACCATCATCTTTATAGTTAATAATCACATATATTATTATTGACTATGATAATGTTGATGTGGCTGTGTTCTATCTTCGATATGACAATGACTATCTATGCATGCTTCACCTACACGCTCCAGTTCGATGTTCACATGTTTGATACCTTGTAATTTTAAATTTTCTCGAATGACTTTTTTTATATCACTTTTATCTTTATTTAGCACGATATGCATCATTGCAAGAGCATTAACACCATCAAGTGTCCATACATGTAAATGGTGGATACTTTCAACCCCATCAATCGCTAACACATTTGAGATAATCGCATCAACAGGCATATTAGTTGGCGTTTTTTCCAACAAAACATCAATAATCTGCTTACCATTTTTTAAAGCATTAGACAATACAAACGCCGATACAGCAACTGACATTAAGGGATCAATAATAGTCATATTGGTAAATTTCATTATAATTGCCCCTAATAGAACGACTAGCCATCCCAATACATCTTCAAGCATATGTAAATTTACTGCTTTTTGATTAAGTGACTCGCCTGACCTTGTAAAATAAGTAGCGCCTGCGTTCACTGCTACACCAACGATGGCAAAAATAATCATACCGTCATAATGTACATCCACAGGTGTCGCGATTCGCATGACACCGTTATATAAGGTGATTATTGAACCTACGACCAATACTGTTGTTGTCACCAAACTTCCTAATACAGAATATCTACTATATCCAAATGTATAAGCAATATCTGGTTTTTGCTTACTTTTCTTTTCTAATAAATAAGAGATCGCAATACTGATGGCATCACCTAAATCGTGTATGGCATCTGATATAATTGCTATACTCCCTGTCAATAGTCCGCCAAGTATTTCAAAAATTGTAAATGATAAATTTAATAGTAAAGCTATCAAAATATTTCTTTCAGTTTTCATTAAGTACAACTCCCTTCAAAAATGAGCTAGAAATTAGATAAACATTTTGGTATACTTGTAATATAAACTATACCTTTACGGTAATGTCAAGAGGAATTTCATGAAATCTTTTTTAACAATCGGTCAACTTAGTAAACTATCGAATATACACATTAAGGCTCTACGTTACTATGAATCCATTAATATTTTAGAACCAACATACATCGATCCAAATAACTCATATAGGTACTATTCTCATGCTACCGTCCTATATGTAAAAACTATTAAAATATGCGCTGACTACGGGATTCCACTAAAGACATTTCGTCATTTTATCAACGAAAAAAATGAAATACTAACGGATGAAATACTGCAGTTAGCACAAAAAATTATAGAAGAAAAAGAACAGACTCTAAAAAAAGATAAAGCCCATATAGAAGATTTTAAATTGCAAATTAAACTATCAAAGCAGTTAGATCAAACATCTCACTATCATATGGAAACTAATGATGAGGATTATCTATTAATTCCTTTCGAAGGGGAGATGCTATCTGATGATTATTATGTTAAGATAAATGATATACTTACTGCGTTATCGTTGTCGTCAGCAGCTTTCAATCAAAGAGTTGGATGCTATTTTAAAAGGAGTAAAGATTCTTGGATACAGTATTTAGCTTGCAAAATAAAGCATTTTTCTAATCATAAACTAGAAAATACACTCTGCCTAAAGGGGGCTCATGTACACGGAGAGCACATCACAAAGGAAAATATCATTCAAAGGATTAATGAGCTAAATACCGATCAAGATATTCAAGAAATACTAATCTTAGAAACTATCGAAAGTCCTTATAAGTTTACTAACCCTCACTTAGAATTAAGATATTTTTTATGAAACGATCACACCTCTTCTCCTATTCGATATAACCATGCACATTATTTAATCTCAAAAAATCTCAACTCCGAAGTACTCCAAGAAGTCTTGGAGACAATTGACATTTGTAAAAAATGGCAAACTACCTACCACCTTTCTTATCACTATCGGAGATACTGGCGAAAGGTTCTTATCCGCCTAAGAACGAAGGGAATACTTTTTAGAGACCAAAGAAGTTTGTAAACTATTTGGTAATAAAATGATGCTGATGAAAATCAATGAATACTTACAAAAGTTTGACAAAGATAAAGATTTATCACATTACTTTTAGTGTCTCTATCTACAATTTTATTAGTTGCATGTTCTAACCAATCAAGCAATTCTTTAGATGGCGAATGCCGTTGAATAAACGAGAGTAGAAATGAAGTTGCCTTTACCATTTCAGGTAACAAAGGAAATAGCAACAAAGGAGAGGCCGACAACTTTACAAATGATAAAGACAGTGCAACAATCGAACTGACTGGCTCTAATATCATAAACCGAAAAGAGAATTATACCTTCAAGGATGACGTATTCACTGTAGATATTTCAGGAACAAAGCAGGAGTATTACAAAAAGGATAGTGAAGAAATACAGCGACAAGTAAAACCCTCAAACTATTTGATATTCTTTATACAATAAAAACGCTTTTGTACTGACCTCAAAAGTTAGATTTTTCTGTCTAACTTTTTGGGGTCAGTACACACCCGCATAGCGGGTGTTTTTTTGTCTCGCACATAGCGGAGTGAGACAGACTAATAGTCACATAATAAAAAATTTACTTAAAGTCAGATTTTAAATACTGTAGAATAGTTCTTTCTAAAACTTACTCCCAAATTTTTTTGCTCGTATAATTCATCAGGGGTTTGGGGATTCTCCCCAAAATAAAAAACAAATATAAGCTCAAAAGTGTCAGTCTGACCTTTACTGATGTTTGTTTTTTGCGATAGTGTGTATACACTATCTGAGCTCGCAAAGACCTAACTCCATTTTCAGTGATTTCCCGTACTTTATCCGGTGCCTCACATTGTCCGTACAAGGATTTTTAACGACTACATGATAAAAACGCTGACCACCATCAGCGTTTTTGTTGTTTTATTTAAAACTATTCTATCAAAATGACTGGAAGACTATCACTTCTTAGCTATTCGTTGCTTGTCTTCCTTCACTTGTTTCTCTACAAGTTCTACAAGTTCCTCCATCAACTGACCTAATTCCATCAAATCATGTTGGGAAATTTTCCCAAACTGTGTTGCGCTTTTAGCGATGCTATTAATTGCTCTACCAACAGATAGTAACCTGTCAGTCAGCAGCTGATATTCTGGAAAACTAACTAGCCAAGTTTCAAAATCAGGTTTTAATAATTGCTTTCTAGCAAAACGAGAAAAGTTTGAAAACCCATCTTGCTTCATTTTCTCTAACAGTTTTTGATTTTCTTCTTCAGACAAAAAGACTTGTTTAATTACGTTCCTAATTCTCCTTTTATCCATTAAGCTCCCTTAGATAATAATTTCCGTTTCTTTTTCTTGTGGTAACGAGTTAACTCCTTTTCATAATGTGAAACTAACCTTCTGCTATAGTCCATAGCTCTGTAGGCTTGACTATCTTGAGACTGATCTGCAATTTTAGATAATTGCCTTAAATTATTTTGAATACGTCTTAGAGAATAAATCAATTCATCAAACTGAGAGTCATCAAATTGAATAAAGAGTGACGTTTCCTTAAAAAGCATCCGACGAGCGTAATTAGAGAATGTTTGTAAGCCTGTATCATTTACTAGTTGATTAAGTACTTCATTCTGCAATTCCGTCACATAAAACTTCTTTAAAATAGTTCTGATACGTTCAGACATAACGGACCATCCTTAAATATCGGTCTGCCTGCTTAGTATCATATCGTCTCAACTCTCCTACCAGTTCTAAATAATCAATCATTAATGCTTCTGATAAGTTCGGAAAATCGTTATCTGAGGTCTGACAAATGATTTCAAGTTGATTTGTGATTTCTCTGATAGAAAAGCTGTAGTCCTCCGTCTCACTTTCATAGTCTCTCTTGAGAGCCTGATAGCGGTCGTACTCCTCTTGTGACTTAAATCCAGTCACTAACATATTTTCTAATTGATAATATACTGTCATCACTTGTTATCCTCCTAATCTTTCCATATATCCATAGCTGCTATGAAATCTTCAGATACTTCCACATTTGAAATTTCTAATGGACAGTAGTCTTTTTCAGATGCTATCACTTGGTCAGCAGTTATAAACCCTCTAGCTTCCCAATTCATTAGTATCCCTTTAACATAACTCATGTTTTGTTTCTTTGGCTCAAGCTCAGCTGTTTTCTGAATAGCTAACTGCAACAAGGAATGATTAACCGCGAATCCTTCTAATAATACTTTCTCCTGTTGGGTTAATTCTCGATGCCATAGTGTTTCCATTAACCAGATGTCATCAGTCAGTCGTGATAAGATTGGATTATTATCTAATCCTATCTTATCTTGACTTAACTTATCTTTACCTATCCTATCTTTACTTATCTTATCTTTAATTATATTGTGGTTCTCATCTGGATCCAGACTGGCTCCAACTTGGAGCCGAGTATTTTGAAGATAATTAATCAAGCGTGGTCCTAGATTTAGACAGTCCAACAACTGATGATCCTTCAGATAATCTATAAGAAGTTGACGATGACTACTCGGTGTGTAACGATCTGCTTTGATGGTATTCTGCTCAAAGAAATCCTTGATAAAGTAAACCATTTCATTGTTTAACAAGAGTAAATACTGCTTAAGAGTTAATAAATTTAAACTGTCCTCATTAGCATTAATCATCCGCATAACAGGAAAAGCTTCAACAATACCATCATCGTCTGCATTGACTACCAAGTGACAGTAAAGCGCCTGCGCTTCAAGTGGTAGGCGTAAAAATCGTTGTGTCTGCACCACCGTCTTACTCAACATTCGTCTATTACCCATCCTTTACCTCATCTTTCATATTGTTTCAACCAACGTGTAACCGCACGTTTATCGTACAGAGTCACACCATCAATAACCATTGTAGGCATTCCTTCTCGTGTCCACTTTTGAAGGGTTGTCGTTGACACATCAAGCCATCTAGAAAGGGCTGCCATCCGAACCATGGGTTTATATAATTCTTTATCCTCTAGCGCTCTTTCAATAGCTGTAGAGACCATTTCATCATAATGTGCCCTTAACTGTTTTTCCAAAACTTTGGGAAGTTGAACAACTAAAGTCGCTTCTTCAGACATATTATTACCTCGTTTCTATTTCTCAATTAAATAAACTCCGAAATTTGTATATTTTATTATACATTTTAAATTATAAATACTTTTTGTATTCTTGTCAAGTGACATTATACTTTTTGTATTAAATGTGTTAAAATATCAAGTAGGAGGTAACTATGACTAATAATATAGCTAAACTTATCGAAGAAAGTGGCAAAAAAATAAAAAGTATCAGTGAAACACTTGATATATCCTATCCAACATTATCTAGCTATAACCAAGGAATACGAAAGCCCAAAAAAGAAAATGCTCAAAAACTGGCAGACTATTTTGGTGTCTCAGTAGCATACATCCTTGGGATTGATGATGAGAAACACGCTCCATCAAAACTGAAGATAGTCGCTGATAGTTTTAAAATATCCGAAATTACTTCTGTAACGCCTTTTAAGAGTGATATGGAAAAACTTAAGAAAAGTATCGAGCTTGGAGAAATTCATTTGTCTATGCCCTTAAACGAGGTTTTCTCAGATGACTTTAGACGTATTCTTTCTAACTACTTGGTGGATTATGAAGAAACGTTTATCAATGACTTAATTAAGTTTATGAATAACCAAGGCCAAAAATCGGATATTTGGAAAACATGGATACAAACCGAAGAGTTTCAAATTAGACGAGCAGATCGCGACAGAAAATAGACTAATATTTCTCAATTACATAAGCTCCGAAAACTTAGAAACGGAGAATGATTATGTCTATTCATAAATACGAAACAAAAAAAGGATTTTTTTACTATGTCAGCTTTTATATCGGTTTAGATGAATACGGCAAAAAGAAACGACATCTAAAACGAGGCTTTAAAACTAAGAAAGAAGCTAGGCTATATGAAGCTAGGCTAGAAACTGGTCAACTTTCAGAAGTGCTAAAAGCATCCAAGCAAAACACCAATATCAGCTATCAGGATTTATATCAAGAATGGTTTCAAGCTTATCAAAACACTGTCGAAGCCACCACCGCTGCAAAAACTAAGGATATATACCGTATTCATATCCTTCCAATATTTGGTCATAAGTCAATTAGTAGTATCAGTCCATTGGAGTGTCAAAATTTTATTACAGAAAAATCAAAAACCTTCAAAAATATGAAGCATATCAAGTCTTACACATCTAAAATATTTGATTTTGCTATCAACATGAACTATATTGACAAAAATCCAATGTCAAATGTTATCATGCCGAAAATAAAAAAAGAGAAATCAGAAAATTTCTGGTCTCTTGAAGAATTGCATCGCTTTTTAAAAATCGTAAAAGAGATTGAACCCTATAAGCATTTTGCTTTATTTCGCTTACTGGCTTATAGCGGTTTACGAAAGGGAGAACTTTACGCTCTCAGATGGGGAGACTTAGATTTTGATAATAATCTACTGACCATCAATAAGAGTATCGGTAGAATTGATGGTCATGCTATTGAAAAAGGTACTAAAAATAGCTTTTCGGTTCGCTCGATTTATTTAGATAGCGAAACAATTGATATCCTAAAGCATTGGCAAGAACTTTATAGGCAGGAACAAAATCAGTTAGCGATTTCAAAAATAGACCTTTCTAATGAGTACATGTTTACCTACTTGACAAACTCTGACCAGATTGAACCTTTACATGCGGACTATCTCAATAATATCCTCAAACGGATTATCAGAAAATACAAGTTAAAACCTATCAGTCCACACGGATTTCGACATACTCATGCTACCCTTATGACAGAAATCGGAATTGACCCAACTAATACCTCTAAACGTTTAGGACATGCAAGTAGTCAAATGACACTTGATATTTACACTCATACTACAAAAACTGGAGAGCAAAATTCCATCAAAAAATTTGCGGACTATCTCAATCAAGCAAAATAATATCTCTTGATTGAGATTTTTTCTAGAATAAAGTTTCTAATAGGTTATCAAAAAGGTTATCAAAACATCAAAAATATCAAAAAAGCACCTTGCGAAATCTTCGCAAAGTGCTCTGAAACGTTGATATAACTGAATATTAACGTTTTGAGAATTGTGATGCCTTGCGGGCTTTTTTGAGCCCTGGTTTTTTACGTTCAACCATACGGGCATCACGTGTAAGAAGGCCAGCGCGCTTCAATGAATCGCGGAAGTCTGGATCTACTTGAAGAAGTGCACGCGCGATACCGTGACGGATCGCACCTGATTGACCACCGTAACCACCACCATTTACGTTTACGAATACATCGTAAGCACCTTCAGTTGAAGTCACTGCGAATGGTTGGTTGATAACAAGACGTAAGTCAGCGTGTGGGATGTACTCTTCTACATCTTTTTTGTTAACTGTGATTTTACCAGTACCTGGAACGAGGCGAACGCGTGCAACAGCGTTTTTACGACGGCCAGTACCTGCATATTGTGCTTGTGCCATTATTTAATGCTCCTTTCCTCTTAGATCAATCCTGAGATATCAAGTACTTCTGGTTGTTGTGCAGCGTGAGTGTGCTCAGCTCCAACGAAGACTTTCAATTTCATGCCTTGTGCACGTCCAAGAGTGTTGTGTGGAAGCATGCCTTTTACTGATTTTTCGATCAAGCGCACTGCATTTTTAGAACGCAATTCACCTGCTGTGATAGACTTCAAACCACCTGGGTGCAGTGAGTGAGTGTAGTAAACTTTGTCCGTTGCTTTTTTACCAGTCAATTTCACTTTTTCAGCATTGATAACGATGACAAAATCACCTGTATCAGTGTGTGGTGTGAAAGTTGGTTTGTTTTTTCCGCGAAGTACGCTAGCAACTACTGCGGAAAGACGTCCAAGAGGTACATCAGTAGCGTCTACTACGTACCATTTGCGCTCAACTTGGCCTGGTTTAGCCATGAAAGTTGTTTTGTTCATGATTTCTCCTATACGAATTCGTTTCTGTTTACATTGTGGATGTTCCGGTCCACGAGTTATTTGAAGGGTTCCGGGGCCTTTCAAATGGGGTAAACAATACCGTTTATCATCATATCAAAATAAAAGCCCAAAGTCAAGGACTTTGGACCTCTTTTTTGGGGAAATAGCAGTGCAGATAACTGGAGAAAGCTCTAAAATGAAGTTAGCCAGTTGAGAGTATGAAAAAACATCCCAGAGAGATATAATGTAGTTCACCACAAACACATTAAAAGGAACTCTGAGATGCAAAACCATTATACTACAAAAGGCAAACATTT
>NZ_JAAXPR010000037.1 GCF_012396585.1 Streptococcus ovuberis
TAGCCCAGACAATGGTATGATGGAATCATTTTTTGGCATTCTTAAATCTGAGATGTTCTACGGATTTGAAAGGTTATATCAATCACTAGATGAACTTGAACAAGCTATTACAGATTACATTTTTTACGACAACAACAAACGAATCAAAACAAATTTAAAAGGACTTAGCCCTGTGCAATACAGAACTAAATCCTTGCAATAATTAGTTGTCCAACTTTTTGGGGTCAGTACAAGGTCATTATGACTCTGGAGGTTTTTATCTATTTAACAATAGCTTGTAAATCAGCTACTCGAGTTTCTGATTTTGATGAATTTTAGTAGCTGTTTGGCTCTATATACTTTTTCTTCTTACTCTATAATCAAATACATTTGATGAGATGGACAGCATCAGAAGTGGTACGATGGTCTGATTCGTACCCCATGCTTTGAAAGAAATCTAAGTCAACCGAATCAGCAGATGGGAGGATTAGGCGAAGCGTCTGTCCTGGATATTGATTTCTAAGATAATCTTCGAGGGTTTGGTAAAAGATTTGCCTGATTTCCTGATCCATCCATTCAGGAGCCAGGTGAGGGTGCAACAACAAGTCTTTCCCCTGGATGTCTACTTGGCAAAGTCCTAAAAGAGCGCCATTACGCAGGATTTGTAGGTGGAAGCTGACCTCCTCATGAACTTTTGGGAGCGGTTCAGCTATTTGCCAGCGCTTCAGTAGCTCTCTTGCTTCTTCTGGGATTAGAGGATAGGCATAGTAGGAAGGTTTGTTCAATAACTTTTGAAAGTTTTTCTCCAGGTTTTTAATCCGCCTTTTCTGGACATTGGGATTGTCTGTTTGATAGACGTAATCGGCATAACCTTTTTGAAAGGCAGGGATCATTTGATCAAATAACTCCGCAATAGGCGCTGAAAAGCGATCGCTGAGGCTAATCGGTGGCATGCTATTCTCCTAAATCAATGGGATCAGTCCAAGCAACGGTTTCTAGAGTAACGGTCTTGGCCTGAGCGAGTAATTTGGAAACAGGGCAGCGTTGATCTGCTTCTTGGACAATGGCTTGTGCTTCATCTAATGAGAGGTCTTGGATGCTGGCCTGTCCTAGCACCCGAAAATAATAACCAGTTTGCTCAGGCTCTTTGAGGAGATCGACAGTAACAGAGACTGTCGACTTTGCTGAGATCTTTTTAGCGTCTAATAGGGCTTCAATGGTTGCATTGAGACAAGTGGACCAGGCGAGAGCGAGTAGTTCTTCAGGATTAAAACCAGGTTGGTCATTAAGGGGATGACTGGTTGGAACTACTTTTTCATTGGACAATTTTACAGTACCATTGATGCCTTGATGATTTACGGCAGTGACAGTGTAGAGCATAGGACCTCCTAATGTGCTTTTTTCTATTTTATCAAAAAAATGGCTATCCTAAAACGAAAAGTCTAGAATATGCTATAATATTAAAAAACAAAGGAGTTCAGATATGACGATTATTCAAACAGATAAAGCACCGGCTGCCATCGGGCCTTATGTCCAAGGAAAAGTAGTTGGAAACATCTTATTTGCCAGTGGTCAAGTACCACTTTCACCTGAAACGGGAGAGGTTGTTGGTGATACCATTGAGGCTCAGACAGAGCAGGTTTTAAAAAATATTGCAGCCATATTGGACGCTGCAGGGACTGACTTTAGCCGTGTGGTAAAGACGACCTGTTTCCTTAAGGACATGAATGATTTTGCGGCCTTTAATGCCGTTTACGCTAAGGCGTTTAAAGGTAGTTTTCCTGCACGTTCTGCGGTTGAAGTGGCTCGCTTGCCAAGAGACGTTAAGGTTGAGATCGAAGTGATTGCAGAAGTTGGGTAAGCGAGGATCGAATGGAGATTGAGGGGATAGGATGACCAAGGAAATTGTTTTGATTCATGGGACCTGGTGCGATGGCAAGGTCTGGGGAGACTTTGCCAACCAACTAGAGAAAATGGGCTTGGTGGTTCATACGCCAAGTTTGCGCTACCATGACCTGCCCTATGCTGAAGTAGAAGCAAAGGTTGGTGCTGTTAGCTTGACTGACTATACCGATGACTTGGTTGCTTTGGTAGAGAGTTTGCCAGAACCACCGTTATTATTGGGACACTCCTTAGGATGCCTTTTGGCACAAAAAGTTGCCGAGCGGACTCCAGTAGAAGGAATGATTTTAATGGGACCTGCTCCAACCGCAGATATTTTCGCCCTGTATCCGCCGATGGTACGCTGTTTTCTCAAGCATTTTTTACGTTGGGGGTTTTGGAAAAAGGCTATGCCACCTTATAAAGAAGAATTTTTTAAGTATTGTTTAAATGCTCAAGATCAATCACTGAAGGAAGAAATCTTTAACGGTTTAGTGCCAGAATCAGGCAAGGTCTATGCCCAGATGGCCTTTCCATTTGCAGATAAAAGTAAGGCTGGACGAGTGGATTTTAGCAAGATCAAAGGTCCTGTTCTTGTCATCACAGGCAGCGAGGACAAGATGACAGTCTCTGCTATTGCCAGAAAAACAGCCAAGAACTATCCTGGTTCACGTTTGGTGTCCATCACTGGTGCTGATCACATGTATGAATCAGGGGCATTTAAGCATCAGACCTTAGCTGTGATAGAAGGCTGGTTGCGGGAGAAGGCATTTATTGCCAGATAGGAGGAAAAAATGATTGATACCCCCTTACAGTTGGTGGTGATAACGGGGATGAGCGGAGCTGGCAAAACAGTAGCGATCCAATCCTTTGAAGACATGGGCTATTTCACGATTGACAATATGCCCCCTGCACTTTTGCCGAAGTTTATTGAACTTCTGCAAAGCAATAAGGACAATGATCGTGTCGCGGTTGTTGTTGATATGAGAAGTCGCTCCTTTTTTGCAGATGGCGGTTCTATCCTGGATCAGCTAGATAGCGATTTGAGTGTCGAGTTGAAGATTCTCTTTCTTGATGCGACGGATGGGGAACTGGTTGCTCGCTATAAGGAGACCCGTAGAAGCCATCCTATGGCTGCAGATGGTCGGGTGCTTGAAGGTATCGCCAAGGAGAGAGAACTCTTGGCACCGCTTAAGAGCAGTAGCCAGCATGTCATTGATACGACGGAATTAACACCACGAAAATTACGTCAGGCTATTATTGATAGTTTTTCTGATGGGAAAGAGCAGTCGGCCTTTCGGATTGAAGTGGTTAGCTTTGGCTTTAAATATGGTTTACCGCTGGATGCTGACCTGGTTTTTGATGTCCGTTTTTTGCCCAATCCGCACTATATTCCAGAACTGCGACCGCAGACTGGCTTGGATCAGCCGGTTTATGACTATGTGATGGGCCATGAAGCCTCTGAAGCCTTCTATCAGAGTCTGCTAGGTCTCTTGGTTCCGATTTTACCGGGTTATCAAACGGAAGGGAAATCTGTTTTGACCATTGCTATTGGATGTACAGGTGGTCAGCACCGGTCAGTAGCTTTTGCTAAACGGTTATCAGAGGAATTAGCCACAGCTTGGCCAGTGAACGCCAGCCACAGGGATAAAAATCTGAGGAAAGAGACGGTCAATCGGTCATGAGAAAACCCCGAATTGTTGTGATTGGAGGAGGGACTGGTATCCCTGTCATTCTCAATAGTCTCCGCAAACAAAATGCTGATATTACAGCTATTGTGACAGTAGCTGATGATGGAGGCTCTTCTGGTCAGTTAAGAGAGACATTGCGCTTGACGCCTCCAGGTGACCTCCGAAATGTTTTAGTTGCCATGTCTGACATGCCAAAGACCTACGAACAGATTTTCCAGTATCGCTTTCATGAAAATGATGGACCGTGGGCTGGTCATCCTCTTGGTAATATCATTATTGCAGGGATTTCAGAGATGAAGGGATCCACTTACAATGCCATGCAACTCTTGAGCCAATTTTTCCATGTGACGGGTAAAATTTATCCCTCAAGTGAGCAAGCTCTAACTTTGCATGCAGTCTTTCAAGATGGTACCGAAGTGGTCGGAGAGAGCCAGTTGGCCAAGCATACAGGTCTGATAGACTACGTTTATGTAACCAATTCCTATAATGATCAGAAACCTAAGGCTAGTCGCAAGGTTGTTTCTGCTATCATGGAAGCGGACATGGTTGTCCTGGGGCCAGGCTCCCTATTCACCTCTATTTTGCCTAATTTAGTGATTCCAGAAATCCAGCAGGCCTTGCTGGAGACTGTAGCGGAAGTTGTTTATGTCTGCAATATTATGACCCAGCGCGGTGAGACAGAACATTTTACAGATGCGGATCATGTTAAAGTCCTCAACCGTCATTTTGAGCGACCTTTTGTGGATACTGTCTTGGTCAATATTGAGGAAGTTCCGCAAAACTACATGGCGGTTCATGAATTTGATGAGTACTTGGTTCAGGTGGCTCATGATTTCAAAGGATTACAAGAACAAGCTTCCCGCATTATATCGTCTAATTTTTTAAGATTGGAACATGGCGGAGCCTTTCATGACGGCGACTTAGTTGTAGAAGAATTGATGAATATCATCAGGGTGAAGCGATGAGTTTCACTGTAAAAGTCAAGGAAGAATTGATAAGCCTGTCTACCCACGAAGCCTTTGAATTAGCCGCTATTATTAAATTGTCAGGTAGTCTGGGTTTGGGACAAGATGGGTTGACCTTGTTCTTGTCAACAGAAAATGCTAAAGTGGCACGTCATATTTATGAATTGCTTCTCAAGCATTATGCTATAAAGGCTGAGATCCGTTACCACCAAAAGACCAATCTCAAGAAAAATCGGGTTTACCAAGTGGTGTTGGAAGAAGGTGTCCAGACCGTTCTTAACGACCTGCATCTGGCGGATAGTTTTTTTGGGTTAGAGACAGGGATTGATCAGAGGATTTTAGGGCAAGAGGAAGCCAGTCGTGCCTATTTACGAGGAGCGTTTTTAGCAAGTGGATCTGTGAAAGATCCCGAAAAAGGGCGCTACCAGCTAGAAATTAGCTCAATCTATACCGACCATGCCCAAGATCTGGCTCAGTTGATGCAAGGTTTCCTTTTAGATGCCAAGGTCATTGAACGTAAAAAAGGCTCGATCACTTATCTTCAGCGGGCTGAGGATATCATGGATTTTTTTATCGTGACTGGAGCAATGGCGGCACGAGATAGCTTTGAGGAGGTTAAGATTCTACGGGAAACCCGCAATGATCTCAATCGAGCCAATAACGTAGAAACCGCTAATATCGCAAGGACCGTCACAGCTAGCGTTCGAACCATCAATAACATCATCAAATTGGATGGTCATATAGGGCTGGACAATTTACCCGCAGATCTCCGAGAGGTAGCTATCTTGAGGATGGAACACCCAGACTATTCGATTCAGGAATTAGCGGATAGCTTGACGGTTCCTATTACGAAAAGCGGTGTCAATCACCGTTTGCGTAAGCTCAATAAGCTTGCAGATGACTTATAGCAGAAGGAGACAGTCATGTATCAGTTAAAAAATGATCAGTTAACCATTGTTGCAACAGATAACGGAGCTATGCTGACCTCAATCCAGTCAGCGGATGGTCTAGAGTACCTCTGGCAAGGCGATCCTGTGCATTGGGCGGGGCAAGCCCCAATCTGCTTTCCGATTTGTGGCGGATTACGCAATGGCAGAGCGATGACTAAAACCCAAAAGTCTATCGTTTTGGGAAGACATGGCTTTGCTAGGAACAGTCAATTCGACTTAATGGAGCAAGAGGTAGATAGGCTCCTGTTTCGCTTACAGTCTAACTCAGAGACGCTGTGTGTGTTTCCATTTCCGTTTATCTTGGAGATTCAATACTGTCTCGTAGAGGATAGTGTAGCAGTTACCTATGCTGTCACTAATCCTGGAAAGGAAATTCTTCCCTTTTTCATTGGAGGCCATCCAGCCTTTAACTGTCCGATTGAGGATTCTCTGGATTTCTCAGATTATGCGGTCCAATTTGATCAGGAAATTGCTAGACAGACATTAGCCAACTGTGAGGGAGGCCTTTTATCAGCGGAAAATCTGGTCCAGCTGGAATTCGATGGTCGTCACCTGCCTCTTAAGCAAGCGCTCTTCAAAAACGGAGCCCTTGTCTTTGATCAGATTGCGAGTAAATCGGTGACTTTGACGAGTTCAAAAGGAACACATGGTCTTGAATTGACCTACCCCGATTTTAAGAATTTACTGATTTGGTCCAGTGGCACAAACGCACCCTTTGTGGCCTTAGAGCCATGGAACGGTCTGGCTACTCTGATAGAAGAATCCGATATTTTTGAGGAAAAAAGAGACCTGCAACTCGCCTTGCCAGGAGAAACCAAGGCCTATACTTATTGCATGCGTTTCTTTTAAAAGACGAAAGAGGCTGGGATGTCCTAGCCTCAAATGATTTTATTCCCGTGAAGACGCCTTAAAACTGTGTGACATGTCGCCGGTATCAAAAGCATTAAGTCGTTGCTGTGTTTCCTAAAATGGAATGATGGTAGTAGGGCCAAAAGACGCAGTAGCAGTGTGGTAGTAAAGCAGAAAGGGATTTGTGACTGTTCTCCTTTCCTGATTTAGTGTATTTAAGAGAGCGTACGTCGTTCTGCAAGTTTATTGGCAAGGTTCACTTGAGAAAAAGTCTTGGCTTCAACTGACTGTGGCCATGAAAATTCCAGAGACTATTCTTAAAGGGGACGAGCTGTAATCCTCTGACAATAGGTGGTAAACCTCAGAGGCTGGAAGCTTTTAGATTCAGTTTGGTGGCCAGATTAATTTGCTTGAGCGGGGCTTGCCCATCCTCCTTGATCAGCTGTTCGTGCACTAAGTCAACAGCAGCAGCTCCCATCTCCTTGGTAAAGACGGTCACGCTGGAGAGGCTTGGGTAGACATAGTTTGTCACAGCGGTGTCATTAAACGAAATGAGGCTAACACGTTCTGGAACAGGAATTCCCTTTTCTTGTAAAGCTTTTAAGGCTCCGATAGCCAAGCTATCGTTGGCAATAAAGAAGGCCTGAGGTAGCTCTTCTCCCAGATCATTGATTAACTCTGTCATCAACTGATAGCCACTCTCTACAGAAAAGGTTCCAATTCTAACCCGTTCAGCCTTGAAAGCTTTTTTTTCGATCAGGAATTGTTCAAAAATGGGAAGGCGTGGATCCTCTAGGGCTTCCGTTTGGTCTGATGTGCTCTCTTGCCCGGCCAACATGCCAATCTTATGGAGATTATTTTCCCAAAAATGGTGGAGAGCAGCTTTGACGCCGAATTCAAAGTCGGTAGTGACGCAAGAATAACCTCTAGCTAAAGTATTGCTATCCACAAAGACGAGCAGTGGCGTATAGCCAGCTAATTCTGCCATTTGAACCTTACTGAACTTCCCGATGGCGATGGCTGCATCTGCTTGGGCAATAGGTTCCAGCGATTCTTGATGGAAGATACGGATGATTTCAAAGCCCAGCTCTTGGGCTCTTTTTTCAAGCCCAATTCGGATAGCGTAGTAGTAGAGATCGTCCAGTTCTGCGTGTTGATCGTACCACTGGACAATGGCCAATTTGGGTTGCTTCTGTTTAGGAGTCACTTTTTTCTTGTGCTTGGTGTAATTCAACTCATCTGCAATATCAAAAATTCTCTTTCGGGTTTCATCGCTAACCGATAGGGTGGGATCGTAGTTCAGAACGCGTGAGACAGTGGCATTTGATACTCCAGCTTCAGTTGCGATGTCTTTAATCGTAGCCATGAGAGTCCTCCTTATTTTCGTTTCTATTATAACATGAAAGAGTCGGTGGGTAAATCAAATCATATTTTTAGTAAAATATTTGAAAAATTTACTAAAAGCGGTATAATGGAATTATCAAATAGCTATAAGGAGTATCTTATGAACACGGATCAATTGCAGCAGGCTTTTGTAAAGATTTTTGGAGAAGAAGCAGATGCGACCTTCTTTTCACCAGGGCGGATTAACCTGATCGGTGAGCACACGGATTATAACGGAGGCCACGTCTTTCCAGCCGCTATTACCCTTGGAACTTATGGTGCGGCTCGAAAACGTGAGGACAGGAAATTGCGTTTTTACTCAGGCAATTTTGAGGAGATTGGCATGATTGAAGTAGATTTGGACCACCTCGTCTTTGACAAGAAGGACAACTGGACCAATTATGCCAAGGGTGTGATTACGTTTTTAAAAGAAGCTGGCCACCCTATTGATACAGGGTTTGATGCTTATGTTTACGGCAATATCCCAAATGGGTCAGGCCTATCCTCGTCAGCTTCTCTGGAACTTTTAATCGGAATCATCGCTGAAGAGCTCTATGACCTCAAACTGGACCGTCTGGATTTGGTAAAAATTGGTAAGAAAACTGAAAATGACTTTATTGGAGTTAACTCTGGTATTATGGACCAGTTTGCCATAGGAATGGGGGCTGACAGCTCTGCTATTTACCTTGATACCAATACGCTAGAGTATGATTTGGTACCATTGGACTTGGGGGACCATGTCATTGTCATCATGAACACCAACAAACGCCGCGAATTGGCAGATTCCAAGTACAATGAACGCCGTTCGGAGTGTGAAACAGCGGTGGAAGAGCTTAACAAAGTGCTGGATATCAAAACGTTGGGCGAATTGACCAGTCAAGAATTTGACCAGTATGCCTATTTGATCAAGGATGCCGACCGCATCAAGCGAGCACGTCACGCTGTATCAGAAAACGAACGTACTTTACGTGCTCTTGAAGCCTTGAAAGCTGGTAAATTGGATGAATTTGGCCGTTTGGTCAATGCTTCTCATGTTTCCTTGGAGCATGACTATGAGGTGACAGGGATTGAGTTGGATACGCTAGCCCATACCGCTTGGGATCAGGAAGGTGTCCTAGGTGCTCGGATGACAGGGGCTGGTTTTGGTGGCTGTGGCATTGCCATCGTGCAAAAAGATAAAGTGGATCGCTTCACTGAAAATGTCGGTCGTATCTATACTGAAACCATCGGCTACGCGCCATCCTTTTATATCGCTGAGATTGCAGGTGGTAGCCGAGTCCTGTCGAGGAAAAGCTAATGGCAAAATTGATTGCATCCTTTGTGGAGCAGGTCATCGCCCACTCTGATTACACCGACATGGATAAGGTTTATCTGGTGAACCGTGTCCTCGCCTTGGTGGGCGAGGAGAATGCCCGTCGTGAGACCACAAGCACAGATCTGATTGCTCTGAAAGAAGAACTGGTTGATTTAGCAGTTGAAAATGGGCGATCTGGTGATCTCTTGGAAGAGCGTGACTGTCTGGGAGCGGAGTTGATGAACTTTATCACCCCACCACCTAGCCAGGTCAATCAGCGGTTCTGGAAGACTTATGAAACCAGTCCAGAGCAAGCCATTGCGGACTTTTATGCCTTATCTCAGCGTAACGACTACATTAAGGTTGCTGCTGTGTCCAAAAATATTGCGTTTGATACTTCAACAGCCTACGGTGACCTGCAAATCACCATCAACCTATCCAAGCCTGAAAAGGACCCCAAGGCGATTGCAGCTGCCAAATTGATGAAACAGTCCAGCTACCCGCTTGATCTTTTAGTCATGGAAAATGAGGGTTACCAAGGAAGGCTGGATCATCCCGCTCGGGCCAATCATCGGATCATCCGGCTGACTTTAGGCAAGGAGCAGTGGGGGTTCCAATATTCGCCCTACGCTTACTTTAAGGAGCACGGCATCTTCCTCAACACTGAGCACGTCCCCATGGTCATCAGCCGGACAACCTTTGAGCAACTGCTGGATATCGTGGACATTTTCCCTGGTTATTTTGTAGGTTCAAACGCCGACCTTCCCATCGTAGGTGGCTCCATTTTGACCCACAACCATTATCAGGGCGGTCGCCATACCTTCCCTATGGAAATGGCAGAGCTGGATAGCAAGTTTACTTTTGTGGGCTATGAGGGCGTCACAGCAGGTATTGTCAAATGGCCCATGTCGGTCATCCGTTTGACCGGCAAAGACAAGGAAGATTTGGTGGACTTGGCAGATAAGATAAGGCTGGCCTGGGCAGATTATGCTGACCCTGAGCTAGACATTATCGCTCATACTGGCAATGAACGCCATCATACTGTGACACCGATTGCCAGACGTCGAGGCCAACTCTTTGAATTGGATATTGTTCTACGCGATAACCACACGTCTCAGGAACATCCTGATGGCGTTTATCATCCGCACAAAGATGTCCAGCATATCAAGAAGGAAAATATTGGCTTGATTGAGGTCATGGGATTAGCCATCTTGCCACCTCGCTTAAAAGCAGAGTTGACAGAGGTGGAAAAATACTTGCTTCATCAAGATAACCAGCTGGCAGCCTATCATAAGGATTGGGCAGAGTGTCTTAAAACTGCTTATCCTGATGTGACTGCGGAAACCGTAACCGCTGTTGTCCAACAAGCCGTTGGTCAAGTCTTTGCCCGCGTCTTAGAAGATGCAGGGGTCTACAAACGGGATGCGGCAGGCCAGGCAGGCTTCAGGCGGTTTATCGAAACAATAGGCTCATTCTAAGCCGCTACTTCTGGTTTAGAAAGTTCTAAAATGAAGTTAGCCAGTTGAGAGTATGCAAAAACATCTCAGAGAGATATAATGTAGTTCACCACAAACACATTAAAAGGAACTCTGAGATGCAAAACCATTATACTACAAAA
>NZ_JAAXPR010000038.1 GCF_012396585.1 Streptococcus ovuberis
AAGAAAACGACCATAAGAATGGTCGCCTTCATCGAAAATTGGATTAACAACTATCCAAAGAAATGTTTGAACTATTTATCTCCTAGACAATTTTTACTAAATGCCTAACTTAGACTTGAAATTTAGCTAAAGTCTCTGCAGCTTTAGGATTGATTATAGAAAAGTATAATTTGAAGGACCAACCAGATGAAGCTATTCGAATTTTATATGATAATTGTTTTCTTAGTAATAATGGGAACAATGGACAAATTAGGCTACTAAATATTACAAATTTTGTGCAATAATAGTGTAAAATAGTAGTATGAGATAAAAGAGGTACCTAGTATGTATAAGATTTTGGTAGTTGATGATGATTTTGAAATTGTAAAATTGATGCGAACAATTTTAGAAATGAAAAACTATAATGTGACGACTTATCAAGAAGTTAGGCTTCCTATAAAAATAAGTGATTTTGATGGATTTGATTTAATATTGCTTGATGTTATGATGCCTAATGTTGATGGTCTGCAAATCTGTAAACAGATTCGTAAATCAGTATCCTCTCCGATTATTTTTGTCAGTGCAAAAGATTCTGAAGATGATATTGTATCTGGATTAAATCTTGGTGGTGACGATTATATAACAAAGCCATTTAGTGTTAATCAACTAGTTGCCAAGGTTGCAGCGCATTTAAAACGAGAAGAACGTTATAGAAATGCTGAATCTAATGAATCTGTTATTCGAGAATTACTTTCACTAACATTTTACCTTCAAGAAAAACTCGTGTGTGTTAATGGTGAAGCTATTTCTCTTACTAAAAGGGAATATGATATTTTAGAGCTATTATCTAGTAAGACAAATAAGGTTTATACAAGAGAAGAAATCTATGAATGTGTCTATGATGATGAAGCAGATGCATTATTTCGTTCAATTTCGGAATACATTTATCAAATTAGAGTCAAGTTTGGTCCCTATGGAATTAATCCCATTAAAACAATAAGGGGGATGGGATATAAGTGGAATGATGAAAAGATATTCAATTAATAAGCGGATTTTAAGGACAGTTCTTGAAATAGTGATTGGTACAGTTGCAAATGTTATTATGTTGCTTGTATTGAGCTACGTTCTTATTTTTACAGGTCAGTTGAATACATATGGAACAGACTATCATATTTCAATTAGTGATAGTAAATCTGCTAACGGTATTAAGAATCAAATGGATTACTCTGTCTTTGATTATGTATTGTTTGATAGCGATAATGGCGAATTGGTCTCTGGAAAATATCAAAAACAGGATTTACAACATTATAAAGAAGTTTTTGATACTGGAAGTTCGGTTAGCGAGGGTTCTATATTGTTTACAGAATATGAAAACTCAGATTTTATTTTGGTTATTAGAAGACCAACAATGCCCGAATTTGTAAATCGAAACTTTCGACATATTTCCTATAATTTAGTCTCTTATTTGTTTTTTATAGTGCTAGAATTACTACTCATCTCTATCTCTGTTATCAGGCTCTTAAGAGAATTTACAAAAAATTTTCGTCTAATTGAAAAAATATCTCTGAATATGGGAATACCAGGAATGGATATTGGACGTAAAGAAACTGCAATCCTAGAATGTAATAACATTTTATTGACGCTTTATCAAAAAGACGAAGAGTTGACAAAGTTATTTGAAATGGAGAAAAAAGATAAAGAAGATTTGTCATTTCAAGTTGCTGCATTAGCACATGATATTAAAACACCATTAACTGTTTTAAAGGGGAATATCGAGTTGCTTGAGATGACTAATCTAGATGAAAAACAATTAGATTTTATGTCCTCAATGAATCATAGTGTTGGTATATTTGAAAAGTATTTTAATTCAATGGTTAATTACTCAAGGTTGCTAATTGAGGATAAGAATTATCAGGAAGATATTGAATTAGCAAAATTTCTTGATGAATTATCATTAGAATGTCGAGATATTATGTCTTCAAAAAAAATTAATTTTCAAATAGTTAATGAATCCCATACCAGAGTGATTAAAGGAAATCGTCTCAACTTAGATCGAGCTTTGATAAATATCTTATCAAATGCGACTAGATTTTGTTCAGAAGAGGGCAAGGTGGTACTGACTATATCTGAAAGTTCTAACTTTATCAGTTTTGAGATTTGGAATAATGGTTTACCATTTACAGAAGAGTCTCTTAAAGATGGAGGAAAACTTTTTTACACAGAGAATAAAGGAAGAAATGATAAGCATTACGGAATAGGACTTTCATTTGCTCAAAAGATAGCTATGAGACATCAAGGTCAATTAATACTCTCAAATCCACAAAATGGTGGTGCACAGGTCACTTTATTAATTAAAAAATTTTAGGGGCTGGTCAAAAAGCCTAATATAAACAAAACAGCATGAAATCTTTCATTTACAAACGTTGATTTTATGCGGTTTTTTGTTTCGAAAATTTGAGGCTCATTGTCAACTGTAGTGGGTTGACCCATCTAACACCGAGAGAGGACAGTTCTTGTCTTCTCTCGTTTTATGTTTATGGCAATGAAAATACGAGTTTTGAAGTTTTCAAAGTTTCTGAAACTAAAGGCATTTCGCTTAATGACCTTGATGATATTGTTTGTCGCTTCAAGTTTAGCGTTGGAGTAATGGAGTTCTAAGGCGTTAATCATCTTGTCCTTGTCTTTCAAAAAGGTCTTGAACACCGTCTGAAAGACGCTATCAATTGTTTCTTGGATAAGCTCAAAAAACTGGTCAGCTTGCTTTTCTTGGAAGTGAAACAGGAGTAGCTGATAAAGCTCGTAATGTTTCTTAAGTTCTTGGGAATAGCCGAGCAGCTTAGCAACAATCTCCTGGTTAGTCAAGTGCATACGAAAAGCTGGGCGATAAAAGCGTTTATCGCTAAGATTTCGACTGTCTTGTTGTATCAATTTCCAATAGCGCTTGAGGGCCCTGTATTCGTGGGATTTTCGGTCAAACTGGTTCATTACCTGGATGCGTAGCCTGTTCATAGCCCTGCTCTTATGCTGGACAATGTGGAAACGATCGAGAACGATTTTAGCGTTTGGAAATAGCTGTCTAGCCAGTTTGTAATAAGGGGTGAACATGTCCATGGTGATGACCTTAACACGGCTTCTGACACTTCTCGAATAGCGTAGAAAGTGGTTGCGAATGGTAGCTTGTGTTCGCCCATCAAGAATGGTCAGGATTTTGAGTGAATCAAAGTCCTGTGCGATGAAGCTCATTTTACCTTTCTTAAAGCTGTACTCGTTCCAGGACATATTCTCAGGCAGCCAGTTCAAGTCAGTCTTAAACTGAAATTCCTTTAGTTTTCGGATGACCGTTGAGGTTGATACGGCTAGGTTTTCAGCGATGGCTGTCATCGCCACCTTCTCATACTCGTTTAACATCAAAATCTGAATGCTGAAAGATAGGTTTGCTTGTTTGTTGTCAGCGATGATAAGCTAAACTGTTATCATCTCTTTGTTAATGGTTTGGAGAATTGGTTACAACTCAAACACTTGGAAAATTAGCATGCATTATCAGATTTTGATTTTATTTGAGTATCAATTAGTTTCTGGGCGATTTTCTGATTTAGAATGACAGGAATTTGGTGGTTTTTCTTGACCAATGATGTCTCAGCGACAGCTATTTTTCTGCAATTTGAGCTACGAAAGCGGCGTTTCGTTAAACGAATTAGCGTTTTATAGCCAGCACAGTCCAGGTAGGGTATTTTGGATGGTTTTTGGAAGTCGTACTTGGCCATCTGTTCTTGGCAATGTTGGCATTTTGGGGCAGGGTAGTCCAGCTTAGCGATGACTTCCAGCATCGATATAGTCTGAAATCGAGATATTAGGGTCTTTTATTCCGAGTAGGTTTGTGATAAAATTGAACTGTTCCATATGAGTCTTTCTAATGTGAGTTTTGTCGCTTTTCATTGTAGGTCATATGGGACTTTTTTTCTACATTCAAAAGGCCCTATAATCTCTGTGGTGGATTTACCCACTACAGAGATTATAGAGCCAAATTTAAAAAAATCAATGAGATATCGACTTTTTGCTCAATCTTTTTTTCTGAAGAAATACTGAAATTTCTTTTGTATTATAATAAAAGAAATGGAGGAAGAAAAATGGAAGTTATCATTCAAAATCTAAGAAAAAGCTATAAAGACAAAGAAGTTTTAAAAGACGTTTCATTTAAAATTGAAGAAGGTACTATTTGTGGTCTTCTGGGAGTAAATGGAGCTGGGAAATCTACCATTATGAAAATTCTTTTTGGGTTAGAAAGAGCTGATAGTGGAGAAGTCATTTTCAATGGAAAGCATAAGGATATTGTAGAAGAAAATAGATTTGATATTGGAGCGTTGATTGAATCTCCTGCTATCTATTTGAATCTTTCTGCATTTGACAATTTAAAAACACGAGCATTGCTACATGATATTCCAGATGAAAGAATTTATGAGGTACTTCAGTTGGTTGGTTTATCTGATACTGGAAAAAAGAAGGCAGGGCACTTTTCATTAGGAATGAAGCAACGACTTGGTTTAGGAATGGCAATTATTACCAATCCTGACTTATTAATTTTAGATGAGCCAACTAATGGTCTAGATCCAGATGGGATAAAAGAATTGCTAAATTTAATTAGGGATCTAAAAAAATCTGGAATGACCGTCCTCTTGTCCAGCCATCAACTAAGTGAAGTCAGCAAAATTGCGGATCAAATCGTTATACTGAATCAGGGCAAGATTTTTTACGATGATATTAATAAGAATTCAAATGATTTAGAAAAACTATTCTTTAGAATTGTCCATGGAGGTGATGGAAATGACTAATATTTTTAAATCTGAGTGGCTGAAGCAAAAATCTAGTTCTGATAAAAAATTACTAATCCTTATTCCTATGCTAGCAATTTTTATAGCTTTCATACTAGCAGGACCTCTCAATTTAGAAAGTTTTTCAATTTATTGGTGGGAGGGAGGATTCCTTTTCACTCTCCTTGGGTTATTGTTTTTAGCTGATTATAGCGCGGAGGAGAATGCAGGTGCGTTTCAAAATATTAGCTTGGGTAGATATACGTTTACTATTTATTTAGCGAAGATACTGTTGAAGTTCAAGGATGTTTTGATTTCAACCTTTATTTTTACGATAATATTTTATGGCATCTCATTTCTTTTTTCAGGTGTGATGTCAGTAGACATTGGTAAAGATTTGATTTGTTTATTACTTATTGGTGTTTCTTCTGCTTGGGTATTACCACTATTATATTTTCTAGCAAAGTGGATAAATCCCTACTTGTTGTTGGCTACAAATTCTCTTATTTGCTTATTAGTTGCTCCTCTAATAGCTCAGACATCGGTTTGGTTCATATTTCCTTATACTTATCACTATAAAATTGCTTATGCTCTTTTACATTTAAAACCCTCAGGTGATTTAGAGGCAGCATTAAGTGGAGTTGAAATATCGACAATTTTAATATCAGTATCTCTTTCGATCTTAGTTTTTGTGAGTTTCCTTAGTTTGTTGAAGTGGAGGATAACTAATGAACAAAATTCTAAAAAGTGAGTTGCTAAAGTTGAAAGGCTCTCTTACTTTAAATCTTATTTTAATTTTATCAATTATTCAATTATTCACAATTCCTCTTTATTTACAGTTTACAAATAATTCAGTTGTAATTGAAAATATCATTTTTTTACCTATGTTAGGATATTGTATATTAGCATCAATTTTCTCTATTTTTCTTCATGAACAAGAGGAAAAAGCAAATTTCTTTCAAAATATAAAAAGCGAAAAAAATAGTGGAATTATTTGGGGAATAAAGCTTATTTCGACAGACTTACTTATGGTTTTATTGGGAGTTCCAGTTTGGATAGTGGTAGGAGTTGAATTTAATAGACTCTCTTACTTTGCGTATGTTGGTGTGATTACTTGGTTATTATTAGTCTTACTTAACCATTTCCATATGTTACTTAGTCTTATCATGGGAAAGGGAGGGAATCTAGTAATTTCTTTTATCGAATGTCTGTTTATTATATTTGCAACCAATAAAGTATTTTTAAATATCTTCTGGTTGCCTATCGTTTTACCTGTTAATATGATTCTAGAAATTGGGAAAAATGAAATTTTTATGATTCTAGTATACTTAATTGGTTTTATCATATTATCGTATTTTTGTAATTTAGCTGTTATGAATAATGTTGAAATTCAAAAAATATGTAAAAAGAGGTAAATTGGTTAGAGGTCACTAAAAGAGTAGAATACAACAAAATTCAATAGATAAAAAGCGAATGACAGCATATTTTGAAATCTAAAGATTACAGGTCATCCGCTTTTTATGTCTATTTTATTATCTTTTCAAGACAGTATTGTTCATGATATTTTAAAAATATCAGACTTTTTCAGCAGTTTCATTGGTCAACTATCTTTTTATTTAATTGTCCAGAGTATCAGTATAAATATTTCATGCATTCTAAATAAAAAAATTTGTTCATTCTCTATGATTATGAACAAATTCTGAACTAGGTATCTTATCTTTTATCTCAGGAGCAAGATGAAAATGATTATATAATAAACAGAATTATCAATTTCTTATCTGAGTTTTCACTAAAAAATTCTACTTTAACAGGTTTCTATGTGGAATCAAAGAATCAAATGTCCAAGACAGAGTCTAAGCTTTATCCGTTAGGATGTCTAAATTTTGGTTTAGCACACGGCCTTGCGGGTGTTGGCGTAATGTTGTCTTATTCAAAATTAAAAGGCTATTCTAATGAAAAATCTATTGCAGCAATCAAAAAAATTATAATGTTATACGAAAAACATGAGTTAAAAAATTATATGTGGAAAGAGGGATTAAGCGATATTGAACTAAAGAAAACAGAAAAAAGCAATTTACAGTATGAATTTATTCGAGATGCGTGGTGCTACGGTAGCCCAGGAATTAGTTTACTATATCTGTATTCAAGTTTGGCTCTAGAAGATAAGAAACTAAAATCTAAAGCTTGTAACATCTTGAAAGCATCCATCAGGAGAAGTAATGGTTTGGAACAATCTATTTTATGTCACGGATTTTCTGGAGCAATTGAGATTTGTCTATTTTTTAAAAAAATTTATAAAACAACTGATTTTGATGACTGTAGCTAAATTTCAAGTCCAAGTTAGGCATTTAGTAAAAATTGTCTAGGAGATAAATAGTTCAAACATTTCTTTGGATAGTTGTTAATCCAATTTTCGATGAAGGCGACCATTCTTGTGGTCGTTTTC
>NZ_JAAXPR010000039.1 GCF_012396585.1 Streptococcus ovuberis
GTGGCCACTTTTCTGTTTATTTGAATGGTCCTGCAAATAGTAAGGTTACTGTTACAGGAATCAGCATACCTCAGTTAGGTATTGGAGAAAAATCAAGTGAAGTAGTTGGTACTGATAAGTTGAAATCAGGTGCTATTACTAGTGGAAAGGTGGATGAATATATTAACACCGCTTTTCCAGATGCTACTACAACTGTGACCTTTGATAGGGCTGCAGATGTTAGGGGAGCAACATTGTTAAATTTACCAAATATTACAGACCAGACATTAACTCAAACGCAGACCGATAATTTGGCAAAGATTAGAGAAGATAGTATTGCTGAGGCAGGGACAGCTACAGGAGCTATTACAGGCGCAGGTGCTGTTCCTGGTCTGGGTTGGCTTACAGACCTATGGGAGTGGCTTAAAAAGCTATTAAATGCTATTTTAGGGCTACCTGCGGCTATATTAGATGGGCTAAAAGCATTATGGAAATGGTTGGCAGATATTTTGAACGCTATATTAGCTATACCAGGAGCAATTAGTAAAGTCATTGTAGATTCTATTACTTGGGCATTTGCAGTTGATGAGACCTGGTTAAAATCACGAATATCTGATTTGAAAGTTGATTTTGATGGTAAATTTCCTGCTCTAGTTCCTATTGATTTTAGATTTACTGATAAGGCTAGTTTTGATGATTTGAAAGTATATATTCCTAATGTTGGAGAAGTGGTTATTGTTCAAGGAGATATGGTTATGAGGTACAGTCCTATTTTAAAAAATTTCCTGAGAGCATTCTTTTATTTAATTACAGGCCTATTCTTTTTTAGAAGATTTTATAAGGTGGCGGAGGATTGATCATGATTCAAGGTTTAATAGATGTTTGTATAAATATATTGCAATGGATTATTGGTCTTTTTCCAAAAGTTACCTTTTTTAGTTCAATATCAGAAAGTGTAGCTGGTATTTATGATTATTTATATAATGCTTCAGCAATAATACCAGTATCAGATTTCTTTATTTGTATTGGACTTATTTCTGGCTTTTATGTAACGTTATTTGCGGTTAAGGTTATCAATTGGGTAGTTCACCGCATTCCTTTTATAAATTAAAACGAGAGAAAGAAAAAAGCGTCTGCATGCTTGCTTGCAAGCTGCAGCGCTTTTCTGGAGGGAGTTTATGAAATTAAAAAAAAGTGGTGAACTACGCTTTGAAACATTGTCCAAAAAATCGTTCTATAAGAAAATCCTGGTTTTTTTAGCCTATATAATACATGATGGATTTATGAGGTTGAAAAATGGACGAGAGTTTAGAGAGTATGGATTGACCCTCTATTGTGGCCGGCAGGGAGCAGGTAAGACGATGGCCATGGTTGAGTATCTTGAACGAATGAGAAAATTATATCCAAAAGCGGTTATTTGTACTAATTTTGGATATGTTCACGAGAATTTCCCGATGACTTCGTGGAAGCAAATTTTTGAGATACGAAATGGCCTAGATGGTGTAATATTTGCTATCGATGAAATTCAGAATGAGTATAATAGTTCGTCTTGGAAAAACTTTCCTGAAGGTCTTCTTGCTGAAATTACTCAGCAAAGAAAGCAACGAATAAAAATAGTAGGTACGTCACAGGTGTTTACTAGAGTAGTTAAGCAGCTTAGAGAACAGACTTTTGAGGTTGTTGATTGTCGTACCTTTCTTGGCCGTTGGACTTTCACAAAGGCTTTTGATGCTGAGGAATATAATGCAGTCTGTGATAGGCCAGAAGCGAAATTTAAGTTAAGGCGTCTATGGCGGAAGAATTTTGTTCAGTCAAAAAAATTACGTGAAAAATATGATAGTTATGCCAAGATTGAGCAATTGGCAAAAAATATAGCAGAGCTTTGAAAAGGGGCTGAAAGCCCCTTTGAGGAAGCCCCGTTAGGGGCTTCCTTCTTATCTTGATACATATAGAAATAATTCACGGGGTTTCTCTGGTGGTTTTTGTGGGCTCAAACCATTGATACTACTGGTTTTTTGGTAAAAAAAAACCACCTTTACAGGTTGAAAGCTTTCTGTTATAATTTAGTTGCTTAGAAAAAATCAAAAGAAAGGAATCAACAAAGGAGATTTTTTAACTTTTTTTGTAATTACAGGTAAATTATAACATGGAATTTGACCAAAATCAAGACCTAGTACTTGCTGACAAAAACAGTCAGGGAAAGGATAGAGACTGGCGAGGACGTAAAATAGCAAGTATAAAATTATCAGAAATTTTTGAGGAATTGCATTATAAAGAAACGATGGTTGAACGGGTTGCAACTTGTGCAGATGCTCTTCGTTTTTATCGTCAGTCAGATGGTCGTTTAAAATTATATCAGGCATACTTTTGCAAAAATAAATTATGTTCTATGTGTAATTGGAGAAGATCGATGAAATACTCCTATCAGACTTCACGTATTGTAGATGAAGCTATGAAACAGTACCCCAAGGGGAGATTCTTGTTTCTCACTTTAACAGTAAAAAATGTTCCAGGTTCGGAATTAAATGGCACTCTTTCGCAACTAACAAAATCTTTTGATAGATTATTTAAGAGAGCTAAGATTCAAAGAAATCTACTTGGATATCTACGGTCTATTGAAGTAACTTATAATGAATTAACAAATGAATATCACCCTCATATACATGTGCTTTTATTTGTTAAATCTTCTTATTTTAAAAATGCTGATAATTACTTGAGTCAGGAAGAATGGGGAGATTTATGGGCAAAGTCGCTTAAAGTTGATTATATACCTATGGTTGATATTCGAGCAGTTAAAGACCAAGGAAAAGGGCTACAGGGGGCTATTTTAGAAACAGCTAAATATCCTACTAAACCTTTTAAATTAAGTTTAGAAAATGCTCATGTTGTAGAAGATCTTTATAATGGCCTATACAGAAAACGTCAATTAGGGTATGGAGGAATTTTTAAGGAAATTAAAAAAAGACTAGCTATGGATGATGCCGAAAATGGAGACCTGGTTCATACTACAGATGATAGTGAAGATGTATCGAATGGTACTAAGATTGTAGCTATCTGGAGTGCTAGTAGACAGAATTATTTCATCAAAATGTGACAAGTTTGGTTAATTATGATATAATAAAGGTGCTTAAAAGGTTGAAGAATATAAGCGCATAAAGAAAACACCCAAGGTGCCAGCCAAGGGTGTTTTTTTGTGCTTGCTCAGGGCACTCAGGCTACTGTTTGTTTTTGTCGCTTTTGTTTGCTAAACGGATTAGCCATTCCGAGATTACGTTTGCTAATATTTCTATTAGTAACGGTAGCAAAACAAGGTTGAAAAATGTACGCATAAAGATTTCACCTCCCAACTTGCGCTGTTTAGTGATTGCGACAATGATTATTATAACACAAAAGTTAGGACGCGTTTTATGTCGCGAAAGTTATTGACGATAAGCTGGGACAGATTAAACTGGAAATCGTGTTGGTGGGGCATTAGACCGACCAACGGACGATTTTCTAAGTTTAGTCCCAGGTTACTTGTCGTCAATAAACCGTGAAATAAATGTACAAAATGTTACCACTCTCAAGATATTTTTTTAAGGAAATGCGAATATATAGTTGACCAGGAAAAAACAGGAGGTAAAAAAATGAAAAATGAAGTTTTAGTTCTTGGTGCAAGACCTTATGATTTTATTGATGAACGAACGGGTAAACAAGTAACAGGTGTTTCTTGTTGGGTATTACCTTTAATCAATGAAGATCCCGCAAATACTGTTGGACTGTTGCCGGTTAAGTACAGTCTAACACCAGAGCAATATGCTCAGATTGCACATGTTAAGCTACCTGCTCAAGGTGAAATGTTGATGAGTTTAAATATCGCAACTAAGCGGATTAAATTTGAAAAATTTGGAGAATTAGCTCCTGTAGATATTGCTGCTTAATATGATGTATGAATGAAGTAACAAATGAGCTTTTTAAGTTGCAGAATGAAAGCTTTTTGAGAATCGAAGATGAATTAAAAAAAATCAATGAAACTTTGATTAGTGCAGAGAGGGCCAAATCTGAAAGGGAGAGACAAGAGCAACAAAAAGAAGAAGAAAGAATATCTAAAGGTGAATTAACGATCGATGAGAAAATTTTAGAATCTCTTGAAAAACTTTCTAAGTCGATTGAAGAAAGGACTGCATCGTTAGATGTTGAAATGTTGACTGAATTACAAAAATCGAATGAACTGATGAATGAGATATTAGCTGAATTAGGTAAAGATAATGAAGCTAATACGGAAAATAAGGAAAATTTGAAGGTATTGGTAAAAATGCAAGAAGATCATACAAAAACTAATAAAGAACAGTCGGATATGGTTTTCACTTATGGAATTGTTTTGATTCCAACATTTATTTGTCTTTATTTATTCTATAAGTTCTTTAGGCAATTTATCTAAAAAATGGTAGGTGTGGGTGGGCAGAAATAAAAGGAGGACTTGCTAATGATTACAGCAGAAGCAGTTCAAGGCGTTGTTACATCAATCACTAGTGCAGTAGGTACTGCAGCTCCAGCAGCAATGGGTATTCTAGGTGCGGTACTAGGAGTTAAAGTTGTTGTACGTTTGATTAAGAGCTTCGTCTAATTCAAGGATGCCTTTGGTATCCTTTTTTTATTAGGAGATGGTGATGGGAAAATTTATTAGGAAGTTAAAAGTTGTTATTTGTATTATGCTTTTGCTGTTTGTTTCATTACGCTCTAAACCAGTTAAAGCTGAGGCATTTACTATGAGTGCTTTACCTATGACATTATCTGCGTTAAATCCAGCAATTATACCTGTTGCGTTAATTGGGCTTGCTGCAGTTCTATTATTAGGTTTTACAGTTTCTAATTGGGATGAAATTGTAGCTTTTGGGAATAGTGTAGTACAAGAATTACAAGAAATGGGACATAGTATTTCAGATTTTGTTTCTGGTATGTCAGTAAAGATTGATGATACCTTTAAAAAAGCGGCAAAAAATGCTTCTGTGAAATTAGGAGATAATATTGACAAGTATACTCCTGGAACTAAAGTTAGCTATCATGGAGGTTTAAAGGTATATACAGGGAATATTGTTTTTTCAAATACTCAAACGCATTTATTATTTGGTGGTGAAGATTCAAATATCTATTTGGGAACTGAAGCACCTATGAGTTTTTTTAATAGTTATCGATATGATAAATCTAAAGATTATTTGTTGTCTGATTTAACCATTATTGTTGATGTGGATCCAACATCAGTTAATTTATCATTACCTGGTGCAGAGATAATAAGAAATGCAACAGGAGAAATTGTACAGCTTGTTAGGAATTATAAACACGAAAAGAGGGCTAGTGGCCACTTTTCTGTTTATTTGAATGGTCCTGCAAATAGTAAGGTTACTGTTACAGGAATCAGCATACCTCAGTTAGGTATTGGAGAAAAATCAAGTGAAGTAGTTGGTACTGATAAGTTGAAATC
>NZ_JAAXPR010000004.1 GCF_012396585.1 Streptococcus ovuberis
GTCTTCTGGTTTGGTGTCGTATGGCGTACCTACTGGCTCGTTTGTCTTAACTGGTGTTTCTTTCCTCAACACTTCGCCAGTTGTTGTGATGTGTTCCACAGTGACACTACCTTTTTTCACTTCTGGTTTTGGTGCTTCTGGTGTATCTTCTTTGAGCTTATACACATAAGTAACTGCACGTTCACCTGGGATAATATCACCTTTGATAGCATCAATGGCTAGTTTATATTCTTCTTTATTAGACGAACGAAGGTTGTTATCTTCCGTTACTTCACCAATCGGATAATTTCCAGCTGGGGCAAGAACATAGGTTTTGCCATCTTTGACAATTTCTGATGGTTTTTCATTGTTCTCAGTAGCATCGTATGATTTATCTACTGGAGCATCCTTAGTATCAGTGTACTGTTGTTGCAGAACATTTCCTTCTGTATCAACATAATTGACGACTACTGAACCCGTTTTTGCAGGTTCTTTAATGTAGTAATATTCTACAACCTTGGTTTTGCCTGCTTCAACAGTTCCTTTCTCATCATCTCCACTAGTATCAGAAGGCGAAAGTACCCACTTCACTCCGTTAGCATCTGTAATGCTACTTGGACGAAGATCTGTCGTATCGTAGCTATCCCCTTCTTTTCCATCCTTGATATCAACTTCAACTGCACTAACAGACGTTTTATCTTTTAAGCCTTCAGCGTTACCAGACAATGGGGTCGATTGACCGTTTTCAAGTGTGAAATATTTAACTTCGACATTACCAGTTGTCGGCTGCTCAACATAGTAGTAGTTAACCACCTTAGTCTTGTCTGCCTCAACTTGACCTGTTTCAGAAGCTCCATCTGTGTAAGGTTTTTTACTTGTTTCGGATGTCACTAAAGTATAAATCTTATCGTTTAACTTGATTTCTGACTTTTTCTTTGGCTTCGCATCATAGTTGCTACCCGCAGTTGCACCTGAAACAACCGTCTCTTTTGGCACAGCATTAGGAGTCAGAATATTCCCCTCTTTATCAATAATGTGATAGTGGACATTGACATCACCTGTCTTAAGCAACTCTTTAGCAGGTCCGACTTCTTTATAATAGTAAATTGTTTTACCGCCCTTAAAGTACGGGTTACTAATATAGAACGTCGTAACATCAGTCGTCTCTATTTTACCAGTAGACCGGCTGATATTGACAGGAACAGTATCCGTTTTCCCTGGTGTAATCGTTCCTGTAGTAGGTTTTTTCTCACGTTTAGCCTGAGGTGCTTGCTTGCCATTTGGATCTAGCAAAGTCCACTGGAGAGTCCCTTTATCATCTAACATTTTGTAGTGGATCATGTAGCCTAAATCAGTACCAACAACAAGCTCATCACCTTTATTGACAAATGGATTCAACGTTCCCGTAACGTTTTCAGATTTAGATGGAATTAGCTCATATATTTTACTATTGGCTACAATTTTTTTAGGGGCCGCTGTTTTAAAGGTTGTCCCAGACAAATCTCTTTGTGTCACAGTCGCAATGACTTCTTTGGTGCCATCAACCACATAGTCGGTTTCCTTTTTGATCAACGTCGGCACAAACCAGCCGTAGCCGATGTATTTATTTTTAGTGATATTGCTCAAGGCAGTTTCATAGTTCGTATAGAGCTCATTGAAAAAGCCTTGCGGATCCTTACCAGCAACCCCTAAAATAGGGTTAAGGTTGCCTTTAGAATCTCTTGAAAAGTTGTAATTAATGGTATATTCACCATAGGTTTTGCTTTGAGGCTTGGTTCCGTCAAACTTATCTGTTTTAATCAGTTTACCACTCGCATCATAGAAGCCAGCATAAACAGCACCAGTTCCATCTTTTTCTGTGCTAAAAGCAATCTGATGGATTTGTGTAAAACCACGTTGTGCAGATTTACTATAGTTGCCATTATTGTCAAAGTAAATTTCACCTGGAATATTAGCATTGTAATAATCGCCTTTACTGCTGACATCGATAACAGCAAACGTTTGTTTGGTATTATCATGATGAACAGTCTTATTTGTGCCGTTCATGTTAGTGACAACAGGACTTTCCGTCGTATAACCTGCTGTCGGAACATTATCCATCGCAACGCCGTCTACCTCAGTTATAGGCATTTTAGCTTCTGCTGTCACACCTTTTGTCCCATTTGAGTTAGTTGGTACCACTGGTTGAGCTTCTTTAGCCTTGATAACCTTAAAGTCAACGAGATACCCAACTTCTGATAAGGTTTGGGTTACAGACTTGTCCTGACCAGGTGCCAACTCATAACGCTGGTCGCCTGGAATACTGTTTGTATCTGCGGTAACTGTTGCTTGAACAGTAGCAACAGTCTCATTATCTTTTGCTTCAACTCTCTGCTCGCGTTGTTCACGATGAACGACTTGAGTCGTTTCCACGTCTGTATAAGTCACATCATACTTAACTGGTGCAATGCCCAAAAAGACACCTTCATTAGCAGTTGAGCCGTTAGACGTGTTAGTAGCAGGCTGTGCAACTGGTTCCACTACCCCTGGTTCAGTCCCCGCCTCAGCATTGACTTTTGGAACAGGGGCCGCAAGGTTTTCATTCGCAGCTACAATGCCTCCTGTCATCCAAAACGCTGCAATCGCTACTGAAGCCACTCCAGCTTTAAATTTACGAATAGAAAAGCGCAATCTTTTATCAGACTGCGCTGATGAATTATGATGCATAAATTCTCCCATATATTTTTTTTCATTTAAGGAATAGTATTCCCTTTAATATAATACCTCCTTTCTTGAGTTTTTGTCAAGTATTTAAACCAAAAAAACAGTATTTTAGCAATATCAACTTTCTATCACTCACTTTTAACACTTGATAAAATTCAAAACTAAAGCATTTAGGGACATTACCAACTGACTCTCTAAGAAAACAATATTGCTTGATTTCCAAACGCCGCAATTAGCCAAAAACCTCTTCGGTGATCCAGGGAGCTATTAAAAAAGCACGCTATAGAGCTAGGAAACGTAGCGTCGGTAGGGCTTAGACATGCTACAATCCAGTAAACGAACCATCTATACTTTCTATTTTTGATTTTGAAAGAGTATAAAAACTGATAGAGGGCGCAAAAATGAATCACAGATAGTACTGCCTACTCTTTTTTCCTAAAATGTTCAAGAAAGCGCAACAGCCTTGCTCCTCTTAAAATGAGAAACACGGCTGTTACAATATTTTTAACAATTTCATTGGCTTCTATGCCATCCAAAATTCAAAAATAGACTTTTTAATCAAAAAATGCCAACTAAATTCACAGTAAATCATCTTAAAAACTAAGAGTAGCTTACAAAAACAGTTTATGTGCCTTATCATCGCCGGCTTCAACTTATTCTTCTCCATTCAGGGGATCTAGCATTTCAAAAAATAGTCGATTTGACTGCTGATATTCCACAAACTGTTGAAAAACAAGTCGATCAGTATTTCAAAACAAGCCTGTCCGCTATTCTATGCGAAATCCGTGGTAGTAGGATCATAGCTAGTTAACGGTTGAACAAGAGCAGATATTTTCAAAAAAATTTTGAATCGCTCAATTGATGAAGGAGAGATGGTGATGCTAACGCTCCTCTTTGAAGCCTTTCAAGACCAAATCGGCTCCAAAATCTCTCATCAAACACTCTCCCTCTTGAACCGCCACGCTCGGTGTCAAATGCCCTCAAGCTCCTAAAAAAGCGAGCGCTCAAACGATTGTAGCGTCTAAAAATGAAGTCTATCCCTAAGAAAGAAAGCGCTTTATAAGCATTGGGCAACTTTCATTTTGACTTTCTGAAATTAAACTAAAGCCCACTCTCTCCAACGGATTTTAAGCTATCACGAAGAAGTTGGATTTGGCCGGATTAGTAACCAATCATGACCACTCGTTTGACGGGTGGTCATGATTGGTTTCGCTCCGTAGGTGCGAAACGGACTGAAAGTCACATAAATGAAAATTCCTGCAGCGGGGTATCCCACTGCAGGAATTATTGCATCTCTGCTGAAAAAGTTTGCTTGTTAGCCGTTAGATCTCAGTCTAACTTGCTTAGTCTTCCTTACGACGTTTCAAACCTGCAAGTCCCAAAAGGGCTAGAACTCCTGCACCGACTAGTGCTAATCCAGACTCTTCCTGACCTGTCTTAGGAAGTTGGGCTACTGCCTTAACTGGTGCTGTCGCTTTAACTGGCTGATTCTCAACAGTAGGCTGGCTTGGCTCTTGAGGAGTCGTTGGCTTACCTGGCTCATCAACGTGTTTGGTAATCACTTTAACTGCCGGTGGGGTCACTGGACGATAAACATGGGTGACATTACCCTTATCGTCTTTAGTTGTCTTAACAAATTCGTAACCGTCAATTGTCTTAGATGGTTGAGAACCGTCTTCTTCTGGCGCTACTGGCTTACCTGACTCATCAACGTGTTTGGTAATCACTTTAACAGCTGGTGGGGTCACTGGACGATAAACATGAGTGACATTACCCTTATCGTCTTTAGTTGTCTTAACAAATTCGTAACCGTCAATTGTCTTAGATGGTTGAGAACCGTCTTCTTCTGGTGCTACTGGCTTACCTGACTCATCAACGTGTTTGGTAATCACTTTAACAGCTGGTGGGGTCACTGGACGATAAACATGAGTGACATTACCCTTATCGTCTTTAGTTGTCTTAACAAATTCGTAACCTTTAATCTCCTTGGAATCTTTTATACCAATTTCAGATGGTACAATTGATTTTTCAGTTACCTCAGAAATGTAGTGCGTCATAGGCGTTTCTTTATACTCGTAAGTATAAGTGATTGTCCCCGCCTTATTCACTCCTTTTGGATCGGGATATTCTTTATCCACCAGAACATAAGCTACGCGCTTACCTGTTTCTTCGTCCACAGTTACAATGTGTGGTTCAATGTATTCTGAGACATCATACGCTGTGCCTACCGGACGCTCAGCAAGAGTTACTGACTCCTCAATTTCTTCCTGAGTTCCCTCTTTAACATAACGGATAACGATATTACCTTTTTGTTCTGGCGTTTTTTCTTTCGGTGTTTCAGTAAACACCCATGTACCTGTGAAGGTCTCAATCGGTGCATCAACAAGTTCTGTTTCCTTATCATACTTGGTAAACGTCCATGTGCCATCTGAGACCGTGATCGTCGTTGAGGTTGGCTGAGTTGGTTTTACTGAATCCCCATATGTAGCAGTTGTTGAGGTCGGAACAAGTTTCGTCACCTCATTTGGAAGATCCTTGTTTGGTGTGCCACTAATAAACTTGTGTGTCACGGTAGCTTTTTTAGGTTGTTCTGGCTCAGGCTGACGTTCTTTATAAACATGAGTGACATTACCCTTATCGTCTTTAGTTGTCTTAACAAATTCATAACCGTCAATTGTCTTAGATGGTTGTGAACCGTCTTCTTCTGGCGCTACTGACTCACCTGACTCATCAACGTGTTTGGTAATCACTTTAACAGCTGGTGGAGTCTCTGGACGATAAACATGGGTGACATTCCCTTTTTCGTCCTTAGTCGTTTCAACAAACTCGTAGCCGTCAATTGTCTTAGAATCTTTTATACCAATGTCAGATGTTGCAAGTGATTTATTAGTTACCACAGAGATGTAGTGCGTCATAGGCGTTTCTTTATACTCGTAAGTATAAGTAGTTGTTCCCTCTTGGATAACTCCGTCTGATTTTGGATAGTCTTTATTCACCAGTACATAAGCTACACGCTTGCCGAGTTCATCCTCCGTTTCAATGGTTTGGTGGATATAATCCGAAATATCATATTGAGAACCTACTGGGCTGTCGGCTAAGGTTAGTGTTTCTTCAATTTCAACGTTAGTCCCCTCTTTAACATAACGGATAACGATATTACCTTTTTGTTCTGGCGTGTTTTCTTTCGGTGTTTCAGTAAACACCCATGTACCTGTGAAGGTCTCAACCGGTGCATCAACAAGTTCTGTTTCCTTATCATACTTGGTAAACGTCCATGTGCCATCTGAGACCTTGACCGTCGTTGAGGTTGGCTGAGTTGGTTTTACTGAATCCCCATATGTAGCAGTTGTCGAAGTCGGAACAAGTTTCGTCACCTCATCTGGAAGAGCCTTGTTTGGTGTGCCACTAACAAAATTATATGTCACAGTAGCTTTTTTAGGTTGTTCTGGCTCAGGCTGACGTTCTTTATAAACATAAGTCACAACAGTTTCACCTGGCTTGAGTTCTCCTTTTTCTGGAGCTGAACCATCTTGAACTTTAACATAGTCATAGACTTTCTCGCTGCCATCGTTAGCCTTAACTGTGATAGTTTGTGGGCGGTTTGGCTCATCTGATTTGCTCAAGTCATAAGAATAACCAATATCATTCCTATCTGTGGTTCGCTTGAATTCTTTACCCTCTTGAGTCGTCCAGATGGTGGTTGTTTCCTCTGCGACCAACTCATTTTCCACGGTTACGGCTGACTTATCATTTGTTTCTTTGCCTAAAATTGGTGTTCCGTTCTCATCAACATATTTAACAACCAATGTTCCGATTAGAGACTCGCCCTGCTCAATCTTTTTAGCTTCTTTATAGGTATATGTGATGACAACATCACCCTCAACAACCTTGCCAATTTCGTTTACCAAAGTTCCCTCAGGTTGTAAAATGTGAACTCCTTCAGTCAAGTAGTAGAGTTTCCCGTCTTTAGTAATGTTTTGTGGACGTACCGCTGTCGCATCGTAGTCTTCATCAACAGCTGTTCCTTTAGGGTGTAGAACCACGGTAGAATCAACCTGCTCACCTTTATCTGATTTTCCAGATAGCGATTGTCCTTTATCATCAACGAATTTAACCGTTACTGAACCTGTCTTCTCAACTGGTTTAGGAGTGAATTTCCATGTACCTGTGAAAGTTTCAACTGGTGCATCAACAAGTTCTGTTTCCTTATCATAGTTAGTAAACGTCCATGTGCCATCGTCCTCTGCAATCTCTGTCTTACTTGGCTGTTCAGGAACAACTTCTTGACCGTATGGAACATTTGACTTCTTGGTCGGGGTTAACGACTTAACTGACTCTGGCAAAGTCTTGCCCTCTGTGCCACTCACAAACTCATAAATAACCTCTGCTTTTTCAACACTTGATTGACGTGTCTTATAAACATAGGTGATAACAGACTCCCCTGGTTTAAGATTTCCTTTTTCAGGAGCAGAGCCCTTCTTGATTTCGAGATACTCATATACCTTGCCATCTTTATTTGAAGTAATAAGTGACGGACGATACACTGCAGTCTCTTTAGTTAAATCATATGGGTAATCACGAGTGTCGTCTTTAACTTCCTTCGAAATCTCTCTGCCATTCGGATCTGTCGTAACGGTAGTCGTTTTTTGCCCTACAGTATCATCTTCTACAACAATGGTATCCTTATTGCCTGTCTCAGTTCCTGAAATCAGATTACCTGATTCATCAACATACTTGATAAGCAGTTTTCCAAGAATAGACTCATAGTCCTTGGTTACTGTAGGTTCCTTATAGACATAAGTAATAACAGTTTCACCTTCCGTCACTTTGCCTTTTTCAAGAGCAGATTTCTTGTCTTGAGTGATGCCAGTTGTTCCTTTTTCATACAGGTAGTAAGTTTTATCATCAGTTGTTTTAATTGTTTTCGGTCTTACCGTTGAGGCATCATACGGAGTGTTAAGAGCCGTATTTGCATCTTTAACCGTCTCCTGACCAGTCGTCTGCTTACCAGCATCAGTTAGCCCTGACAACATCGTCCCTTTTTCATCGACAAACTTAGCAATAACAGAACCTGTTTTTTCGGCTGGCTTCTCAGGAGTAACGTTTTTGTAGTAATATGTCGTCTTGCCACCTTTAAAGTATGGATTTGAAATATAATAAGTAACACCGGCTTTTTCTTTACTTTCCGGCACTTTAGCAGTTGTCGTCAACGTTTCACCTGGCGAAATCTTCCCCGTCATACGTTCTGTAGGAGTTTGTGGAGTCGGAACCTGCCCATCCGCTGTCAGCAGACTCCATTCCAAGGTCCCCGAATCATCCACCATTTTGTAACGAATCTTATACCCATAATCCGTTCCCACAGTAACTGTGTCCCCAATCTTTACAAATGGATTTATCGTCCCTGTCGTTTCAGCCTTCTCCTCTTCTATTAATTGATAGGTCTGTCCATTAGCTTTAATCACCTTAGGCGCTGAGGTTTTGTAGCTATATCCTGAAAGCTCCGTCTGAACAACACTTCCCAACAGCTTATTTGTATCTTTTACAACATATTCGGTTGTCTTATCAACCAATGTTGGAACAAACCATCCATACCCCATATATTTATTTTTGTTCATCCACGGTTGAACTGCGGAATAATTTGTATAGAGTTCATTGAACCATCCTTCAGGATGAACCCCTTGAACGGATACATACGGAATATTCTTACCACCATCTTTGTCTATACCATATCGAAAAACAAATGGTTCGCTACCTTTATAAGAGTAAGAATAGGCTTTCGGGACATTCGCCTCAAAAACATCCTCCTTTACAACTGTTCCATCTCCACTATAGTAAGTCGCATATACTTTTCCAGAACCATTATCATCTGTAGAAAAAGCAATTTGATCAACACGAGTATATTTACTCCAACGTTTATAATAATAATCTTTGTCCTTATCACCAAACCAAATTGTTCCTGAATCTGGTGTAAAGTACTGATTCGAGTCATCTATGCCGTAATTACCGGCATTAGCAGTATAGATGACAGCGAAAGTATGTCTATCCGGATTATAATGGATTTTCTCTGGTCCGCGTGCACCATTAGGATTCATGTTAGTAACTTGAGGCTTAGAAGTTTCAAAATGATCCGTAGGCAGAGTACTTGTACTCTTGCCATCAACTTCTTCTATTTCCACACCTTTAGCTGGAACAAAAAAAGTCCCTTTTTTACCGTCCGCAACTGAACGCTCCATACTTGCTGGTTGTGCAACACGAAGCATGCTTGGCTCAATCGTTGCACCTGACAAACGTTCTAGTTCGTGGTTTAAGGCTGTTGTTAGTTCGTCAACCTCTTCTTGAGTTGTCACAGCATCAGTCCCATTCATCAGATAGTCCAGCTGAGCCACTTGATCAGCACTCAAACTTGAGCGGTCTAGCTCTCTCGCACGTGATACGGCTGCTTGTAGGGCTGACTTGTCCACCGTGACATCATCTGACGTTGGTAACTCCTTCGGTTGAACTTGAACGTCAGTGTCCTCTGTTGGCTCCTCCTCTAAGGTCGCAGCTAAGTCACGCTCTGTCTCATGGGTGAGAGCTGGATTTGCAGCAGCCTCACTCGCTGCTACGGTAACGCCCCCAGACATGAAAAAAGCAGCTACTGCTACCGAGGCTACACCTGCATTAAATTTTCGGATTGAAAAACGCAAGTGCTTATCAGACTGTGCTGATGAATTATGTCGCATAAAATTCTCCCATCTTCTTTACTTCATTTTAGGAATAGTATCCCTTATCATGATATCCTCCCAACCCGTGTTTTGTCAAGTATTTCTCTAAAAACTCACGTCATGCATAGACAAAAAACAGATGCAACCATTTCTCAAATGACATTAATTTTCCTGCAATCTCTTAAAAACAAATGAGTATCAGGACAATCTCTCCATCTCACCAACCTCATACCATACTCTCTATCTAAAAACTGGCTTTCTATGCGGAACATTATTTTCTGTGAACGGCATCTTCTTCAAAGATTTACTTTGCCAAAAACCAGTATTCCACTGACCCCACTTACTACCAACTGCCTTTAAAGGCTGACCAATCTACTCAGAAATCAGTTTCAAATAACAGTCCCTAGTATTTTCCCAGACCAAAACCACACCAGCCTCGCTCCTCTTGAGATGAGGAACAAGGCTGGTGCTTAATCTTTTTTATCGTCTCCTTGATGGCGTTATACCATCTTTTAGGCTAACACTACTTGGTTGACCGACGCTCTGCAATGCTATGATTAAGGAATACTTCACGGTCTTCCAACTCTTCCTTGAGCATGATTTTGGTCAGCATCCGCATGGCAATCGCCCCAATGTCATAAATCGGCTGACTGATAGACGTTAGGTTTGGACGGGCAAACTTAGTCACTGTCGAATCGTTGCTGGTGATGATTTCGAACTGCTCAGGCACTTTGACACCTGCATCTTCAATACCATTCAAGAGCCCTACTGCGATTTCATCTTCTGCTACAATCGCAGCAGTTGCCCCAGATTTAAGGACGCGCTCTGCCAAGGCGTAGCCTTCTTGGTATTTGTACTTGGCTTCGAAGACCAACCCTTCATTGAAGGCGATGTCGCTAGCCTTGAGTCCTTCTTTGTACCCTTTGAGTCGCAATTTGCCATTGATCTCGTCAAGCAACGGTCCAGAGACAAAGGCGATTTTGTCATTGCGCTTAGCTAGCAGCTTAACGGCATCGGCAGTCGCTGTCTGATAGTCAATATTGACACTTGGCAGCTGGTGATCCAAATCCACTGTTCCTGCTAGGACGACTGGCTTGCGAGACCGCGAAAACTCTGCTCGCACCTTATCGGTCAAGTGATAGCCCATGAAAATAATCCCATCCACCTGCTTAGCAAAGAGGCTATTGACAACACTTACTTCCTTATCATCATTTTCATCGCTATTGGCGATAATGATATTGTACTTATACATCTCAGCAATATCGTCAATTCCTTGCGCTAGGGTTGAGAAATAAGCATTGGCAATATTTGGAATAACGACCCCTACTGTCGTCGTTTTCTTGCTAGCCAGTCCACGCGCTACCGCATTTGGACGATAGTCTAGGCGTTCGATAACATCAAGAACCTTCTTACGAGTATTTTCCTTGACATTTTTGTTGCCGTTCACGACACGGCTGACTGTTGCCATGGAAACACCAGCTTCACGAGCAACGTCATAAATGGTAACCGTTTCATCTGTATTTAACATATGTTATATCCTTTCTGTTTGAAAATGGCGCTTACATTCTATCTTTAAGTTTACCATTTTGTAAAAAGTCTTTCAAGTGAAAACGCTCTTTTCTCTTGATTTTTCAGTGTTTTTTTGAAAAAATAGTAGACAAGAACTCATTTTATATGAAATAAAGCTTAGAAAGTTGGTATTTTATGTCCAAAATACAAGCCGTCACTCACTACCTCAACGAGCAAGAAGCAGGTCTAGCCCTCTTTTCTGATCCTGTTTCCATCCAGTACCTCACTGGTTTTTACAGTGACCCTCATGAACGCCACCTTTTTCTCTTTGTTTTCAGAGATAGGGAGCCTCTTCTTTTCCTCCCTGCCTTGGAAGTCAATAGCGCCAAGCGTAGCCTAGATTTTGAGGTGGTCGGTTATCAGGATGCCGAAAACCCTTGGGCTAAGCTCAAAGCTAAACTTCCTGCTGTTTCAGGTCCTATTTTAGCAGAGTTTGATAGCCTTAACCTGACACGCTATCAAGGCCTGAAACAAGTCTTTGATAACTCTTTTGAAGATCTAACCCCTTTCATCAATCGCATGAAATTGATCAAATCAGCTGATGAAATTGCTAAACTCAAGTATGCCGGTAGCTTTGCAGATAAGGCTGTCCAAATCGGCTTTGAGGCGATTTCCCTAGATAAGACCGAAAATGACCTGATCACTGAGATTGAATTCGGCATGAAAAAGTTGGGTGTCAAGAAGATGAGCTTTGATACCATGGTGTTATCTGCTGAAAATGCAGCTGATCCTCATGGCATTCCCGGGGCGAATGTGATCCAGAATAATGCCCTGTTGCTCTTTGACCTTGGAACCGAGAACAATGGCTACATGTCAGATATGACACGGACCGTTGCGGTTGGTCAGCCTGATACATTTAAAAAGGACATCTACCAGCTCTGTTTAGAAGCCCAGTTGACTGCCCTTGAATGGATCAAACCAGGAGTCACTGCTGCTGAGGTAGATGCCGCAGCTCGCAATGTCATTGCCAAAGCAGGTTACGGAGAGTATTTCAACCATCGTCTCGGCCACGGTATCGGTATGAGTGTCCATGAGTTTCCTTCTATTATGGCAGGTAACGACCTTGTCCTTGAAGAGGGCATGGCCTTCTCTGTCGAACCTGGTATCTATATTCCTGGCAAGGTTGGCGTTCGTATCGAAGACTGCGGTGTTGTGACCAAGAATGGCTTTGACCTTTTCACCAACACTCCTAAAGAGCTTCTCTATTTTTAAGCCATCTTCAGCAGTAGTTAGCTAAGCCGAAATCACTATCGGCACCTTATCTGGATTAGTTTTTTAAGAGCTACTTCGTAGAGTCCTTTAAGCCTTACAATGACAATGCCATTGTTAAGAACCTGTCTGTGTGAAGATGTTTTAATAAAGATTGCAATATTTGGCCCATTCTCGGCAAAGTTTTGAAGGTTCCGAGGCATAGATCCAAAAATCTATCGGCGAAAAACTAAGCAGAACAGAGGAGTTGGCAATCTCACCTCTGGATACAAGTTCTAAACGTTTACATCACTTTCTGATCTGATTAAAAAAGCCTGTCTCTTTGATATAACGCAAAGAGACAGGGCTTTATTGTTTAGAAGAGATTCTCAGAGCGATTCGGTCGCCTTGGGGCCAAACAATTGATAGCTGATAATCACTATTAAAACGGTTTGGACCAGCACACTAATGACACTGCCTTCAACACCAAAAGCGCCTCCAGACAACCAATCAGGCCCCTGAGGACTGACGTGAATAAAGGCAGAACCTACATCGGTACCACTGACAGGGAAAGCAAAAACATTCCCTTGGAAGCAATTCCAAGCGGCATGCAAGCCACTAATGACCCATAAATTATTCGTTTTCAGCATCACTAAACAGCCAAAAACTCCGAAACAAAAAAGATCCAGAAGGGGAATGAACTCAATCCCGTTATTTCCCAAATGCATGGCTGTGAAAAAAACAGCAGAAATCAGAATCGCTATCCATTTGGAATAACGAGTCGCCAGCGATGTAAACAACCACCCTCGGCAAAGGACCTCTTCAGCGGTTCCTTGGATAGACCAAGCCAAAAGCAGGGGCAGGAATCTACCAAGTGTTTCCTGCGAAAAATCCGTTCCCGTCAAACGGGCACTGCCAGTCCAAAGCATCAAGACGACACAGCTGCAAAGCATCAGGCCTCCCCAGAACCACCCTTGAAGAAAGGACACTAAAAACCCTTTTTTCGTCAATCCAAGGCCATCTAACGGTGCTTTCTCTACCACTACAGCCCATAAAAGGACCGCCAAAATAATCGCAGCAAAGCTCAGCAATTCTAAAATGTCTGAATCAAGGGGTAAAATAGCCCCTAGACCTTCAGACATAAAGAACCCTAAAAGTTCTCCTAGAAATAAGAGCACTATACCAATTAAAGGAGCTAACCACCAGCTAAAATTAAAGCGTGACTTTTCCTTAGCCGACACAAATCCTAGGTGTCCAAGTGTAGGCATCATAGACTTTCCGAACTCCTTTCAATTTTTGTAAAAGGGGCCAGTTGGCGCACCATCAAAACGGTCATCAGTAGCCTTACAACACATAAAACGAGAATCAGACCAGAAACCATAGGAAGCAACTTAACCAGCCCGCCCATCAAAATATAATCCCACAGCGCATGATCCACAGCTTGATAAGCAATTTTTTGCGTCAACATGTAGAGATACGCATAAAAAATCCCCATAAGACCTGTTAGAAAGACCTGCAACACCACCCTATGCAAGGGACTGCCACCAAAGAAATTGATGGCATGGAAAAGACCAAAAGCCACGGAAGAACCCAAAATCGCCTTTTTTGCTGGCATTCTCTTTAAAAGATACGTCAGAAGAATACGACGGAAAAACATTTCTTCGCCTATGCCTACTAAAAGAGTTGCTACGACTGGCAACATAAACTGCCAATTGGGCTGAAAGGCTTTCAACCAATAGTAAGCCCCTAGACTAAGAATCGGTAAGATTGAGGCCAAGATATAGGATTTCCGAACAGGAAACGCTTTTTCAACTGTTAAGGCAGATTGATGTTTTAGCCAATAAAGAATCGTCATGGCCGCTAAAACGGTTAAAAACGGCAGCATACTGGCTAGAAAACCTTCATCTTCATAGGCAATTCCTTTGACATGGTAACTATAAACCAAGCCCATTAGCATAGTGCCTACATAGGCACCACTGAACAATAACATTGATTTTTTTTCAGACATCATAACCCCTTAGCTATTTTATTTTTCCTATCCCTAGGATAGCAAATCCATCTATTGACCATCTATTCAAGGTCTGAGATTGTTCTATTATTCCTAAGTTGATTGCTCAGTAACAGCAATAGGCCAAACGCTTACTTTAGATACCAAAAGCTTCAACCGTCCTTGACGTTGAAGCTTTTGAAATATGCTCACAATAGGGGCTACTCCACTGATTTAAGGGCCTCTAACATATCTACCTGCCTTAGGCGGCGATTAACCAACCAGCCCAGTACGGCTAATATTGCCGCAATAGCCACAATTGGCACAAGATAGACATAGAGAGCCACTTGGGGCTGAAACATGATGTTCGAAAACGCAATCATCTGCAATAATAACCGATGGAGGAAAAAGCCACCCGCCAAGCCGACTAGGATACCGACCAGAGACAAGACCATGGTCTCGCGATAGATGTAGAGGGTCACTTCCTTATTATGGAAACCTAGGACCTTAATGGTTGATAGCTCCCTAATCCTCTCTGCTACATTAATATTGGTCAAATTGTAAAGGATAACAACCGCCAATAAAACCGATAGGGCAATCAAGACCAGCATGACCGCTGCTAAAGAATCGGCTGTCTTGGTCAAGGCCGCTTTGAGTGTCGTGTTTTGCACGACGCCAGTCACTCCATCTCGCTTCAAGAAATCGGCAGCAGCCTGACGGACTGCTTCTGCTGAGCGCTCTTTCAAGGCCACTAGGTGGCTATTGGCGATTGGCTCTTGTCCTGTTACTTGCCGGTAATAGGCCTTGGAGAGATAGAGGTAGTGCCCAGCATACATTTCCGTTATTCCTGCTACTCGAACGCTGATCGGACGATCTTCTAATGTAATAGTCACGTCATCACCAATCCCTACCCCATAGTTGGCTGCTAATTTTTCTGTCAAAATAGCACCGCGTTCATCTAAGCTCAGCTTCGTTTTAGAATGGCGATGTCTCAAATTCACCAAACCTGCTAGCGCTGAAGGTTCTGCCACCAGGACACTGATGGTCTGCTCTCCAGCCTGCCCGAGATCCTCGGTCAACGCTAAAAAGCGAACAGCTTGCGCTTGCTCCACCGATTGAGCAGCCAACAGCTCTGCAACCTCGGCCTTCTCAGACTCTGAAGCTCTGCTATTTTCCGCCACAACCAAATCATAAGTAACCAATTCTTCAAACTGGGTCTGCGCAACCCCTGAAATGGAGGATTGAATTCCAAGCCCAGCAAAGAGAAGGGCTACCGATCCCGCCACCCCCAAAATAGTCATCAGCATTCGCTGCTTATAGCGAAAAATGTTTCGAGCGGTCACCTTCTGAGTAAAGGATAGGCGTTGCCAGAGGGCAGGAAGCTTTTCGAGTAAGATACTGGCCCCTGCAACAGGTGGTTTGGCTTGCAGAAGTTGCGCCGCCTGTTCCTTGACCAAATCCCTTCTAGCGACTAGATAGGCTGGTAAAACTGCTGATATAAGGGCCAAAACTAGAGCCATCAAAGTCCAAGAAGGATAGAAAAAGCGATCAATAGTGCCTAATACTGACTTCTTGGTCAGTATATTTCCAATCATGCTGGATAGAACCGTATGCCCTAAAAAGACACCAGCAGCTGTTCCCACTAAACTGGCAACCAACCCATAAAGAACAAATTTGGCTATAATGGCTTGGTTACTATAGCCCAAGGCTTTGAAAATCCCAGCATTATGCCGCTCCTCATCCACAAAACGAGTCATGGTGGTGAGGGTCACTAGAGCCGCCACTAAGTAGAGCACAATGGGAAAGACATTCCCCACAGCAGAAATAGCCGAAGCCCCTGTGATAAAGGTATCGTAGCCATGTCCGCCTGGCAAAGTCTGACGGGTATAGCTCTTATAACTAGGTTCTTCCAAACGTTCCAAGTTCTCTTGAGCCGCCGTCAGATCCTTCTTGGCAGTCGCTATCGCCTTATCTGCTTCTGCTTTTTGGCGCGCATAGTCTGCTTCTGAATGACCTAACTTAGCCACAGCTTCCTCAATCATCGCTTGGTTTTGAGCAATAGCAGAGCTGGACTGATGGAGCTGGGCTTGACCTGCCTGATAGCCTGCCAAGCCCGATTGGTACTCCGATAGGCCTGCCTCATACTGGCTTTGACCTGCCTCGTAGTCTGCAAGCCCTTGCTGATAGGCGGCAAGCCCAGCTTCGTACTGAGATTTGCCCGCTTGATAGGCTGATAGACTAGCTTCATAAGCCTCTTGCCCCTGCTTGTATTGGGCTTGGCCTGCCTGATAGTCTGCCAAATTTTGCTCATATCGTTGTCGTCCAGCTTGGTAGTCTGAAAACCCTTGGTCATACTGACTTTCTAAGCTAGAAAGTTGCTGGTCTGTTTGTGCCAACTGAGTTTCCAAGGTTTGTAGATCAGAGGCCGAACTAGGGTCTATCCCTTGGTCTATTAAGGCTTGTTTTTGACCCTCCAAAGCCGACAAGCCGTCCTGCCACTCCTTGCGGCCAGTTTGAATCAGCCCTGCCAAAGTGTCTAACTGGTCCTTACTTGCAGCCAAAGTCGCCTCAGCCTGGTCAAGCTGGTTTCTGGCAGTGTCCAGCTGAGCCTTGCTGGCCTCCAATTCTTGTTTACCTACCTGCAATTTTTCTTCAGCATCGGCCAGCTGTTCTGCTTTTTGGGCCAGTTCTGCCTTGGCCAAATCTAATTCAAATTTGGCGGCTTCTAACTGCTGGCTAGACTGATCCAGTTCGACCTGACCAGCTTCTAGTTCCCCCGCCACTCTTGCGATTGCTTCTTGACCTCTGACTAGTTCAGCCTGTCCCTGACTCAGCTGGTTTTGGCCACTAGCAATCTCTTGTTGGGCTTTCGCCAGTTGGTTTTGACCATCAGCTAGCTTTTTCTCAGACGTTGCAATATCCGCATACCCCTTATCGATCTCTCTTTGGCCATCCGCCTTCAAAACAGTCAAGCGTTGCTGGCCATTGTCCGCCAAAAGATGGTCCAACTCGTTTTGGTGCTCTGCTATTTTTTTCTCATAGTCAGGGTGGTAAAAAGGCAAAGCCGCCACATCATCATAAACCAACCGAGCTATGAGATAAACTGGGCTGTCAAAAGCATCCGCTGTCGTCACAGCATAGCCTGCTAGATCTCCTGTTCCAACAGTCGTTTGGCCTAATGAATCCCGATCCCAAATCTCTGACGACTGAACAAATCCTGTAATGGTAAAGGTTTTGCTGGTTAAAGGACTGTCATCAGCGACCGTGAAAGTTAGCTTATCTCCAATTTGATAACGATTCTCGAGTTGCTGAGCTAGAGCGATTTGGTCTGCTTGCTGGGGCATCTCTCCTGCTAAAACACGGTAGCGAGACATCTTTTTAGGAGCTGAAAAAATACGTACAGCCTCATTTCTTCCAGCTATAGTGGCATCAACCAGATAACCGAATTCAACCTCTGCCCCTTCCAAGGATTGGAGCTCAGCCACATCTTGATCAGATAGACCATAGTCTGCCATAACCGCTAGGTCAACCATTTTGGTCTCTTCAATATAGGCTTGAGCCGTCCTTTGCATATTGGGTGTAGTGACCTTTAAAGCGACCAAGGCCATGGAACCAATCATCATTAGACTAAAAATCGAGAAAAAGCGCCCCTTAGATTTGAGGAAGGACTGAAGCAAATCCTTCGTATAGACACGTTTTGCCATAAGTCTCTCCTAGTATTCCAGATTTGCGATGTCTTGAGGATACGGATTGGTCTTAATCGCCTTAACCGTAGCATCTCTCATCTGGATCACTCGGTCCGCAATCGGTGCCAAAGCTGAGTTGTGGGTTACGATAATCACCGTTGCCCCTTCTTTTCGGGACATATCCTGTAAAATTTGCAGAACTTGCTTGCCCGTCTGGTAGTCCAAGGCTCCTGTTGGTTCATCACATAGCAGAATCTTAGGGCGTTTGGCCACTGCACGAGCAATCGAAACCCGTTGTTGCTCACCGCCTGACAGCTGGGCTGGAAAATGATTGAGCCTCTTGCCCAATCCGACCTTCTCCAAAACATCAACTGGATCCATGGCATCTTTGACAATCTCTGAAGCCAACTCCACATTTTCTTTAGCCGTTAAATTAGCCACTAGATTATAGAATTGGAAAACAAACCCCACATCGTCACGGCGATAATTGGTCCGTTCATGGGCGTTAAACTGAGCAATATCCACGCCATCAATGATAACCTGTCCCTCATCATTAGTATCCATTCCCCCAAGAATGTTAAGCAAGGTTGACTTGCCCGCCCCTGAAGAACCTAGGATGATGACCAGTTCCCCTTTTTCAATGTCAAAAGTCACGTTGTGATTCGCCACAATGCGACTATCGCCTTTTCCATAATATTTTGAGGACTGCTTCACTTCAATATAGGCCATAAACTCACTCCATTTCTTTCTCCTATTATACCAAATCTTAAGCAAAAATAAGATAGTTAACCAATCTGAAGAAATTCTCTGGTCGATGGACTTCAGTAGGCTGGATGATATGGTTTTCCTCTTTAAGATCACTTGATAGCCATCAAACTGGAACGACTTATGGCTTCACACTAGTTAAGAAACCGCTCTCAAAACTTGTTTTTTAGTTGAACAATCTATCTTTCCTTGAAACCTCGTCGTCATTAATCAATAGAATCCAAAGTCCCGCCGCCAAAACAATAACGAATAGCCATTGGCAAAAGCAAAAAAGACTACAGTTCAAAATAGCTACTGTAATCTTTTAAAAGAGAAATGGTAAGAAAGCTTCTCCGCCTTACAATGCTTTAACAGCTGCCAAGGCCGCCTCGTAATCTGGATGTTCATTGACATTGTCCAAATACTCCGCATAACGGATACGGTTCTCATCATCTAAGACTAAAACTGCACGCGCCAAGAGATGCCACTCTGTCATGAAAACGCCATAAGCCTTACCAAAACTATGGTCATAGTAATCTGAAAGAGTAATGGCACCTTCCAAACCTTCCGCACCGCACCAACGCCTTTGGGCAAAGGGTAAATCACATGACACTGTAATCACTGTCACGCCTTCCAAATCAGACAGGTCTTGATTAAAACGACGCGTCTGGGCAGAGCAAATCCCTGTATCAATCGAAGGGACGATACTGATCACCTTCTTGCCTGAAAAATCAGACAAGCTCACCTTTTCCAAGGCTGGGTTAATCAAGGTAAAATCAGGTGCTATATCTCCCACCTTCAAGGGAGCACCCTCTACTGTCACTTCTTTTCCGATGAATGTTGTCATAAGACCTCCTCGTTTTTTCTTTTATTGTAAGCCTTTTCCAGAAAAATTACCACCAATTGAACTGCGACTTATTTCACAAAGAGCCTTTTAGGTAGACTGTCTCTCTCAGCTTCTTTATTTTTAACGGAATCCACTTGCAATGCCAGTAACAGGGATGTCAAAAACCAGGACGGCTAAAAAAAGACAGCCAATCCTGATCTCGGGATCATCTGATTGACTGTCTTTTTGGCGTAAGTCTCGCTAAACCTTGCTCGAAGGGATAAATGTCCTTGACTCAGGAATGCTCAGTTAGTTGCGTCTCCTCTTGTTAAAAGGGCTGTGGCAAGACACCACCCCTTAAACACCTTGTAGACTATCCATAGTGACCACTTCATCAGCCATCTCCCAGATTGTCGGATTGTGGGTCGCGATAATGATTAGCCGATTATCATCTCTAAGAGACAACAACATCTCCATAATCAACTGAGAGGTTGCCGGGTCTATTGAGGCTGTTGGTTCATCTGCCAAAATAAAGGGTGGATTCTTTAAGATAACTTTTGCCAAAGCAACCCGCTGCGACTCTCCGCCAGATAACTCAAAAATACGTTTATCGAGGTCAAGGTAAGACAGACCGACCTGTTCTAAGGCCTGCTTCTGTTTCAATCGTTGCTCCGATCGACTCAACTTTTGACCAACGAGACCTAGTTTAAGGTTTTCTTCTATGGTTTGATTTTCAATCAAGCCAAAGTTCTGGAAGAGGTAACCCAATTCGTGACGGAAAAAATCACTCGACTTATAACTGGCCAAGTCTTTACCTCGGTAAAAAATCGTCCCATCATAAGGTTCTAATTTCCCCATCATGTTCATTAAGGTTGTTTTCCCACTACCGCTTGAACCGATCAAGGCATAGACTTTCCCAGCCTCAAATGTCATTGAAAGATTCGAAAACAACTCTCTTTCTCCAAAAGACTTACTTACCCGTTTAAGTTCAATCATATTAACCTCCCTTCAAAACAAGCATGGACATCTTGTTTTCTTTCTGCATTTGGACATGTAACTGTAAAAGAGATACACCAATAAAGAGCAATAAGACTAAAAAAGCAACCACTACCTCTACCTGAAGGAATACACTCGCCACAAATCCCAGTAAAAACACACCCAGTTGAGCCAAGAGGTAAGTCCGATGGATTTCTAAGAATCTAAGACCTGCAATCCGTTTGATAAAGATGGCACGTCTAAATTCTTCAAAGTAGAGCCTATTCATGGTGTTAAACAGCAAAATCGAAGTTGCAATCCCAAGCACCGCTCCCGCCAACATTACCCAACGTTCCCTCTGGATATTATTCGATAATGTGATGTAGTTGTTATATCCCGATGGCATTTCTGAGACCCAATTTTCAATGCCTTGTCTCTGGATAAGCTCCTGGGCATCTGATAACTGATTAAAGAGAGTATATTTCTGAACTGCATCATGCCAAAAATAAACGGACTGTGGCCCAGTTGATTGAGGGGTTACGACAATAATAATCGGATCTTTCAAAAACTGCTGGTAAGAAATAGGGGTCGTATTATAGACAAAACGATCCTGACCTGATTCCAAGTAGCCTACCGTCGCAGTCATCGGTTGTTGCTCATCTTGACTAGACATGCGATTGGTCAAATCTTCTTCAAAAACAGATTTATAATGTTCTTCCTCTGAACGGAGGTGTTCAGGCAGCAATAAGACAAACTCCCCTAATGCGAGGTGATTCATCTTTTGTTCAACGGCCATATCTACAGAAATGTTTTGACGCTCCAGGTATTGCGGTGTGACGATAAGGACATTGCCATTCGGGCTGTAATCGTGCCATTCTGTAGAGGTTGTCAAGTTTTTGGAGGAATTCATGCCATTTTGCATGATACGATCAATTAACTGGTGTCTAGATAAGAAAGCCTTTTGTTCTGAAACAGCCAGATCCATCAATTGATACCAAGTTCTGAGTTGCCTTTGAGCTTGTTCATCAAAACCAAGACTCATTCCTTCACGGCTGATTGATAGGATAATCAGTTGCCTTTCCTGACTCCAGGCCTCTTCTCCTATCCGATGCTGTTTCCAGGCTTGGGAATACTTTAAGCTACTCCCTATTCCCAGCGTCACAATAATAACCGCTAATAGTTGGCCGATTAAAATCAAACTAATGATGCCTCTAACAGGCACTTGACCTTTTATAATCTGCATCAGGTGTACCTTTTTTATCCCAACTGCAAAGAGTTGAGCGAAAAACAGGGAGATCAACAACAAGATGAGATTATAACTGAGCAAGCCTGCTCCTATGGTCATCAGGGATTCCGTTGGAAGCGACAGAATTTTTTGCATAAGAATGGCGAGCACGCCAGCTAAACTGAAACCAACAGCTATCCCTTTCAAATCCTCACCAACTGGTCTAAGGAAAATGGACCACCGTTTCTCTCCTGAAATGAGGCGAATGCCCGACGACCGTAATTGGCTAATTTGACTAATTAAAGTCAGTGCTCCAAAGGTTAAGATGAAAATCAATAGACTGATTAACTGAAATCCGTTACTAAAGATAGCCATTAACGTAGACAGTTTAGTTGGAATTATCAGGTCCATGTTAGTCAAGCCAAGTTGACTTAGCTCCTCCCTTAGCAAGTGAATATCTAGGTGTCCATCGAAGACAAAATAGTTTGTTTCAACACTACTACTTTGAGCATCTTCTAGCTTTCTTTCCTGAAGCCCATCAGGCAACTTTCCGACCCCGAAGGTCGTATAAGAAAAAACTGTAGTACCTTCTGAGTTAGGATCTTGGTGTTGAATCGCAATAAAGCTATCCGTTTCTTCTGCTAGTTTTTCCAAGCGTGTAGCAACATGCTGAAAAGTTGTTTCAGGGGAAGAATCATGTACAACAACGTTGGGGTAATAATGGGTGACATATGTATCCGTCCAAATGGTAAATACCCAAACAAAGAACAAACTAGCAAGCAGATTGGATATGAGTATAAATAGTTTTTTCACAATGCGCCTTGAAACCCCTTTCTTTTTTTCTTCTATTATAACATCTGTCACACCTTTTTTCAATTTCCTTCATGTTCTTGGCGCAATCTTTTAGACGGTTCACTTAGCTTTCAAAAGAACCATTATCGTCGATTTTAGAGAGTGTTTCAATCCATTTTGAGAAATCCGGATCCCTCAAAAGATAGGTCCTGGTGGGGTAAAAACACGCCGTAACTTTCAGCTTCTTTAGAATAGCTTTTAAACCGAAATGACTATACCATGCTGGACACTCTCTTGGACTAATGGCCGAGCTAACAACTTTCGAAAGCGCAAAAAATCCTGCCAAAGTTTTTTGGCAGGATTTTGAACGGTAACCCAAATCAATTATTCCATTTCTTTCCATCGCTACAAGCTCTAAAAGACTGGTGAATCGGATTGCCGCTCTTAAGTGGCTAAGTATTTCTTATTTAAGAGTTACGCTAGCGCCAGCTTCTTCCAATTTAGCTTTGATTTCTTCTGCTTCAGCAGTCGCAACACCTTCTTTGATGATACCAGGTGCGCCATCAACAAGTTCTTTAGCTTCTTTAAGACCAAGACCAGTGATTTCACGGACAACCTTGATAACGCCAACTTTCTTGTCGCCAGCAGATGTCAATTCGATATCGAATGAATCCTTAGCTTCAGCAGCAGCTTCACCGCCACCAGCAACAACAGCTACAGGAGCAGCAGCAGTTACACCAAATTCTTCTTCGATAGCTTTTACAAGCTCGCTCAATTCAAGGATTGAAGCTTCTTTAATTTCAGCAATAATGTTTTCAATGTTCAATGCCATTGTATTTTCCTCCAAAATATTAAATCAAATAATAGTATGTAGCCTTAAGCTACTAGCAGCCTTAAGCTGCGTTTTCTTTGCTGTCTGCAACAGCTTTGACAGCGAGTGCCACGTTGCGAACTGGTGCTTGAAGCACTGAAAGGAGCATTGAAAGCAATCCTTCGCGGCTTGGCAATGTCGCAAGAGCTTTGATGTCTGCATCTGAAGATACTTTACCTTCAATCGCACCACCTTTAATTTCAAGGGCGTCAGCAGTTTTAGCGAAATCGAAAATGATTTTTGCTGGTGCTACGACATCTTCGTTAGAAAAAGCAACAGCGGTTGGTCCTACGAAAATATCGTTCATACCTTCCAAACCAGCTTTTTCAGCCGCACGACGCAAGATACCATTTTTGATAACCTTGTACTCGATGCCTTCGTTACGCAAATTGCGACGGAGAACAGTATCTTGTTCTACAGTCAAACCACGGGCATCAACCACAACGATTGACGCAGCAGCTTTCATTTTTTCCGCGACGATGTCAACGAGTTCTGCTTTTTTAGCAATACTTGCTTGGCTCATTAGTTTACCTCCGTTTTTATTTTGGCTGGGGAATTTTTCAAAAGAAAAACGCGCCCAGACCTAGACACGAAAGTACAAATACGCATAATCTTAGATAACGTTTTTGTGCCTCGGCAGGATTTTTATGGCTCTGGCCCCCTGCTGTCTTAGGTCAGTTTTTTCAAACTTCATTTAGTATACCATAATTTTAGAATAAAGCAAGTATTTTGCACATTTTTTTAATTTTATCCGCGATAGGCCAACCGAAGCAAAAAATCAGACAACTTTCTGCTCAAGTGCTGTCTGATTTGACTCTGTTCTCCTTTTTCGACCAGTTAATCCCAGTAGCTAGGAGTGACGGTTGTCTAAAAAATCAAGTGCTTCCTTGGTCCAAACGGGCATTGCCTTCTTAAGAGGTTCAAAACCAAACTTTCGTTTGTCGCTAGAAAAGCGATGTTTTCTCGGCAAGCGGTGATGTTCTTCTTCTAGGCTGCGGATGGACAGACTGGTTTTTCCGGTAAATTCATCGATGTCAATGATTTGAACGGTGACTTCCTGCCCTAGCTTGAACAAATCATGGATATTATCCACATAACCTGTTTTCAACTCAGAAATATGCACCAAACCTACCGTCCCATTTTCCAAACTGACAAAGACCCCATATGGCTGGATACCTGTAACTTGGCCTATTAGTTTGTCCCCTGTCCGCATTAATCAAGGACCTCAATGGTCTGGATAATCACTTCATCAACAGGCCTGTCTGCAGGTCCAGTCTCGACAGAAGCAATCTTATCCAACACAGCGTAAGAGTCTTCATCTGCCAACTGGCCAAAAACCGTATGACGGCGATCTAAGTGTGGCGTTCCACCTTCTGTGGCATAAACTGCGGCAATTTCTTGAGGCCATCCGCCACGCACCAGCTCTTTTGCAGAATATGCTAAACTGTCGTTTTGCACGATAAAGAACTGACTCCCGTTAGTGTTCGGTCCAGCATTGGCCATAGATAGGGCCCCACGGATATTATATAGCTCAGCTGAAAATTCATCTTCAAAACTCTCGCCATAGATCGATTCCCCACCCATGCCAGTTCCAGTCGGATCTCCGCCTTGAATCATGAAATCTTTGATAATTCGGTGGAAGATGACACCATCATAATAGCCTTGCTTCGCCAAACCAACAAAGTTGGCGACTGTCTTAGGTGCCTGCTCAGGAAAGAGTTTTAGCTTCATATCCCCATGATTGGTCTTAATTGTTGCAGTTGGGCCCTCAACAGCGCCCAAGTCTAATTGCGGAAAAGTGAGTTCTTTTTCAATCATTCCAAGTTCCTCCAAGGCATACTGAATGCCGTTTTCTTCTACTGTTTTTGTCACAAAATCTGCTTTGGCTTGCAAATCTTTGTGGGAAACTCCCATAGCGATGGCAAGGCCAGCATAATCAAAAAGTTCCAAGTCATTGAGCTCATCTCCAAACACCAAGATATTTTCCGGTTTCAGCTTAAGGGCATCTAAAACTTTAGCAACCCCCAAAGCTTTCGACGTCTCTTTTAAGACAACATCAGAAGAGTTAGGGTGCCAGCGCACTAGACGTAGCTCCTCAGCCAATTCCTCTGGAAAATCTAGGCTATCGCCTACCGTTTCAAAAGTCCACATCTGGAAAACATCATTGGTCAGGTGAAAATCAGGCTCCACCTCCAAACGGCCATAGACCGGCATAATGGCTCGTTCAATCACGGCTGAATCCTTTGAGACCACAGCTCTATCCTTACCGACAAACCCATAGTCAATGCCAACCTCCTTGGTCCAAGCTACAAATTTTTGAACCACATCCGAAGCAATTGGTCTGCTAAAGAGCTCTTCGTCTCTTCGGGACAGAACATAAGCCCCATTGATGGTCACAAAATAATCTGGCTTTAGGGCCTGAATTTCAGGGACAACTCCATAAATAGCCCGCCCAGAAGCTATACCTGTTATGATCCCTTTGGACTTGAGTTGGTCAAAGACACTCTTGATGGATTCTGGCATAAAGCCAGTGTCCTTAACCCTTAGGGTGTCATCAATATCAAAGAAGACTGCCTTGACTTTTTTCGCTTTGTATTTAGTCTTACTATCCATCACTAACCTCACCCATCTATTATACCATTATTTCTAAATTTATTCATCTACTAGTCCATGCTCAAAAGCATAAACAACCGCTTGGGTTCGATCAGAAACATTCAGTTTAGACAGAATGTTAGAAACATGAGTTTTGACTGTTTTGAGCGAAATGAAGCTTTCGTCAGCTATGGTTTGGTTATCATACCCCTTAGCTAAGAGAGCCAAGACTTCTCTTTCACGGGCAGTCAACTGCTGGTGAAGGGGAGCATCTACATTAATATTTTTGACCTTCTTATCCACTTCCGTCTCAATCGCGAGTTCGCCTTTGGCGACCTTGCGAATCGCATGTAAAATTTCCTCCGCACTGGAGGTCTTGAGCATATAGCCCTTGGCCCCAGCCTCTAGGACTGGGTAAATTTTAGCATTGTCCAAGTAAGATGTGAGCACCAAAATTTTCGCCTCTGGCCAGGCTGATAAAATAGCCAGTGTCGCTTCAATACCGGTCATCTCTGGCATGACCAAGTCCATAATAATAACATCTGGCCGAAGGCTTAGAGCTTGATCGACGCCAATACGCCCATTGTCAGCTTCCGCTACAACTGTCACATCCGTCTGCAAGTCCAAAAAACTCTTTAATCCCAAACGAACCATTTGATGGTCATCAATCAAAATCACCTTTATTGCTTCCATACTAGTTATCCTCTCCTAATAATGGGACACGAATGTCCATGGCAACCCCTTTTCGAGGGGCAGTCCTGACCTTAACAGTCCCCGCCATATCTGCCACACGCTCTCGGATATTTTTCAAACCATAACTGACTTCATCAACCACTTGCTGGTCATAACCGATGCCATCATCCGTCATGCGCAAATGGAGTTCATGTTCATTTTGAAATAGATAAACCTCCAAATTGTTGGCCTGAGCATGTCGCAGCGTATTGTTGATAAATTCCTGGGCAATTCGAAATATATGGGTTTCCATATTCTTAGGAATCGCAATCTCGTCATGGTGGAACAAGACCTCAACGTCTGATTTATCCTTAACTTCCTGAAGGATGAGTGCTAGTCCTTCTAAAAGCGTCTTGCCTTCTAACTCAAGAGGTCTTAGGTGTAAGAGCAAGATTCGCAGATCTTTCTGAGCAGTATCCACAATACCGCTAACCGTCTGAAGTTGTTGTCCAATCTGTTCTTGACTGAGATTGGCCAACTGACTAGAGACCCCAGATAAGATCATGCTTGCAGCAAAGAGTTCCTGACTAACAGTATCGTGTAACTCTCTAGCAACACGCTTTCGCTCCTCTTCAATAATGGCCTCTCTGGTCTCCAAATCACGATTCTCAATCTGTTGCAGGGTCGTTGTTACTTCGTTCATCTTGGCTGACAAGCGTTGTAAGAGGAGATTGTATTCGTCATCTGCTTGTTTACGTAAGGGCTTGTTAGTTAAGATGCGTTTCAGTTGACGGTTAAACATATACTTCGTATTCAAGGAAGAAATCTGAACCAAGACCAGCATGACGACGGATAGGGACAGACTAAAAAGTCCGATGACCGAAATAAACTGGTAAAAAAGCAACCAGTCTTTGGTCAAAGCAGCCCAATCCATTTTCACAATAGATAAAAGGCTTGAAGCCATCAAGATAATTAACAGGACAGAATAGCTCAAAATGAGCAGAACATTAGACTTTCTCATTGGCGACTCACCTCAATATCACCAAATAGCGTTGTGAGCACAACCTTGACTTTCTTTTGAGCATTTAAAAAATGGTGACTTTGGAATTTGACCGCCTCGTTACGGAGGTCGAGCTCAACCAAATCTAAAAAATCCAAATGACCATATATAGCTGTCGCAGACAGGTCCACTTCAACCCCAACCGGTACTACGATACGAGTCGTCCCAAAACTCTTGCGGACAATAATGACGTTATCCATGCCAGCCATGGCAACTTCTGTCAGATCAATGACATCATTGCCAAAAATACGGACTATATTGATATCGTCAAAATAATAAGTACTCGACTGGTTAAAGTAATCTCTATTGCCGAGCCATTGCATCCGCTCACGCTTAATACGCTTAGGCGCCTGATCTATGGTAACAAACTTATACTTTTCCCTTTTTTGCATCCGCGAAAAGGAATTGAGCATCATATAAACAACTCCAAAAATCAGAGCCAGAATCACATAAGGATTGGCCATTATGACAAAAAAGAGCAAGAGGGCAACGAGGGTCAGCAGGAGATTGCCGGAGTCTTTGCCGGTGTAAAAATATAGCCCTAACAGGAATAAAAAGAGTAAAAAGATGAACCTCGGGAGATCAGATGCCATGATGTCTACCATTGCCAAGGTCAAAAGAATGGCCTCAAGGGTCAAAAACAATTCAATTTTTTTCATATGCACATCCTAGGTATTACTTCCTCTATTGTACCAAAATTTTCATAAATACCATCCGTCTGAGGGCGTAAAAACTGTAGCCCAACGAGCTACAGTTTTCATTTATTCGTTGCCCAAGGAAGGTTCCGTTGTCACTGTCGTTTCAGAATAAACCCCGGATTTAGTCGTTGATTCGGTTGACACCGATTCATTGACATAGGAGGTGGAGGTTTCTTCCGAAGCAAAGTAGAGTATGACTTCTAAAGTAGACGGGTAAACTTCTGTAAAGGCATAGACACTTTGTGACTCTACCTTAGCGGTTGCACTGACATTTTCTGGTGCCGTTGTAATTTGATTGCTCTTAACCCCCAAGCCCACCAACACATTGATAGCTTCCTTATAAGTTAATCCAGTCAGATTCGGCATGCTGACAGTGGACATTGCTTTAGCTACCTTAAAGGTAATCGTTTTGGGCTTGTCTAGATGGTAGATAGCCCCGGGTTCAATGGATTGCTCAATGATGGTTCCAACAGCGTAATCTGCATTTTCCACTTCTTCTATCTTAATTTTAGAGTCATCAATTCCCATATCTGTCAACGCTGATACCACATCGCTGTAAGCTTGTCCCCTGTAATCCCCCAGTGCAAAATCTCTATCGCCTTTGGAAACAATCAACCTAACAGTTGCATTCTTCCTTTTGCTCACACCAGCTCCTGGATCTGTTTCGATGACTAGACCCGCTTCTACTGTATCACTAGAGGCTTCTGTCACCTCACTGACTTTGAGACCTGCTGCGGTCAGGCTGGATGTTGCTTGATCGACTGTTTGGTTAGACACATCAGGCACCACAACAGTCACTGGAGTCGTCAAGAAAATAGCATACAGAGCTGCAATCGTCAAAAGGATTGCTCCAAATAAAAGTTTGTAACGCGTTTTAATACGTCTCTTGACCTTTTTAGGGATAGCTAGCTCATCACCATCATAATCGTAAGTCACTGGTCGAGCAGATGGCTGTGGCTGTACTGGAGGTGTCTGGGGTGGCCGATATTCTGTCGTTGCCTGAGATACTTTAGGCAGCACCTTGCTATCGACCTTGTTGTCCAGAAAAACAAGCTTTCGGTCATTGCGATGTTCAGGCGACAAGCTGGTGACCAGATCAGTATACATATCCTCAACGGTCTGGTAACGATCGGATAACTTTTTAGCAGTCGCCTTAATCACCACGTTTTCAAGCGCTTGTGGGACCCTAGGGTTTTCAGCTATAATCGACGGCAGAGGCTTTTGAAAATGCTGCAAGGCAATCGTCACCGCAGAATCTCCATCGTAAGGAATGTGACCTGTCAACATTTCATAAAGGACGATCCCCATAGCGTAGATATCACTCTGCACAGTCGCCTTGGAGCCACGCGCTTGTTCAGGAGACAGGTAATGAACAGACCCCAACATGGAGTTCGTCTGAGTCAGACTAGTTTCTGCAAAGGCAACTGCAATCCCAAAATCCGTGACCTTGGCTGTTCCTTCTTTGGTTAGAAGCACGTTCTGAGGCTTCAAGTCGCGATGGACAATCCCTTTTTGGTGGGCGAGACGCATCGCCAGCAAAATCTGCGCCATGACACGGATCGCTTCTTCGTTGGCAAAGGGCGCGCGTCTAGTGATGTATTTCTTAAGATCTAAGGCATCCACATATTCCATGGCCAAATACTGCTGGCCATCTTCTTCTCCGATATCACTGATACGAACAATATTAGGATGGTCCAGATCCGCCATAGCACGCGCTTCACGCTGGAAACGCTGAATGGCCACTGGATCCGTCTGGTAGTTAGTTCTTAAAACTTTGACAGCGACTTCTTCACCGTCGAGAATCAAGTCTCTTGCCAGATAAACATCCGCCATGCCACCACGACCAATCTGTTCAATGACCTTGTATCGTCCAGCGAATATTTTTCCGATTTGAATCATCAACTACCCTCCTGGTCAATATGGACGAGTGCTACAGTGATATTATCCAAACCTCCCGCATTGTTGGCAAAACGTATCAGGGTCTCTGCCTTATCATCCAAAGATACTTCACTGACCATGATGTCGTAGATATCCTGTTGAGAAACCATATTGGTCAAACCGTCACTATTAATGACCAGGTAATCGCCAACTTCCAGAGTCTTGATGGCAATATCAGGCTCAACTGGATCACGTTGTCCTAATGACTGGGTAATAATATTTTTCTGCGGATGAACTGCTGCTTCTTCTGGAGTAATCTGGCCTGCACGCAAGAGCGCATTCACGAGGGAATGGTCGTTGGTTAAGGTCAAAATCTCCTCACCACGGACCAAATGAATCCGTGAATCACCAATATGAGCAAAGATCATCTGTTGGTCAATGATGACAACTGCCTCAATCGTCGTTCCCATTCCTTGGTAGGCTTCCTCTTGCCCTTTGGCTCTAATCGTTTGGTTAACTTCTTCCAAATGAACAATAAACCACTCACGCACACCATTAAGGTCTGATAAATCCGTTCCTACCCAAGCGCCACCTAAAGCTGTCGCTGCGAGTTCACTAGCAATATTCCCAGCACGATGCCCTCCCATGCCATCTGCCAGAATAATCATTTGAATACCTTGTTTATTCGTATAGACATTAACATAGTCTTGGTTATTGGAACGTTTTTGGCCAACGTTCGTCAGCAATGAAATTTTCATACTTGGTAAGTTTCCTTCCAATTTCTACATTTTTCTTCTAAATTGTGCGATAAAAAACCCATCTGTCTGATAAAGCTCTGGCGTGATCATCAGGCAACCATTCACCATTATCTCTTTCTTTTCATGACTCAGAGTAACCTGCTCAAATTCAGGATGTCGGGCTAAAAACTGCTCGACAACCTGGACATTTTCTTCAGGGGTAATCGTACAAGTGCTATAAGTTATTATACCATCTTTTTTAAGGGTTTGACAAACACTATCCAAGATAGATAGCTGAAGGACTTGTAACTCCTTGAAATCGGACAGTTGCTTATTATATCGGATATCTGGCTTACGCCTGATCAGACCAATTCCTGAACAAGGGGCATCCACTAAAATCTTATCAAAGGTATCCGGTCCAAAAATACGATGCACTTCCCTTGCATCTAATACCTGCGTCTCGACTTTATCCGATAGCCCTAGACGTTCGGCATTTTCCCGAATCAAAGCTAACTTGTGCTCGTATAAATCAAGAGCTATGACTCGCCCCTGATTTAGGTAAGAGGCCATGTGAACCGTCTTGCCTCCAGGAGCAGCGCAAGCGTCCAAGACAAACTCATCTCCCTTTAAGGCAAGGGTTGGTGCTACTAACTGGCTAGTCTCATCCTGGATGGCCAAGGCGCCTGTCTTAAAATAATCCGTCCCTGCAAAATGGCCTTGGTCTTTCACCAAACCATGCTTGGCTAAGACTGACGGACGACTCCCCGTTGCCGTCATAATCTCCTCAAAACGTTCTGGTTGTGTTACCCGAACACTCGCCTTGCTCCGAAGTAAAAGGCTCTCAAATATCTTAAGGGCACGTTCAAGTCCGTAAACGTCTATCAGGTAACCAACTAGCCAAACCGGCAAAGAATATTGAACGGAGTAACGCTTGTTAACACGCTTAATCGTTTCAATCTCCGGGAGAGCCCCATCAAGGATTTTTCGAAGAATGGCATTGACAAACTTGTCTGCACCCGCTTTACGTTGCTTGGCTAGGGACACGGCTTCATGGACAACTGCGCGATGAGGAATCTTATCCAGATAAAGCAACTGGTATAGACTGAGCATCAGCAAACTATAAACCCAACTGTCCAAGGTGTCTCGATCTGCGATGTAGTGAGATAGGTACCATTCCAACGTGATCTTTCGCGAGACGGTGCCATAAACCAGCTCCGTCACCAAAGCCTTATCTTGGTCACCGAGAGCGCTTCTGTTAAGTTCTTGTTTGAGCGCTAAATTCGAAAAAGCTCCTTGTTCAAAAACCCCTTCTAAGACAGTAAGAGCCGTTCCCCTCGCTGTCTTTTGCCAGTGTTTAGTCAAAATAATCCCCCACTTTCAGGTCACGACCATTGCCATTGAGATAATCTCTGATCTGCAGTTGAGGTTTGCCTGCAGGTTGTACCCGCTCTAAGCTCAAGGCACCCTGGCCAGTCGCAACCACTAAGCTCTGTTTGGTCTTTTCAAGGATCTCTCCCGGACGACCTTGGCCTTCCACGGGTGTAGCCTCATAAATTTTGAACCGCTCTCCATTTAGAAAAGCATGGGCCACTGGCCAAGGATTCATGCCTCTGATCTGATTGAACACTTGACGATTGGTCTTGGTCCAATCAATCTTCTCCTGCTCAGGGGTTATATTAGGGGAGAAACTGACTTGTTCCGGATCCTGTGACTGGGGCACAATATCTCCTGCTACATAAGCAGGCAAGGTTTCGAGGAGCAATTCTCTACCGACCAAGGCTAGTTTATCAAAAAGCGTCCCAACAGTGTCCGTTTCCTCAATCGGGATTGCTCGGCTGGCAATCATATCGCCAGCATCCATCTCCTTAACCATTTCCATCAATGTCACCCCTGCCTGCTCATCACCATTGATCAGGGCATAGTGGATAGGTGCTCCACCACGATACTTAGGCAACAAGGATGCATGCACATTAACCGCAAATGCAAACTGTTTCAAGAGACGCTCTGGCAAAAATTGTCCAAAAGCTGCGGTCACGATTCCCACTGCTGGCAGCGCCATCAGCTCCTCCAATTCCGGGCTACCCGACAATTTTTCAGGCTGATAAACAGGTATACCGTGTGCGACAGCTACTGCTTTAACAGGCGTCAGCCGAACCTCCTTCTTGCGTCCAACCGCCCGATCTGGCTGGGTAACCACCGCAATCACTTCATAGGTTTCATCTGCCAAAAGCCCCTCTAAAACGCGAGCTGCAAAATCGGGTGTCCCCATAAAAATAAGCTTCATACACACTTGCCTCTTTTCTATAATCTTATCTATTATATCAAAAAACAAGGCTACTTGCCTTAAACTAACCTTATTTTTAAGACCGTTACAGGCGATTCCTTGCCTTTTCTTGTGCCCTTTTCCATAGCAGAGCAATCTTCTACACCTAGCTATTGGGATTAAAACTCAAAACGGCCCAATTGGAAGACAAAGGAGCAAACACAATCGACCGGTTCTCTTTGAGCCCTTACACGATGCATTAAACGCTAGGTACCTCCCGCCCTATTGACCGAGCATCGCCTTAATTTTGGAAATTGTCCCGGTACTCTGCTGGTGACATGCCTACAATTTTCCTGAAAACCTTATAGAAATAAGAAGGGTTCTCATAGCCAACTTTGATCGCAATCTTCTCTATTGGTGCACTTGTTAACGTTAAGAATTCTGCTGCGATATTGACTCGTTGCAGATGAATCAACTTGATAAAGGATTTGCCAGTATGCTTTTTGAGGTAAGTAGACAGGTAGTTCGGATTAAATCCAAATTCCTCTCCCATATCTTCTAGAGTAGCCGTCGCATAATTCTTCTCAATATAAAGCAAAAGCGATAAGAGCGTATTGGACGATTTGGCGTTTTTCTGAGTCACTTGGGCACTATTCGCCGAAAGCCGAATAAGACGAGCAAAAAGGCTCAGCAAACTCAAGCGAATGAGTTGATTGCTTTGAATATCCGTGTGGTAGTACTCCTCGATAATATCCAGCATGGTCTCACGAATCTTGGCATTATTTTCGGTTTTAAAAATGGTATAAGAGCCTGAAAAGTCACTATCTGCCGGTCCAAAGAAAAGCATATCAGAAAGATTCGTTCCTGTTCCTTGCCTCATGAAATCCAAATCATTGAGAGAGAAGGCTGTACTTTTCATGGCAATATTGACCACTAAGTCTTCTGAGCTAATCTTGCGGTTACGATGGATGGTATTGGTTCCAACAACCAGAATATCTCCTTGTTGAAGTTCCAAGGTTTCATGCTCCATGACAATGTCCGCCCTGCCTTTAAGAACAACAATCATTTCCACATAATTATGAAGGTGAAACGGAACTTCTGACTCGATTGGGTTAACCGAGATTGAAATCGGTTGAGGATTGATATAAAGATCATCACTCAGTGTGTTAAAGAATTCAAAAACAGGCTCTTGACCGATATATTGGATAGGAACTGGCCTCATCTTGTCTTGCAATTCCTCCCAATCATATTGCGGACGGTCCTGCTCCAAAAATTTTAAGATCGTCTCCATTTTGCATCACCTCTTTTTTCTATCCTATCATACCATATTTTGTAAAAAGAACTACGAAATGAACACACAAGCCATTAAATTTCACACTAGTTTATGGACATAAAAACGATTACAATAGGAGTAATGAATACTATGGAGGTCCTATATGGTCGACTTACGTCAAAAACCTTATTTACTCACAGAAGAACAGATTGCATTCGTGGAGACTTCTGTCCAAAACTTATCCATGGAAGACAAAATCGGACAGCTCTTCTTTGTCATCGGGCAGGACGAAGATCAAGTAGATTTAGCCCAGTTTATCAGCAAATACAGACCTGGCGGGATGATGTATCGTCCTGGTCCAGCTGAAAAATTAAGGGCACAGATTGCCAAAATTCAAGACTATAGCAAGTACCCTCTTTTTCTCGCGGCTAACCTTGAATCGGGTGGCAATGGCATTATCTCGGAAGGAACCTGGTTTGGCAATCCCCTTCAAATCGCAGCGACTGATCAGACAGACAATGCTTATCAACTCGGGCGTGTGTCAGCTTACGAAGCTAGCCAGGTTGGTTGTAACATGTCCTTTGCACCGATTATCGACATTGATAGGAACTTTCGAAATCCGATCACCAATACGCGAACTTATGGCAGCGATAAGGACCGTGTCCTTGCCATGAGTCAGGCGCAAATCAAAGGTTTTGAAGAAAACCATATCATCCCGGTCATTAAGCACTTCCCAGGGGATGGCGTTGATGAAAGGGATCAGCACCTCTTGTCGAGCGTTAACAGCCTCTCTGCTGACGAATGGATGGACAGTTTTGGTCACATCTATAAAACCTTGATTGACCAAGGCGCTCCAAGTGTCATGATTGGGCATATCCTACAACCAGCCTGGGAACGTAAATTACAACCTGGTATTGCTGATAAGGATTTGCGTCCTGCGTCCGCTTCACCTCTTTTGATCAATGGCCTCTTGCGCCACGAACTCGGTTTCAATGGCCTTGCCATCACCGATGCAACGGCTATGATTGGTTACAATGTGATTCTGCCTCGCACAGAGCTTTTAGTAGCATCCATCAATGCTGGTATTGATATGATCCTTTTCAACAAAAACATTGACGAGGATTACCAAGCAGTGAGACTTGCTGTTGAAAATGGCGTGATTTCTTCAGAACGTCTCGATGAGGCAGTGACCCGTATCCTTGCAACCAAGCTTTCTCAAGGCTTAATGGATGCCTCTGGCCACTACACCTTCCCAGTCCCTGACACTATCACCCTCAAGTCTGAAGAGCATCTCAAGCTATCTGAAGCTGTTGCCGACCAAGCTGTCACCTTGGTCAAAGACCGGGACAACCTCTTGCCATTAACTCCCGAAAAATACCCTCGTATTCGTCTCACCGTCCTTGGTGATACTGATGGTGGCGGGTTTAAAGAAGGCGGCAAGGTCACCGACCTCTTTAAAGAAGGCCTTGAGGCACAAGGTTTTGAAGTCACTCTCTACGGTGAAAAAGGCCTAGACTTCCACGAAATCTTTGAAGAAGGCGTCGCCGACCACAAGGCTAAATTTGATTTGGCACTTTTTATCGCTAATGTTGAAACAGCAAGCAACCAAACAACGACTCGCCTCAATTGGATTCAACTGATGGCAGCAAACGCTCCATGGTATATGCGTGATATTCCGACAGTCTTTGTATCAACTGCAAATCCTTACCATCTCTTTGACGTTCCTTACGTCTCAACCTTCATCAACGCTTATACTGGAAATAAAGGAACTGTCAAAGCAACGCTTGACAAATTGGCAGGTCACTCTCCCTTTAAGGGCATTAGCCCAGTAGACCCATTCTGTGGTGATTTCACCGCCAAACTCTAAACAAGGAGATCTCTTTCACATGAAAATTACAACTATTACCATCAATCACATGACCGAGCCCCTAGGTTTTGAGTACAAAAGCCTCCACGTTGGCTTTAAGGTAGAAGCAGAGCAATTTGAGACTGTTGAAAAACAAGTAGAGATTAAAGCTGGAGACAGCCTTGTCCATCGGTCTGACTTTATGCCATTTGATAGTAATAGCTTTGAACTAAACCTTGACTTAGCACCACGCACACGCTACGACGTGATTGTGAACCTAAAAACAACTGATGGCCAGACTATTTCAGCGACCTCTTTCTTTGAAACAGGGAAGATGACAGAAGCTTTTGAGGCTAAATGGATTGCTAATAAGGATAAAGAGATCCAAAACACACTGTTCCGTAAGATTGTTTCAGTAGCTAAACCCGTCGCTAAAGCTCGCCTCTACATGACAGCTTTGGGGGTGTATGAAACCTTCATTGATGGGCAAAAAGTAGGCCATGAATTTTTAGCTCCAGGGCAAACAGCCTATGATCAATGGGTTCAACTCCAAACGTATGATGTGACGAGCGCTTTTACCCAAGGCGACCATGAATTACTAATCTCGACAGCTGATGGTTGGTTCAAAGGGGCTTATGGCTTTATTGAAGGCATAGATTGTATCTATGGTGATCAGCACCGAGCGCTTGCAGAATACCATATTGACTACGAAGATGGTGGCTCCGAGATCATTTCAACCGATGCTTCTTGGGAAACGACTGCTGGTCGTGTAAGCAAATCAGCCATTTACTACGGCGAAGACCGTGATGACACTAAAGAAATCACGGATTGGGAACCTGTTGTCCTAGTAGAGGGTGACTACGCTGTCTTGACAGACCGCCTCAGCCTCCCACTCGTAGTCAAAGAAACGTTGGATGTTGTCGAAGTTCTGAATACCCCTGCGGGCGAGACTGTCCTTGATTTCGGGCAAAACCACGCTGGGCTCTTCCGCTTTTATAATCGATTGCCTAAAGGAACGAAAGTCTTCCTCCAAGTTGGGGAAATTCTTCAAGAAGGTAATTTCTATAAAGAAAACCTCCGATCCGCTCGAGCTGCTTTTGAGTATATCTCTGACGGTGAAGAAAAATGGGTCCAACCAGCCTTTACCTACTATGGGTTCCGTTACATGAAAGTCGAAGGGTTTGATGTCATCCATCCAGAAGATTTCAAGGCAGATGTCATCTACTCAGATATGGTCTCTACCGGTCATATCACGACGAACAACGCTAAAGTCAACCGCCTCTTTGAAAACGTCATTTGGGGTCAAAAAGGAAACTTCTTTGACGTTCCAACAGACTGCCCGCAACGTGATGAGCGTCTGGGTTGGTCCGGAGACGCTAATGTCTTCTCAAACACTGCCCTCTTTAATATGGATGTCTATGCCTTCTACCGCAAATACCTCAAAGATCTCGCCATCGAACAAGACCTCAACGACGGTCGCTCACCAATGTACGCTCCATCGTTTGGCAACCCCGATGGAGGTGGCGCCATCTGGGGAGACGCCACAACCGTCGTCCCTTGGAATGTTTATCAAGCAACTGGTGATGCGAGCATTCTTACAGAGCACTATCAATATATGAAAGCTTGGGTGGACTGGATTGGACGTCAAACCAAGACCCAAAACCTCTGGACAGGAGGTTTCCAATTTGGTGACTGGCTAGCTCTTGACGGCGAAAACCCTGCCATGCCAACTGGTAAAACAGACGAAGACTTTATCGCATCGATCTACTACCATTATTCAGCGCATATCGTAGCAGAAACGGCTAAACTCTTGGAAAATGACGCAGATGCCGCGTATTATGGCCAACTGTCTGCTGCTATTTTAGACGCTATTCGCAACGAATACATCTCGGCAAATGGACGGCTTACCATTGATACACAAACAGCTTATGCCCTAACGCTCCAATTTGACTTGGTTCCTGAAACGCTCCGTGAACGTGTGACTAAGGATTTAGTCGCTCGCCTCCACAAGGATGACGATCACCTTAAGACTGGTTTTGTTGGGACACCATTTATCAACCAAATGCTCTCTCAATTTGGGCAACATCAATTGGCAACCAAGATTTTCCTTCTGGAAGACCTGCCAAGCTGGCTCTATGCGGTTAACATGGGAGCAACCACAATCTGGGAACGCTGGAACTCTGTCGAGCCTGATGGCAGCATGAATCCTGAGGGCATGAATTCCCTCAACCACTACTCTATCGGTGCCATTATGGAGTGGGCCTATAAATATGTCGTGGGTATCCGTAACCCGCAAAAAGGGTACCAAGCGTTTGATATTGCTCCCGAATTTGATTACCGTTTGGATCAGATTTCTGGAGAGTTTGATAGCCCGTATGGTCCTATCTCTGTCTCTTACCGCATCGAATCTGATGATAACCATACCATCAAGATGGTAATCAAGGTCCCATTTGGCAGCACTGCTCATGTCACCCTGCCACGTTCTGAGAACGTTGCTGTCATGGTAAATGGCGACAGTCGCCAAGGTGGTCAATTTGATCTGACTGCTGGTCACTATGACATTAGCTATGTCCCAAGTCAAAATTACATCGAACACTACTCTGCCGAAACAACTGCTGCAGAAATCATGGCTGACGATTACCTAATCGAACAAATTGATGCTATCGATCCTGTCCTTGATTTCTTCCGTAAGGATCCTGATGCTGTTCACGGCGGACTTGGCAAAATGTCTCTTACTAAGCTCAATGCCATTCTACCATTTATCACCATTTCAGATGAGCATTTGAAGCAGATCAATACTGTTTTAGAAGCTACACCAATTCTGGCTCAACGCCACTCCTAACAACTAAAAAAGAGGTGGACTGCTGATGTTCAAAGAACACCGACGAGTCATCTCTTTTTGCCCCATTGAGAAAGGACGTTCTATGTTTAAAGGCGCTTTATTTGATTTAGACGGTGTCATTGCTGACACTGCTGTCTTCCACTTTGCTGCTTGGCGGAACCTCATTAAAAAATATTTCAATGCTGACCTCCCCGATGAATTGGAAGAAAAAACAAAAGGCGTTAGCCGTGAAGATTCCCTTCGTGTTATCTTAGACTATCTCCAAATCAGTGTTCCAGCTGACGCGTTTGCTCGTCTAGCTGAGGAAAAAAATGAGGCCTATGTTGCAGCCTTAGAGGTTTTAACACCGGATTATATCCTACCAGGCATTGCTGACTTTATTCAAACGTTACAGGAAAATGGCGTCAAGCTAGCTCTGGCCTCAGCTTCTAAAAATGGGCCTCTGATTTTGGAGAAATTAGGCCTGTCTGAGGCTTTTGACGCCATTGCTGACCCTGCTAACGTTGCTAACGGTAAACCAGCACCTGACATTTTCCTAGCGGCAGCTCAAGGACTTGGCTTAGCCCCAGCAGACTGCATCGGTGTTGAAGACGCTGTCGCTGGTGTGACAGCTATTAACGCTTCTGGCGCCTATTCCGTCGCTGTCGGTGGTGATGAACTCAATCATGCTAAACTGCGCTTTAAGAGTACGGCAGATCTTGATTTCACCAAGATAAAAACGGCTTTTGGAAAGATAGACTAGGAAAATACGAGGAGCTTTTCATGACTGTAACTCACTATCAAAATCCTATCCTACGTGGCATGTATCCCGACCCATCAATTGTCCGTGTGGGGGAAACATACTACATGGTCAATTCGACCTTTGAATATTACCCAGGCATTGCCCTTTCAACCTCCACAGATTTGCTTAACTGGACCCAATTGCCAAGTATTGCCACAAGACCTGAACAGGCTGATCTAAGACAGGCCAAATCAAATGAAGGAATCTTTGCAGTCTGCATCCGTTACCACGATGGGCATTTTTATGTCATCACAACGAACTTTGCTGAGTTCAAAAACTTCATCATCCGTGGACATTTAGCTGATGATGGGCAAGCCATTATCTGGGAGGATAACCGGGTCGTCGTGGATATCTTCGGTATTGATCCAGACCTCTTCTTTGAAGATGGCAGGACCTATGTCCAATTCACGGGCTACATTGATGACAAGGGCACTAAGGCCATTCAACAGGTCGAAATCAACCTAGAAACGGGTGCCATTTTACGTGGTCCTGAAGTCTTGACCTTGGGCACAGGTGGACGCGATGTTGAAGGCCCTCACATCATCAAAAAAGACGGCTACTACTACCTTCTTATGGCTGAAGGCGGGACAGATCTTGGGCATATGATTACCATGTTTAGAGGGCAAAATCTTTGGGGACCTTTTGATGAAGCTGCGCCTAAAAATCCGCTCTTTACCAACCGTGACCGAGCGGACGAGCCCCTTCAGAATATCGGACATGCTGACCTCTTTCAAGATACGGCAGGAAACTGGTGGCTGACCTGTCTAGGAACACGTCCTGCTGCAGTAGGTTTTGTACACTTTACCAATATTGGTCGTGAAACCTTGCTCTACCCTGTAGATTGGTCAGGCGATTGGCCAGTCATCAATGGTGGTATCCCTTCTCAGGTGGTTGATATGACAGCCTTCCCAGACCATGCCAAAGTTCTGAAAAATCCGCAACAACTAAAGCCTTTCGAGGACAACTTCACGACAGAGAGCCTCCATCCAGAATGGGTCAGCCTCCGCTCGGACCTCACTGATCGTCTGAAAATCGGAGCTGGCTCCCTCAGCCTGACAGGATCTGCTATCCGGCTCAATAATCTAGCGACACCTTCCTTTTTAGCCCTCCGTCAGACCGAGCACAAAGAAAGCTTCGAAGTGCTCCTAGACACCGCTAACACTCTAGTCAATCTTGGGCGTCTCGGACTAGCAGTGATCATTAACTCCGATCATTTTGCTAGCTTGATGCTTGAAGCTGATCCAAAAGGTGGCTACCAGTTTATCAAACAGGTCCGTGTCCTTGATTTGGAAGTTGAGACAGTCATCGGTCACAGCGAAAACCTCCCTACCCGCTTCACTCTCGAACACACCATTGCCACTAAAATCTTCACGGCCCACTTTGATGACGGTCGCTCGATTGGTTTTGACATCCATGCCATGCATTTTTCAAATGAAGCCATCGCCGCCCTAAACACTGGGGACTTCTGTGGCTTGTACGTTTTAGATGACGCTCAGATGGTGGTGACAAAAGCTAGTCGGAAGTCTATATAGATAGAACTGGTATCGCTACTTCGTCAATAACTTCCCTACTTATAGCAACCAACCACCAAGATCTTACCAAATGTTCATTGTAGTAAGATCTTGGTGGTTTATCGCTTATTTTTCTGAAAATGATATGGGGAGTACGTACTTTGAACTTATAGTAGAAGAGTTGATCAAACGCTTTTAAGTCCCTTTTTTGAAAGGATGAGACGATTAAAAATGGGCGTATTATAAAGCTCCAACAATGGCATGTGGTCGGTAGAGTTCATCAAGATAGGTCATATCGGCTTTCGTCAAGCGAACCTCGAATGCTCCCATAAAATCATCTAGGTACTGTTCTTTGGTCACACCAACGATGGGTGAATGAATACCTTTGTTCCACAGCCAAGCCAGTGCAATCTGCGAACGACTGACCTGATAGCGATTTGCCAGTTCTGCGACACGTTCCACGATAGGGTAGTCTTGTTCCTTTTGGTGGTCATATTTAGCTTTATTGGTCTCATCCGTTTTACTACGGGCTGTATCAGCTGACCAGTCGCGTACAATTCGGCCGGCTGCCAAAGGGCTATAAGGTACCAAAGCTACTCCTGAATCCTGACAAAACGGGATCATTTCTCGCTCATCTTCACGGTAAATTAAATTGTAATGATTTTGCATGACTGAAAACTTGGTCCAGCCATTTTTCTCAGCAATGTATTGCGCCTTTTGAAATTGCCAGGTGTACATAGCAGAAGCTCCGAGATAATGAACTTTACCAGCACGTACCAAATCATTAAGCGCAGCCATCGTTTCCTCAATTGGGGTATTATAATCCCAACGATGGATATAAAGAATATCGATATAATCTGTTCCCAGACGTTTCAAACTAGCGTCCACTTGATGGAAAATTGCTTTGCGGGATAAACCTGCCGTATTAGGAGCTGGTATTTGTCCATTACCAAAGGTACTATCTCCAAAGAAAACTTTTGTAGCAATGACGACTTCTTCGCGCTTAGCAAACTCACGAATAGCCCGTCCTAAAAATGCTTCACTAGAGCCAAACCCGTAAATATTAGCTGTATCAAAAAAATTGATTCCTGCATCCAGTGCTTTTTTGATGATCGAGCGACTCTTCTCTTCATCGAGTATCCAGCCGGATTGAAAACCACGCGCTGCTTCACCAAAACTCATACAGCCCAAACATAGTTTTGAAACGGTTAACCCTGTGTTTCCCAATTGTGTATATTCCATGAGTATCCTCCATTTTGGATTAGATAATATAATTTGACTTCAAAACACTGACGATAACTTTTTGTGTCTGTTATTCTGACCTATTTAAACCTTTCCCTAAGTTTAATGACTCGATATTTCGCCACCTTTCAGTAGGGACGATGATGCTTTTTAGATAGACCGCGGAATCACAATCACCATGGCGGTAATCAAGACAACCCACATCATGGCAGGTGGATAAATGGTTAAGGACAGGAGAAGGCCAATGACTTTTAAGGCAATATCCAGCATGCCTGCACGGTCTAAAATATTAAATCCTTGACCGTTACTAATAGCAGGATTGAGATGCTCTAATTCACGATACATCCAAACATTGCAGGCCGTGACCAATAAAATCACAATGCCATAGAAGGCTTGAGCCACAGAGGTATGAAAATGAACAGCGACAAGACTGGTTGTATAGGGGAAAAAGGAGGAGAAAAAGAGCAAGACTAAGGCATTCCAAACCAAACGATTATTGATCTTATCCACCTGATCCCAAGCTCTATGCAAGTTCACCCACATGGTTCCTAACCAGAAAAAAGAAATTGTGTAGGCAAAAAAGTTTGTCCGTAATTCCCAGAGTGCCTGCCAAGTCATCTCTTGTGGTCGCTCCAATTCTAAAACTAAAATCGTGATAATAATCGCTAAAACAGCATCCGTAAAGGCTACCAACCGTTCTTTAGACATTTCAGGCATATTCTACTCCTCATCCTTCAGTTAAATACCATCATACATGCTAGTATTCTGTTTTGTACTTTATCATAGCCCATCATTCATCATTTGTCAAAAATCCATAAATAGCCAAGCAAAAACTTCTCACTGACAATACATTAGAATGATTTCCCAATAAAACCAGCCAGTAATTCAACCGTTGATGCGTCACGATGGTCTGCAAATACAGTTGTATCGGTATTGAGCGCCTTGATCGCTGCCATGTCATCGCTTGATAATTCAAAATCAAAGATGTCAAAGTTTTGGCGGACACGCTCTGGATTAGCTGATTTTGACAAACTCACAATACCACGTTGTAATTGCCAGCGAAGCATAACTTGCGCGGTTGTCTTGCCATATTGGTTGGCAATCTCTGTCAAAACTGGATTGCTAAACACATCAAATTTGCCTTCTGCAAAAGCGCCCCAACTTTCTGTGACAACTCCTTTTTCTTTTTCATAGGCCACTTGCTCTTCTTTTTGATGAAAAACATGACATTCGATTTGATTAACAGCAGGTGTTATGTCATTAAATAGAGCCAAGTTAGCTAATTGGTCTTCCTTAAAATTAGACACGCCAATAGCACGGATTTTTCCTTCTTTATAAAGCTCTTCCAAGGCACGCCAAGCACCAAAAGTATCTCCAATCGGTTGGTGTAGCAAATAAAGATCCACATAGTCTAGATCTAATTTTGCCAAAGAGTCAGCAAAGGCCTTTTTAGCCCCCTCATAACTCATGTCTGAAATCCAAAGTTTGGTCGTGACAAAGATGTCCTCACGTGGAATGCCTGACGCCTTAATGGCACGACCAACGGCTACTTCATTTCCATAGGATTGGGCAGTGTCTATGAGGCGATAGCCCGTTTTTAACGCTTCTTCAACGACTGCTTGAGTAGTGGCATCATCTTGAATTTGAAAAACTCCAAAACCAACCATAGGCATTTGAATACCATTATTTAATGTGACATATTGCATAATAATCACTCACTTTCTTTTTGATAATGCCATTTTATCAGAGCTATTTTGATTTGCACAGAACCATATCTTTATGGTAGTATACAACTAACGTATGCTAAAGAAACGCTCACGGAGGAAGGACTTACAATGACCTATACCGAAAATCGTCTTCTTGAAATCCTCGTTTTATTTGCTAAACTAGGCAGTTTATCCGCTACTGCAGAGGCGCTGCTCTTAACTCAACCAACCATTACCCGTAGCATGCAAAGACTTGAGGAAGAGTTGGCTGTTCAACTCTTTATCCGCACACCGAATCGCCTAGAATTAACCGAAACAGGAAAATTAGCGGCTCAAAAAGCGGAAGTCTTACTAAAAGAGCATAAACAATTTGTTAAAGAACTGCGTCAATTTGAGCAAGAACAACACCAGGTAGTACTCTCTTCCACTGCTCCTGGTCCCATTTATCTGTTTCAAGAGAACGAATCACTTCGAGCCACCATGGATGAGACGATTATTGCTCAAAGTCAAGTTGAGCAAGCCTTGCTTTCCCACCGTTTCTCTCTTGTTTTCACCACTGAAGAACTGTTTACCGATCAGATTGAATCCCTCTATATTGGGGAGGAAATTCTCTCCGTCCATCTTGATGCCAAAATGGTCGCTGCAGACGTTGAAACAACAACTTTTAGAACTTTAGCTAACACAAGCTTTTTAACCATGTCTGGCCTAGGTGAATGGGCAGATGTTGTCCGCAAGGAAATTCCCAACGGAAAATTTCTCAAACAGGACAATCGAGAAACCTTTCAAGAAATTTTGCAACATTCAAACCTGGCATACTTCTCGACCAATCTCTCTGGAAATTCGACTAAGAATAACCACCGAAAAAAGCTTTTGATTACCGATGAACGTGCCAGTCTGCCTTTTTATATGACCTACCTCATTTCAGAAAAGGAGCGACTAGCACCACTTATCCAAGAACTTAAAAGGACTTGGCCAGTGACCCATTAACTACTACATCCACTCATCAGCAATGTGCGCGTTTTCTATTTGTTTAATCTTAGGTAAAAGGCACTATCTTTTATTAAAAATAAATGACCAACAATATTAGAAAAGGCTTGAAATCAGGTGATTGACACCAAATTTCAAGCCTTTTTCTTATTGAATTTGTGTTGACCAACCTTTCCTAATTCCAGCACATCATAACCAATGAATGATCTATAGTCTAGAAAAAGAAATTTTCTACGATGTCTTCTAATGATAAATCAATTGAAGACGGAATTGTCGAGATACTAAAGACAATACTTCTAAAATAGACGTCAACAGTAGAGACAATTAATCCGCTGGCACATAGGCCATCAGGTTTTTCTCACGTTCTTCCAAGGTCATATTGAAATAGCGGAAGTCTTTATTAAGCGCATTGATTCTTGCCATTTCCTCATCGGTCAAGGCAAAATCAAAGATGGCAATATTTTCTTTTAAATGGTCCGGATTGGTTGTTTTTGGAAAGACAGCATGACCAGACTGAATATGCCAACGTAGGATAATCTGTGCATTGGTCTTGTCATATTTTTGCGCTAGTTCAGTGAAGACCGGCTCATTGATTAAACTAGCATCCCCGTGTCCAAGTGGATACCAGCTTTCGATGATCGCACCGATCCCTGCGATCCGTTCTTTCAACTGAATTTGTTGGAAATAAGGATGGCATTCCACTTGTAAGGCTGCCGGCTGGACCGTTGCCAGCTCAAGAATTTCTTCCAAACGTTCAGATTCAAAATTACTAAGTCCAATGGAGCGGACCTTCCCAGCTTGAACGGCTGCTTCCAGGTGTTTCCAGCCCGCCTTATAATCGCCAATTTCTTGGTGCAAGAGGACAAGGTCAATGTAGTCCATATCCAGGCGCACCAACATCTTATCAATCGCCTTTGGATCCGCATAATCGCTCGGCCATAATTTTGAGGTGATAAAGAGTTCGCTGCGCTCCAATTCAGAGGCCTTAACAGCCTGACCTACCTCACGTTCATTTTGATAGGCATGCGCTGTATCCACATGGCGATACCCAAGTGTGAAGGCATCTAGTAAATTTTGCTTCGTTTCTTCTGGCTTTACTAAATAGACACCTATTCCAAATTGGGGCATTTTATAGCCTGAATTGAGTGTTAAATACGTTTGTTCCATGATAGTTTCCTTCCTTTATATTGTAGTCCTTAGACTTCTTTGACGTCTGTGTAAATGAAATGCGACGTACGATTGGCGATCTTCCATTGACCATCCACTTTCACGTACTCATCTTCATAACGAACACCTTGCGTCGTTTGGATACGCTGGCCCTCTTCGTTGGCACCAATCAAAACAACATGGCAGTAAGCTGTTCCACTAGCTTTATCCCCATCAATTTGGACGACTTGTTGGCCATTGAGATGGTACACTGTATCGAATAATGCCAAGAAATTTGCACAGGCTTCTTCAATAGCTTCTCGCCCTTCTTGCTTGAAGACCTGGTCTCCATTGTGCGAGGTCAAGGTTGCATTTTCTACAAACAACTGCGCCTGAGTTTTTGTATCCTTGATATCTGCTAAATTAGAAAATGTATCAACTAATTCTTTTAATGCCAATTTTTCCATAAGTGTTTCTGTGTTCATTTTTTTACCTCTCTTTTTTTATATTTAACCAATTATTTGCCACTTACCATCTCTTTTTTGGAAATAGCGATCACCTGGGACAGACCAAGTCCCTTCACTACCATATATCTTGGCGTGGATTCGCTGTTTTACCTGCATGAGGACACGATCCCCTTCTTGTGAAAAGCTATATTCTGTATCCAAAAAGTCATAGTAGTTCATCTCACCATTTTCGATATCCGCTAACCATTCTGCCTTAGTCTGGGTTCTCCCGGTAATATGAACGGCCACATAGTCGTCTGGCAAAATGGCATCTAAAGTAGCCATATCTTTATCTATCATAGCCTGGCGCATCTGCTCAAAAATGGCAATCATGCTATCTTTATCTGCTTGTGTCAGCACGGTTTCCTCCTTCTTATCCGATTGGCTGTGCTCTGTTCTTATTTGCTGTGCTTTTTCAATTTGTCCAGTTTGTTCTTGCTGGCTACCGCACCCCATTAGCAACAAGGCAACCCAAAAAGGCATCATTCCAAGCTTAGTTTTCATTTGCCGGTTGCCATCTCCCTTCTATCCTTTCAAAGGGCAACTCAAAGTCCATAGTCCAAACCTTTCGAAAACCATAAATGCGAGCATCTGTTTTGGCCTTGGCATGAAGAATGGCTCGCTCATCGTTGATGAAACGCACCGTCTCAGAAATAGGCACATAGGTGTAATATCGAAAAGTCCCACCTCGGATATCGTCAAAGTATTCCTCCCGTGTCTGGTAATACCCACCAACATGGCGAAACAGGTAGTCTTCTGGGTAAAGTTGATGGAGTTGATCAAAATCACGTGCAATAATCGCTTCCCAAATCTCGTGTTGGAGTGTGATGATCTCTCTTTCTGCAGTTTGTGTCATTTAGTCTCCCTTCATCCGAATCAACTTAGCTGGATTGCCACCCACAATGGCATTAGCCGGAACATCCTTTGTCACGACCGCACCACTGGCAAGAAGAGCGTTGTCGCCAATCGTAACACCCGGCATCACTTTCACCCCTTCACCAATCCAGAACTTCTTTCCAATCACGACAGGCTGGCAACGTAGGATTAAAAGATCATCCATATCATGATTGTCGGTCACAATGCTGACATTGGGCCCAATGAAGCTACCATCGCCAATTGTCACCCCACCGATGGACATAAGGGTCAAACTGTGATTGATGAATACTCCTTCACCTAGGCAGACATTTCTTCCAAAATCAATTTGTGACGGACTCATGATATGGGTCGATGCAGATAATTTCCTTCCAAGCAAATCACTATAAAGCGCCTGAATCTCTGGGGAAGTTGGCTGGGTTTGATTGATTTGAAATTGTAGATCTCGACAACGGTTAAACTCTGCTAGCACAATGTCTTGATAGTCCTCTTCCATCATACTGACTGCTTCCCCATCAGCCAAACGCCTCCAAATATCTTTTGTCATATTGCCTCCTGTTGTTTTTTCTAAGTCCATTATAAAAGCCCACTGTGACAAACACAATGGGCTTTTTTCTAAAAAGGTGGCTTATGCCACACATGGACCAAAACTGTGGCAAAAGATTATGTCAACAGAGAATTGACACCTGCAAGCGTAAGGAGATTGGCTGTTTCAATCACATCTTCAAGAGGTGTTTTCTTCCCCTCTTCGACCCACTGACGGTAGATAGCAAGTCCTGTATGTTGAACAAAATTCAAAAGGCTAATCTTTTGAAAATCGCTGAGCTGGTTGACCTTCTCGGCCTTAGACCAAGTGGACGCCATAACCATATCCACCATATCTTGACGAATCTCTCTGTAAGAAGATTGGCTGATGGTAATCTTATCATAGGCCTCTCCCTGCTGAGCTGAAAATTCAAAAAAGGCGCGTTGCATTTTTTCCAAATCCTTAGGCAACGAAAAATCCTTAATCACATCAATATAGGCCTGAGCATACTGTTCTTGCATTTCAGCTAACAGATCGTTCAAAGTTGGGTAATAGCGATAAAAGGTCTTCTTATTGATCAGAGCACGCTTGGCCAACTCTGTCACTGTGATGTTGTCATAATCCAGCTCACAGATGAGCTCCTCAAAAGCCTGAGAAATAGCAGTAACCGTACGCTGAATCCGTAAGTCTTCAAAACCTGTTAATTTCATAGCAGCCCCTCCGCTTGTATTCTACCAAGAATTCAAAGGAAGTACAAGTGGTATCCAATCGATTGAGGGTTTTCTTATTTTCTCCATGCCAGCAGTATCCTACATCTTCAAAAAGTCAATGACCTCTCTTGCAAACTCAGACGCATACTGAAAGATAGAACCATGACCGGCATTGGGATAGATGATGAGTTGACTACCTGCAATCTTATGGTGCATGTCATATGAATTTTCCGTTGGGACCTGCATGTCCTTATCTCCATTGACAATGAGGGTCGGCTGAGTGATGTAGGACAAGTCGTCTGGCAACTCTTTCCCCCAGCGCTTGATAGCTCTTAACTGAGCTAAAAATCCTGGGACATTGATAGCTTTGTCTGAATAGGGGGCTGTTCGCTTACCCATGCGTCCCAAAACTTTTTCAGCTTCCAGGCGACCTGCTTCATCGTGAGGATAGAAGATGTAGCGTTTTGGATCCACACGCTCCAGACCAGCCTTCAGCATATAGCGAAAGGTCTTTCCTGTCACCTTATCGACTTCAACACCGCCACGAGGACCTGTTCCTGCTAGAATCAAGCGGTTAACCATTTGGCTATCAAGACGAACGATTTCTTGGGCAATAAACCCACCCATCGAAAGACCTAGCAGGTTAATTTTTGTATGCCCCAAAGCCTTGATAATAGCATGAGCCTGCTCTGCCATTCCTGGAATGGTGGATGCCACCTTGCCCTGGCTAGCTCCGACACCAGGCAGGTCAAGGACAATGACATGCTCTTTTTCAGCTAGTAAATCTAGCAATTTTGGGTCCCAGTTGTCCAAGGTTGCCGCCAAATGGACCAACATGACCAGGGGCAGTTTGGACTTGTCCTTGCCCAGTTCACGGTAGGCAATCTGGTTTCCAGCCACAGTTATGTATTGATTTTTAGTTGTGATATAAGACATAAGTACTCCTACTATTTAAAACTGAGGACAGTTTTTCCACGTGAACGACCATTTGCTACCTTATCAAGGGCAGCATTGACCTCTTCAAATGGATAAACTGTGTCAATAGATGGCTTAATCTTGAGCTGACTAAAGAGGTCTGCCACTTCCTGCAACTGTTCACCATTACTCTCGACAAAGATAAAGTGATAATGTACACCATATTTTTTAGCCATTTGATCAAATTTACGTCCAACCAAACCGAAGAGTAGTTGCTTCCATTTCGGTAAGTTCATTCGTTTAGCAAAGGCTCCGTTTGGCATGGCACGCAGAGAAACGAGTTGCCCACCCTTTTTCATAATACTCATTTGCTTCTCTGTCTCTTTACCACCAAGTGTATCAAGAACATAATCTACATTACTAAGCGTTTCGGTATAATCTTCTTTCTTGTAATCGATAAAGCGGTCTGCTCCTAACTCTAGAACCCGATTAGCATTATCCCCTGATCCATTCGTGATAACGGTCAACCCTTTGGCCTTAGCAATCGGAATCGCCATCCCACCGACACCACCTGTCCCACCTGAGATGAAAATGGTCTTGCCAGCCTGTGCCCCCATCAACTCAAGAGCCTGCATAATGGTTAAAGCTGTCAGTGGCACAGCTGCTGCCTCCACATCAGTCAGATAGGCAGGAACTTTGGCAAGGGCTATAGCTTCCACCGCTACATACTCCGCAAAGGCACCGATGTTGTCAAGGGGCAGACGACCAAAAACACGATCACCGACCTGAAACTGGCTCACTTGATTGCCAACAGCTTCCACCAGACCAACCACTTCGTTACCGGCTATTTGTGGCAATTTGTAAGGGACAATCATTTTGACCTCACCGCGTGAAATCATGTTATCCAAGGGATTGACGCCTGCAGCGGTGACTTTGACAAGGACTTGATTCGGTTTAATTTGTGGTTTAACAATGTCTGTTAGGTTAAGTACGATATTGTTTTTGTTATAAGATGTGTGTTGTGCTGCTTTCATCGTTTTCCTCTTTCTATTTTTATAATAGCAGAACTGGACTGCTAAGGATATTGAGATATTTTCTAGGTACTTTATTATCATATTGTACTTGAATCTAGTACAAATACATCTAGTGGTAAAACATTAACCAAGCGTTACTTGGTTAATCCTGCTTGAGCATAGAGATTGGAGATGACCTCTGCAAGACTTTGACTGGCTAGCTCTTTTTCCAACTGACGTTCTGCCTGATGAAAAACAGGGTTAATGGCCGCTTCAATATGCTTTCCGACTGGGCACTCCAAATTGGCATGTTGATGCACTTGGAAGAGTTTTATCTGAGAGACTTCTTGTGTCGCATAATAAATATCCAAAAGACTAATCTCTGCTGGTGTTACTGTCAACTGATAGCCACTCTTTCCTTGATGGGATATGAGTAGACCTTTATTTTTCAGTAAGGCGATAATCTTGCGAATATAACTAGGATTTGTTCCAACACTAGTGGCTAGAGCTTGCGAACTCAAGACTTCTTTGCTCTCGGCAATCATGGCTAAAATATGGATAGCCACTGAAAATTTAGTATCCATAAGACCTCCCTCGACATGTATCAGAAACAAGAACAAGTTTATCATAAGACGACTATCTTGGCAAGGATTTTGCTTAGAATGGCATAAAACCTATCTCCTTCGCTTGCTTTTCATCAATAACGACCTCCGCCCTTGACCAAAAGCAAACTGTTCCAATAGTCTGATAAAAGCCTCCGTACTGACAAGAGAGTTCGTATCAACTCTTAGATAAATGTTTCATATTAAACCGCACCGCAGTCACTGCTAGATAACAAGAGATGATGGCAGCGATGAACAGTAAAAACTCACTGTTCGCTAAGAAAAGATAACTCAATCCCAAACCAACCATCCAAGCTGTCAGACAACTATAAACCAGACTTTTTGTAAACTGATGGGTCGGCTTATTCATGGATTTGAATTGGTAAATCCCTGATAAAATCAAGAAAACACCTAGGTAAAAGAGGGCTACTGCAAAGCCATTGTGTGCTTCTGCATTTCCTAAAAACCCGATTGCTACGGTGACAAAACTTAGTCCAAAAATGATGGGATAATGCCAGTAGATCAAGTGGTTTTCGTTGGGATTGGGTGTATGTGGATCAATCAAATGGTCTATTTCAACAATATAGGTCATAAAGAGACTCGCTACAATCAGAAAGATCAACACAGACAAAACACTCAGTCTATCTGGTCGAAAATAATCCGCAACCCCAATAATCATCTCTCCAAAGGTAATAATAACCAGTAGAGACAGTCGCTCCACTAGATGCGGAAAATTCATGGGCTTTAAATCAGGGGCCATAGCCTTCCTTTTGACCAAAAAGCCCGGGAGTAACCACGTTATGAGAACACTTGCAGCAGCAACGAGTAACCCTATTGGATAAGGAAGAAATAGAGCCAGCAAAAGTCCAACTGTTCTGGCACCTAGAATGGAAAAGAAACGCCTGATAAAGAGTTTGTCTGCTGGGTTTTCTGTCCGAGCGTACTCTAATAGATACTGCACCAAGAGGAGAAAGGAGATCCCTGCAAAAGGTCCATAAAAATACAAGAAATGATCAGCGTTACTATTTGCGTCAATAGACGTTAAAGCAACCAGCAAGAAAATCATCTGGCCAAACATCATGGCCATATTGGTCAGAGAATTTCGCCCAAACCGATTGGTAAACACCGTCTGCACCATCCATGAGTTTAGCATAATGAGCATTCCAATCGCAAAAGCAACAAAAGACAGGGTTGGAACGACACCGTGGTGAACATGGTGAATCAGTGAGGTGGTCTGGCTAAAGCCGTAGACATAGACCAAATCGTAAAATAACTCTGTTAACTCAACTTTCTTATGTGTCATCTTAGCAAAATATTTTTTCTTTTTATTAGCTCCTGATTTGAGAGTGGTTTCTTTTACTCATGCCCCCAAACGTCCTTCGCTAAACCAAAAGCTGACCAAGCTTTTGGCCACCCGACATAAAAGGCAATGTGAGTGATGATTTCTGAAATTTCTGCTTTCGTCACCCCATTCTTTTTAGCGGTGTTTAGGTGATACTTGAGCTGCTCCCAATTCCCACCTGTAATAAGAGCTGAAACAGTAACGATGGAGCGAAGTTTAGGCGAAAGTTCTTCTTCACGCGCCCATACCTGTCCAAAAAGCACATCGTCATTGATTTCTGCAAACGTTGGTGCAAATTCTCCTAATTGATCACGTCCTGCTGTTTGTTTGATTGCCATCTTAGTTTTCCTCCTTATGCGCTGCTTGATAGTCTTCATCCGTCACTGGTCCATAAAATTCACTGGCACCAGCTGTGATAGCCACATGACTGAACCAAGAATCTTCGGTTGCCCCATGCCAGTGCTTCACCCCTTTATCTGTTACTACGACATCACCTGCTTTGAGATGTCGAACAGGTTTTCCAGCTTCCTGATAAAGGCCTTCACCTCCGGTAACAAGGAGGATTTGGTAACCATCTGAATGCACATGCCAGTTATTACGGCAACCTGGTTCAAAGGTTACATTCCCAACACTGGTTTTGCCGTCTGGTGCTTGTGCCAACATAGCTAGATAAGATTGGCCGATAAAACTAGCACCATAAGGATTTTCTTCCCCTAATGCAAATAAAGGATTATTTTTTATATCTTCATGTTTAATCATGAGTCATCACTTCTTTCTAAAATCATTTAACCCCGGTTGACTAACATGTCGCCATGCAACGTTTGCAACTGTTTATCTAGGACTAGTTTTGCGCTACGGTCAATATAGTCTTTAAAATGTGGCGTTTCTCTGTGTTGTTCATAAGCAGTCTCATTTTGGTACACCTCAAAGAAATACCAACTATCCGGATTGTTTCTATCTGTACCAGCGTACATGACCAAAACACCAGCTTCCTGCTCCATACTTGCCTGCATCTCAGGTAAAACAATTTCTGAAAAGGCTTGACTATCGCTAACCGTCACTGTAACTAGTCGAACAGCTAACTGCTTATCATGAAAAATCCGCAAGGCTGTTGGTTTTTGAAGGAGCAGCTTGGGTGTCAAGGTGACGACCTCACGGCTAATCAACGCTTTTTGAGCCAAATCTGCGAAGGCCTTAAAATGCGGTGATTGAATATGCTCCTGATAAGCTGCTTCACTAGCGTAGCGCTCGACAACAATCTGCTGGCTGAAATCTCCAGGGAGATGGTTACCGTACATAGCTAAAGTTCCTGGCTCTAGCGCTAGCGACTGCTGAAAGTTTGTATGGCCGATTTGGCGATAGGCCTCCTCATACTCTAAGTTTAAGCCAAGACGAAAGAGTCTAAAAATTTCTGTCATTTTTCTTCTCCTAAGTGATAAAGTCGCATCGCATTACCTGCCAAAATCTGTTCTTTTTCTTCAGCAGTGAGAGGCAATGCGTCAATAGCCTCCGCGATAACCTCGGTCGCACCTGCTGGCAGAATGCCAAGCGGTGCATCTGTCCCAAAGAGAACATGGTCAATGCCATAATAGTCCACACAAAGTTCCAAAGCTTTGCGATTGCCTAACAGGGCTGTATCCACATAAAATTTCTTGAAATCAGCCGCCTGGTCTTCTGGCAAAATGTGCTCAATCCGCCCTGCAAAGTAGGGTACCATGGCACCACCATGGTGAACCAACATTTTGAGATTTGGAAACTCTCTAAAATAACCAGCCTGCACAATGTCTAACATCGCCTGGGTCAATTCATACTCCCAGCTAAAAATAATATTGTTGTCCGGTTTTCGATGATCAAAGACAGGATGGAGCCAAATAGGAACCCCTGCCTTTGCTGCTGCGGCAAAGACTGGCTTAAAAGCTTGATCCGCTATCGATTTGCCCAAATGTCGGGTGAAGAGCTGAATTCCCAAGATTTCAGGGTGGGCTGGAACAAATTCTTCCACCACGCGCACCGCATCCGTGATATGATTCATGGCCACCATCGCCACACCGCCAGCAAAACTGTCTGAGTGCTCCTGAACAGTAGCCAGTAATTCCTCATTAGCCAGTTGCACCAGTTTCGCTGCTTCTTTGCCGTCCACATAATCCTCTGGATTAGCATTGATATAGCTGATAATCTGTCTTGTTTGATCTGGCATGGTTTCACGGCGTTTTGCCATATCGGTCAAAACAGGATTTTGGATAAAGGGCATTTTTTTCACCAAGTCTTTATCCAAAGCCTGCATTTTGTCAAAAAACTCTGGCAATAGCACATGGGCAAACGCATCAATTTTCAAAGTCATCTAAACGCTCCTTCCAACTCCCAGTTTCATCAAAAATAATCCCGTACTCCTCATAATAGGTAGCCTTATTTAAAATCTCTCCTGACTCGTAAAGGTTAATTTTATGAGTCAAACGGTCAATGGAGCGCTGCAAATTGTTTTGCTTTTGCACTAGGACTGCTAATTGCTTTTTCAGCAAGGCTTCACGAGCTCCAACCGTTTTATCCCCCTGCATCAGGAGTTGGCAATAGTCTATTAAAACATCTATTGGGACACCTGAGTGCCGCAGGCAAATGACCATCTCTAACCATTTATTCAATTCATCTGTGAAATAGCGATTGCCATTCGCTTGACGAGGAAGGCTAGGCACTAGACCAATTCGCTCATAATAGCGGATTGTATTGGGTTTGATATCATATCGTTGAGACACTTCTGTAATCGTATAGATTTTATTTTTGGCCATAATGGATTCCCTTCTTCCGGTTGATGAATGCATCTTCTTCTAGTATACAAGATTTTTAGTCAACTGGTGGCATTTTGGTCAATTCGTTCTTACAAATGGCTAACCGTCTCTTTTAGAAATAGCTACGGGACTGTCTCTTTAAGCCTGACCTTCCCAGCCGCCACGCGTATTTACCCCAGCTTGTAATGCTAAGTCTTCCAATTTGACCATTTCATCCGCACTGAGAGTCATTTGACTAGCCTTGGCAGCATCTAAAACTTGCTCAACCTTTGTCACACCTAAGATGGGTGTCGTCCCACGTCCGATAGCCCAAGCTGTCGCGATTTGAGCTGGAGTTACCTGATAGTTAGTCGCCAAGCGTTGCAACTCAGCCAGCAAATCAGCTAAAGCAGGGAACAATGGATTATAGGTTCTACCACGATTTGAATCAGCTGGCATTAAGTTCTGGCTATTGTATTTACCAGACAGGGCACCTTGTTCCAACACCATATAAGAGAAAAATTGAATGTCATTTTCCTTGCAGTAATCCAGCAAGCCATCTTCCATCGCGTTACGATACAGCAGGCTAAAATGATTTTGGACTGCTGAAATTTGGACGCCAGTTGGCTTTAAGATTTCCTGGACACGTTTGACTTGTTCAAGACTGTGATTGGACACCCCAATGCGTTTCACGCGTCCTGAGGTAACCAAGCCGGCTAAGAACGGCGTCCACCGCTCCACATCTGATGCATTATGGATCCAATAGATATCGATGTAATCTGTTCCCAAACGGTTGAGAGAACCTTCTAGCATATCTTCGACAGGATTTTCTTTGCTATCGTCTCGCATACCTGGTGTAAATTTATCAGATAAAATGATTGCTGAGCGGTCGTATTGACCGACTAACTCTCCTAAAATCCGCTCAGATTCGCCATTGGCATATGCAAAAGCAGTGTCAAATGTATTGAGGCCCTGTTCCATGGCGACCGCAACGACTTCCTTGACATCTGCGGTGTCCAGATGATTGCCAAAGACCACATTCCCACCGGCAAATCCGCCAGTTCCCCATGACCATGTCCCAAGTACGATTGGTGCGATTTGTTTAACCATATTTGATGCTCCTTTTTCTTTCTAACTATAGTTTACCACTTATAGTGCACTATAAGTCAAGTCTCTTTTTCATTTTCAAGTAGTCATTTGTACCTCAAGAGTTGTAGCTTGTGGAAAACTCTCGTAATCTAGCTGGCCTGTCAAAAAGAAGTGGCTATTGTGAGAGGTTATGACTCGTTTCTTGAAAGGGGCTGTCCCAAGGCGATGCAAGTTCTGGTGCTAACAGCACCTCCTTTTCTGGATTTTCGTGCAGGACACTTTAGCCTTTCTAGCTACTTTAGTGTAACCGATTAAGTGCTTGTTAGAAAGCTTGCTTTCACCTCTCCATAGCGGTAAGCTTAAACTCTATCGAATAACCTTTTTGGGGTATCGTAAAACACTCCTCGATTCTGGGGTTACCAGATTCAAGAGGAGTGCCTTTGTGTCTCAATTCAGGGAGATGCCTGGATTATTTTCGCTCACTGCCCAAACCTTATGATTGATTTAATTGCTCCAATTCATTTTGGATCGACTCAATAACGTCCTGATTAACCATTCGGTTAATAATTGGGACCCGATCAAACTGTTCCAATGGTAAATCTAAAAAGGAAAGAACCATGTCGTTTTTCTTCAAAAAAGGGATATGCTTATATATGATCTGGCTTGTAGCAACGGGGACTGCTAAACTTTCAAAAGGTTGTTTTACACTATAAGTTGGCTTATAGGCAATTGTGGGTTGGTAATGAAACGCATACTCTCCTGCCGGCACAGTTAACAACATCTGATTCCCTTCTTTTCTTGCTTCTGGGTATTGATATAGTAGCTCTTCCGGGGCATGAGGTAAGACAATTGTTGCAGTTGTGTTAAAGGGAACCCTAAACTTAAACTCTAATTGACCATCTGCTAATAGATTGCTCTCACTGACTATTAAGCCATTGATTGATTGGTAACGTGCTTTAATGTGTTTTAACTGCCACGATGGTTGGGGTTTTAAATAAAAATGTTTAAACCCAACTCTCTCTGGATCTGACTGAATGCCTGCTGCTACTCGGTAAATCCACTCAGCAATAGAACCATAAGCATAATGATTAAGAGAATTCATACCAGTCCCAGAGATGGTACCGTCTTCAAGAACAGAGTTCCATCTTTCCCACACCGTAGTTGCTCCTAATTTAACCGCATATAACCAACTTGGGTAATCATCATTCAACAAAAGGGTATAAGCATATTCTGTCAGTCCATATTTCGAGAGCGCTTCGCACATGTACGGTGTCCCTGTAAAGCCTGTCTTTAAATGAACAGCAGACTCCAGCAATAACTTTTTCAGTCCCTCAATGGTCCTTGAGAGCGCTTCTTCAGGGACCAAATCAAAATATAAAACCAAAACATGAGCGGTTTGAGTATTAATGGCCAAACGTCCACGCTTCGTAAAAAATTCCTCCTGAATAGCACGCTTAATGTCATCCGATAGTTTTTGATAATGCCTAATATCCTCTTTAATCCCAAGTGCTTGAGCTGCTTTGACTAATAAACTCGTTGAATAATAGTAGAAGACTGATGCTACAAGGACGGTGTCCGTGCCCCCCATTGGAGAATTAGGATCCTTACCATCAAGGGAAAGCCAATCACCAAATTGAAAATTAGTCGTCCATAGCCGTTTTGATCCCGTTTGTACATCTTGACGTTGGATATAGTCTACCCAATCCTTCATAATCGGGTAATGGTCTTCTAAGCGTTTAATATCACCGTATTGTTCATAAAGAACCCACGGGATAACTGTTGCCGCATCAGACCACACTGCTGCTCCATTTCCCATAACAAATCCGTCTTGACTCTCCGGTTTTAGCATCGGAACCATAAAGGGAACTGAGCCATCTAATTCTTTTTGCTCGCGACGAAGATCCTCTAGAAACTTCTGATAAAATGCTGGTGTGTACATCAGGTAACTAGCCGTTCGCGCAAATATCTGTGCGTCCCCGGTCCAGCCCAAGCGCTCATCTCTTTGAGGACAATCTGTTGGAACATCTAAAAAGTTGCCTTTTTGCCCCCATTTTATGTTTGAAATCAATTGATTAACAGCCTGGTTATCGGTTTCAATATCTCCCGTCTCCTCCAATTGACTATAAAGGGCAACTGCTTCAAAATCTTCGGGGTCAAGGCTTTCAGGAAATCCTGTTAATTTCGCATAGCGAAAACCATAAAATGTAAAATGTGGCCTAACTATTCGTTCTTGACCGTCACTTATATAAGTAAACTTTGCTTCAGCAGTCCTCAAATTATCACGGTAAAAATTGCCCCCCTGCAACAATTCACCAACTTCGTAGCTAACCTCAGTTCCAAGAGGTAGGGCTTGGTCAAACTCGATCCAACCCGACAAATTCTGGCCAAAGTCAAGAACGGTCTCTCCTGCTGGTGTCCGAATCAGTTGTGGTTTGAATCTCTCATGAGCAGTTATCGGAAGCGACAAACGATCATACAGGCGTTCCGTCAAGTCTTTAGCTAATGCTACTGGAAACGTTTCTTGAACATCAATGAGATTCGCATTAAAAATTTCTCCATCATAAATGCCTGAAAACGATACAGGAGAAAGAGAGGTTTCCCATGATAAATCTGTTGCAATGATTTCTTCCGTTCCATCTTTATAAGTTATTATAAGTTCTGCAAGGAGCTGCCTCTGATCACCATAGAGATTTTTATAGCCCCCGTCAAATCCTATACGCCCCTTGTACCATCCATCTCCTAGGTAAACTTGCAGACGATTTCGTCCCAAGACAGGAAAAGTTTCATACGTTTGATATTGAAGCCATAAATCATACGCATGAAAACCAGGTGACAAATATTCCTCACCAATCTTCTTACCATTTAGATAAGCCTCATAAACACCTAGACCAAGAATATATAATCGGGCACAGGAGATGGGCTTATTGACTTGGAAATCCTTGATAAACTGAACTGGTTCTTCTTTTCCAGAGGTAATCCAATTCGCACTCCAAGCCTCATCTTGCTTTGCTGTTTCAAACCAAGACACCTCTGATAGAACTTCCTCATTGTATTCTGTCCAAATCTTCACTTGAACATAGTAACGTGTCCTAGCAGCAAATTCGAAATGGAGATAGTAATGATTATCCTTAATCCTCTCGTCTTTGCCAGTATCAAAAACGATTGATGTCATATCCGAGTCTCTAGCCAGCAACACCTGACCAGCTATTTGTTTTGAACCGCTAAGCACTACATTATCAACCTGCCAAGATACCTTGACATAATCTTTTATCCGAAACCCCAGCGGTTTGGGGATATCGTTTATTTTTAAATCAGTAATCATACACATCTCCTCACTTCCAAGAATCCTAGATTAGTGACACTGTATCCGATCCAAGAGACTGGAACAACAGTCCTAGTCTCTCCTTTTTATGATTGTTCACTATGTCAGACGCAGTGATTGATCAGGGCTCTAACAGACTGATTTCATCTGCCTTTAAAGCCCTGCTCAACTTGCAGAGGTGGGACGACTCATTGAATTCTACCGAATTACCGATTTTGTCGTCCCACTCTCGTTTAGTGCTCTTTTAATCCATTTGTTCTATTTCTCTTTCACCAGCCTCAGCTATTTGACGGAGTGTTTTACGGTTCTCCAATTCAGCCTTGATGAGGGGGTATTCTTTATCTAAATTGTAAAACGTTAAAATCAAAATACAAAGTGCTGAGAAGATCATAGGAATATAAATAAAGGCAGCTTTAAGAGAGAAAATAGCTGAATCCGTTTGGCTAGCAGCTTGTGCCACATAGCCACCCATACTCATCACAATACTTAAGACGACTGCTCCTAAACCAGAGCCAACTTTCTCACCGAATGTTCCAGCCGCAAAAATCATCCCATCGCTTCGAATACCTGTCTTATATTCACCATAATCCGCAGTATCACCAAGCATTGCATAGCCTGCAACAGCTACTGGAGCTAAACCAAGGCCTTTAATAACTGTACCAATCAACACCATCGTATAGTTATCAGGTGCAATGGCAATAAGACCGAGGCCAAATAGCGATAGGACGCTACCTGCAATACACAGTGTTTTTTTACTAAAACGGGTAATAACTAATGGCATTAACATTGCCCCAACAGCAATCGGCGCAAAACTCAACATTCCTAAAACAGCTACTAGTTGAATATCCCCTAGAACCCATTGCGCGTAATAGATGAGAACACCACCAAGACCTGATGAAATAAACCCAATCAAAAGGACCCCGATTACCATGAACCAATATTTGTTCTGTAGTAAACTCGATAAACTTTGTTTTGCCGATATTTTTTGATGGTATTGAGAAGCTTCGTTGACAGAAACACGTTCTTTAGAATTTTTAAAGGTGATCAGTAGCAAGATCGCTGAAATCAAACTATAAATAGCAGCCATTTTTGTCCATGAAGCAGTATCGGTTGTTTCACCGAAAAAATTGACTATTTTTAGCGTTGTTGATTGCAGGACAAATGCTCCTACAAAACCAAATAACGTTCTTGAGTTAGCTAATTGTGAACGATCTTCCTGAGTTGTTGAGGTTGTTCCCATCATCGCATTATAAGGAACCATCGTCGCTGTATAAACACCTGCCATGGCGATAATATAGGATACAGCCGCCCAAATAATTTTCCCATTAGCATCTAAGAAATTTGGAGAAGAAAAGAGAAAAATGAGCGACAAGGCGTAGGGAATAGCCATCCATAATAGCCACGGTCTTGCTTTACCGTATTTTGATTTCGTTTTATCGACAATAGACCCCATCAACAAATCTGATATCCCATCAAAAATTCTAGCTAAACCTAGAACTACGCCCGCTGCAGCAACTGAAATACCAACAACATCTGTATAGAAAAAGGTTATGAACGTACTCGCTGTGGTTACCATCAAATTTGCAGCTAAATTCCCAAAGCCGTAGGTAATTTTTTCACTGCCAGGCATCCGATTAGTAGCTTTAGACATAAAATATCCTCCTTAAGAATCTCTTATTATTACCTTTATTATAAAGAAAAAGGTAACGTTTTCAATGTGGTTCTTACAGGAGAAACTGGTCAAAATACAGGTGACGTTTATAACTGGCATTCTCTAAAAAAACATGTTAGCCCATTGTAGGTTAACATGTTTTGAGGTTGATAGATTAGTGTTGTTTTCGGATCTTAGCCGGTGTTGTTCCATACAGTTTTTTAAAACTCTGATAAAAATAGGACGGGTCTTGAAGGCCAATCTGTTCACAAATTTCTTCAATCGTATAATTCGTATGACGAACGAGCTGATAAGCATGTTGCATGCGTTGGGTTTGAACTAATGTTTTAAAATTCAGACCTGTTCGTTTCTTTATCATATTACTAAGATAATTGCTGTTATATCCTACCTCATTAGCCAACCATGACAAGGTAATCGTTCGATAGTATTTCTCAATTAACTGAAGGCTTTTGGAAATTTCATCTTCTTGAGGTTGTTCTTGCAATAATTGGTGTTGACTTCTTGATAATTCAGTAAAAAGAAGAGGGAGATACATTTCTAGAATATGTAAGGAAATTTGTTGTTCATTATAATACTCCGTCAAAATCAGTTGCATCAAGTCATCAAGCCTTTCATTTCCCTTAAAAACTAAATGCTTTTGATTCGCCTGACCAGCTTGCGCTAAAAATTTGGAAAGGATTGAAACAGAATCTGTCATTTTTTGCAAAATAGCGGTGCTAATCCAATCAAACCTCAACAGCAGATTAATTAAAATATCTCCTTCTCCCAGAGCATCAATCGCATGGTGACTCTCACGGTCTAACATGATAAAATCACCTTTTTGCAAAACAAGACTTTCTCCGTCTATCTCTTGCCGACACGATCCTTGATACATATAATTTATTTCCAAAAAAGCATGCTTGTGATCAGGCATCGGAGCATAGCGATTATGTTTACTAATGAAGACATTCCCACGTTTAAAGAAAATCTCTTCTGGCATATCGTATGTTTTAGCTTGAGCAAACACCTTAATCATTTCCGGAGCCATCTGCTCAATGAGTTCCAGATCAACGATGTTTTCTCCTGTACGTTTCTGTTCTTTTTCTGCCCATGTCTCCGCCATTAAAAGATTGTGTAAATCTTTTTTATTCATCAACATACATTTCCTTTCCGCTCAAAATTTGAAAATAAGTGAGAGAAGGTTTCTCCCACTTATTATCTATATTTCACCTGGATTTGTCAATCTAATACCGTAATTCCTCTCGTCCACAAAATGGATCAATAGGGCTTTGACCTTTAAAGGGGCTTCTTCCCATCACCTTTTCTATCACAGATTCTATCGTGTAAACGGAATTATCATAAGCATTAATATAGGTTTTTACCATAGGAACATCCAATAAATGATACGGATTGGCTAGGCTGACAAATACGGTTGGCACTTCATTAACAAACCATGGCAGGTTATTCCCTCCACCAAAGAAAGTATGCCAATTTAATCTAGCTGTTGTGGCATTGGAACGGTTTTCGACATTTGCAAAATAAAGGACTAAATCATATTTTTTTTGAATCGTTAGAGCAGTATCCATCTGGCCTGACATAAATGTTTCCATCGTCTCAGGTTGGTAGACCGTAATCTGGAATCCTTCCTCCTCAAGACGCTTTTTAATCTCATCCAAAACTGTTTGATTACTCTCCTCATATGGCCCTAAAATTTGGAGTAAAACGCGTTTATGTTTGGTCACTGAAATTGGAAGAAGGTTTTGTGTGTCTTTGACTAAAGTAATCGCCTGAGTAACATTTTCCTTTGCAAGTTGCAAAAATTCTGGTGTCCGTAGCTGTTCAACGTTTGCCTCGACAAGCCTACCCGACTTTTTCTTAGCTGGAAGCCCTAAGGCTGCTTTTGTGGCCAAAATACGTGTCACGGCCTCATTAAGTCGCTCTTCCGTTAAAATGCCTTCCTGAAACCCTCTCAACATATAGTGATAGTCTTCCTCAAGACTCTGGTTGAATAAAAACATATCACAACCTGCGGAAATGGCGGCTGGAACTGCCTTTTCACGTGGCATAGCAGAAGTAAACCCAACCATTGGTGTCGCATCCGTGACGATCAAACCGTTAAACCCTAACTGGTTACGAAGAAGGCCTGTTATGAGTTCTGGGGAGAGACTTGCAGGTAACTTTTGACAGTTTTTCAAGGCAGGATTTAATTTTTCCTGATAAGCAGGCAAGGCAATATGCCCAGCCATAACGGTTAGCACACCCTCATCAATTAATTCTTTATATATCCGACCATAAGTGCTATCCCATTCTTCCACAGAAAAACGGTTAACACCAACTAATAAATGCTGATCACGATCATCCGTGCCATCTCCTGGAAAATGCTTAATAGAAGCAGCCATACCATTTTCTTGAACTCCCTTACAGTATTGGCGAGCAAAGTCTAAAACTGTTTGAGGATCACTACCATACGTCCGTACGTTAGTAATCGGATTATAATAATTATAGTCTATATCAACTACTGGCGCAAAAGCCCAGTTAACCCCCACTGCTCCTCCTTCAATAGCTGAAATTCGCCCAAGTTGGTAGGCATTTTGAGGATCACCAGTTGCAGCGACTTGCATCTGTCTTCCAAAATGTGTGCCTTCTTCGACAATACCTGTGCCTCCAAACTCAAGATTAGCAGCAAGTAATAATGGAATCTCACTATACTGTTGTAATCGTTTATGCGCTTGAACAATATCATCATACTGTCCACTTCGAAACATCATACCACCAATTTTATAATTTTCCACAATAGGTCTTAAATAGCTTTCTTCATTTGAGTAGCCAATTGGGCAAAACAATTGACCTATTTTTTCCTCAATACTCATTTTATATAAGGTTTCTTTCACCCAATCAATATCTGATTCAGAAAGAAAAAAAGGATTTGCTTTTAAATTCAAGGCCATGTAGTAGTCTCCTAACTTGCTTTTTTTCTATTTTATGAACTTCATCCCTTTTTTACAAGAGGCATTTTTTATAGAAAAATGGTGAAATTACAGAATCTATACTGAGACACATATCAATGACGATGTCTCCCTTCAACATGATCCACTTATATGCCAAAAACAGGTCACTTACTTAGTAACCTGTTAAATAGCTCTAAAACACCAGTTCCCCTGTCAAACTGTCTCCTGTAACGGTGACGGTTGTGGTTTCTGCGGTTTTCTTGAGGATGGCTAGCGCACGCCCGTTGAAGGTTGTGGTGTCAAGGCTATGGTAATGGTCGTTTGGTTTAGGATTTCCAGTGCCAAATCCTAGGACCTCTGCGCCTTCTACTGTCAGGCTAAGAGCAAGTTCCTCATCGCCGATCACTACACCATTTTGATCTGCAAGGGCGATTTCAAGGTAGGTGAGTTCTTGACCTTGATGAGAGAGTTCAAGCGTCAAGGAAGCATTGGTTTTATCTGCAGTAGCTAAACTTGACTCTGATACCATTTGACCCTCACGGTAAAGAACGGCCCTAAGTTCCCCTGGTTGGTAGACTGTTTCAAAACGCACTAGACAGCCCAATTCTTCACCGATGACTTTTTTCTCAAGCAGAGCATCATCCAGATAGAGTGCTACTTCATCCCCTTTGGCATAGACTTCGACAACGACTGGCTTACCTTCAAGACCTGACCACGTCCACGAATGAGTGGCATCTGATAAGACCCATGGGGTTTTGATCAAGGTTTGGCCAAAATGCTTTGGATTTTGAACAGCAATGTAAGGTGCCTCACGCAAGCCAAAGACAATTTCGCGGTAATAGGACTGGGGACGACGGAAACCAGTAATGTCAATATCACCTGCAAAGGCCAATTGGCATGGGAATTGTGCGCCGAAACCTCCTTCCCCAAAGGCGTAAGCTGGTACACCGACACCCGCTTCACCAATATAATCCCAGCCTGTCCAAGTAAAATCACCAATAACGCTCGGCAATTCCTCAACGATATCCCAGTTTCTAGCAATAGCTGGTGGGTAAGTTTCACTTCCGACCATGACGCGGTTTGGATAGGCTTTAGCATCGCCATAATAGCGCGCTGTCATGTAGTTGTATCCAGCAATATCTGTGCTGGCTGTCGCAAACTCAAGGGTTTTCGTAATCGCCGGATGAACCACAATTTTATCCATATTAGTATCTAACAGGGTCATAAAGTCATTGACATTTCCTTCAATTTCAATCCCTTCAGCAGCATTTTGAGCCATAACATCTCCCATGATTTGGCCCATCTTATCGCCTGCGGCAAAGACACCGTTGATACCCGCTAGTGTTGGTCGGCTATCATCAATCGCCTTAATATGATCATGGATTGCTTTCGCCAGTCGACTACCATGAGCTGTTCCAATTTCAGGAATTTCATTTCCAATCGAGTAGAGAATCACACTGGGGTGGTTAAAGTCTGTCTCAACCATCGCTGTCACATCCTTGCGCCATTGGTCTTCAAAGACAAGGCTGTAGTCAAAATCCCCTTTGAAACGCGTCCACATGTCAAAGGTTTCATCCATGACATACAGTCCCAACTCATCACAAGCTTTTAAAAGGGCAGGCGCAGCAGGATGATGGGACATGCGAATCGCATTAAATCCTGCTTCTTTGAGGATTTTAACCTGACGCAGATGAGCATCTACGTACGTTGCGGCACCTAGCAGGCCGCTATCATGGTGGATACAAGCGCCACGCAACTTGATAGTTTCTCCATTAATACGAAGTCCACGCTGGCTGTCAACACTGATCGTGCGTACCCCAAAACGATGTTCTTCGGTATCGATGGCTTTGCCATCCACCAAGAGACGATTCTCTATCGTGTACAAATCAGGTGTTTGGTCGGACCAGGGTTTGACATCGGTCAAGAGGTAGCGTTGTGTGCAGACCAGATTGTCCCCTGTTTTAAGGAAGTAAGGCCTGCTATCTGTCAAAACCGTTTGACCGGATGGTGCTGTTATCACCGTTTCTAAGACCACTGACTGGGCACGCGCTGTCTCATTTTGAAGAGGGACAGCAACCTCAATCAGGGCTTCTGAACCAGTCAACTCTACTGTTTTAATCAAACTACCGCGCGCACCGATATGAAGTGGGTTGCCGGATAGCAGATAAACATCACGGTAGATGCCACTGCCAGAATACCAACGGCTATTGCTCATCGCTGCATTACGGACTTGGACACGAATTTCATTGGCACCGACCTGAAGAAAGTCATTGAGGGGAATGGTAAAGCCAGTATAGCCAAAATGATGTTTGCCAGCCATTTGTTCATTGACATAGACAAAAGTATTCATGTAAGATCCTTCAAAGTGCAGGAGCAAGCATTGTTGAAGGTCCTCTTCTGAGACCGTCAAGGTTTTAACATAGACATAATTTTGACCGTCACGAAAGCCTGTATTGCCACCATTTTGACTGTCAGCATGAGGTTCGAGAGCAATCATGGCATCATGAGGGAGGGTCACTTCCTGTGCGTGCTCTGGAACATCCCAAACGAGGGCAAAGGAGTCACCATCTTTCCAAAATTTCCAATTGTCGTTAAACAAGGTCTGCTTCATTATTCTTTTCCTCTCTCCTATTTTTAAGGGGTATTATCGTTAAGCCTTATTTTTCTCTAGTATACAGCAGGAATCCCCATTTGACTAGAGTGATTTTTTGGATAGCTGTGGCTATTTCGTAGAAGTATGAGCTGAGCTAGTCAGTTTCGATAGCCAAGCAACATAGAGGTCCAACCATTGCTCAACCAAGGTCCGATCATGGTAGAACTGTGGCATTTGCTCATCCTGGCATCCTCCAAAGCCGTGACCACCTTCTGCAAACACATGGACCTCAGTAGGAATGCCTTTAGCCTCAGCAATCTTAGCCAGGTCAAAAAGATGACGAGCTGGAACCACTTCATCATCTAAGGCGGCGCAAAGAAACAACGGACTATCTCCTTCTCGTACATGCGTTCGCATATCATAACTGGAAGCAAAAGCACGGCCTTTTTCTTTATCGTTATAGGTTTCTTCCCCAGCTAATACAACTAGAATTTTGTCATCCTCAAGAGCTATCGCAGGATAGATTAGGGCAAGCGCAGAAAGTTCTGCGGAAACATGGTCAATAGCATCTGCCTGATAGCTGTCAGCTGAGATCTCTTGGTTACGCATCACCAAACCAGTGACACCAGCTAAGTTACCTCCTGCTGAAAAGCCTATCATGCTGATTTTTTGAGGGTTGAGTTTCCAATCATTCGCATGATAACGGACATAGCGGATGGCACGTTGAGCATCCCAAAAAGGAACTGGCGCCTGATAAGGATAAGTCCGATACCAGAGGACAAACGCTGAGATTCCTGCTTGATTAAGGCGTTGAGCGATGTGCTCGCCTTCATTAGTCATCGACTTGGTCAAATAAGCCCCTCCAGGGCAGATAATGACGGCACTATCCGCTCCTTCTACTAAGTAAGGAATTAAAAAGGGTTTGTCCTCATAGGTCATCCCTGCAGGGCCATGCTCGATTTCCTGACGGTAAACAAGGGTAGCATTACCTGACATATCGCCAATGATGTCTGTTGTTTTATCCCAAATACCAGGGTATTTCTCAAAAAGGTCCTGGGGCGTGTATTCGTCATGGATATCCATGACGTCCGTCTTGCTTCCTGCGTGGTTTCCAGGGATACGCTCGCCCCAGATATAGAGTTTTTCTTGTGTCATTGTGTTCTTCCTTTCTATGGGCAATAGCAGAGCAGGGCTCTAAGCCACCTCTGCCTCACTTTCTTATGCCCAGCGAGATTTTTCTTCCAGGGGCAGGGCAAAGCGTTTCTGCAACCAAGCATCTGCCAAATCAATCCACTGACTGGCATCGCGATTGACCTCCGTCAAGGCTGCGGCGGTCGCTTGGGTAGCAAGAGCCAGCCCATGTGGTCCTTCTTCAAAAATATGCAACTCAAAGGGAATCCCCGCTTCCGCAAGAGCTGTTCCAAGACGCGTGGATTGGCTAACTGGAACGAGCTTGTCCCCAGCAGTCGCCCAGATAAAGGTCGGCGGCGTTGCCTCATCAACTAGCCGTGCCGCACTCGCTTGGAGCAACTGCTCCTCAGAAGGTGTCTCTGTTCCAAACAAGGATAGATTAGCCACTCGAAAGAGTCTTTGAGCCATATCATCTTGGGTTTTGACATGTTCCTCATGCGCAAAGTAGTCTGTAATGGGATATCCTGCAATAATCGCTGCGGGTTTGAGTTTAGCCACATCAAAATAATCTGTTACAATCGGCTTATTCCAATGAACGCTGTAGTTGGTCACGTTATTTCCTCCAGCAGAAAAACCGCAAAGAGCTATCTTATCCGTGTTAACTAACCATTCTTCTGCATGGTCATGGATAAGCGTAAAGGCCTGTGCGATATCATGAATGGCTGCAGGGAATACTGTGTCTGTTCTGCCTTTGATCTGACCTGAAAAAACGCTCTCAAAATCATCATCTGTTTCTAAAAGAACATGGTAGCGAAGCACAAAGGCATGGTAACCCATAGCCGCAAAACGTAGTGCAATCGCCTCACCTTCTCGATCCGAACAATTGAGATACGCCCCACCAGGACAAATCAAGACAGCAGGCCGCTTTTTCCCATCGAGCAACTCTGGAGAGTCACTGAGGACATAGGTTGTTAAATCAACATTGGTTCTGTTTTCGTCTAACGTAAATCTTTCAATAATCATCTCATCACACTTTCTAAAACGTCAAATTAATATCAAATGGAATAGCGGGGATGCCAGCTTGATTGTACAAGTTAAGGGCCATCCAATTAGACCGGCCAAGGCTAATGCGCCATTCAGGATCACCTTTGACTTCTAACACCTTTAGAATCAGTTTATCTTGGTCAATACGCTCCGTAAACGAGCGCTCCTCACCATTGACTTCAAGCTTCAGAAATTCTATGCGCTCACCCCTAATCACTAATCCTCCTTCAGCATGTTTGAAGTGAAGCACCACTTGCCCCGCATTATAAGTCACTTGTGATAGCATAGGGGCATCCGCTTCTATCGGATAGCCATAGGTGTGTTTTTGCGCTAGCAGAGCCAATCGCTCTCCGACCGTCTGTTTATCTTTGGGGTGTATGTCAAATTGCTCTCCTACATCAGAAATAGAACAGAGGTAGGTCAAATCCGTTTCTTTAACCGCCTTTTCCTGACAGTCACGAATAATATCGTACCGAATAGCTTTATTATCTAACCAAGACTCATATCCCGGTAATTGCACGACGTAAACAGGAACCGCTTCGCCAAAAACCTCACGCCAATCTTTGATGAGCCCCTTTAACAAAGACTTATAGCGGTACTGTTTGCCCTCTATATCGTTGCTTTCTCCCTGATACCAGAGAATCCCAGCTATCGTCATATCCTTTAGCTGAAGAACCATATGCTCATATAAACTTCCAGGGAGAGTTTGGGGCTGCAATGTGCTCCTATAGGTTTTGATTTCCTCACCCACATGTGTCAAGAAGGCGCCAAATTCCTCTACTTTAACCGTCCTAGGCATCACCAATTCTCCAAAAGCGTCTTCAAAAGGAAGCCCTCTGTTGTTCAGTGGAGAAGTGCGTTGCTTTTCCCAGTAAGCTGCCGTATCTTGCGTCTGTAACCAATCTTGGTAGGCATCAAAAGTTTCAGGATCTAGCTCGCGAATCGTTTCCAGTTTCATCCATGATTGGATTTTAGTGCCACCCCAGTTACAGCCGATGACCCCAATCGGGCTGTCTATGGCTCTTGATAAATGTTTCGCAAAATAATACCCAACAGCGGACCACCAGTCAATATCTTCAACACTTGCTTGTCGCCATCTAGCCATCTGAGAAAAATCGAAAGCCTCTTTAGCTTCTGGGAAAGCTATTTTAGGAACATCATAAAAATAAATATGCTTAGGTAAGTTATCCATTTCTTCATTAAGATGTCTCTCATAACGCATGTGGAATTCCATATTGGACTGGCCACCGGCTAGCCACAGTTGCCCGATAGCAAGACGCAAGCAAATCTCGTCTGAGTCTGTCGTCCAAACCCGTAATTCCTCTTGCCAAGAGGTCTCTAGAGGTGGCAGTAAAATCTCCCAATTGCCAACCTCATCAGCTAGAGTTTCCATCTCGCAATTTTGAAGACAAAGGGAAATCTTAGACTTCGGACAAGCATTGCCCCAAACTTTCTGAGTAGCGCCTGCTTGAAGCAGCATATGATTTTGGAAGTAAGGTGCAAGTTTTAACATAGAATCACACTTTCTTTAGGCTACTATCAAAATATAGCGTTGATAGGATTTTAATGGGGTTTCGGCTTGATTAGCCACCTCTAACAAGATATGAAAGGTATCTCCTAGCTGAGCATCCGCAGGAATCGTAAAGGTGACTTCCGAACTGTCGCTTCCAGCCATAGGGAATTCCGCTTCGAGTAGCATCGGCTCAGAATGCTGGGCAATAGGAATCTCCATATCCCCTAGTTTCCCCATAACCATCTGAAGGGGGACTTGGCTCAGGTCCCAATAGCTAGAAGCCTCATAATAGCAGGACCACTTATAGGTCAAGGGGAAACCATTTGGATCACTGGCTGGATCGGATAAGGTGATGGTTTGCCCAGCTTGAACAGAGATATCGCGTGATTGTTCGGTAAACTCTGGGTAGTGCACCGCCTGATCAAAACGTTCTGCAACACACCAGTTCGCTCTTGCCGCAAAATCTGCCTGAATATCAGGAATCCACCGAGCAATGCTGTACTCCGTCTCAAAACGGCCTGTCTCAGGATTATAATCAGCCGTCTTATTGCCATAAGTCTTACCATGAAGCAAATCAAAACGACCACCCCAACCGCCATATGTTGGGTGTTCAAACCCTCGTAACCCTTGCGCTAAGAGATAGAAATAAGAGGGAGAATCACCTTCTGAGATAAAAGAATAAGGCTTCACCTCAGGGTGTTTATCGAGGTAATCCTGTGTCCCAAATTGGAACTCATCAGGTTCCCCCTCAAGGTAGTGCCCATCCCCAATCAAGGCATATTGGTCTAAGAGCGCGCCCTTGTTTTTGATCTGTTTTTTGAACCATTCCGGTTGAAAGACCGCCTGAGTCTTCTCGGGAAGGTAGCGCCAAACATAGGCAAAGAATCCAAAGTTGGTATAGTCATTGACAATCGTCAAATCCCAGTGCTTAGCAATGTACTGCTCATAGGTATCATCCTGGTTGAGAATAATGTAGAGAACAGCCTTATCTTCCACCTTCTTTTTAATCGCTGGCCATTCTGGCGTTCCTTCATACCGCTCTTGGATTGTTTTAAGGGCACGCGCAGTGGTATTGGTCCCACCCCAAGTCTGGATATACACCGGTTGAGGGTTATCATCCAAAAGAACCGAAACCATATGATTAGACCCATCCGTTTCTTCAGCCATATCACCGACATCAGCGATATTGCCGATGTGATAGAGGCTATGCAGATGGTCTGGACTTGGGTAGTTAGGATCATGCTTGATCAAGTTAGGATAAACCGTCGCGTAACGTTCAATCATCTCAGGAATCCAGGTCGTCCCTGTCCAGCGATAGGCTGGTTTATCTGCTGTGCCACTATAGTGGAATTTAGAGGAGGTCAGGATAATACCCGCCACATCCAAATCATTGGTATAGAGCAACAATCGAATAAATGAATTAATATCATCAATCTCACCATCGGTCGTCACGATGGTCCGTGGTCTCACTTTTGTCATAAACGCCTCCTAGTTTCCTTTTCCATAAACCTTTAGCACTTCCGCTTTTTCAATCATAATACTTCCTTTGCCATACCGAATCCGGCAAAAACGAGCTGACCTTGGATCCATTTCGATAAAGCGATGGTTAAGTTTATCTTCAATGCCAACTGTGCCTTCAAAAATCCCCTCAACCAAGTTAAGATAGTCCGTCAAGTAGGACCTCGCAATCGGAGCGCCATTGTGATTTGGCAGGAGATAATCATAGCGATCTGAATAATCAAGCAAGAGTTCTGTATTGGCCTTAAAATTCAGTAGACGTTCTTTCACATCGTAAGTTTTGGCAACTTCAGGGTCTCTCGAATTTTCAAACAAAAGGACTTGAGCTGACTCCATCTCATCGCCACAGAACATGAGACGTTCTTTGGCATCGAAGAAAAAGAGCGAGGAATTGCAGTGGGCTGGCTTGGCCTCTAACAGCTCAATGATACGCCCGCCAAGATCAATCGTGTCTCCTGGCAATAAGGTCACACGTCTGTAGTCTGGGTAGGGGAGAGTCGTGATATCAAATGGCCCCGTATTATTGGTCACAGACTTGTCATCTAAATCATGCCCTCTCGGGATTAAAACCTCCTGAAACTCGCCGTTACCACCTGAATGGTCTGGGTGAAAATGGGTATTGGCACAAATCAAGGGTTTGTCCGTCAACTGTTCAGCAAATGCTCGCAAGGTCCCCGATCCATAACCTGTATCAAGGAGCAAAGCACTGCTTTCTCCCTCCAACAAGTAGATATTCTGACTTCCTGACATGAAGTTAATAGCCCAGGTGCCTTCTTTCATTTGGTAAGCCGAATATGCCGCAAAAATATCTAATGGATTCATTTGTTACTCCTTTTAGATTTGTTCATTCAGTTCTCTAATGACAGCATCTAATTCGTCGCTGGTCATTCCTACAAAGGGTGTCACACCCCTAAGTGGCATGTTTTTGAAGATGCTGTCACCCATATCATCAGAAACCGCATTATCTTGATCCACACCATCTGGGTGGAAGAAAGCGTCCATTTTGCGTTTCAAGTCCTCTGTCCATACTCTCGTTTTAGGATTTTCCATCAACTCTCCAAGAGTGGTGTTGCGGTGAATGACGAAGGGGAGAACCTGAGAACTCTTTACTGAAATATTTTGGCTCAAAACGATGGTGCGGGAATCCTTCCCAATTTCAATAACATAATCTCCAGAAGGCACATACCAATCATGTAATAGCGTATTGTACTCCGCAAAACTGCGTTTGGTTAGTGTGAAGGTTACTTCTTTAGATTCTCCAGGTGCCAGCGCAATCTTCTCAAACCCTTTTAACTCTCTAACAGGACGAAGGGATGAATCAACTTGACGGTTGACATAGAGCTGGACCACTTCTTTACCAGCACGATTTCCACTATTGGTGACGCGAACACTCACTTCTACTTGATCTGTATCTTGACAGATTGTATGACTGACTTTCAAATCCTGGTAGCTAAAGCTCGTATAAGACAACCCATACCCAAACGGAAATTGCACGTCCATTTTTTTCTTATCGTAGTAGCGGTAGCCGACAAATAAACCTTCCTTGTACTGAACCTTGTCTCCATCGCCTGGGAAATTAAGGTGTGACGGGTTATCTTCGAGCTGGTACGGGAAGGTTTCTGCCAAACGGCCACTCGGGTTAACCTTGCCGTAAAGCAGATTGACCGTTGCTTCTCCTACAGCTTGACCGGCCAAATACATGTCTAAAATACCTGCTACTTGACTTGCCCACGGCATAGCTACCACTGAACCATTATGGAGAACGACCACCGTCTTAGGATTAGTTACAGCGACAGCCTCTATCAATGCGTTCTGATTAGCTGGCAAATCGATATGTTGACGATCATAGCCTTCAGACTCATAACTTTCAGGCAAACCAGCAAATACCACAGCAACATCACTGGCCTTAGCCAAAGTAACTGCCTCAGCAATAAGCTGCTCATCAGTACCTTCTTCTAACCGGTACCCTTGCGCGAAGTGGACATTACCCAGCCCAGATACAGCATCTAAGGCATTGGAGACCTTAAAGGCATTAATATGAGAGCTGCCACCACCCTGGAAGCGAGGGTTCTTAGCAAATTCCCCAATAAAGGCTATTTTTTGTTGAGAATTAAGGGGTAAGACACCTTCATTTTTAAGAAGAACCGCTGATTCTTCTGCGATACGTCTCGCCTCAGCATGATCTTTTTCCTTATCCCAAACAACTGCTTGATAACGAGAGGTATAGTCTAAAATAACCGTTAAAATCCGCTCAACCGCCTGATCTAAAACAGCTTCCTCAAGCCTCCCGTCCTTTACCGCCTGAACAATCTCAGCATCATTAATCCCATTAGAGCTGGGCATTTCCAGATCAAGACCCGCTTTCAGAGCTTCCACACGCCTATCTACTGCTCCCCAGTCAGACATGACATAACCGTCAAACCCCCATTCGTCACGCAGAATTTCCGTTAATAACCGATGATGCTCAGAGGCATAGACACCATTAATACGATTATAAGAGGCCATGATGGTTTTGGGCTGTGCCTCTTTGACAACCGTCTCAAAAGCTGGAAGATAGATTTCTCGCAGGGTTTGTTCATCTACTTCTGCTGAAATACTCATCCGCCATTTTTCCTGATTGTTCACTGCAAAATGTTTAGGACTGGTTCCGACACCACACGCTTGTGCTCTTTGGACAAAAGCCTTGGCCAACTGCCCTGTCAGATAAGGGTCTTCTGAAAAGTATTCAAAATTTCGACCACACAAAGGAGACCGTTTGATGTTCATACCAGGACCTAATATAACGGATACCTCCTCTGCCAAACATTCCTCGGCAATCACTTGTCCCATATGCGCTAACAACTCACGGTCGAAAGAACCAGCTGTACAGCAGGCGGCTGGAAAACAGACAGCCGGTATACTGTCATTAATGCCCAGATGGTCAGCCACCATATCTTGCTTCCTGAGTCCGTGCGGGCCATCACTAACCATGACACTTGGAATTCCAAAACGCTCCAAGCCTTTCAAATGCCAAAAATCAGCCCCTGAACAAAGCCCCGCTTTTTCTTCTAAAGTCATTTTTGAAACGATCTCTTTTACCGTTTTCATAGTCATTTCCTTTCTGAATTATGTTCATTTCGTATTTTTTGTTATTTTTACTACAAACTGCCAAAGAAGGCCCCATATCACTGATATAGAGCCTTTTTGAAAGTCGCTACGACTTCTTATTTAGAGATTATGCCTCGTGATTGTCATCTGAGTGATCGCGAATCAATGCCTTCATAGCCGCAATATCTTCACGATGTTTATCAACTGGATTGAAGCGAAGCGCTAACAGCATGATCAAACCAATAACAACCGGAGCACCAAAACGTAAGAAATTGATGGCAAACATGGTCGCTTCATTTTGTTGGCCAATAGCATTAGGGACATAACCTACTAGTCCAAGAACAAAGAGAACACCTGAGTTGGTTAAAGCATTCCCACACTTCTGAGCAAAACCTTTGATAGATGAAATCACACCATTAGCTGAAATTCCCTCAGTAAATTGGATATAGTCAATAGCATCGTTCACCAAAACGTTAACCAAAGCATTTTGCATTGTTGAGAACATGGCAGCTGCAAAGCTGAGGACAACCAGAAGAATAAAATTTGTTTTACCAAAGAAGAAGAGGGCAACAAAGAAAATACCTGATGCAAAGACTGAGAAGGCCAATGCTTTTTGAGCAGTTTTCAAGTATTTAAGCACCAACGGCATAACCACCATCATTGAGATAATACCTGCTGGCGAAGTTAGTGCCATGTAAGTACCAATTAAATCTGGACGAGCCCAATAGTACATGACATAATAAACCGATGCTGCAAAACCTAAGCCATACCCTAGAGAAGCTAAAACCCAAACCACGATAAACGGTGCTAATTCTTTATGCTTCAAAATGCGTTTCAAATCTGCCGAAAGTGGGCGATCAGGAAGTGGTTCAATATATTTTTCCTTCGCAGACCCAAATAAGCCCCAGAAAGTTACGCAAGATAAGGCTCCAAGGATTAACATAAATGGAATATAACCATTTGAAACACCGAGAGTTGCTTCAAACCAAGCCTTGATATCCATACCAAATGACGAACCAATGGTAAAGGAAATCGCAGTTGCACCTGCACCCAATGAGATAATCAAGTTACGGTTACGATCCTCTTTTACATGGGCTGGCAAAATAGCCATTTGTGGCATCGTGTACATCGTCACAGTCATCCCATAGCCAATATACATCAATAAGAAATACCACCATTTCCCAGATGCTGAGAAATCGGGTACGACCCAAACCATAGTGGCAAAGAAAGTGAGCAGCAATGGAGCAGGTAAGAAGTATGGACGATACCGTCCCCACTTAGATTTCGTACGGTCAGCCAAGACACCCATCATAGGGTCGTTAATGGCATCCCATAATGTTGCAATCAACATAATCAATGCACCAGATGTAGCACTAATTCCTAGGTTGTCCGTCATATGAATACTTAGGAATGATGCCATTGCAGCAGCAATTACCATGGCTGGCCCACTCACAGAAGTTGCATGGAAGAAGGCGAACTTTTTGTCTAACTTCTCCTGAGGTTGTTTGATTTCCATAGGATAAGCTCCTTTTTGTTTTTTCTATGGTTCTATTTTACGCAATTGATATCGTTTACACTATCGCTAAATAATCCCTTTTATGTGTTCATTTCGTAGATTTTAGATTGATTCAATCAACTCTCCTCCCACAGCTGACAAATCGATCGTCATTTGGATCTTATCCGGCGACTTCACTGCCCATTGTTTTCCATCTTTTTGAATCCTGATCTCACCAAAAGGTGTTTGATAGGACATTTCAAAGGCGTCTACGATTTCAAGACTTGGTCTAATAGAAACAGCCTGATACCCTGGTGCGACTGGTTTCAAACCAACCGTTTCGCGGATTATCCAGTCTAAAACACAGCCAAAAGCATAGTGATTAAATGAAAATGTTCCAACTTTGCCGTCTGGCTGAATACTTGCCCATGATTCCCAAATCGTCGTTGCCCCTTGATTCACTTCATAAAACCAAGACGGACAGGCTTCTTGGAAGAAGAGCGTTTTCGCCAACTCCGTTTCACCGTGTGTGCATAAGACATCCAAAAGGTAGGGGACGGATAAAAATCCTGTATCCAATCGATCTCCATTGTCATGTATTAAGGTGACTAAACGAGCAATCAACGCCTTTTGATATTTTTGGGGCACCATATTAAAGGCTAAGGCCAAAACATAACAACCCTGGTAATCCTTTGTCAACAGGCCATCTGCAGTGACAAAATACTCCGTAAACGCCTGTTTCACTTGTTGAGAATAGGCCAGATAAGGAGCGCCATCTTTCCCCAGTCGCTTTGAAATGCTAGCCAGCAACTCAGCTGAATGGGCTAAGAAAGCTGTTGCCACAAGGTCTTTAGTGACTTCTGCTGTCTTCATAGGATTGGGATTAGCCATCATAAAACTCGGAAACATCCAGTCCCCATAGTGAAATTTGGTATCCCAAATATAACGGGCATTGCCGACCTTATCTCCGGCAGCACTCTGCTTTGAAAACTCAAACCAACGCACCATAGCCTCATAATTTTCCTCTAAAATGCCTGGATCTCCATAGCGTTCATAAAGGGTCCAAGGGACCATAATGATCGCATCGCCCCAACCCGCAGAAGAATAAGATCCCGTAAAAGCAACGCTCTTAGCAGCATCTCTTGGTGCAGGCGAGTAATCTATCACCTCTCCATTGCTCTTCTGATTTAGTCGAACACTCTTAAGCCATCGACTAATCAAAGCGTCGCTCTTTAAAAAGAAGGTTGAAGACGGGGCAAATACTTGCATATCGCCTGTCCATCCCACGCGCTCTCTTTGAGGACAATCCGTCGGAACAGAGAGCATATTGCCTTTTTGACTCCATAAAATATTGGACAAGAGCTGATTAACCTTGTCATTACTGGTTTTTAAGTAACCTGTTCTCTCCATGTCAGAATAGATTGCTATGGCATGAATGGTTGAAAGATGCTCTTTCAACAACCCCGTAATCTTCACATAGCGAAATCCATGAAAGGTAAAATCCGGTTCTAAAACCTCCTTGCGACCTCGCCCAATAAAGCTATCGGTCGCATCCTTGTTACGGCCAACAATATTCTGAAAGAATTTACCATGCTCGTCCAAAGTTTCCGCATGCTCTATCCTTATCTCTTGGCCGTCTGCTAAGAAAGCCTCTGATCTTACACGGCCCGCTATGACTTGTCCAAAATCAACTATAATCGCATCGTCTTCTTTCCAAAAAGCTTGAGCAGGAAAGTGTTCTTGGCGATAGACCATCGGTCCCTGCTGAGGAGCTAAACGCTTATAATCTGCATCCACTTCAAAGACTGACCGTTCTAAAGGCTTTAACGATTCCTTCCAATCCGTCTCCAACCTCAGGTCCTGCTTCTCACCAATTTGGATATCTGCATAGCAATGTTTGCCAGAACCAGCACTAAACTGCTGATCTGTCCCGATAACATCCCGAGACCCATCCTCAAATGTGAGCTCTAAATCAGCCAATAAAGCCAGCTGGTCCCCAAACTGGGCACTTCCTCCTTGGACACTGATTCGCCCTGCGTACCAGCCATCCGCCACCTCAACTGCCAATACATTATGGCCACCTCTCACCAGTGCTGTCACATCATAAGTCTGATACATGAGGAAATCATTATAGTCTGTATAATCGGGTGTAAAAATCGCCTCAGTTACCTTCTCACCATTCAAATAAGCTTGATAAATCCCTTGACAGGTCATAACCAGCTGAGCAGCTAAGATTGGTTTTTGAACTGTAAATACCCGTTTAAAATAGACTGTTGGATGCAATCGCTCCTCAACAGGAGCTTGAGGACGAGTCTGCCCAGAGAACATTTCCTCCAGTGAAAACTCTGGTTCTTCTGAAACCTTCGCATTGTCACTTGAAATCCATCGTCCAGTCCAGTTTTGTTTGTTTTCTTTCATTAAAAACCTCTTCTAACTAATTTCCATTATTTTGTAGCAACAACCCATTTTCAGCGCGATAGCCAAATCGTGACATCAAGAGTATCGCACCCGCTATTAAACTAATCAGAGCACCGAATAAAATAGAAGGTGTACCAGTAGCTACCCCGAACATACTCATGATTTTTGGTGCTAAGGCTCCTGCAAGTCCATTTATAACTGCAAAAATAGACATGACTACTGGAATTTGCTCCGGCTTTGAAAGCATTGATAAAAGGAAAGGGGAACTTGCCATAACAGAAACCATGGCTATCCCCCACAAGATACCACTAAGTCCCATAAAGACAGTACTTCTAGCAAAAAAAGTTATCAAAAGCGAAAGGGAGAGGCCTACTAACCCTAGAGCCAAGGTATGTGGTTTTGTGAATCGTCGAATAAGCGAAAAACCAAAACCTGCAACAATTCCACCAAGACTTCCAATAGCATTGATAAAGCCTGTTGTTGCCGTATCACCCATTTTTTTCTCCACAATGACTAGTGATAAATTGGCCATATAGGCATTTATAGCCAATACCAAAATAAAAACAGCTAGATATACAAAAATTGTATAAGGATTTAGAGACCTTAATAAGTGGATAAAGCTAGTTTTAGGCTGTTTTGAGGACACTCGTTTCCCTTTAGCAATTTCGTCTTTAGGCAAACAAAGCAAAATCGTTAAAAAAACAGGGACACCAAATAAGAACACCCAAAAAAGCAACCGCCAATCATTTGCGCCCAAGTAGCCCCCTAACGCCATCATTAACATACCGCCTAAAGACGTTGTTCCCGTACTTAATCCCAAAACAGTTGATTGCTCCTCACCGCTAAAGGTCTCGGAAATGACCATAGGGCTTAAGGTTGATACCAACCCAATACCCAATCCTAAAACAATCGAGCACAGCATCATACCAGTCATCGAACTATTCTAAATCGCCGGAGCAAATCCTCCCAGTGTAATCAAAGTCATACCAATTAAAGAGAGCATTTTCTTCGACATTTTCATCGATAATGGCCCTACAATAAGGGTAACTATTAGCGAACCTAAACCAGGTAAAGTTGCCAATAACTGAACACTTGAAGTAGGTAGACCGGGAAAGGTCCTTACAATAGCAGCAATGGCAGATCCTATCACGACACTTGAAAGATTCATTGCCACAAGGCTAGTAACGCCTATTTTTGTTTTGACTTCCATATCAAAACCTCCTTTGTCAGTAATGATTAATAGTGATTGATATTCCCCATTTTATGCCTTATCCCGTAGTAATTCAATGCTTGCCTACAACACAATACTGTGATAATATGATATTAAAATTAAATTCAGAGAGTAGATTATGCCCAAAATGAATTGGAAACTGCCTTCTCTTGATCCTGACCATCAGGTAATAGAACAGTTCTCAAACTATTTAATCTTTGATGATACTTTCATGCCTTTTCATCAAATCCATCAAAAAACCAGCCATGTTTGCTTTGAGGACCTGCTAAAAACTCTGCATCTCCCCGAAACAGCTCAGCTGGCCGTTGCTTCGCATGAAATGTCCTATCCATCGCAATGGCATGACCATGACTATATTGAACTCCTTTATGTTCTCGAAGGCCGTCTCCTTCATCTCACTAAGGAAACCACCACCGTCTTAGATAGTGGTAGCCTTTGCTACATCCCTATCGGAGAATCCCATTTAATTGCGCCTATTGATTCTCAACCCACTACTGTTGTCAATACTTTGGTTCACCCTGACCTCTTTCAAAAAATGATCGCTCTGGACTCAAATATGTCAAAGAAGCTTTTCCAAACGCCTCTTATTCTTGAACCTTCCCTTGTAAACGACCAGCTTATTCTTCAACTCAGGACCTTTATCCTTAATTATTATAAAAACGAGTATCAACCGACACTCGTTACTATTGCTCATCTGATGACATTTTTGCACAGCCTCCTCAATCAAAATCAGCCTAGATATCATCCCTCTGACCCCTTATCTAAAGCTTGCCTCAGACTGATCAAAGAACAGGCTGCAACCATCAATCTACAACAGCTTTCCCTGCAATTAAACTACAGTCAAGGGCATCTTTCCAGACATATCCGCCAGCAAACAGGACTAACGGTCTCTCAGCATATCGCTCAGGCCAAACTCACTAATGCCTGCCAACTATTGCTTGACTCAGAACTGACTATTCGTCAAATAGCTGAGCAGTCTGGTTATCAGAGCGAGAGCCATTTCCACAACCTATTCAAGAAAGAGACCACTCTTACTCCTAGACAGTACCGTCAGCTTGTGCAGTCAAATCGAGAATGACACAAAGCTTCCCTTACATCACATGTTGAGGTTCGTGATCAATACTGAGTTTAAGGTCTTTATTGGAAGTTTCCTGTGTCAAGTCCAGAACTTGGTTTAAAACTTGGGTTAATTGGTCTTCAAAGCGGTATTTGATTAAAATTTGGTAGTGGTAAAGATTATGGGTTCGTGCAATCGGCTTTGGCGTTGGCCCAAGCAGCTGAACCTGATCAGATAACTGCTCTTTCAACAATCCCATCACCCGATAGGCCTGCTGAGTGACAAAGGACTCCTCTCTATGCGACAAGGTCAAGGCTACCGTATAAACATAAGGTGGGTATCGAAGTTGCCTTCTGATTGCCATCTCATAGTGATAAAACCCCTCATAATCCTGCTCTTTGGCAAATCGGATAGCGTAATGATCTGGATTATAGGTCTGAATAATGACTTCACCTGGTTTATCTGCTCGACCTGCCCGACCTGCCACCTGAGTCAGAAGTTGGAAGGTTCGTTCTGAGGCCCTAAAATCAGGTAAATTAAGGGCTGTATCTGCGTTAAGTACACCAACTAAGGTCACATTTGGAAAATCCAGACCCTTGGCAATCATCTGGGTCCCCAAGAGAATATCTGCCTCATGGCGCCCAAAAGTTTCCAAGAGCTTTTCATGGGCGCCTTTTTGACGGGTTGTGTCCACATCCATCCGCAAAATCCGTGCCTCAGGCAAGAGAGTCTGCAATTCATCAACAGCCTTTTGTGTCCCTGTTCCATAATAACGGATGGCCTTACTTTGACAGGATGGACAAAGTTGTGGGATTTCCTTGGTAAAACCACAATAATGGCAATGCATCAAGCGAGTATCCATATGCAGTGTCAAGGAAATATCGCAGTTCGGGCACTCATCAACCGCCCCACAATCACGGCACATGACAAAACTGGAATATCCTCTACGGTTCAACAGGAGAACTACCTGTTCATTTCTCGCTAACTTTTCTCGAATCTTCTCAAGAAGATAAGGGGTAAAATTCCCTGCCTCTGTTTGACCGATATGATCTCTAAAGTCAACCACTGTCACCTCTGGAATCTGAGCATTAGGATTAGCTCTCTGGCTTAGAACCAAGCGGTGATACACCTTTTTGCTGGCCCTTGCTCGACTTTCCAAACTTGGCGTTGCAGACCCCAAAACTAAACTGGCCTGATTATATTGGGCGCGCAAGGACGCCACCTCCCGCGCATGGTAACGCGGATGATTATCCTGCTTATAAGTTGCTTCATGCTCCTCATCAATGATGATTACCCCAATGTTTCGTAAGGGGGCAAAAATCGCAGAGCGAGCACCAACCACTACCTGAGCCTGACCAGTTTCAATCTTTCGCCACTCATCATACTTTTCACCATCTGATAGCCCAGAATGTAAAATCGCCACCTTATCCCCAAAACGGCTAACAAACCGCTCCGTCACTTGGGGAGTCAGCGAAATCTCGGGAACCAGCATAATTGCGGTCAACTCCCTTGCTATAGCCTCCTCAATGGTTTGCAGATAGACTTCTGTCTTGCCAGAACCGGTAATTCCCTGTAATAAAAAGGTTTGAGAAGTTTGACCCATTTGGCGAGTGATTGCTGAAACAGCCTTAGCTTGTTCAGGGTTTAACGTCAAGGGTTGGCTGGGCTTAATCCCTTCAAAATAGGCTTGACTTCGACTGATCTCCTTGTCAAAAGCCTCAATAAGCCCTGCTTCCAGAAAATATTTGACTACTGGCGCTGAGAATTCCTGACGCAAATCAGTCAAACGCCCATCGCCCGTATGTTCTAGTAAAAAAGATTGCAGCTCCTGACGCTTCTTAGCGCGAGAGGTCATTACACCCCCCTCTAATAAGGAGGTGTTAACCCGATACCAAGCTTCTGTTTTTACCTTTTTCTTATCCTCTGCCAAATACTCCACACGAATATGACCAGCTTGAGCCAAACGGATTACCTGAGCTTGCTTAGTTACCGATAAATCCGTAAACCGTATAGAAGTTTCTTGCCCAAACAACTCCTGACGCTGGGCGTCTGGCAAGCTGTCTAAGGGAAACAAATACTTATCATAAGTCGAATTGAGGACATTAGGGAGCATGGCTTTTAAGATTGAAATCTTGTAGGAGAAGACTGTCTCACGCATAGTATCTGCCAACCAAAGCAATTCCTCTGTCAAAACAGGCTGGGTATCCAAGACTTCAACCAGTTCCTTGAGCCCATCCTCAAGGACCGAAACTTCCTCCAAATCGACGACAAGACCTTGAAGCAAGCGGTTGGCTCTGCCAAAGGGAACATGAACCCGCATTCCCCTTGAAACCAAGCCATCCAGAGCTTCAGGAATGGCATAAGAATAGGCTTGGTCCGTTTGCATCAGAGGCACATCCACAATGACCTTGGCTATTTTTTTCATTTCTTACTCCTCCCTTCTGGGGCCACAACTTTTTTGAAATGTTGGCACACCTTCCCCAGCCTTCACCCCCTCTAAAGCTCAGCCAAGCCATTTTGTCTTGACGGAGCTCCAAACTGACTGCCCCAATACCAATAGTGCCCATCTCAAATAGACCTGCTCTGCAATGGTCCTTGGAAGAGCTTGAGGTATGACACAAGCACCAAAAACCAGGTCCCTAAAATCAATCCCATCCCCATCATAAAAGAACCACGACCGAGCCCTTACTTCTCACTACCTTCAAAACTATTTTTCAGGAATACCGACCGAATTCGCTATTGAGGGCTGTGAGAGGATCGTCTGGAATTAGTGGGCAACATTCCTTTCTCGTTAGAAAGAAAGAAAGAAAGAAAGAAAGAGAAGTTGAGCCCTTGTCTCAACTTCACTAGTGTATCAAGGACGCACCAGACCTGGCTAGATCTTTTCGCCGTCTTCTTTTTCCTTGGCAATTTGCTCTTTGATTTTACGTTCTTCTTCTTCCTTGCGGAGACGCTCCAATTCTGCATGGCGACGAACAGCCTCACGTTTTGCTTCTGGATCAGGATGAATCACAACATTCCCTGATTCGATTTCCTCTAAGGCACGAAGGGTAGATTTCACTGATTTAAAATCCTGAGTCGGTGCTGCACCCGCTTCTAATTCGTGGGCGCGTTTCGCTTCTAAAATGACTAAGGAATACTTTGATGGAACCTTGTCCAACAAGGTATCAATAGACGGTTTTAACATCATAATGGTTTATCTCGTTTCTATTTTTATTTAGCTGGAACTTCCGCGCATGCCATCTCAGCATAGCGGCCAATCACTCTCTCCACACGGAAATGCTCCGCCTCAATAATGCGACGCACCCGCTCTGCAGCTAAGGGAACTTCGTCGTTAACTACCGCATAGTCGTACTCACGCATGAGAGCAATCTCTTCCTTAGCTCTAGAAATCCGCTGGGCAATAATCTCTTCGGAATCCGTCCCGCGTCCTACTAAACGATCTTGCAACTCCTCTAAGTCAGGTGGCGTCAAGAAGATAAAGACCCCATCTGGTACCTTGGATTTGACCTGCAAGGCTCCCTGAACCTCAATTTCTAAGAAAACATCGACTCCTTGGTCCAAGGTCTCGTTGACATAATTAAGCGGTGTCCCATAGTAATTACCAACATATTCGGCATACTCTAGCATCTGGCCCTGACGAATTAAGTCTTCAAATTCCTCACGTGTACGGAAATGATAATCCACACCATCAACCTCCCCTGGACGTTGAGGCCTTGTTGTCATAGAAACAGAATATTTGAATTTATTATCCTGGTGTTCAAAAATCTCTTTTCTGACCGTTCCTTTTCCAACACCCGATGGGCCTGAAAAGACAATCAGTAAGCCTCGCTCTTTCATGTCAACTCCTCAATTACTTTCCTACTAGTTTAACAGAAAAAGCACCTGATTTCAAGTGCTTTTTCTTGCTTCTAATCAGGCTACTTGGCGTAGTCCACTGCGCGAGTCTCACGAATAACTGTAACTTTGATATTACCTGGGTAATCCAGGTTTTTCTCAATTTTCTGGCGAATATCATGGGCCAGAATCGTGATTTTATCGTCCTTCACAATGTTCGGCTTAACCACCACACGAATTTCACGACCTGCTTGGAGGGCATAAGCTTGATGGATACCGTCAAAGCTTGTTGCGATCTCTTCCAATTCCTGAAGTCGTTTGATGTAATTTTCCATTGATTCGCTCCGTGCTCCTGGACGAGCAGCACTGAGGGCATCCGCCGCTGCAACAATCACAGCAATAACGGATTCGGCTTCCACATCTCCATGGTGACTAGCGATTGTATTGACCACCACAGGGTTTTCCTTATACTTTCTCGCCAATTCCATACCAATTTCGACATGACTTCCTTCAACTTCCCGATCAAGCGCCTTACCGACATCATGGAGAAAACCAGCTCGACGGGCCAAAGCAACATTTTCACCCAGCTCGCCTGCGATAACACCGGCAAGCTTCCCAACCTCGATAGAGTGTCGCAGCACATTTTGTCCATAGGAAGAACGGAAATGGAGACGTCCCATGATTTTCATCAAATCAGGATGAAGGTTTGGTGCCCCAATCTCATAAGCCGCTGCTTCACCATACTCTCTTATCCGCTGGTCCATCTCTAGGCGTTTTTTCTCTACCAACTCTTCGATACGCGCAGGATGAATACGCCCATCTTGGAGAAGCGTTTCCATAGTCATGCGTGCAATTTCACGCCTGATCGGATCAAATCCTGATAAGACCACTGTCTCAGGAGTATCATCGATGATCACATCAATCCCTGTCAAACTCTCAAAGGTCCTGATATTTCGACCTTCACGGCCGATGATCCGTCCCTTCATGTTTTCATCTGGCAGATGGAGTGAGGTCACCGTCTGCTCAGTCACGTACTCTCCGGAAATGCGTTGCATGGCCTGAACTAGAAGATCCTTGGCCACCTTGTCTGATTTTTCCTTGGCTTCGGCTTCGGCAACCTTAATCAGACCAGCAATTTCATGTTCCAAGCCCTGACGCGTATCCGCTAAAATGATTTCGCGCGCCTCTGCCTGGCTCATTTGAGCGACTTTTTCCAACTCGGCTGTTTTTTGAGCTTCTAACTCTGTCAGCTTTGCTTCGCGCTCATCAATATGTTTAGTTTTATCAGCGAGACTTTGCTCTTTTTTCTCGAGTGTCTTTTCTTTATTCGTTAAATTATCATCTTTACGATCAAGATTTGAAGCGCGCTCTGCCAAACGAGCTTCCGTTTGTTTCAATTCCTGTCTTTCAGATTTAAATTCTTTCTCGATATCCTCTCGATACTTTCTCGCTTCTTCTTTTGCTTCCAGCTGGACTTCTTTTTTCAACGCGTTGGATTCCCGCTTAGCAGTCTGGACAAGTTCCTCTGCTTGTCGTTCTGCCTGGGCACGAAGATTAGTCGCCTCTTGCTCAGCATTGAGAAGGGCTAGCTCTGCTGCTTCCTTTGAAGCCTTCATCTTCAAGGAAATCAACAGGCCACCAATGGCTAAACCTAGGAGCGCAAAGACAAGCATAATCATAACTGATGGCATGTCTTCACCTCTTTTTCAATTTTTATGAATTTAGACAAATTCCTTATTATTTTACCACAAATTAAACAAATGGACAATCTAAAATCGCTCAGCTATGATATAATATTTAAAAGAGAAATTCCTAAAATAAGGTATTGTCTACCTCCAGAATCACACTTGATCACAGGTGATTGACTAAGAAAGCTTGTGTTCTCACACTGATCTGTTTAAGAATTTCTGTACTATTCAAAAAGGAGTTCGCCATGACTAAAGAAGTTGTTGTTGAAAGTTTTGAACTGGATCACACCATTGTAAAAGCCCCTTATGTTCGCCTCATTTCAGAAGAATATGGGCCTAAGGGTGATGTGATTACTAACTTTGATATCCGCCTCATTCAGCCTAACCATAATGCCATGGATACTGCCGGCCTTCATACCATTGAGCATTTATTGGCAAAGTTAATTCGTACTCGTATGGACGGCATGATCGACTGCTCTCCTTTTGGTTGCCGGACAGGCTTCCATATGATTGTCTGGGGGCAACCAACCGCTAGCCAAGTCGCTCAAGTGATTACTGAGAGCCTGCGTGAAATCGCTGAAACAATCACCTGGGAAGACGTACCAGGTACAACCATTGAGTCTTGTGGCAATTACAAAGACCACAGCCTCCATTCTGCTAAAGAATGGGCTAAGCTGATTCTCGACCAAGGCATTTCTGAAGATGCATTTGAACGCAAAGTCAACTAATAAATAGCAGGCATCACCAATTATTGTCAAATCACCAGATGCTACCCTTGGTGACTTATGAAGACTATTCTCTAGAAAGAACAGACTTAAAAAGGAGGCTAGGACAAAGGTCCTAGTCTCTCCTTTTTTTATGGTGCACGAAACAAGACGCAGTGGTTGGGAGCTTGGACAGCCTGGAGTTAGGCTGTCCAAGTTTATCTCCTAGAAATTGAAAAGAGGCAACACTGACTATGCCAGTTTTAGTGTTACCCCTGCACAGGTCATTAGGTGCTTTAGCACCAATGAGCCACTGCTGAGTGCTTCAAGGCGCTTGAGCCTTGAAAGTGGGAAATCGTGAATCACAAGGCAACTCTACTCTCTAATACGCTGATTTCATCAACTTTTACAGCCTTGCTCAACTCTACGGAGATGGGTTAAAAAGGTCTGAGGGACCTTTTTAATCGGGAAATGAAGCTGGCAAAGCAAGTGTCAAAAAAGGTCTGGGAGACCTTGTAAATCGGGAAATAAAGCTGGCAAAGCAAGTGTCAAACACGGGCCAGTGGACTGTTTCACCCCGAATCCTAAAATTAAGGGAGGGGAAATCAAATACTGACAAAGAACCGATTGAGTCCTACTCTCTCTTTACCCTCTGAATGATTGCTACAAAACACCAGACATCCGGAGAAAGGCCATGAAATTAATGAAGATATGGAGCAGAAGAACCATTTCTAAGTGCTTAGTCCTATAGTATAGCCAAGCAAAAACCAGTCCCATGCCTCCATAATAGACCCAAGATCCTAAATCCGTCGGCCCGTGGAGAAATCCAAAAACCAAACTACTGAGCACTATTGCCAAGATTGGCCGAGACTCTAGTAACCTCCCAATCAGGATTCCTCGCATAGTGACCTCTTCAATCACTGGCCCTTGGCAGACACCAAAGAGAAAGAGTAAATACATAGGCATCCCAGCTCCTATAATATTCTGCTGGTTTTGAGGAGTCACTAATTGGCCATATTGCCAAATCATCAGAAGATTGCTCAGAATCTGAGTTATATGCATTAACAATAGTCCTAAACCAAACATCTTGACGGTCTGCCAAGTCCAGAGCTTCCCCCAAGCTTTCAACAGTTCCAGACGCCAAGCTACATACAAGGTGCCTACTAGCAGGGCTACTGAAAGGGTAGACGTCATTAGCGGATGTGCTGTCCAAACCATCGTGTCAATTACAAAATCACCGATCAATAAAACCATATAGGCAATCACTGCTGACCAGTTGTCCCATTTTTCTTTTTTCATAGATGCTCCTTCGATAGCTGACCTATTAAAATTATACCAAAAAAACCTTATATTGCGAAACAACAAACAATGATGGAATTATAGACTACACAACACCTTATGAATCGGCCGATTCCCCCTTACTCTAGTTTATAAGATGATCGCTAGAAATAACTATCAGAGTAGTTTTTCTATACGGGTATCTAGGGATTATAAACAGGAACCATATTTGACCAATATCTAAAAACAGTTCTACTACAATGCCTGTAGCGTTGAACAAGTGATCCTAAAAGGCTGGTCTTTTACAAACCAGCCTTCCGACGTTCTTTAAGCAGCATCCTTGATCTTAGAGAGCAATCCTTCTAATTTTTTAGCTTGATCGTCTGTTAACGATGGTGCCAAAGCATCAATAAGCTCTTGCATCTCTGCTTTCGTATGATTAGCGACTTCTGCCTCTAAAGCAGTATAGAACTCTTGAAATTCTTCATCAGTCATCTGATAATCTGAATTGGTGGTAGCTCCATTACCGGCCATGAGGCTTTGTTGCATTTGCTCTTGGGAAATAATATCCTCTTTAGCTGGGATCTTCGGTGCCTGATAATCAATCTTATCAATGCTCATCTTGATGGTCATGCTATCTTCTTTATTGTCAGCTGACTTCATCGTTAAAACCGCTTCAACATTATTTTGTTTCCCGACACTCATGACAAACTTAGAGTCCTTCGCGAAGGCCTTCTGAGCAGTTTCCATCTGAGCCTTATATTGCTGAGCGATTTCTTTCGTTTCCTCATCACCACTTTCCAAAACTTTTTGAGTGAAAGCTAGCAGCTCTTCAATGGTCAGGCTTAAGCTAACCTTGTCCCCAGACTTGGTAAAGTTTTTGCTATCCATTTCTTTAAAGAAAGAGACATTATCCTTGTTAGCAGGGGTCAGTTCTCCAAGGTCAGGTAAGGGTGATCCTTGTGCATCAGCCACATCCATATATTTCCCAGACAAGTCGCTAGAAGTAATACCATACATCCCTAACATAGGTTCTACTGTCATATAGGCCTTATCGCCAACGTAAACTATTTCAAAATCAGATAGGGTTGGATTAACATCTGATAAGTCCGCCTGAATGCTAATCAGTTTTTTAGATAAATCTTGCGTCATTGTGGCTTTGATTTCCTTACCAATGAAGGAAGCTATGGGATTGACCCCCTTAGATGTCACATCGTCTAATTTTAGAGTCATTTCATACGTAACAGGTTTTTCTGTGTATTGGCTTTCTACGCGAGAAATAAATTCATCCTTAGGGCTTTTTCCGCAAGCCACCAAGACAAGTGCGAGGGGTAACCAGAGCAGTAGGGCTAGTTTTTTCATTTTAAACCTCCTATAAAAAACTAACTTTATTATACCATTTTTAGGCTAACATTTTTGACAAAACAAGAACATTGACTATTTCTGATGAGTACTTGTACGCTTATCCATCATGGTTGGAAAATAGCCATTCGGCAAATCGTCTGAGACCTCAAGAACAAAGGTGGGCACGATCCATGATAGATTAAATGGCACAAGCATCAGCACTTGCAAGCCCACTCTTTGCCAAAAAATCGCTATTGTCCCCCACTTTTCAGTAGAAATAGGAAAAGTCACGTATCCCCAGTACAGTAGCATTAGACAGATCACTATAAGTGCCCACAACATAAATACCCTCTTTTTCGCAGGATAAATGAAAACTGTCTGACCAGCTTTTACCGTCACAGGTTTAGATGTGACTACTCCAACTTTAATAGCTACTTGAGCTTCTTTCCTCACTATCGGATAGGTCTGAACCTCTCCTTCCTGCGACAACGTTCGAACATGCTTACCATCTATGTAGACTTTAACGGATCGCATGCTCTGAAAGGCCGACAACTCTCGACTTAAAATGATGCGTTTCATCTTCGCTTTATTCCCCATTTGTCACATTTTGGTTTGTTCATGGGCATTTCGTTTTAAAGTAGTCTTTCAAAGAAGCCTGAGTTGCCCACCTGTTTAAGCCTTCAGTCACTGACCTTTTTAGAACTTCTATTGCCTCAACTGAATGGCATTTTCTAAAACCAATGCTGTGAGCCATACCCCAGTTGTAGGCATTGCTCAATAAACAGGTGAAAGGAAATCGACAGTTATCTAATTACCGATTGAGGCCCACATTCTCTTATCCGTTTAATCAAGCAGTTTCTGCAACTCTTGCGCCAGCAATTGTTGCGCTACTTGTGGGTTGGCTTGGCCTTTTGTAGCCTTCATGAGGAAACCTGTAAAGGCTTTGTCTGCATTGCGTTTGCCCGATTTAAAGTCAGCAACAGCTGCTTCGTTATCCGCAAAGACTTGGTGGATGATTGGAATGAGAACTGCTGGGTCAGATACCTGAACCAGTCCTGCTTTTTCCACGTATTCTTTGGCAGAACCACCATTCTTGGCCAGATGGACGAAGACCTTCTTGGCAATCTTAGAGGAAATAGTCCCGTCAGCAATCAGGGCAATCATCTCAACAAGGTTCTCTGGAGTCAAAGCAATGCTTTCAATAGTCTGTCCTTCTGCATTAAGGAATTGAGCCACCTCACCTTGCAACCAGTTGGACACCTGCTTGGCATCTCCACCAATCGCAACAGCTTGTTCAAAGAAATCAGACATTGCTTTGGTAGCGGTCAACTGACCTGCATCATAAGCTGACAAGCCAAGTTTTTCAACGTATTCCGCACGGCGTTCAGCTGGGAATTTTGGTAACTCTGCACGCATTTCCTCAATCCACTCATCTGAAATCTCATAGATTGGCAAGTCTGGCTCTGGGAAATAACGGTAATCCGCAGCCCCTTCCTTGACCCGCATGAGGATAGTTCTTTTCGTCGCTTCATCATAACGGCGAGTTTCCTGACGGATTTGTCCACCGCTACGAAGAATTTTGGCTTGACGCGCCATCTCAAATTCTAGCCCTTTTCTCACATTGGAGAAGGAGTTGAGGTTTTTGAGCTCTGTCTTGGTCCCAAATTTCTCCTGACCGTAAGGGCGCAGGGAAATATTGGCATCGACCCGCATGGAGCCTTCTTCCATCTTGACATCGGAAATACCAGTATATTGGATAATTTCTTTGAGGGCGGTCAGATAAGCATAAGCTTCTTCTGGTGAGCGCATATCAGCTTCTGACACAATCTCAATCAAAGGCACACCCTGACGGTTGAGGTCAACGTAGGAATAACCATCTGTCCCGTGGGTGTTCTTTCCTGCATCTTCTTCCAAGTGAGCCCGCTCAATGCGGATTTTCTTAGTTGAACCATCTTCAAGGGTGATCTCAATCCAGCCATTGTAGCCAATCGGCTCGTCAAACTGAGAAATCTGGTAGGCCTTTGGATTATCTGGATAGAAATAATTTTTGCGGTCAAAGTGCATATGCTGGTGAATGTCCATATTGAGAGCTAGCGCAGCCTTGATACCCGCATCAATAACGCCCTTGTTCATGACTGGCAAAACACCCGGAAATGACCAGTCAATGACATTGGTGTTGGCATTTGGTTCTTGCCCGAAATGCGCCGATGAAGGTGAGAAAATTTTAGAGTTGGTATTCAATTCCACATGGACTTCTAGTCCGATAATGGTTTCAAAGTTCATTAGTTGTCACCTCCAAAAATCACAGGGTGTTGTTTATGGTAATCAGTCACGGCTTCAAAAGCAGCCGCCGCTTGGTAGATGGTTTCCTCAGAGTATTTAGGACCAATTAATTGCAAACCTACTGGCAAGCCATCCACAAAGCCAGATGGAATGGAAATCCCCGGAAGCCCTGCCAGGTTGACAGGAATGGTCAAAAGGTCCGCCAGGTACATGGCCACAGGGTCCTGGCTCTGGCTACCCAAATCATAGGCCACCGTCGGCGTTGTTGGCCCCAAAATCAAGTCATAATTCGCAAAGACCTTTTTAAAGTCCTCAATGATTAAGGTCCGCACTTGAGCTGCCTTCTTGAAATAGGCATCATAATAGCCCGAAGACAGAGCAAAGGAGCCCAGCATAATCCGGCGTTTCACTTCGTCGCCAAAGCCTTGACTACGGGTATGGACATAAATTTCCTCCAGCGATTTCGCATCTTCTGCCCTAAAGCCATAGCGAATGCCGTCAAAACGCTGCAAGTTGGAAGAAGCTTCCGCAGATGCAATGATGTAATAAACTGCTACACCATACTTGCTGTGTGGTAGACTAACTTCCTCAATAATCGCCCCTAAATTTTCAAACTGCTTAGCAGCCGCCAAGATATTGTCCTTGATAGCCGGTTCAATTCCCTCACCCAAATATTCTTTAGGTAAAGCAATTTTAAGCCCCTTAATGTCTTGACCAATCTTGCTTGTATAGTCTGCGATCTGAATAGGAGCAGATGTTGCATCTTTACTGTCGCTGCTCGCTAAGACATTGAGCAAATGGGCATTTTCCTTGACGGTCTGTGAAAAAGGACCAATCTGATCCAGAGACGAACCAAAAGCAAAAAGCCCATAACGCGAAATCGTTCCATAGGTCGGTTTGAGCCCTACAATACCGTTAAAAGCGGCTGGCTGACGAATAGAGCCACCTGTATCCGAACCCAAGGACAGACGGACCTGACCAGAAGCTACTGCTGTCGCAGAACCACCAGATGACCCCCCTGGTACCTTAGTCTGATTCCAAGCATTCTTGGTCTTCTTGAAATAAGAGGTCTCCGTTGAGCCACCCATAGCAAACTCATCCATATTAGTCTTTCCAATGACAATCATTCCACTATCATAAGCATTGGAAACAGCTGTCGCATCAAAAATCGGTTCATAATTATAGAGCATCTTCGAAGCTGCAGTCGTCAAAATCCCCTTGGTCGAGATATTGTCCTTGACGGCTAGAGGAATCCCTGACAAAATCTTATCCCCTTCAATGCCTGCCGCATCAACCTTCTCAGCTTGAGCGATGGCTAACTCATCTGCTACTGTAATAAAAGAACCTACTGCCTCTTCACGGGTGTGGATATCTTCCAAGGTCGCCTTGGTCAACTCTACTGCTGAAATTTCCTTTTTCACTAAAAGCTCATGTAATTCGTCAATGGTCTTCTTGTTAAAAGTCATTAGGCATCTCCTCCTTCCTCTAGGATAGCTGGAACTTTGATAAAGTTCTTTTCTTTTTCCGGCACATTTTTAAACAACACTTCCCGATCAGTTCCCTGTTCCGCTACATCTTCACGCACAACCGTCTTACGGTCTGCCATAGTCGTTGTGACAGGCACATCTGTCGTATCCACTTCATTTAACAATTCAACCATGTCAACAATCTTGGTTAACGTCGTTGCAAAGGCCGTGGTTTCTTCGTCGCTAAAAGCCAGCTTGGACAACTTGGCCACGTGACGTACTTCTTCTTCTGAGATTTTCATACCTTCTCCTTGCTCATTTACAGAATTCTACCTATTATACCATACTTTAGCCTATTTTTAATTCAAAATTACGCGATAACAGCTGAATTGGGACTGTCGTAATTGCCTAGCAAAGCTAGTCTTTTAACTGATCTTCCTGCCAAATAAAAATATTGTGCAATCTAAACTCCCCAGACTCATCTTCTTCAAAAGACAAGTGGTAAATAAGGTCCGAATCTGGCATATGGTAGTCCAATCCCAAACTATTTGTCAAAAAGGAATCAATCGAGATAGATGAATAAGTTGGTAGTCCAAACTTCAGGACGCTGATAATCAGGCTGAATTGACAGCCATTCACGAAATTAACATGAAACAGTTCTATGATATTCTCCACGGCTATCTCAAAATCAAGAAAGCTCCAAAGAACTATCATCAAGCTGAATCACGATTAACTAAAGCCAAGGCTGCCCTGGAACAATTTGACACAGACCTTGATGCTACTTTGAAAAAATTAAATGAAGCTGAGCCTGACGATTTTGAAATCTCTCTGCGAATGATGGAGAAAAAGCAGTATAGGGAAGATGATCTTGTTTAAAGGTATCTCATTAATCCAGTCAACCTCTTTATCGTAACTCCAAAATTCCCAGAACCCCCTTATGCGCATCACACTCTAAATAGGGGTTCAACTTGCTTAAAGTAAGGCGGAGAGCCTGCTACTGCTTTAAGCTAACGCTCCTTCTACCGATAACTCTTTACACAGACAAAGCAGCGACCAATCGCTAGATGTGACGATTGATCGCTGCTTTTTCAATTATTCTACGATAGTTGCCCCAAGGACATTTTTAAAGTGCTTGAGGGCAAATTGGTGATTTGCTTCTGTCAGACTAGCAATAGCTGAGGCCACGATTTCAATCTGATACCCTAGATGATAAGCATCAATAGCTGTGTGAAGGACACAGATATCTGATAAAACACCCGTTAGGATCACTGTTTTTACCCCACGTTCTCGCAGACGGATATCCAAATCTGTCCCTGAAAAGGCCGAATAATGCCGCTTATCAAGCCAGAAAACACGTGTGTCCTCCTTGATGGCTTCGTAAACCTCAGCCAATTGGCCATAGAGGTCCCTACCAGAGGTTCCTTTGATATTGTGGGGAGGAAATAGCCTGCTTTCAGGGTGAAACACATCTCCGTCATCATGACCATCAATCGCAAAGAAAATATAATCCCCACGATCATAGGCTTCCTGTGTGACCGAAGCAATCCGTTTCTCAATGGCTTGAGCAGGCTTCCCTGCTGTCAACCGACCTTCATCAGCTACAAAGTCATAGGTATAATCAATCGAAATTAAAGCTTTCTCAGCCATCTTAGTAATCTCGTTTCTTCACTTCTTCGAAAACATCTGGAATCAAGACCTTCAAGTAAGTTCCCTTCATGCCGAGCGAACGGCTTTCAATCACTCCGGCAGACTCTAACTTACGAAGGGCATTAACAATCACAGACCGTGTAATACCGATACGATCCGCAATGACAGATGCAGTCAATTGGCCTTCTTTGCCATCTAGCTCTTGCAAAATAGCAGAAACAGCCTTCATTTCGGAGTAAGAAAGGGTATTGATTGCCATATTAACAGCTGTGCGTTTACGGATACTTTCCTCGTCTTTCTCGCGTTGGAAATTCAACAATTGTAGCCCCACTACTGTCGAAGCCATTTCAATTAGAATCAAGTCCTCATCGTGGAACTGCTCATCATTGCGCCAGATCAGCAGAGAACCAAAGCGAATCCCAGAGACATGAATAGGGACAATGGTTGTCAAACCGTTAGGATAGAGGTCCTGCGCATCCTTTGGAAATGCTGTTAATTCGTTAGTCACAGGAATATTGGCCTCTGTTTCATAAATCAATGAGGCCAATCGTACATAATCTTCAGGGAATTGCTTGCGCTCAAAGAAGGCCTCAATCCGATCATTATTGGTCCGATATTTGAGGAAATACCCCAATACCTCTCCTGAACTATTGATAATACAAGCATTACAGTCAATGATATCCGCCAATTGGTTTGCGATTGGATTATAAGGAAGATCCGCTTGAAGTTGTTCCTCAGAACGTTTCAAAATTGCTGTAATCTTGCGTGTTTTTTCTAATAAAGTTGCCATTTCAACCACCTTGTTTTTAATTATAATCATTATATCAGATATTGCATAAAATCGCAACAATTATCAGAATATTCCTATTGTTAAAATGTAAAAAACAGACAAAACATAGACTGTCTTGTCTGCGAAGTCTTTATCGCTTATATTGCTTCAGATGGCGCGTTAGTTTTTCTTGGAGGTCTCCAAGCTCTTCCACTGTTGGCAGGTAGACAATCCGGAAATGATCAGGGTCTTTCCAGTTGAAGCCCCGACCGTGTACGAGCATGACCTTTTCTTGCTTGAGAAAGTTTAACACAAACTGTTCATCGTCATCAATGCGGTACATATCTCGGTCAATCTTAGGAAAGACATAAAGGCCTGCCTTGGGTTTGACAGTAGACAGCCCAGGAATAGCATTGATGGCCTTGGTGATGAACTCACGTTGCTCATAGAGGCGACCGCCTGGTTTGAGCAGTTCGTCAACCGATTGATAACCACCAAGCGACGTTTGAACGACTTGCTGCGCTAAGACATTGGAACAAAGGCGCATATTCGCCATCATATTGAGCCCCTCCATATAGCCTTTGACATGGTCTTTACGGCCAGAGAGCACCATCCAGCCCACGCGGAAACCGCAGATCCGATGAGACTTGGAAAGACCATTCATCGTCACGACAAAGACATCTGGTGCTAGGCTAGCTATCGGCGTATGCTCTAGTCCGTCAAAGACCATGCGATCGTAGATCTCATCCGAGAAAATGATTAACTCATGCTGGCGAGCAAGCTCGACGATTTCTTCTAAAATCTCCTTAGGATAAAGGGCGCCTGTTGGGTTGTTGGGATTGATGATGACAATGGCCTTGGTGCGGTCAGAAATCTTGCTCTTAATGTCGTCAATGTCAGGGTACCACTCCGCCTGCTCATCACAGATATAGTGAACAGCATTCCCACCAGCCAGACTGACAGATGCTGTCCAAAGGGGATAGTCTGGCATAGGCACCAATACCTCATCCCCATTGTCCAAAAGCGCGTGCATAGACATGGTAATCAGCTCAGATACCCCGTTTCCGATGTAGATATCATCGACATCAAGATTGGGAAACTTTTTCAACTGACAGTACTGCATAATCGCTTTACGAGCTGAAAAAATGCCTTTGGAGTTCGAATAGCCCTCACTGTATCTAGCATTTCGGATCAAATCCTGAATGACCTCATCTGGAGCCTTAAAACCAAATTCAGCTGGATTTCCTGTATTGAGACGTAAAATTTGTTCACCATTAGCTCGCATGCGGTTAGCTTCATCAAGCACTGGACCACGGATGTCGTAGGCCACATGTTCCAATTTAGATGACTTATTAAATAATTTCATCTCTTTTGTCCTCACTATCCTCTTTTAAAGTATGTCTTATTGTAGCGCATTTCGTTTTATTTCACAATCAAAAAGAAAAGGTTTTGGAACGTATTTTTTTGTAAGCCTTTACATTTCAATCGGAATAGTTTACAATAGAATTAGAAAGAATCGCGATAATATAGCGCGAATGACTGGCACCATAAAAAGGAGGACGGATTATGCTTCAAACTTATCAGACCATTATGGTCGCTGTTGACGGCTCTCCAGAGGCTGAATTAGCCTTTGAAAAAGCCATCCATGTCGCCTTGCGGAACCAAGCTAAACTCATCATTACCCATGTCATTGACAATCGTTCCCTGCACACCTACTCAGCCTTTGACACCAATATTTATGTCAACCTCGAAAAAGAAGCAAGAGCACAATTGGCGGCTTATGAAGACCGTGCCCGTCAGGCCGGCCTGAAACACATCAAGCAGGTTTTAGAACTAGGTGACCCTCGACCACTCCTAGCAAAAGAAATTCCTGACCGTGAGCAGGTTGATCTCATTCTTTTAGGAGCTACAGGGCTCAATTCTTTTGAGCGTTTGCTCATCGGCTCATCTTCCGAATACATCATGCGCAACGCCCGAGTCGATCTGCTGATCGTCCGTGACCCCAATAAAGTCTAGCGCTTCTCCACCTTCCAAAAGGCTAGAACCCTGGTGTTCTAGCCTTGAGTCTTTGATGGCTAGAATGATTCCCCTTCAATGAAAACAAGATAGGTTGCGTACGCTGGCTTTGTGCTTCTGCTTTATTTCAGTGTTGAAGAAGCGGATAAGATGAAAATTAACGCCTCACCTAAGCTCCTATCAAAGGCCAACGTGCATCTTTTTCATCACTCATTGGTTTGTCTCTTCTCATTTTGAACCTTGCTAAATGCTTGTTTACAGAAGGCTTTCAGTGTATAATTTAAGAGAAGTTTGTTAGAAATAGGAAGTGGTTTATGAATGTTTTTTTGATAACTGTTCTCATCCTTGGTTTACCAGTCGCAGGTGGCATCGGGGCCTGGCGCTACAAAACCCAAAAAGACTTGATGCGCATTGAACGCTTGACGGTCAGCCTTCAAATGGGATTGGACTACGTCAGAAATCTCAAACAAAGTGACCAACAAGGTCAGTATCCCCAACTCTACCGCAAGATCAACCAAGATGCCAAAGAACTAGATCGCTTAGTTGAGCGTCACAGTAACCGTCTGGATACCCAACAGTACCAAGATGCGATCAGCCTAATTCATGTGTCGTCTGCTCTAAAGCCCAAAGGAAATTTCCTCAACGATGTAACCGATGGTGTCCTCAATCTTGTGGAAGACATCTTCCCAGAAGCTGAAAAGGTCACTGCAAGGCTAAGACCCAAAGAAACTGTTGATAATCCTGATATTATCTATCAGGCAGCTGATGACAAGAGCCATGAAACCTTTCTGAAGATGCGCCACATCCAACAGGTCGCTCCAGAGATTTTAGAAACCTATACTTCCCTCAGTAAGAGCCATGAGCAAATCGTTGAGAAACTAGAGAAAGCACAACTGGCTAATAAGAAAGAGCTCTTAGCCATCCATCTCAGCAATATGAGAAATTTCAACGATGTTCTAGACGGCTATCTGCGCATCAAGGAAGATCCCAGCCAATACTTCAAAGCAGAAGACCGCCTTAAACAGGCTAAATTTTCTCTTGAAAGTGGTCAGGAAATTCTCAAACAAACCCTACGACAAATTAACGAGAATGACATGATGAATTTTGAAATTAGCCTACGCCTCTTGCAAAACGATAATTAAAAGGAGTAACCCATGACACAAACGTTCAATTTCGACATCGATAAAATTGCTAATTCTGCTGCTGTTCCAACTGATAAAACAACTGAACTGATCCAACAGACAGCTCAAGGCGAAGCTGAGTCGCTCTCTTTCTTTGATAAGTTAACCCCTGAGCAAAAAGAGGCCATTTCTAGCCGTGTTCCAGCTCTTGTTGATAGTTTTGTAGACAACCAAAACAGTCTCTTGGACTTCGGGAAAGAAGCCGTCGAAGCTGTCAACAAAACAGTTAACCACATTTTAAAGGAACAAAAAAATATCCAGATTCCTCAGGTCGATGAGCTCCTGCTCAACACTAACCGCGAGCTGAACGGTTTCGTTGCCAAGTACAAGAATGTCGGCGAAGCTGCTGATTTAGAAAAGAAGCCGAATCTCCTTCAAAAACTCTTTAAACAGGGCAAATCCAGTCTCCAAGACTTCTACTTTGAAGCCCAATCCATCGAAAATCGAATGGATGGCCTAGCAGCTAGCGTTGCTAAAAACGAAGATACTCTCTCACGTAATATTATCTCCGCTGAGCTCCTAATTGAAGAAAATACGAATTCTATTGAAAACTTAGTTGGTGTCATCGCCTTTGTCGAAGCCAGCGGTCGAGAAGCTAGCCAAAGAGCGGACCAGCTCCAACAAGAATTGGCATTGTTAGATTCTACTTCTGTTGACTATCAAGTGAAAAATGAGCAAATGATGCGGATGACCGAGGTGGTTAATTCCTTGGAGCAACAACGCACTGAATACATCAGTCGACTCTATGTCGCCTGGGCAACCACGCCACAGATGCGTAATCTTGTCAAGGTTTCCTCAGACATGAAACAAAAGCTGGGGATGATTCGTCGCAACACTATTCCAACGATGAAACTCTCTATTGCTCAGCTGGGCATGTTGCAACAATCTGTCAAGGCCGAAGTCACCGCAGACGCCATTATCAACGCTAATAATGCAGCCCTCCAAATGCTGGCTGAAACCAGCAAAGAAGCGATTCCTCGCATGGAAGCTACTGCTCAACGTCCGACCATGGCCATTGAAACTGTGACTAAGTTGGCTGAAAGCCTCGTGGCTCAAAATGAAGGCATCATTCAAGCCATTACAAACGGCCGTGCCCAACGCCAGCAATTAGAACAGGCCATCGTCCAATCAGCCCAAACCATTAACGATTCCGTTAGAATTCGAGATCGTAAGATTGTTGAAGCCTTGCTTGAAGAAGGCAAAGCTGTCCAAGATAACTTATCTCAATAAGCATAACCTCTTTAGAACAGCTAAATTCCGTTAAGTCTCATACACAACACATCCCTCTGCTACTCTTGCAGAGGGATGGTCAAACAAGGAAAACGCATAAAACCAAGGTATCCGAAACTTTGATTTTATGCGTTTCTTTAATGCAATGGATTTTGAAAGATTTTAGACTAAATGACCATCAAAATCTGAGTGAGTTGGCGCTCATTGAGTGACTACTTTTTAAGTACCACAGTAACTCAAAAATAGTTGACGGACACTTCCTGTTTAGATTTTGAATTTCAATAAGGATAGCATCATTTTTGTTCAATCTCTTCGTTTGGCTATTGATCCGATTTAAGTTGTCGCTGAAGTTCCTCTCTAATCTTAGGCTCTGGCGCAAACTCGCTTTCCCAGTGCGGTGGTTTTAAAATTTTATGAGTGACAGGGTCGTGATGAGCCCTGCCATCTGGCCAAATCTTCGCCATATTAGCTTCATGCACAAACTGAAAAAATGGCTCTGGATCAATTCCCATCAGAACAAAGCTACCATAGGTGAGGTAAAGCAGGTCAACTAGTGCATCGACCTGACTGGTCAAAGACGGTCCTACTTTATTGCTTGCCTGTTTTGAGCGAATCTTTTGCGCAGCTTTGTCTAAGGCAAGATGTAAAGCCATCACACCTTCTTCAAAGCCTTCTTGGCTTTCAGCAGCGCCATAAACCAGCTCTAATAATTCTTCCAATTTAAAATCCACACGATGCAACACCTCTTGATAACGAAATGGCCTAGGAGTCTCAGGAACCTTCCCATCCATCAGACGGTGAAATTCCTGAACAGCTTGGAAGTGATGATCCTTACGTTTCATCCCTCTGTCCTCCTTCTACCAACTGAAAGTGTCTCAAAGCCTTGGCGATCCCAGAGCGATTATTGGTATCTGTCGTATAGGTTGCTCTTTGTTTGACACGCTTTTTAGCATTTCCCATAGCAACACCTATCCCGACACCAGCAAGCATTTCTAAATCATTTTCAGAATCTCCAAAAGCCATAATCTGATTCAACTCAAATCCAAAATGCTTGGCAACCAAACCGATTCCCTTAATCTTAGACATACCTCGACTAATGACATCTGCTGCAAATGGACTACTTCGCGTAAAGGTCAATTTAGGAAATCGCCCACCGAGCTTATCAGTTTCTTTCTTACTCGCTAGCACCACGACCTGATAAATCGGCTGATTCAATTTAGAAAGCATATTTTCCTTAGTCTTCGGCCGAATTCGGCGGTAAATATGGTTAAAACCAGCCATCAAGAAATGCGCTAAAAAATCAGGCATTCGACTCGCCAGCCAGTAAGCCCACGGTTTCACTCCGACGTGTAACAGCTTACTCCCTACCACATCGTTTGCTGTTCCAAAAGAAAGATCTCGCCGTTTTAGCTGGGCATAGTCGATTAAGTCTCGGAGGCTATCCATCGGCAAAGGCTGCTCTGCCAGAACGCCTCTCCGACCAAAAATGTATTGCCCATTATAACAAACTGCTACGTCTAAGTTTAAGGCTGCCATATAGGGCATGGAGAAACTAGGACCCCGTCCCGTTGCTAAGCCAACTAGGTAGCCTTTTTGCCTCAATTCATTAATCGCTTGTATGGTTGAAGCAGAAACCGTACGATTATCAGTCAATAATGTTCCATCGATATCAAAAAATACTGCTTTTATGTTCAAAACATTACCAACTTTCTGTTTTTATGCTAAAATAAATTATACCATAGATCATGAAAAGAGGCTTTAAAAATGGTTAAAAAAATCCTAATCCTCCATACTGGTGGCACGATTTCTATGTCAGAGAATGCTGCTGGCCATGTTAGCCCTTCTGCAACCAATCCAATTGCAAATATTAGTGAAAAACCAGATCAGATAGAGGTCACCAATCTTGAAGTTTTCAATCTTCCAAGTCCCCACATCAACCCCAGTCACATGTTAAAACTCTACCAGCTGATCCTCGACAATAGCCAGCATTACGACGGCATCGTTATTACCCACGGCACAGACACTTTGGAAGAGACCGCTTATTTTTTGGATACAATGGCTATTCCACAGCTGCCAATCGTTCTGACAGGAGCGATGCGCTCCTCTAATGAATTCGGCAGTGATGGTATTTCCAACTACCAAGCTGCCCTAAGGGTAGCTGCTGATTCCAGAGCTTGTGACAAGGGGGTTCTCGTCGTCATGAATGAGGAAATCCATGCCGCCAAATACGTGACCAAAACTCACACCACCAATCTCTCAACCTTTCAAAGCCCTCTCCACGGTCCATTAGGTCTTGTCAGCAAAAATCATATTCTCTTCTTTAAACAGGCGGAAGAACGCGTTAGATTTCACCTAACCGAAATTTCAGGACTCGTTCCCATCATCAAAGTATATGCTGGAATGGAGGAGAGTCTCCTTGATATGCTGGATAAAACTAGACTGTCAGGACTCGTCATTGAGGCGATGGGCGCTGGCAACATTCCTCCCAAAGCTTGCCAAGCTCTAAAAGAGCTTCTAGATGTAGGGCTTCCCATTGTTCTAGTCTCCAGATGTTTCAACGGAATTGCTGAACCAGTCTATGCTTATCCAGGTGGTGGTGTCCAACTCCAAGAAATGGGAATTCTCTTTGTCAAAGAACTCAATGCCCAGAAAGCCCGTCTCAAACTGCTGATTGCTCTGAATGCAGGGCTCAAAGACCAGCCTCTTAAAAGTTACATTGAAGGCTAGCTCTCTTGTCCTTACATTTAACTTGTTATAATTTAGTGGCGAATGTCAACCTCGCCATCACTACAAAGAAATTCCCAATACCCAAAACGGTTTTAATTATTTTAGACGCATCGAGTGGCATTCTTATGTCAATAGGAAAAGATTAAACAGATAATTTTCCCACACCAAGTCTTGCTTAAACAGTTATCAGAAAGTATTCAAAGGAAAATCTGGTGACGCATCAAATGAAAAAACGAACTCCTCAAGTAGAGTTCGTTTTATTATATCGATCTGACTTAATTTTTAAAGGCTAGGATAGATATAATATACCTCTCCACCCCATGTTGAGGAAGTTGGATTGAACCAACCGCGATAGTTCCCAATGGACTGATTTCCTGCATAATTCGCTTCAGATACTTGGATACGATCTGGTGTTTCTACAGATGTCACCAAGGCAACATGTCCATAGCCACCACCATCTTTTGGCCAAACTGCAATAGCACCAACTGTAGGAGTTGTGCCGACCGCATAACCTGCTGCTCGCGCCGAATTTGCCCAGTCACCTGCGTTGCCCCAATGGTCACCGACCCACGGTGCCAAAACCTTAACCCCCCAAGTACATTGACCGACTGGATAAGGGTTATTCATTGCCGTTGATGAACTAATTCCTACTCCTTCTGTAGCTAGAGGAGTGACAACAGGTGTTACAGGAGCTGGTTGCTCAGTAACAACTGGAGCTGGAGCTTCTACTTTAATCACTTCAACAGGAGGTGTGTTTACAACAACCTCATTTACCGTTGTCACATCCGGCTTGACAGGCTCCGTAGCAACAGGAGCTGAAACTGGAGTTTCCGGTAGGTCTTGTTTTTGAACAAGAGAAACTACTTCTGTACTCACTTCCTGAGGTTTAATTGGCTTCGCTATCTCTTCTGGCTTAGTCTCTACTGAGGCCAAAGTTACAACTGGAGCTGGGGTCACTGGCAACACTTGCGCTGACTCTTTTGTAGCGGGCTCTGACTTATCAATAGCTGGCTGCTCAATTTTCTCTTCAACTAACGTCGTTTTCTCTGCAGAGGACTGGATAGGCTCTGCCACCTTTGTTTCCGTCACCACCTCAGTAGACTTATGTTCTGCCGCCTGAACTAAAGGCTGAACAACTGGAGCTGGAGAAACCAAAGCAACAACCTTCTCTTCCTTAACCGGTTCGAAGGCCGGAGTCTCCGGTGCTTTTTTCTCTTCAATTTGAGGCGCAGACTCAGGTTGTGCTTCAATCAATTGAGGAGCTACTGGCTTAAATCCAGTACGCACTGCTTGGACATCCTCATAGACTACCTCTTCCTTAACTACTGCTGGTTCTACTGGAGTAGGTACCACTACCGGTGCTTTAGAAACAAGATTGGTCAGCAGAGTTGTTTCTTGTTTTACTTCCTCCTTAGGCTTCTCAGAAGATTTCAGAGGTTCTGCAGATAAAACAGCCTTGGTAGTCTCTGTCGCTTGTAAAGACGGAGCGGTCGCCTCACTGGCTGAGGTTGATTGGTCTTGGTTGGTTTGAGCGACAAGCCCTACGACACCACCAAGCGTCGCTGTACTAAACAGCAAGCTGGAAAAAATCTTCTTGATCACGCTAGTCTTCTCCTATTATCCGTTAATTATCAGTACTACCATTTTAACAGATTCAAAGCCAAATGCATATTACACTTTTTTGACATATTTCCCCGTTATTATTACAACTCCATGACATAAAAGAAATTGGAAGAACTGCTCCGGAAAACGCCCTTCGACAACTCGCTCTGCCAAGCTTCTTCTTTAACTCTTTCTCAAGAGGATTTCTGTTTAATCAATCTGACCCTTATCTTCCAAATGTTCAGCGACTAACTGCCATCTAGGATCATTCTGCCAATCATCCTCCTGAACAATTTGGCTAGCCACACGTCTAGCTTCTTCTAAAATAGGATAATCCTCCACGAGGTCAGCCACTTGAAATTCGGGAATGCCTGATTGTCTGGTTCCAAAGATCTCCCCAGCACCACGCATTTTCAAATCTTCTTCCGCCAAGACAAAACCATCTGTCGTTTCTGTCATAATCACCATCCGTTTTTTGCCGGATTCTGTCTTTGGATTAGCAACCAAAATCGCATATGACTGCTTATCCCCACGCCCAACACGGCCCCTTAGCTGATGAAGTTGGCTCAGGCCAAAGCGGTCTGCATCCATGATCAGCATAATGGTCGCATTAGGAACGTTGACACCAACCTCGATAACTGTTGTCGAGACTAGGATATCAATCTGCTTGGCCTTGAAATCTGCCATGATTTCTTCCTTCTCCTGGGCTTTCATTTTTCCATGAAGGAGAGCGACCTTAGCCCTATCTTCAAAATAAGCCTCTAGCTCTTCGGCCAGAGCCACGGCATTTTTTAAATCCAAGGCTTCAGAAGCTTCTATCAAGGGTGAAATAACATAAACCTGGGCATTTTGAGCCAATTCTTTGTCTAACCAAGTCAAAACCTGAGGCAATTGCTCATGTCTCACCCAGCGGGTCCTTATCGGTTTTCGTCCAGCAGGCAATTGATCAATAATGGAGACATCCATCTCCCCAAAGGCAGTTATCGCCAGGGTCCGCGGAATCGGCGTCGCTGTCATCATCAACACATCTGGATTGACACCTTTTTCCCGAAAATACTTGCGCTGATTAACCCCAAAGCGGTGCTGTTCGTCTGTAATCACCAACCCTAAACGGTGATAGTCAACACTATCCTGAATCAGAGCATGTGTGCCTACAATCATATCAACCTCGCCGATCGCAATAGAATGTAAGACCTGGCGTTTTTCAGCGACTTTCATACTCCCCGTCAATAAGGTGATAGATAACTCCGGGAAAAGATTGGTCAAACTCTGATAGTGCTGCTCTGCCAAAATTTCCGTTGGAACCATAATAGCCGCCTGAAAACCAGCCGTCACCGCTGCATACATGGCAAGCCCTGCAACCACTGTTTTCCCTGAGCCAACATCCCCTTGGAGAAGGCGATTCATATGACAAGAGGAAGCCATGTCTTCTAGGATTTCTTTTAAACTCCGCAATTGGGCCTGAGTCAGAGCAAAGGGAAGTTCCTTGATCTTGTGCTCCAGCAAAGTCTCATCATAGCAAAGAGCTTGCCCATAATCCACAGACTTGGTTCTTTGCCGCAACACCTGCAACTGCATCTGGTAATAAAAGAGTTCTTCAAATTTGATTCGTCTGAGCGCCTGCTTATATTGGACTAGATCAACTGGAAAATGCATGGCTAAAACGGCTGCCTGCCGCTCTAGCAAACGGTATTTGTCTAAAAGCACCTGAGGGAGATTTTCTGGCAGCAGCTGATGGTAACCCGCTTCAAAGGCGCTGGTTACCAGCTTAACCACATTGCTCTGTGTTACTCCTTGTACCACATGATAAATTGGCTGCATATCATCTTGGGCTTGAGAAATAACCTTCATCCCTGTCAACTGAGTTTTTTTCTGATCCCACTTGCCAAAGATAGCCACTTGTTCACCCAGAATTAGCTTGTCTGCCAGATAGGGCTGGTTAAAAAAACTGACACCAACCACTACTTCATCCTGCTTGAGCTTAAAACTGATTCGATTACGCTTGTAGCCATAATACTGAACGTTAGCTGGGGTTACCACTTGACCAACGACCACTGCCTTTTCACCGTCTAAGAGTTCAAGCACCTGTTTAGCCTTTAAATCCTCGTAGCGAAAAGGATAGTAGAGCAGGACATCTTCGACAGTGGTCAGCCCTAATTTTAAAAACTTCTCAGCAGATTTTGGTCCAACACCTGACAAAACAACCAGTTGATCGGTCAATTCCATCCCGAACTCCTTTCCAATGCTGATTAACAATAATGCCTTGGTATACGATCACTCAGAAGACAAACAATTTCATAGTTTATGGTTCCTCTGTAGTCCGCCCAGTCTTGAACACTGATGACGGAATCCTGTTCCTGGCCAATCAAAGTCACCTTGGTTCCCAAAGGATACGGTCCCGGCAAGCGGAGCGTCACCTGATCCATGGACACTCGGCCGATTATTTCACAAGGGTGCCCGTCAACTAAGAAAGAGAATCCCTGCATATCTCGCGTAAGGCCATCTGCATAACCGATCGGAATAGTTCCAATCCACTCAGCATCTAAGGTTTGATACGTCGCCCCATAACCCACTGAGCAGCCAGCCTCCACTTGTTTAACATGAACCAATTCTGTGGTTAGAGATAAAGCTGGCTTGAGTTTGTAAGGCAAGTCTAGAACACGGCCACTCGGATTGAGCCCATAGATGGCATTCCCCAAGCGAACGGCTGAACAGATTGTCTCCTGATGCCAAAGAGTCGCTGCAGAATTGCTAGTATGAATCATCTCGGGATGCTCTACCACGTCTTTCAACAAGTTTTGGAACTGAGATAACTGTTGTTCAAGGTAGGCATCATCGGCCTCATCAGCCGTGGCAAAATGGGTAAAGAGACCCTCAAAAAGCATTCCCTGCTCCTGCATCAGCGCAATAGCCTCATTAACCTCACTTGGCTCCCTAAAGCCAATCCGCCCCATACCCGTGTCCAGCTTGACATGCACGGCTAAGCCTGATAGATCATACCCTAAGGCTACAGCCTCTTTTAGCCAAGCCAGACTCGCTACGGTCACCTGAATCTTGTACTCGTGCGCCAGGAGAAGATGCTCCTTTGGCACAACACCCAAGACTAAGAGTGGCAGGTCAATCCCTGCTTGGCGCAACTCCAAAGCCTCATCCAGATTAGACAGACAAAACCCATAGACCTGGTTGACTAAAGAACGAGCAACTGCAACTGCTCCATGTCCGTAAGCGTTAGCCTTCACCACAGCCCAGACCTTTGTTTTTTTAGGTAGTCGGGAGGTAATCTGCTCCACATTATGCTGAATCGCTCCTAGATTAACCTGAATGCTCGTTGGACGATGCTCACTACTAATCATCTTTTCCCTCCAATAGGACACTCGTCTGAACAAAACCTTCCGAATGGCTAATAGAGACCCAAACTTGGCCTGCAAAAGGATGCTTGGTAAAGATAGGGGCGCCACTTTGATCGTTCAAAATCTCTAAATCAAGAAAAGCAATCTGGCCAATGCCCGTTCCCCAAGCCTTGGCAAATGCCTCCTTGGCAGACCAACGACCTGCCAAATACTCTATCTGTCGCTTTTCTGACAAGTTCGCAAAAATTTCCAATTCTTTTGGGGTCAAAATCTTAGTAGCAAAACGCTCATTTTTAGCATAAGCTTGAGCGATTTTTGCCATAGATTGAAGGTCAATCCCGTGTCCTTTAATCATCAGGCGCTTCCTTTCATTTAAATCTTCTATTGACTAGTGACTAGCAAGATTGGAGCAAAAATCGTAATCTCTCCTGTCACTATCATCAAGTAACTCAGACGCATCGATTGGGTATTTCAAAGCTTATAAGCTGTATAGAACTCCTAAATGGTAATACACGTCACCTACCATTATCAACTGAACGCCTTAAAACCTTGAAGCTCTACTTGCTCAAACCGACCATCTGACTATTTAAGTTATTCAGACAAGAGATGACATTTCTAAACGATTAACACATTACTGCTTGTTGCTCCACTCCCCATTTTTTCGCAATCACGGCACATTTAGAGCCTGTTAACCACAAAAATAAGCACTCCATTCCTTCAAACCAACTGGCTCACGAAAAGTCTCATGAGTTGTCTTAGCGTAAGATAAGTCTATCAGAATAACGGATGGCAGATGTTTAATGCAGAATACTCTAGTTACGCAACAAGTAAGAGAGCAGGCTCTGCTAGACTAGCTTAGCTCCTCTTCCCTTCTACTAGCGAAAAGAGCCAGTTGGACCAAGTCCAGCTGACCCGCCGTCTTTAGAGAAAGAGTAACCACAACCTTTAGCATTGCCGCACTCCTACTTGCCATTATCTCAAAGTCGCATAAATTTCATGGATAAGTGCTTGGGTCTTTTCCCAACCCAAACAAGGATCTGTGATGGATTGCCCATAGACTATCGGCTCATTTTGACGCCCATCTTCCAGATAAGATTCAATCATAAAACCACGGACATACTGATTAATTTTTGGATTCCAATCACGATTAATCAAGGTTTGACGAACAATCCGAATCTGTTCCAGGTAATTTTTCCCTGAATTGTCATGGTTTGTGTCAATCAGGATAAAGGGATTCGCAAGCCCCATCTGTTCATACTGGGCAATGGCTTTTAGCAAAATGTCGTAGTAATAATTGGGTTCATTTTCCCCATAGGCATTAGTCGCACCACGTAAAATGGCATGGGCCAATGGATTGCCATCGGTATCCACTTCAGCACCATTGAAAAAGAAATTTTGTTCATTTTGCGCCGCAAAAATACCGTTAAACATGATATTAAGGTTGCCTGATGTTGGATTTTTGAGCCCGACTGGCACATCAATCCCAGAAGCCACAAAGCGGTGCTCCTGGTCTTCAACCGAACGAGCCCCAACGGCATGGTAACTAACTAAGTCATCCACTAAGACTAAATTACTTGGATAGAGCATTTCATCCGCTGTCGTCAGACCTGTCTCAGTAATCACTCGGTAATGAAGGTTTCGAACCGCCTGTAGGCCATTGATCAAATCAGGGAGCTTAGAAGTATCTGGTTGATGGACCAAGCCCTTATAACCTGAACCATTAGTCCTTGGCTTAGCAGTATAGACCCGCATCACCATAAAAATCTTATCCTTAACTTCTTCTTGCAACTGAGCCAGCCGCTGCGCATAATCCAAGACAGCCGCCTCATTGTCTGAAGAGCAAGGGCCGATAATCAAAAGCAGGCGATCATCCTCGCCTGTCATAATTCGCTGAAGCTCTTGATCTCTAGCAAGCTTTTTCTCAAGAACTGCTCCAGTTAGTCGCGTTGGTGCCTTGACTTCTTCAATGTCAACAACGCTTCCTTTTTTATGAATGCCCATTCTGCTCTCCTAATGTTCTGTAAATTTCCTGAATCAAAGCATCCGTTTTCTCCCAACCTAAACAAGGGTCTGTGATGGATTGGCCAAATACTCGCGCTTCATCTTGTCGGCCATCTTCCAGATAAGATTCAATCATAAAACCACGAACCACTTGATTGATTTTTGGATTCCACGCCTTGTTAATCAAGGTTTGGCGGATAATCCGAATCTGCTCTAAATACTGTTTCCCGGAATTATCATGATTGGTATCAATGATGATGAAGGGATTTTGCAAGCCCATCTTCTCATATTGGTTGATGGTGTCCACCAAGTTATCATAGTAGTAGTTAGGCTGGTATTTTCCTGCCTCAGTCACAGCGCCACGCAAAATCACGTGGGCTAAAGGATTCCCACTGGTTTCTACTTCCTGGCTATTAAAGAGGAAAGACTGTTTGTTTTGAGCTGCATAGACACCATTAAACATGACCGACAGATTGCCAGACGTTGGGTTTTTCATTCCTGTCGGCACATCAATCCCTGAAGCCACAAAACGGTGCTGCTGGTTCTCCACTGAACGTGCTCCAATAGCAATATAGGATACTAAATCCTCGACTAAAGATAGGTTTTCGGGATAGAGCATTTCATCAGCGGTCGTCAGGCCTGTCTCTGTAATCACACGGTAATGGAGATTACGAACCGCCTTGATGCCATTAATGAGACTAGGCGCTTCCCCTATATGAGGTTGATGCATCATACCTTTGTAGCCATCACCATTCGTTCTAGGCTTAGCGGTATAGACACGCATGACCATAAAGATCCGATCCTTGACCTTTTCTTGTAAGGCAGATAAGCGTTTGGCATATTCCAAAACAGCCGCCTCATTATCCGAAGAGCAGGGACCGATGACCAGCAAGAGCCTGTCATCTTCTCCCTTGATAATTGCTTCTAACTCTTTATCACGTTTTTCTTTTTGTTCAAGACAGTCCCCTGTCAATTTAGAAAGATGACGGACTTCTTCAATATCAATGGCTTGGCTAATTGGTTTAAATGTCAATACCTTATCCTCTACTTTTCTTACTCTTTATCCACGACCGTGACAATTTTTAAATTTCTTGCCAGACTGGCACGGACATAGATCATTACGTCCAATTTGTGATAAATCCAACTCTCGTGGTAAATCAGACTGCTCCGCTGGAATATTTCGAGTCGCAGTCGTTTGTACCTGCTGAACTTTACGTTCACGCTCAATATTGTCATGGATTTGTGCCTTCATCATGAGACGAGTCACGTCAAATTCAATTGCTCCAATCATGTCGTTAAACATCTTGAAAGCCTCTGCCTGATATTCTACGACTGGATTGTTCTGAGCGTAGCCACGCAAACCAACCGCACTGCGCAATTGGTCCAAAGCGTCAATATGGTCTGTCCATTTATTATCAACAACCCGTAAAATCAAGACCTTTTGGAATTCTTTGACGGCTTCTTCGTCACGGAGCTTAGCAACCTGTTGGTCATAGATGTCAATCGCCCTGTTGTAGAGTAGATCCTTGATTTGGTCATTGGAGAGATTTTCCAAGTCTTCAAAACTCAAATCTTCCTCTGACACCAAAGCCATATGCGCAAAATTCAAAATGGACTCAATCGCTTCCTCACGGTTTTTCAGATGTGCATGTGCATCTACCTGACGTTCAATGGTTCGACGAATCATCTGTTGAATTTCTGGTGCCAAGTCACGGTCTGAAGTGATGACATCGTGACGTTCCCGGTAAATGATTTCCCTTTGTTCGCGCATGACGTCATCATACTGCAAGACCTGCTTACGGGCGTCATAGTTATTTCCTTCTACGCGTTTTTGAGCACCTTCGACCTGACGAGTAAACATCTTCGATTTAATCACAGACTCTTCCTCAGTCAAGTTAAAGCGTTCCATCGCAGCTTTGATACGTTCTGATCCGAAGCGACGCATTAATTCATCTTCTAGAGACAGGTAAAATTGTGATTCACCTGGATCTCCCTGACGACCTGAACGGCCACGAAGCTGATTGTCAATCCGGCGACTTTCATGACGTTCTGTCCCGATCACACAGAGCCCGCCCAATTCACGAACTCCCTCACCGAGCTTGATATCTGTACCACGTCCTGCCATGTTGGTCGCAATTGTAACAGCCCCACGTTGCCCAGCGTTCATGATAATTTGCGCTTCTTTGGCGTGGTTCTTCGCATTCAAGACTTCATGCGGAATGCCCTTTGCCACTAATTTACGTGAAATCAACTCAGACGTCTCTACTGCAACTGTCCCCAGCAGAACCGGCTGGCCTTTTTCGTAGCGCGCCTTAACATCTTCAACAACAGCATTAAACTTGGATTCTAAACTTGGGTAAAGTAAATCTTCGTGGTCAATACGAGCGATTGGCTTATTGGTTGGAATCGGAATAATCCGCATGTTGTAAATTTCACGGAATTCTTCTTCTTCTGTCTTACCGGTCCCTGACATACCTGCTAATTTTTTGTACATGCGGAACATGTTCTGATAGGTGATACTAGCAGATGTTTTCGATTCGTCCTGAATCGGAACCCCTTCTTTGGCTTCAATAGCCTGATGAAGGCCATCAGAATAACGGCGCCCTTCCATGGTACGTCCTGTAAACTGGTCCACAATTAAAATTTCTTGCTGATCAGATACCACGTAATCAATATCCAAGGTCATGATGTAATTAGCCCGAAGAGCATTATCAATAAAGTGCGTCAGGACAACGTTCTCAATGTCATAGAGATTAGTTAAATGAAAGAAAGCTTCTGCCTTATCGATCCCAGAGTCAGACAAACCGATGGTTTTAGAAGGAACATCAATAATATAATCATCCTTATCCAGTGATTTGACATAGCTATCAGCACGATGATAGAGCTGACCCGCTTCCCCAGTTTTAGCTCCCGACACAATCAAAGGTGTTCTCGCTTCATCAATCAGAACAGAGTCCACCTCATCAACCACCGCATAGTTCAATGGGCGTTGAACCATGTCCTCAGCACGAACAACCATGTTGTCACGAAGGTAGTCGAAACCGATTTCAGAGTTGGTTGAATAAGTGATGTCACAACGGTAGGCATCACGCTTTTCAGCTGGTGACTTGGCGGCCAAGTTAATCCCTACAGAAAGCCCCAACCAAGAGTAAAGCTCTCCCATCTCCGTCGCATCACGCGTTGAGAGGTATTCGTTGACTGTCACAACGTGGACTCCCTCACCAGTCAAAGCATTAAGGTAAACCGGCATGGTGGCCGTCAAGGTCTTCCCTTCACCAGTACGCATCTCTGGCACATCCCCATGATGGAGGACAATTCCTCCCATGATTTGCACAGGGTAAGGATAAAGTCCCAGGACCCGTTTAGCTGCTTCACGAACAACCGCAAAAGCTTCATACAAGAGATCATCTAGGCTTTCGCCGTTTTGGTAACGTTGTTTAAATTCTGGTGTTTTGGCTTGGAGCTCTTCATCAGAAAGTGCCGCCATTGCATCCGCGTAGCTTTCCACCTTCTGAGCCATTTTTTCAAGCTTTTTCAATTCCCCTTTGTCGTTCTCAATCAGGGTTCTGAGTAAATTAGTTGCCATCATTTTTCCTTTCGAAGGTAATCACCCTATCATACCACAAATCACCTCAATTTTCAACAGATTTCCATTGGCAAATCGTACGCATGAAAACTTTCTCTTCCTCCTTTGTGCCCTGACATCAATTTTAAAAAGATAGCTTTTTAACTCAATCATCCTTTTAACCTCTTTCTCCAAATAAGAGGAGCCAAGCCACTTCCTATCAATAACGCGACACCTTGAGATTAACCTTTTGAGAGCTGATTCCCCAGAAAGTTTTTACGTCAGATAGTCTACTTTATTCACGAAGTAGACTATCTTTCATTGCGGTGGAGCATTTACACTGTTGCTTCCAAAACTATTTGTTTTGTGTTAAAATAGTAGACAATGAAAAGCTCTACATGCAATAAGGTAATTCGGATGTGATCCCATGTTAGCTAGCAAGAAAGCTGTGGTATTGACGAAAGCAAAAAGTCTTCAATCTTAATCTAACTGATTTTTTACACAGAATATTAAGTAGCTTGAAAAAACTGAGAAAACACCTATACCAATTTTGCATCAACGGGTTGTGAAAAGTTATCTTAAAAGAGGAAAAATAGCTATGAGAAAAAAAAAGAAAAGTTTTATCAGGAGAAATCTTCCCTTTCTGCTGATATTTATTATTGGGTTTGGTGTGCTGTTATACCCCCAATTATCAAGAATTTATTATACCTTCCAAGCGATTGATACCGTACAAAAATTCTCATCTGAAAAAGACAAATTAGATGATGAAGAACTAAAAAGACGCTTTGAACTAGCTCAAGCTTTTAACGAGACCTTGCACAACGTTGTCACCACTGATCCTTATTCTGAAGACAAGCGTAGCCAAGGAAAGGCAGAATATGCGCGTATGCTGGAAGTTCGTGAACAAATTGGACATGTAGAAGTGCCTCCGATTGGAATTGATATTCCTGTGTATGCAGGAACACAAGAAGAGAGTATTTCCAGAGGTTCTGGTCATTTGGAGGGGACTTCATTACCTATTGGCGGCATTAACACACATGCGGTTTTAACTTCGCATGCTGGTCTTCCAACTGCTAAGTTGTTCACAGATTTAAAAAAAGTCAAAGAAGGTGATGTTTTCTATGTCCACAACATCTTTGAAACATTGGCATATGAAGTTGATCAAATTAAGGTAGTTGAGCCGACAGATTTTTCTAACTTAATGGTTGTGGAGGGGCAGGACTATGTTACTTTATTGACTTGTACGCCACCTGTACTGAACACCCACAGGCTTTTGGTTCGCGGACACCGTATTCCTTATGAGGAGAAGGCGCATCAGTATCACTCAAAACAATTTAGAGATTATGTGCCATACCTTATTATTTTATTAGCGATATTATTTGGTCTTTTCTTGTTATGGCTCTTGTGGAAAAGGAGAAAGCATGCGCAGGACAAATAAGAAAAAAAACTCATCCGTCATCTATCATGTAATCTTTTTATTCGGATTTCTTTGTCTGCTCTATCCCTTGATATCCCATGTTTATTATAGTCATCGTGCTAATCAGGAGATTTCACGCTTTGAAACAGCGGTGAATACTTTAGATGATATTGAACTTAGGGAACGCTTTGAACTGGCTCAAGCTTACAATGGAACACTTGATCCTGCTAAAATGGTTGACCCCTACTTTACGGATAAGGAAAAGAAAGGCATTGCAGAATATGCACGGATGTTGGAAATTAATGAACAGTTAGGCTATGTTGATATTCCAACCATTGGTACAAAACTCCCCATTTATGCAGGAACAACTGAGCGTGTATTGCAAAAAGGAACGGGACATTTAGAAGGGACTTCCCTCCCGATTGGTGGGGCAAGCACACATACGGTTATCACCGCCCACCGTGGATTGCCAGAAGCAAATCTGTTTACTGATTTGGACAAAGTAAAAGAAGGACAGGTTTTTTATATCAGGACGATTTTCGATACCTTGGCTTATGAGGTAGATCAGATTGTGGTTGTTAATCCTTCTGATTTTTCAAAGGTCCAAGTTGAAAAAGACCAAGACTACGCCACATTATTGACATGTACACCTTATATGGTTAATTCACATAGGCTCTTGGTTCGTGGGCATCGGATTCCGTATGATGCGAGCGAAACACGTTTTGAAAAGCCAGCAATTTTCTGGGGACAACGTCTAGTTGAGTTCTTATTGTTCTTCCTGATCTTTTTAGCCATCTTAGCAGTCATCTTGTATCATCAAAAAAGAAAGAAAAGGTCATGAAAAAACAAGTCTACGGGTATATTCTAATGATTGTGGGTGTTGCAATGATTTTTGTGATGGTAAGCATCTTAGCTTATAGTCCAATTCACAATACCGTTGCTTATCACAAACAATTAACAGTTTCCAAGGATTGGAGTAGCGCGAAAGAAGATGTTTCTAGCGCCTATAATGATGCCGTTCACCAGCAAGATTATGCAACGAATGACCCTTTTTCAGAAACCGGTAAAGGTGAACTCCCTGTGTTAACGTCTTTGGATGAGGACGGGATATTCGGCTATGTGAGAGTTCCTAGTATTGGATTAACTCAACCACTTAGGATAGGTGCTACTGAGCAACATCTTGCGTTAGGAGCAACGATTGTCACGGGGACAGCTCTTCCGACAGGTGGCATCGGTAATCGGTCTGTGATTGCTGGACATCGAAGCTGGTATGATGACATTATGTTTATGCGGATTAATGAATTGAAGACAGATGATCGTATCTACATTGATTTAGCGAATCAAACCCTAGAATATCGTGTGACAGAATCAGTTATCATTCCAGCTGAGGATTGGGAGCAGCTAAAAGCAATAGAAAACAAAGATATGGTGACCTTGTTGACTTGTGAACCGCTCTACCCTCCTTTTGATTATCGGCTATTGGTAAATGCTGAGCGCGTTCCAACAGTTAAACTAACTTTGCCTGCACCTGCAACGGTATCTCTATCACATGAGGTGATAACAGTTGTAACCAAAGAATATTGGCTAGCCCTTATTTGGATTCTATTATTAGCATTACTGATTTACTTAGTTATAGCATGTAAACGACGCTTAAAAATGGAGAATCCCAAATCCTTGCCGTTGCAGAATTCATCAGACAATGTGAACGGGTAGAGAAACTAGGAGAGTGATTGGCACTTTCGGAATGATCAGAGGTGCTTCTTAGATGGCTCTATAAGACTGTAGTGGGTAAATCGTAACCGCCCAATAACGAAGTATCTATAAAAATAATCCAACCTCCCTTAAACTGTTAATAGAAAACAGAAATGGAGGTTTTTCATTATGCCAACACCTATCGTTCCCTTACCCCCCTAAGCCTCGTCACTTTGAAAGAAAAAACAGAAACACTATTCTACTGAAAGTACGTCTCGGAAAAGTGGAACTCACTTTCTTTCACGCTATTAACGAAGAGACGTTAGAGACCATATTAGATAAGGTACTGCTCTATGACAATCCAACTCAGTGATTTAGGGCATGTTTATCTTGTCTGTGGGAAAACGGATATGCGTCAAGGAATTGATTCACTGGCCTATCTCATCAAAAGCCAATTCGCCTTAGATCCATTTTCAGGTCAAGTCTTTCTCTTTTGTGGCGGATGCAAAGACCGTTTTAAGGCTCTTTATTGGGGTGGTCAAGGATTTTGGTTGCTCTATAAGCGGGTTGAAAATGGGACACTCACCTGGCCAAGCTATTCTCAATCAGTTCAGCCCAGAAGAGGTGCACCACAAATTAGAAGGTGGCAGTTGTCCTGATTGTCAGGGTGAGCTTAAAGAGATTGGAAGCTGTATTCAAAGGCAGGAATTGGTCTTTATCCCTGCCCAATTAAAACGTGTTGACCATATCCAACATGCCTATAAATGTCAAAGTTGCAGTGAGGAGGGCCACGTTGATAAAATCATTAAGGCACTTGTACCCAAAGCACCGTTAGCTCATAGCATTGGGTCAGCTTCTATCATCCTCATACAATTCATCAGAAATTTAATCTGAAGGTTCCGAATTATCGTCAGGAAGAGGATTGGAATAAAACGGGCTTGCCCATTCCATTACATGTAAAGAGATTGCCAACTGGCATATCAAATCAAGTCAATACTATTTTGAGCCTCTTTATGACCTTTTACGTGAGAAATTATTGGCGCAGCCTATTCTTCATGCGGATGAAACCTCTTATCAGGTCTTAGAAAGCGACAGGCAGAAGACCTACTATTGGACGTTTTTATCAGGCAAGCAGGAAGTATGAGTTTACTTGAGACGGCCAAGAGACACGACTTGAATACTGAAAAATACATCACCCATCTTCTAGAACATCTTCCAAATGAGAAGACACTCGCAAAAAAGGAGGTGCTAGAGGGGGATTTGCCATAGGCAAAAAACATGCAGAAAAATTGCAAATAGAAAAAGTTCCGGAGCTAATATTAACTCTGGAACTTTTTCAATATACTCTGTTATTGGGCGGTTACTACCTTGTATTTTCATTGCGCTAAACATAAAACGAGAGAAGACTAAACTTGTCCTCTCTCGGTGTTAAATTGGTCAACCCACTACAGTTGACAAAGAGCCCTATTTTCAAACATTTTGGTGATTAGGCCTCGTCCTTTTCACGAGAACTTACCAGATAATAACCAACTAAAAACGTTGTAAAGCCTGCGACAATCACACCAATTACCACTGCATTCCCTGTATAGGGAACGACAATTTTAGGTTGTTTTTTAGGTCTATTCACAATCGTTTTCGGGGACTCTTGATTAGAATAGTCTGTTATTTCAAAAGGGATAGCCTCTTTGAGTTGTTGATAACCCGTCGGAGCTTTGATTTCTCTTAACAGGTAGCGACCAAAGGGGAGATTACTTACCTCAACGTTCCCTTCAGCATCAGACATGACCACATAGTCTTGACCTGAGCGCTGAATAGCTTCTTCTTGGCCACTGTCGTTAACTTGAAAGACTTGAAAAAGTGCTCCAGCAAGGCGACCGCCTTGACTGGAAACTTTTCTGAAGCGATAACCACCTAATTTACTTTGTGGCTCTACTTGATGTTTAGCGTTAATCGTTTGACCGGCATGCTTAGGAACATCTATGAAGAAGGGAACTAAGTGCTTGCCTGCATTTGTTTCCGCCTGTCTCACATAGTAATGCCCATCAGGCAAATCCGTCAAGACAATCTGCGCTTTCTCATCATTGGTCGGTGTGACAAAAGGCTTGCCATAACGTTGGCTCAACTCTTCGTTGCTAAGCTGATAAAGGGTATCAGCTGAATTTGTCGAATCAACCTTCCAAACGAGTAAGTGAACTTGCCCAGCCTGAGTTTGTTTGTCCAACTGAATGGTGATCGGTAAGTTAGCCGTTTCGGCGGCAACTGGACGGAGGAAGAGGAAAATGCCCAAAACAAGTGTTAAGACACTTATCATTTTTTTCATGTCTGTCTCTTCTCCTTTCTGTTTAGGTTATGCTCGGTCAGCTTCGCGTTTTTTCATTGCTACGAAAGCAAATACCATCAATCCAAGACCACCGATAGTAAAGAGCACGGTACCGATACCACCGGTTTGCGGAATGGTAATTTTCTTGTTGGTAACCTTAGTATGCCCATCGATTCCTGTAGCATCGTTCCAAGTATTTGGTCCCACTTCAAATTCTACATCTGCAGTCAGTAGCGCATAGCCTTCAGGTGCTTTTGTTTCTTGGAGGAAGTACTTACCTGCTCCCAAACCTTTGACTTCGAAACGTCCCGCCTCTCCAGCTGTAAATGTATATGCTTGTTTTTGGTCATCAATCCAATCCCATTGATTGTTCATAATGCCATAAGCCAAGTCGCGTGCTTTTTGAAGAGTCTCAATTTGGTCTTTCGATTGATTAGCTTTCACCGCTTTTTGATAGGCTGCTTCTGCGGCTTCATATGCTGCTTTTTCTGCAACTCTTTGGTCATTTGGTTTCGCTGCTAAAAATTGTTCCTGCGAGTTTTTCACCACAAACTCTGCACCTGCAAGAATATCATTTTGGTCATTAACTTTGACAAAACGGCGACCATAAGTGATAACTTTAGGTTCTTTTGGTCTAATAGGTTCTGGGTTGTAGTTTTCTTCGTTGTTAACTGTCAGTTGTCCTGCTCCATTAGGCTTATAGTCTGGCAATGTTTTTTGAGTTTTCTGTTCACGAACAACATACTTTTTACCGTCTTCTAAACCACTAACAGTGACACTTTGTTCTCCAGCTTGCAGGGTTACAGTCGCTACTTTTGTACCAGTTAGCTCTTCATAAACATCAAACATAACTGAGACTTTATTTGCACCAACGCCCCACGTCTTTGTAATCACAAGTTCACCAGACTTTGGCTCAACAGTTGGGGGTAGCTTAGGTAAAGAATCGATGCCTGGACGGTTACCATAGTGGAAATCAACCGTGTTAGGGATTTCTGTATCCACTTTAGCAGAGGCGTTCAGCACACCACTATAAGTTAAGGTAATCGTAGCAATATTTGCTTTTGCCGCTTCTTTAACTTTTGCCAATCCTGTCTCTGTCATGCTTAAGACAAAACCTCGAAGTGACTCTGCTAGAGTATAGTCTTCATCTTTGGAAAGTGCTACATCACCTAGCATAATCTTCAACGACCCTGTCTTAAAGTCCAGACCTTCAACCATGACATCATCCCACGCCATTGTTTTATAATCAGCGTCTTTAGGAATGTTAGTTGTCACCTTATAAGGGATTTCTGTCCCAATAGCATATGGCTTGGTCTCAATTGTCCCATCATTAAATGTCTTATCAACTGTTGGCTTATCCTCAGTATTCTTCGGATAAACATGAAGGGGATCTGTAACAGAATAGTTGCCTGTGCCATCGTATTTAGTCTGTGGCAACGTTAGGGTAAATGGCACTGCTTTTGCGCCTGTTAACTCAGAACCGTTTTGGTTATAGTATGGTGATTCCGCCTTATTTTCAACAAAGACATACGTTCCTATAGGCAGAACAAAATTCGCTCCGTCTTTCTCAGTCATTGCACTTTTGAATGGTTCGGCAAGATAGCGACTATCAGCTTCAAAACCACCGTTTCCGACTGCTGTTCCAGTTTCAGCTGCCAACTCCGCTCCAGTCTTTGTATTGCTATCGGCAGTATTGACTTTCATATAAACATCGAAAAATACACCTTCAATTTCTTTAGCAGAGTTATTTCCAAAATATTTCTGCAAATCTTCAATCTTGCCACCGGAATATTGCTTAGGATCTTCCTTATATTGAAAATTTGCCAAGTCCTCTTGGTTCATCAAGATTTTATGGACAACAACTCTTGTGGCACCTTCAGGCTCATATACCGATGCCTTAACAACTGTCCCTACTGCTGAAAACAGGCTCGTTAGGACGAGCAGGGCTGCTGCCAGCAGGTTCATGATTTTTTTCATGAGATTCTATTCTCCTTATTTTTCTTTACGTTGATAAATGTGGGGGATCTCCCCGTTTCTTCAATGCGCTAACTCCCATCTTTTCTCCTGTCTATCCAGTCCCCCAGGCATTGGCAGGAGAAAAGATGGGAGGCGCTAGTTTGAAGCAATTCTGTAACATGTTTAACTGTTGATCACATCACCCCTCTCACCGATACAGCCTTAGGCTCTTTTCATGCGTCGGTAGAGAACAGCAAGCAACATCAGCGTCGCACCAAGGCCGTAGAAGAGGGCTGTTCCGAGACCACCAGTCTTTGGAAACTCACCGTTCTTCAAGTTCTTAATGGTCAAGCGAATGACCAAATTGCTATCGGCTGGATTGATTACGTAGTACGATTCATTTCCTGAAAGAACTTTCAGATCGCCGTCTTCTGTGATCGTAAACTTGAGGTCAGCTGGTAATTTCTGATAACCTGCTGGACCTTGTTCTTCTTTGAGGACATAGGTACCAGGTGCTAGATTTGACACTGTTACACTGTTGTCGTCGCCTGAGGTCACCAGTGCTTGCTGAATTGCTTTCTGACCGGTTTCATCATAGAGGCCAAAACGTGCTTCCAATCCTTTATCTTGATCGTTGTAGTCACGTTTGAGAAGCTTCAACTTGTAAATATTAGGTTTATTCTTAACCGTCAGCGGCATAATGGTGTGAACACCTTCCGCCTGAGATTGACCTGCTTCAATCAAGTCATTTTTGTTCTCAACGGATACCGTATAATCAGCCGCTACAATCACCTTGTAACGGGTGCTGTTAGCTTGATAACCTACTGGAGCCTTACTTTCTTCCAAGTAGTAAGTTCCTGGTGCAACAGCTGGAAACTCAATTACGCCACTATCAGATGTTGTTAATTCGTTTCCAACTGGAGTGTTGTTATCAGACTGGTACAGTTTAAAGGTTGCACCTGCGAGCATTTTTTCTGGACTGTAAAAATCAACTTTTTTGATCCGCAGTTTTGGTGCATGGTTAATCAAACGCAAGATGACTTGATTACTCTTCTCAACCGTTGCAAAGCCATTCGTTTCTTGCTCACGACTATTGCCATCCAGAATAACTAGGCTACCGTCTTTCTTAACTTGAACATCAAAAGCTGTAAATGGCAAATAGTTTTCAGGCGCCTTTTCTTCTGAAACAGTGTAAACACCTGGTGTCAGCATAAAGCGCGCTGGTCCAGAAGCTGAACTGGTCCATGTCACTGACTTATCTTTGGTATCAGATGACGCTGAGTAGGTTGTGCCATCTTTAATCTCTGGTTGTGACGCAGTATCGTCTTTGGCTTTAAGTTTCAGACGGGCACCCGCCAGAGTAGCTTTATCAATGCTAATTTTGTCAATGCCAAACTCATGTTTCTTCACGTTAGTCACAACTAGTGGAGTATGTGGCACTGTTTTACCATCAAGGGTAACTTGAACCTCACCTGTTGCGCTGACCTTGACGGTGTAAACATTGGTTGACTTGAGGTAACCATCGGCCGCCTTGGTCTCTTCAAGGGTGTAGGTTGAGTTCGCTTCTAGCTTAAAGCTTGCTTGTGCAGTTGTAGCGTCTGTGGTCTTCGTTTCAACAACTTTACCATTCTTAGAGAGTTTAAACTCAACTGGTACTAAAACGTTTTGACCGCTATCGTCAATTTTCTTGACAATCAATTCACTGCTAATGTTTTTCACGCGCAACTCAATCGTATCACCGCCAAGAACATCTAAGCCATAAGTAGAAACCATGCTATTGTCACCATCTGGCAGGACAACCGAACCATCTGCGCGGATAGTAAAGGCAATTAAGCCACTCAAGCCAGTATACCCTGTTGGAGCTTTTTCCTCCTTCAAGTAGTAGGTACCAGGACGGGTTACCGATGGGTCAGTAAATGTGAATTCACCGTTTGAAAGGTTAACAACCTGACCTGAAATAGTTCTCCCACTCTTATCTGTAATCGCAAAGCGCGATGTGAGGGTGATTTTCTCACCTGTCAGAGCATCAACTTTGATAATTTTCAACTTGTAGGTTGGCTTATTGTTGGTAATTTCGTTATTAGCAACATCTTGAATCGCGAAGGTTACTTGACCACTGTCACGATTTACTGTACCAACAACAGTGTAGCTGTCTTTGGTTGGTGTGTAGTCATTTGGCGCTTTAACCTCATTGAGAATATAGGTGCCAGCAACCAAATCTTTAAAGGTCACCGTACCATCTTTGCCACTGACTGCCTTACCAATAAGCGTTTTCTGATCTGCTGACCAGAGGGTAAACTCTGCACCTTCTAGAGCTTTTCTAGACCCTAGCTCGACTTTTTTGAAGCTAAAGTGCCCTTTCACGCGGGTGTTGGTCACATCATAGCTCTTGCCATCGTCGTAAGATGCTGCATATCCTGCTGGCACATCTTTTTCGCGGACCGTGTACTTAATTCTCGTGCGTTGGCCATTTGTTGCGACCTTTTCTTTTGGTAGACCTGTAAAGCTGTAACTCCAGTTATTGTCACTTGTAACAGTGGCTGTTTTTGAGGTTGGTACACCATCTTCCCAGAGTTCAACCACCACTGATTGCGGACGGTCGCTTGGTTGATCCCCAATCCAGTGTTTGCGACCTCGTACAGTCACCTCAGGGTCACAGACCTCCGATGCCGCACTGGTCAAATCATCTAAAGTATTGATTGGGAATTTATTGATATAGGTTGATTTGTTCAGCTCGCCAGCTGCAAAGTTAGAAGCTTCAAAAACACGATCAGGATAATCTGGACTAGGCACAGCAGTCTGACCATTAAATGTCAAAGCCGAAACTTGTAACGTTCGTTGTGAACCATTCCAAACCTCTGACGTTAGGAAAATCCGATATTGCCCGCCCGCAAAAACACGAGTGATCCCATCTATAGAATATTCAAAGTTATTCCCATCGCGGCTAATATTGACTGCAGCAGGCGCCCTTAAACTACCCGCCTTAGCTGGTGCTGACCAAGATCCATTCTCATAGTCTGGCGTGCCGTCTGATTTCTTGGGACCAGTATAACGCAACATGTAGAAGTTATAGTTTAACGGATCACGTACAGGAGAATCCAAAGCGGTTCCATTAAATTTGGTCTCATGTCCTGGATAAAGAATATCTCCATTTTCATAGAGTACAAAGTCTCCATCAGATACTGGAATCCAATTTCCAGCTACTGACCATTTTGATGGATCAGCTTGGTGAAGCGACGGAATAATCTTAACTGGCCGTACAGTTCCGCCCGTAACAACCGAAGGGTTTTCAATGTCAGATACACGGTACATGTAAATATTAGGGTCCGCTAACACCTTGACAAAGAGATACTTCCCGTCCGTTGACATCTCTCCTGAGTTAACCTTGCGGAAGTTAGGATGAGTATAAAAGCTTCTCCCATTGTAAACTTGGGAATCACGCTTAACCGATTCAACGATGCCACCTAATCTAATCTGCTTAATCAGACTACCATTTGAACCTGCCGAAGGATTCATAACCGCAACTTCACCGTTATCTGCTATCCCATAAAGATAGCCAGAGGTTCGGCTATAGGAGATGGCATGACCAAAAGTTCCAGCACTACCGTCTAATTTGTTTGGGAAGTTAACTGTTCGTGTAACCTCAGTACCATTTTTCAGCATGTAGGCACTATTTGTAGCCGACACATACATGAAAGTTTTACCACCGGCATAACATTGTCCACCGAGAGCGCCTTCATAGTTTTTAACACTCCAGTTATTAGCCGAAATCTCTTCGTAGGTTGCATACCAGTCCGTTATCGCATCTTCTTTGATTGTCCAGTTGATGCCTTCGTGGTTTTCATCATACTTCGGCAATCCTTCAAAGCTAATTTTTTGCTTGGCCCCCTTTTGTGACGACAGTTGTTTTGTTCCAGCTGCTTTATACTCTTGACCATTCTTATACACGCGGAAAGTTGCCTTCTGGTCACCACTTGGCTTATCCACCCACTCTTTATCAATAGTAACTGTAACCTTTGCTGTTTTAGGGTCTTTTAATTCATTCGGCACACGAACATCCATAGCTTGCTTAACAAAAAATGTCACGCTTTCTTGCTGAATATTGTGTGTGCTATCGGATGTGTGTTGGGTCAAGATATACGTCCGTGAAACAGGTAGGTCTAATTTATACGTTCCTTTCTCATCAGTCGTAATATCTTGCCAAGTGCCATCTTCAAAGACTAAGCGATACTTAGCATTCGGAATTTTGATGGTGTCATCACCCTTTTCAAAGGTATTGATGATAACACTAGTTGTTTGAGTTTTCGGTAAGTGTATCGTCTGTGTTTGAGTAAGCGATATAGGGTCTAATCTAGCTGGACTAAGTTGTACCCCTTTATGATCATACTGATAGGGAACCTCAACTAGTGTTAGTGTATAGGTTCTATCCTTGGACAGCCCTTTTAGTGTGAACTGCCCTGACTTATCCGTTGTACCGACATAAATCTGACCCAGATCATCCGTCACTCGAACAGTGGTGTAAGGAATGACAACAGATTCATTTTTATCTTCGACAACCTTAATGGTCATTGTGCCGACCGTCTCAGGATTATACGGCGTGTTGCTCACGGTCACATCAGCATACTCGGGATATTTAAATAAACCTGGAGCTGGGATATTTACCTTAACAGGATTTGGGATCCCCAGATAGCCATCCGGTGCCGAGATTTGAGTAATACTATAATCACCTGCTGTCAGCCCTGCGACATACGCATAGCCATCTCGGCTACTGGAAACTTCCCATTGGCCACCGTTACTGGATTTCACCAAAAATTTAGCTCCAGAAACTGGTTTTGTTGTGTTTGCTGTATCTACAACCTTAATTCGTAAAGTCGTCGAATTTGCCGCTCTCAGGCTAAAACCGCCACTGAGTGTTTCTGCAAAAGCGCTATTGATGGATTGATAGTTAAACCCAACTACGAGAGTGACTATCGCCAACAATCCCCACAACCAGTTCCGACGCTTACTGTGTTGCTTGTTTCTATATCGTCTTTTCATGGTTCTTCTTTCTCTTAATTCCTCTCTCATCACCGTTTACCAATAACATAAGTTAGTTGACTGGCTTCTTCCGCAGAAAACATCCGGTAAGAAATCACACCTAGCCCTTCAGCATTTGATTCAGAGATAAGAATCGAGCCATCTTCCCCGATTGCTTCAACGATGGCAACGTGACCATGAGTCAATGAGGCACCCGCCTGACCCGGTGAAAATGATATCGCATGGCCAACCGCTGGTTGATTGGTTATCTCGTACCCAGGTTTAGACTGCCATTGGCCGCCATCTCCCATGTAGGGATCAAACTCAATTCCTAGCTCCGCAGCTCGGTTATAAACATACCATGTGCACTGTCCCCATGGATAAGATTGCGTCAGGTAATTTCTTGTGTCAATTTTCTTGCTCAGTGTGTATTTTTCTGGAATAGTCGTGTAACTGGTACCTGCTACCGTTGCTGAAGCAGGTATTTCTGGGGCACTTGGTGTCCCGCCATGCTCATCAATCCAACGGTCGATATCCTCCATAAAGGCAACACGAACTTTGGCACTCTCATCGTCAAAGTAGAGCTGACCAGATTTTTTACTGTCAAGAGTATTTTCTTGATTAGCTTTATATTTCTCGTCTTGTTTTTTTACACTTTGGTTTTTCTCTTGGCGTAAGAAAGCTGCCAAAGCTACGACATGTTCTTCATCTGTTGCGTCTGGCTTATCTGAACCGTGTTTCCACAATTTAGGTTGCTCTGAACTACCGCTCTCAACAAAACCAAGAGAACTATCTTGCATAGCATAGGCCATCAACACTCGTGCATCAATTCCGCTTATTTGTTGCCAATTAAGAAGTTTCTCTCCTGTGACACGAGTTGATTCCGTCTCACTACTTAGTAGGGCGATAAAACCGTCTAATTGCTCAGCAGTAATCCCATAGCGTTGTTTAAACATATCGTGTTCGTAGGCCGTGTCACGAGACCAGTGCTCAACATAAGGATTCTGTGCAACTAACAAGCGCGTTCCATCAGAAATCGTTGCTGCACGTGGCGTTTCTGCTTTATCCTTGTCCTCCTCCGATTTATCCTTAGATTTGTCTTTGTCAGACTTTTTGTCGCTATCTTTTTTGTCTGATTGGCTAGAGCCATCTTTATTTTCACCCAACTTGTCCTTAGCTTTTTCTACCAAGTCCTCGTCATAAACATAGGTTAGTCGAGTTTCTCCGCTAACAATCCCATCTTCCAAAGTAAAATCCGTGCTGGTGACAACATGACCTTCGCTTGTACGCTCCAGTTGACCATCTGGTGTCTTATTGGCTAAACCAACGAGACGATACACTTTATCGTTTGCCTTAATTTCTAAGCGGCGTTGCGCCGAGACGTTATAGGCTGTATCTATCGGTTGAGTAGCAAGCAGCACCTCATCTGGGGACAACTGATTCCCTTTACGATCCACATAGGTAGCCACAACGCTACCTGACGCTGGTGCAAACGCAATCGGAACACTCGCTTGCTCATCTTTTATAACGAAATCAATAGCGATCTGACCGTTTTCTAACGTTTTCCAAGGAAAGACTCCTTCAAGTGGAATATAACCTGCTGGACGGGACAAATGAATCTGATACGCTCCTGAAGGCAAATCATTGACAAGAATGCGCCCAGACTCGTCTGTTTTCCCTTGTACAATCAGCTGGTTGTTAGCGTCAAAAAGTAAAAAGGGCAACTCAATTGCCGCTGGTTCTCCAATTTCCTGAACACCATTTCGATTGCCATCAAAGAAAAGAGCGACTTGTTTTACAACTGCTGTTGCATCTGCCGACTCATTTTCGGAAACAACAACTTGCGTGTTCTCAGCATTTGCATTTATATTTGCATGGAACGCACCGAGAATCACAGAACTGACAAGGAGCCCGACAACTCCAGCTTTCTTCTTATTCATTTTAATAAGACCTTTCGATTTTATAGACTACTTTGGCTGTTAATGATAAAAATAAGTAGGCGACCTTAATCCTATAACACTCCATCAAGAACCTAGTGATTAGAGTCTTATATAGGCCGACACCTCACTAGCACTACGCTCTAAGACTGACGACCAATTGTTGCTTAAAAAAGCGCACTCTGGCAAAACCACTCTTGCGCAGTGTGATACTGTTTTATTTAATTTTTGATTTGATAAATATACAAAACTAGTATGAATAACTTATTTTTACTTAACGCTCTCACTGATGATTATTTTACTCACAACCATCATTTAACTTTAAAGTCTCCTACACTTAAGGATACTCTTTTTTATAGCAAAAATCAACTGGTATTTTGTATTTTTTTTATGATTGTTTTAAATAATCTCATCGCACAGAAACTTAAAGCAACAAAAGTTTTTGTAAACCGTTTTCCTCGCTGAGCTTTGCTCGCTTTTTTAGTTTGCCACCCCGAATCATTAACTTCTACCTCTTTGAAAATACACAAAACACAGATAAAATACCTCAAAAATTAGATAAGATTGCAAGAAAAGAGATTAGACACGCCTGTTTTCCAAAACTGTATCAACTAAGTTAGCCCCCTACTGTAACCCAGAAAAACTTGATAGGGTATTTATTCAGTCAAAGACTTTCTAGGAATCCTAGCTCTTTTCTCCGCTATTGCTAATAGATATTGTTACGAAATATCACTTCTTCTTTCTCTATAGCCCGTGTCACCTCAATAAGCATTTAAGGGCTTATTGTCCCCCATTTCCTAAGATAGCTCAGCGTCGCAAGTAGACTAATTATGTCTTATTAGCTCAAATGGCTTTCTCGTTTCACTAGTTTTACGCCCTTCCCTGTCAGAGAGATGATGACTTTCGAGAATCATTCCGCCAGCATAACCACCATACTTTTGTGCATCTCACCTCCCATTATCCCTCTTCTTTTCTAAAGGCCAAATTCTGCCCAAAACCAAGAAAGACACCTGCCTTTTCACACAAATCTCTGCGAAACACTGGTCTTCTAATGCTTCTTTCTTCCCATTGGCCCTCGCTTCTCTTGCATTATAGCACTCTAAAAATAGCAACTTGAACTTTCTGTAAACCAGTTAATTTAAAAGCATCGTTACCCTCAAATTGCCAAGAATTAGGTAGCCTTTTTTCATGCAAAAAATTGACTCTGGTTTTGGAATGGTTTCCCAATGCTCCCCAGAGCGACCACGTTTTTTTAGCCCCCTGATCCTCCTAATAAAGATAGAACGTTTTCCAAACCTAATTCCGTGCCTTATGGCTTTATTTGGAGCACATATGAAATAAAAACAAATAACCCAAACGATACCATCTAAGTTTGTATTGCCATATAAATCAAGGTGCCTAACAGAAGAAAATCAGCCAAACTTCAAAAGTTCAGCTGAAGGTATCATAGAATAAGGATTAGACCAACTTCTTGGCCAAAGCAAAGTTTCCGAGGGTAGCTGAGCCATTATCAGCCACCGCAGGTCTTACAATATAGTCTTCAACGGCAGGTACTGGCAAGTAACCGTTTAAAAGTTCTTCGAAGTAGGTGTGGACTCGTTTAAGCATATGATCTTGAGCCATGACACCTCCACCAAAGACGATTACTTCCGGCCTAAACATCATGGTCGCCTGAATAGCCGCCTGCGCAATGTAGTAAGCTTGCTTATCCCAGACATCGGAATCCAAGCCGATATGCTCTCCTCGAACCCCTGTCCGCGCTTCTAGAGATGGGCCTGCCGCCATGCCTTCAAGACACCCTTTGTGGAAAGGACATACTCCTTCAAAATCCTCTTCTTGTGGGTGACGCGCCACATAGGTGTGCCCCATTTCAGTATGGCCAATGCCTCCGATGAAATGGCCATCTTGGTAAGCACCCGCACCAATCCCGGTCCCAATCGTGTAATAAACCAAGCTATTCACAGTTTGCCTAGCAATTACTTCCCCATAGGCTGATGAATTCACATCCGTCGTAAAATAAACAGGAATACCTAACGCTTTCTGAATCGGGCCTACCAAATCAACATTAGCCCAGTAAGGTTTTGGTGTGGTCGTCACATAGCCATACGTTTCTGATTCAGGCTCAATGTCAATTGGACCAAAAGAACCGATAGCCAGTGCTTCAAGGCCTTCAAATTGCGCAAAAAAAGCGATGGTCTTGGCAATGGTTTCCTCTGGTGTTGTGGTTGGAAACTGTGTTTTTTCAACTATTTCAAAAGCTTCATTGCCAACTGCACAGACAAATTTTGTCCCACCAGCCTCCAGACTACCAAATAAACGTGTCATATTTTCTTCCTCATTTTCATTTTCTACACTTTATTATATCACAAAACCATTCCATGAATCAGTAAAAGGAGCCGGAGCCCCTCTTTACTTATCAAGATCTACTTAATCAATTTCAAGAAGGCGTCGCCGTTAGCAACACTTCCTGAAGCCAAGCTTTCAACAGCCGCATAATCAGCTGTGTTTGTTACGATAACCATAGTTGTCGTGTCAAGGCCAGCTTCTGCAATCACTGCTGGATCAAAGTAACCCAAGATATCACCAGCTTTCACTCGGTCTCCAGCAGAAACCTTCATGTCAAAGCCACGACCGTTCAAGGAAACCGTATCAATCCCAATGTGAATCAAGATTTCAGCACCAGTAGCTGTTTTCAAACCGTAAGCATGGCCCGTTTCAAAAGCGATGGTTACTTCAGCATCTGCAGGCGCATAAACAACACCTTCAGATGGTTTTACTGCCAAACCTTTCCCCATCGCACCTGATGAAAAGACTGGGTCAGAAACATTTTCAAGAGCAACCACTTCACCAGCAAGTGGGGAAACCAACGCTTCACCAGCTTGATCAGCAACGGCTGAAGCTGGTACAGCAGAAACACGTGGTTGTGTTTTAATTGGCTTTTCAGTAGCAACAGGGGCTTTTTCTTCATCTTCAAAACCGAAGAAGTATGTCAATGCAAAACCTGCTACAAACGATACAGCTACCATAAGGAGGTATTGCAAGAATTGACCGTTAAGGTAAAGAAGCGTTCCTGGAATAATGGTGATCCCAAAACCAGTACCCGCAAGACCAAGAAGAGAGGCAACCATACCACCAAGAGCACCCGCAGCGAGTGACAAGAAGAATGGCTTACGGTAGCGCAAGTTCACACCAAAGATGGCAGGCTCAGTAATCCCCAAGAAGGCTGCAAGAGCTGCTGGGAAAGCAAGGGCTTTTAATTTCGCATTTTTCGTTTTCACACCAACCGCAACCGTTGCCGCACCTTGAGCGGTCATGGCAGCAGTAATGATAGCGTTGAATGGGTTAGCACCTGTGTTGGCAACCAATTGTGATTCAAGCAAGTTGAAGATATGGTGAACACCAGATACCACGATGACTTGGTGAACCCCACCAATCAAGAGACCAGCAAGACCAAATGGCAAGGCAAGAAGAGCATTTGTCGCTGCAAGGATGTAGTTTTCAACCACGTGGAAAACAGGACCGATGACAAAGAGGCCTAGGATAGACATCACAAGAAGAGTGATGAATGGCGTTACCAAGAGGTCAAGCACTTCTGGCACATACTTGCGGACAAACTTCTCAAACTTCGCACCAACGATACCGATGATGAAGGCTGGAAGAACCGACCCTTGAAGACCAACGACTGGAATGAAGCCAAAGAAGGTCATCGGGGTAACATCACCACCTGATGCAACTGCCCAAGCGTTCGGCAGAGAGCCTGAGATAAGCATCATCCCAAGAACGATACCGATGGTTTGGTTCCCACCAAAAACGCGGAAAGTTGACCATACCACAAGGGCTGGAAGGACGATAAAGGCCGTATCCGTCAAAATTTGAGTGTAAGTGATAAAGTCAGCATTATATTCTGCAACACCCAAGAACTTCATTACTAATTCCTGAGTCAAAAGACCACGGAATCCCATGAAGAGACCTGTCGCTACGATCGCTGGGATGATAGGAACAAAGACATCACCGAAAGTACGGATGGCACGTTGGAAGGCATTGCCTTGCGCAGCTGCTTCTGCTTTTTGTTCACTAGTTGTTGCTGTTGGTAAGCCAAGCGCAACCACTTCATCGTAAATCTTGTTAACTGTACCTGTCCCGAAGATCAATTGGTACTGGCCTGAGTTGAAGAAAGCACCTTGTACTTTTTCAATGTTCTCTGCACGATCCTTGTCGATTTTAGCTTCGTCAACGACCATGACACGCAAACGAGTCGCACAGTGAGCTACGCTTCTAACGTTCTCACGTCCACCGAGCGCCTCGATGACTTCTTTTGCAATTTGTGTGTTATCCATTTGCAAAAACTCCCCTTTAATTGAATTCATTTGTTGAAAGCGGTTTACAGTATCTTTCGTTTTCTATTGTATCACTTTTTTAAAATATGTCAACCGTTTGATATAAAATATTTTAAAACAACATAAAAAAGTTGATTTTTAGCCAGAAAACGGTTACTATTATAATAGTGACTAGGAAGATTCTGACTAACCCTAGACATAGATTAGAGGAGAGATAAAATGCCTTTTGATAGCAACTTACGTTACCGTCCCTATGAAGATTGGACTGCTGAGGAGATTCAAGCCATTGAAGCCAATGTGGCCAAGTCTCCTTGGCGTTCTACCCTGCACATCGAACCCCAGCGTGGCCTACTCAACGATCCGAATGGGTTTTCTTATTTCAATGGCCAGTTCCATCTCTTTTACCAGTGGTTTCCTTTCGGGGCCGCACACGGTTTAAAATCTTGGTTCCATACGGTCTCGGATGATCTGGTTCACTTCCAAGAGACTGGGACTGTCTTGCTTCCTGACCATCCATTGGACACTCACGGCATGTATTCTGGTTCTGCCATGCAGATGGAGGATAAGCTCTTTATCTTCTATACCGGCAATTGCAGGGATGCTGAATGGGTTCGTCATCCTTATCAAAACGGGGCTCTGATGACCTCCTATGGGGATTGTGTTAAATTCGATAAGCCCCTCATCACCCAGCCGAAAGACACGACCGATCATTTCCGTGACCCACAAATCTTTGACTACAAGGGCCAGTACTACGCCATTATCGGTGGCCAGGATTTAGAGAAAAAGGGGATGATCAAGCTTTATAAGGCAGTCAATAACGACTATAAACAGTGGCAAGAGATTGGTAATTTAGACTTTGCCAATGACCGCACGGCCTATATGATGGAATGCCCTAACCTGATTTTCATCAATGACCAACCCATCCTCCTCTACTGCCCTCAAGGCCTTGATAAATCTGTCTTTGGCTACGATAATATCTACCCGAACCTCTACAAGATTGGAAAAGCTTTTGATCCGGAACAAGCTGCCATCCTTGAACCTTCAGAACTTTACAATCTAGATTATGGGTTTGAGTGCTACGCCACCCAAGCCTTTAACAGCCCAGATGGTCGCGCCTTAAGCGTCAGCTGGTTAGGTTTGCCTGATGTAGAGTACCCAACGGATCACTTTGATCACCAAGGTGTTCTCTCCCTCGTAAAAGAATTGACTCTTAAAGAGGGTAAACTCTACCAATACCCTGTCGAGGCGCTCAAAAACCTTCGCCAGGAACCTGTAGTTTTAAGAGATATGTCAGAAACAGACAACGTCTACGAACTAGAAATCACCATCCCAGCCGAAAGTAAAAGTGAGCTTGTCTTGCTGGCAGACCAGGCTGGTCGTGGCCTACGCCTTGAAGTCGATACACAAAACGGTCTCTTGACCCTCGATCGTAGCCAAGCAGGTGAACAGTACGCCTTAGAGTTCGGACAGACGCGTGAATGTCCGATTTCAAAAACTGAAACCACCCTCAATATTTTCATTGACAAATCCATCTTCGAAATTTTCATCAATAAAGGAGAAAAAGTCCTCTCAGGCCGCGTCTTCCCTAATGCCGATCAATCTGGCATACGTTTGACAGCTGGTCCGATTTCAGGAACTTATTACGCATTACACCATGGTCGCTAAACTTACTGATGTTGCCCGCCTAGCGGGCGTTAGCCCCACTACCGTCTCTCGTGTCATCAACAAAAAGGGCTACCTATCCGAACAAACAATTCGCAAGGTAGAAGAGGCCATGCGGGAACTTTCTTATAAACCGAATAATCTTGCTAGAAGTTTACAGGGCAAATCCGCTAAGCTAGTCGGTCTCATCTTTCCAAAGCTCTCTAACGTCTTCTATGCTGAGCTGATTGAGCACTTAGAGCTCGAACTGTTTGAGCGTGGCTACAAAACCATTATTTGCAACAGCCAAAATGAACCCGAAAAAGAAAAAGAATACTTGGAAATGTTAGAGGCTAATCAAGTTGATGGCATTATTTCTTCTAGCCATAACCTAGGCATCTCAGATTATGAGCGGGTCTCTGCTCCTATCATCTCCTTTGACCGCAATTTATCTCCCAGCATCCCTGTCGTATCATCGGACAATTTTAAGGGCGGGCAATTAGCGGCGCAATCTCTCAAACGTTCAGGTTGTTTAAACCCACTCATGATCACTGGAAACGACGACTCCAACTCACCGACAGGTCTTAGACAGGCAGGGTTTTCTACGATTTTTCCAGACGCACCTATCATCAATGTCTCTAGCGACTTTTCACCTGTGCGCAAGGAAATGGAAATCCAGACCATCCTCCGAAAGCACCAGCCAGATGGCGTCTTCACTTCCGACGATTTGACTGCCATTCTAGTCCAAAAAATTGGAAGAGAGCTTGACATACAGATTCCCGATGAGTTGAAAATCATCGGTTACGATGGCAGTTATTTCGTAGAGACCTACTATCCTCAGTTAACAACGATCAAACAACCTATCGCTGAAATGGCCAAACTGATGGTCGAACTATTGATTCAACGTATTGAAGGCCTCGACCTCAAGGAAAAGAATTACGTGCTCCCTATCCAACTCTCTCCAGGCAACAGCCTGTAAATTGACCTTCAACAAGAGGCGAGACTGAACTGCTGGCCTCTGTTTTTCTTATTTTTTTTAAAATTTTAAGTCACACTCTTTACCTACTGTAAAAAGCCTTTTTTTCAAATTTCACCGTCAAATGTATTGCTAATTTTTAGAATTTTTTGTAGAATGAGAAGAATTGAAAAATATCTAACAAGGAGAACATATGAAAAAATCCCCCTTACTCCTGTTGGTCTTCCTATTGAGCCTGTTTGGCTTTTCTGGGATAGCCCATGCAGATGAAAACGTCCTGCGTGTCGGTATGGAAGCCGCCTACGCTCCCTTCAACTGGACCCAAGATGACGACAGCAATGGTGCTGTGCTGATTGAAGGAACCAGTCAATACGCCAACGGCTATGATGTCCAAGTGGCTAAAAAAATTGCCGATAAGATGGACAAAGAATTAGTCATCGTTAAGACTTCTTGGTCTGGCTTGATTCCAGCCCTTACTTCCGGGAAAATCGATCTCATCATTGCCGGTATGAGTCCCACTGAAGAACGTAAACTGGAGATTGACTTTTCCGATAGTTACTATACCTCTGAACCTGTTTTGGTGGTACGTTCTGACAGTCCTTATGCAACGGCTAGCAGCTTAGCTGATTTTTCAGGCGCCAAAGTCACCTCTCAACAAGGGGTTTACCTTTACAACCTAATCAGCCAAATTGACGGTGTTGCCCAACAAACAGCTATGGGCGACTTTGCTCAGATGCGCCAAGCCCTCCAATCCGGCATTATTGATGCCTATGTTTCAGAACGTCCAGACGGGATTTCTGCTCAAATAGCCTCTAAAGACTTTAAAATGATCTCCTTAAAAGAGGGCTTTGACGTCAGCGAATCTGACGTAGCCATCGCTATCGGAATGCGCAAAGGTGACAGCAATCTAGCACTTGTCAACGAGGTTCTAGCTGATTTTTCCCACGACCAACAAGTCAAGCTCATGGACAGCATGATTCCTTTGCAGCCTGTTGCTGAAGACAACGGCAGCAAACCTTCTTTCTTAGGGCAAGCACTGGCCATCCTGACCAACAACTGGAAAACTCTGCTAACAGGCGCCTTGATGACCTTGCTCATCTCCATCGTTGGGACAATAGCCGGAACCCTTATCGGCTTAGCGATCGGTGTATTTCGAACTGCCCCCAAGGCCACGAATAGAGCGCTAGCCCTTCTCCAAAATACCGTTGGCTGGTTGATCAACATCTATATCGAAGTTTTCCGTGGGACACCGATGATCGTTCAATCCATGGTTATCTATTACGGAACTGCCCAGGCTTTCGGCCTCAATCTCGATCGCACGCTGGCCGCTATTTTCATCGTCTCTATCAATACAGGAGCCTATATGAGCGAGATTGTTCGTGGTGGGATTTTTGCAGTCGACAAGGGACAATTTGAAGCGGCCACAGCCCTCGGAATGACCCATAACCAGACCATGCAGAAGGTTGTTCTACCACAGGTCATCCGCAATATCTTGCCAGCGACTGGTAACGAGTTTGTCATCAATATCAAGGATACTTCTGTCTTGAATGTCATCTCCGTAGTCGAGCTCTATTTCTCAGGAAATACCATCGCAACACAAACCTACCAATACTTCCAAACGTTCACGGTCATCGCAGTGATTTACTTCATCTTGACCTTTACCGTCACCCGCATCTTACGTGCAGTGGAAAAACAGTTTGACACCGACCACTACACAACCGGAGCCAATCAAATGCAAGTGGAGGTTGTTCATGACTAATACTATTTTAGAACTTAAGAATCTCAAAAAATCTTATGGGAACAATGAAGTTCTCAAGGACATTTCCCTGACTGTTGAACAGGGCGAAGTGATTTCGATCATCGGTTCTTCTGGATCAGGGAAATCCACCCTGCTCAGATCCATCAATTTATTGGAAGTCCCGACCGGAGGAGAGATTCTCTTTCATGGCCGTAACATCATGGACAAAGGGTTTGAGTTGACAACTTACCGGGAGAAGGTTGGCATGGTTTTTCAATCTTTCAACCTTTTTGACAACCTCAATGTCTTGGAAAACACCATTGTCGCCCAAACGACCGTCCTCAAACGTGATCGTGCTGAAGCTGAGAAAATTGCCAAACATAACCTTAAAAAGGTCGGGATGGGAGAGCAGTATTGGCTAGCCAAGCCTAAACAACTCTCAGGTGGCCAAAAACAGCGGGTAGCCATCGCCCGCGCACTCTCAGTCGATCCGGAATGCATCCTCTTTGATGAACCAACTTCTGCCCTTGACCCAGAAATGGTGGGCGAAGTTCTCAAAACCATGAAGGACCTCGCAGACTCAGGCCTGACCATGATCATCGTGACGCACGAGATGGCCTTTGCCAAGGAAGTCTCAGACCGTGTCATCTTCATGGACCGAGGCGTCATTGCAGAAGCTGGCACCCCTGAGCAAATTTTTGAAGCTCCTCAAGAAGAACGCACCAAAGTCTTCTTACAACGCTTTTTAGGATAGAACGAAATAGACCTGCCATCTTTCATGCAGGTCTATTTTATCTTTTCGTTTAATTTTCTGTCACAAACTGAGTCAAAACGCCATTGATAAAACGGGCTGACTGTTGATCTGAAAAAGTCTTCGCAAGCTCAATGGCTTCATTGACTGCTACCTTGGCAGGCGTCTCATCTAAAAAGGACAACTCAAAGAGGCCTAACCGTAAAATGGTCTTATCTACCAAATTCAAACGATCCAAGGTCCAACCTGACTTTAATTTTGGCGCCAATAACTGATCCAATTCTGACTGGTGACTGGTCACACCTTGAATTAAATTGAGCATAAAAATCGGCAAATCCTGCTGCTCAACAGACTCCGTCTGTTCGTCCCACTCGTGGGCGTAGGCAAATTGAGCCGCTTGCAGACTTTCTGAGCCAAATTCCATCGCCAAAAGGGCCTGAAAAGCTTTTTCACGTAACTGACGGCGGGAGAACGTCTTAGTCATTGAGGAAATCCTCATTGAACAAGTCCTTCAAGTCAGGCTTTTGAGTCTTGTCAGGAGCAATGCCAATCACATGGATATTGACACTGTCAATGGTCACATCCGCATAATTGTAGACAGCGGTCTTGACCGCCTTTTGAATGTCCATAGCCACTGTCGGAACACTGACCCCGTACTCTAAGTAGACGTAGATGTCTGCTGTAATCACACCTTCATCATCAGTGTGGAGGTAAACGCCACGTCCCTTACTGGTCTTGATAAGACCATCTGAGACCGCTTTGTTGCGAAGGGCATAAACACCGTCTACCTTGGCCGCCGCGATTCCAGTAATCACTTCCAACACACGAGGAGCAATAACGATTTCACCTAAGTTTTCCATCGTGAATTCCTTTCTATCCTTACTAGAGTCCAAGCCTAAGCGCGAGAGACGTAAGTTCCTTCTGCAGTGTTCACAATCAATTTTTGACCGATTTCGATGAAATCAGGCACATTGACTACCAATCCTGTCTCCAAGGTCGCTGGCTTACCAGAACCTGTGACAGTCGCCCCCTTGATAGATGGCTGAGTATCTACAACAGTTAATTCAACCGTTGTTGGTACGGTCACACCAATCACTTCTGTTCCAAAGAATTGGATTTTAACTTCGGCATTCTCTAAAATGTATTTCAACTCTTCTTCAACATTAACAACAGGAATTTCATATTGCTCATAAGACTCAGTGTCCATGAAGAAAGCAATGTCATCCATTTGGTAAAGGTAGGTCGCCGGACGTGTCTCGATAATAGCCTGCTCAAATTTTTCATCTGGACGGTAAGTAGTATCGAAGGTTGAACCGGTACGCACATCACGCAATTTCATCCGCATGATAGTATTTCCCTTACCAGGTTTGTGGTGACTAGCTTCCAAAACACGGAGCAGACGTCCTTCGTCTGTTGTAAAAGTCATTCCAGCTCTTAATTTACTTGCATCTACCATTGTTTACATTACCTCATTATAGTTTTTCTTGTTATATTCTAACATAAAGGCCTTGATTTCTCAAATGTTTCCTACGAAATCCCTAGGAGATTATAGGGGAAAATCCCTTTTCTCTCTGATTGCTATCCTGCCAGGTACTTCAGGCTTTGCCTTAAACCATCGACCACACTCACACCTTAAAACGCCCCCTCACGGCTGTCATCACGACAGGAAAATGCCAAGCACGACTCACTATCAAATATTGGGGAGCCAAGACCTAGCCCCCTCTTTTTAAACCATTGTTTGAGCTGCTCAATCCTTGGATGGTCTGATTGAGTGTCGACACTCTTTCCTATGTGCCAATCGTCTAGGTGACGAGTACCCTTTGGGATTAGAAGTGAAAAGAAGGATTGGCCCTAGCCTCTTTCGCCATCAGCTAACCCTTTACAGAACAATGAGTTCCTTAGGCGCCTTAGTCAAGACCTTGCAACCGGTCTCTGTAATGAGGAGGTCATCCTCGATGCGGACGCCGTATTTCCCATCTAAATAAATCCCAGGTTCATCTGTCACTACCATTCCTGCTTCAAGCTGATCTAGCGTCTTTGTGAAGAAGGGCACTTCATGAACATCCAGCCCCATTCCATGGCCAATTCCATGCGTGAAGTTAGGACCATAACCGTTGTTCTCAATAACTTGGCGAGGAATGCCATCGTAGTCTATGTAGGTCATTCCAGCCTTAGCTTGATCAATTAAGGCTTGATTGGCTGCTAGGGTAATCGCATAAATTTCCCGTTCTTCATCGGTCACATGCCCGACATGGATAGTCCGTGTCATATCAGAAGCATAATGGTCATAGTAGCACCCAAAATCCAAGGTGACGGATTCTCCGAGCGCAATCACCTTCTCACTGGCTCTGCCATGGGGCATAGCCGAACGATCGCCCGACGCCACAATGGTATCAAAGGAAATGCCAGACGCTCCTAGCTCCCTCATCCTAAAATCAAGGAAATTAGCCACTTCAAGCTCAGTCTTACCAGGCTTGATAAAATCTAGGACATCGATAAAAGCTTGGTCAGAGATTTGGCAGGCACGTTGAATGGTCGCAATCTCCGCTTCATCCTTGATCATCCGCAACTTCTCAACCAGATTGGTTTGGGCAACCAAATCATACCCTTCAAAGGCAACCTCTAGCGCCTGATAAAAGCCATAGCTCACCGTATCCTCAAACCCTATCCGCTCCAAACCGTCCGCTTGAATCAACTGAGCCATTTCTGTCAGAGCCGTCCGGCTGCTGATGACATCGCAACCCTGAACCACCTGCTTGGCAATCAAAGCATAACGGTCATCTGTCACAAAGATTCTGCGCGTCTTGCTGACCAATAAGGTCCCTGCCGACCCCCAAAAGCCTGTCAGATAATAGATATTATGTAAATCAGTGATGAGAACGGCATCTAGGGATTGCTCCTCTAACCGTCCGCTCAAAGCTTCTAATCGTTTTTCCATACTGTCCTCCTCTTTCAACGGATACCCTATTATATCACAAGGGCGACGAGAAAAAGAAGGAGAACTTAGCATTCTCCTTCTAATCCTGATTTTCCTGAGAGGTTATAGACGATTTCTCGAGGTTGATCTGATTGGCACCCGTCCCCAGTTTTGCTCCTTGAGAGCTGGGTGTCCCAGTTGGTAAACACGATCGGCCTGCTGGGTAAGGGCGTCCCATGGCTCTTTGCCAATGCGTGTGACAAGCGCTACCTGACCCTTGATGCTGGACAGATGGGCTTGCCCAGCTGGGCTAAAGCCCAAGACCCGCACCGCAGACGGCAGCTCCGTTTCTGTCGCATTGACGAGGATATAGGTCAGCACCCGTCGCACCCGCGCCTTGGTGTAGCGTTTGGTCGCAACTGCCTCGACTAACTCCTCTACCGTCGCTACGCTCCGAATAGCAGAGCGGATACGACTACCCAGCTCTGCATTGACCTGATAGAGGTCTGTCAGATTTGGATGGGTCAGAACCTGATAGCGGAGCAGGGGGAAATAAGCTTCCCAGGAGACCTGTGGTGAGGAGAGCAGGAGATCAGCCACCGGGCTGACCCTGTGGACAAAATCGCCATCTGCTATGTGCTTGCGGATGGCTGTCGCTGACGCATACTGCTCTGCCATTTCCTCCGAGTGAAAGCCAGCCCCCTGCCGAGCGATAGGGCAAAGGGCAATCCCTGTCCCAGCTGCCGCCTTGGCATAGGCCAGCGCCAAAATGTGGTTGGGCGTCTCACCCGTGAAGGTCAGTCCCGTAAAGGTCTTCCACATGGCCTGCGCCTTTTCAGGGTAAGACAGGTGGTCAGGCAGGCGCGAGAGAAAGGCCTCCATCTCTTCTGCCTGCTTGGCGTAGGTGTCCGCAATCAGCTGATAGTCCATGACCGCCTCTGTCCCAAAGGCCAGCTGGTTAATCCCCAGCTGCCGCAGGATGCCCACTGCGCCTTTGGCAAAGTAGTCCGCCGACTGGACAGACACCAGAAAGGGCAACTCGACCACGATGTCTGCCCCATGCTCTAGTGCCATCTGCGCCCGCGTCCACTTATCCACGATAGCAGGCTCCCCCCGCTGGACAAAGTTGCCAGACATGACCACAATCTTCAGCCCTTTCGCCTGGTCTAAAAGATACTGATGCCCGTTGTGGAAGGGGTTAAACTCTGCGATAATGCCTGTTGTGGTCATGGAAAGCCTTTCTAGATGTTTTATCGTTTAATTTTTAGATGATATGACGGCTGTAATTCCTTATTTTTGTTAAGGTTATATTCACTTTTCGGTTTGCCACCTCTTTACAAGTTCCATAGCCTCCTGCTCATTAGCATGTCCTATATCATCCTTATGGTGATTCAAAACGAATGAAGCCAATTTTATCTGTTCAATTTCAGTAAACTCATCTAATTTGTTCTTATCAAAATCCTGAATTAAATTATAAATTTCATCTTGAGAAATATATTCCGAATAGTATTTCAAATCGAAACTCCATCCATTTCCATCAGTCCCGGTCCACCGTCCTGCTAGTCCACAAATAAATTTAAGCTTATTCACTACATTTTTAAACAAACCGTCTAAATAAGACTTCGCTCCGTCTTGATCAAAACACTGCCACAAATAAAAAATAATATAAATGTTCGACATATTCAAAAGTGAGACAGAGTTTGCAATTTCACTGATTCTACTAACATACATTTTCTCGATTTCTTCAAGATGAGGTAGAGTAATAAGCTGGTTCTCTTGTTTTTCTGAATTTCCTGCTAATCTTCCATAGGCAAGCTCTATCCTATTAATGATTGTAGCCAAGAGGCCAGCACTAGACACATCCATATTTTTCACAGCAGAACAAATAAAACTAAATCTTTCTTCCTCTGTTTCAAGCCTGTCTATTATATGGTATACAAGATACTCAGCCTTACTCTTTGTAGATATTCTGAAAAGGACTTTTTGCTCCTCACCTTTAAATTCACCCTGTAAATTAATGATGACTGAAGCTAGTATTGTTAAGCGATTATAAGGAATTTCATCAACCAACGATTTTAATTCTTCAATAAAATAAGCAATATTTCCCTCTTGATTGATTTTTAAAATAACTTCTTTTAATTCAGTAGAATCAAATTCATGTATGCATTGATTAACTGTATTTCTAGAAACTTTAATATCATCTAAATCAAACATAAAGTATAGTTCAAATCTTCCTTCTCCTCTAGCTCTCATCTTACCTCTTGCATCTGAATAGGAATGATAACCATATTGATGCTCTTTGACAGCATTAGCAAAAACAGGAAACAGAGTTGAAACACAACTTATTGCTAAATCAGGATTTATACCTAATCTTTCAAACTCATCATGATAAAATTTTCTATAATCTAATTTATTACTATATGAAAAACTATACGCAAAGCCTCCGCAAACAGCTTCTTTATTGCTAGCAATCCACTTATATAACTCTGGTTCTAGTACCTCTAACGTTGTAATTGCTATCATATCTTCAAAGGAAGTTTCTTGATATACCAAACCATACCTAAACTGAAATGTATTTACTACTCGATTCACATCTCTTAAAGTGTAGATAAATGGTTCTATGCAATTTCTAAAAACATTATTCCAATAATTCTCGTCCCATTCTACTTTATCAGGAAGATTATTAATAACCCGATCAAGTTTAGAGAAAAATATATCATGTAATTTTGATTTTCTTAGTTCTGGTAATTCAAATGGTATTTGAATAATTTTCTCTAAATATTCATTTCCATCTATATTATGAACTTCTGTTAAAGCACTACGGACAACATCTCTATCCATGGCTAATACATATATGACATTGGGAAAATCAGCAACTTGTTTAACTAATTGAAAAATATCTCTAATCTGTGAGTTAGTCAGTCTATCTATATCATCAATTACAATAATGATTTTCTTGTTAGCATCGACCAAAGCCCGTTCTAGATTCTCTCGAGCTTTATCTAAATCAATATTTTGCATCAGATTAGCACCTTTGGCCTGAGCTATAGTTTTTAATATTGCAGCTACGCCTGACCCTACTAATGGAATCATAGATAATGCATCAAAAGCACCCGAATAATCACTTAATGCCTTACCAACTTTCTTCTTCAATTGTTCATTATCTTGAACATCTATTTTGTTTTTTAAACTTTGAAAAAATAAACTGATAAGATTATCTTTATCAGAGTAATTCCATGGGGCAAACCTCATAATTATCGGCTTATTTTCATCTTTCTCAGAAAGTTTAAGAATTTCATTTTCTGCAATATTAATAACGGAAGTCTTACCAGTTCCCCATTTACCAAACAAACCTATTACCAATCCGTCTTTTCCACTATACTCATAGATTGCTTTTCCCAATTGTTTTGAAAATGAGGCTCTACCTAATAAATCATCTTTTGCTGTATGAATCGGTTTATCTGTATTATAATCCATATTTATACCCCTATTTTTATTCGTTATGGAATAATATTTCCCTTATCTAATAATTAGATAATTCATTAGAATTAATAACTTAATTAAGTTAAATTACTATAATCTCTCAATACACGATTAACTCTTACACCTTACACATTAATATAACTCCATTATACCACAAAAAGCCCTTGGTTTAGGGCTTTTTCACGATTTGTGAAGCAAACTTAGGAAGGATATAAGGCTCAGCGGAACAATAGGTTGCCATTAGCGGAAGGATAGAGAATAAATCAACACACTCAATGCTAAAAATACTGTGCTCTCTGTGGCTAGTTACGCCCTACTTCCTCCCCACAAAAAACCACCGCTTGCTGGTATCGGTCGGCTCCTTATCCTCAAAGTCTGCATAGACCTTGACATCAGTAAAGCCCGCTTGTTCCAGCAGAATATCGTAGGTCAGAAATTCGTAGGTGCGTTCTTCGTGAATCTCATCGTAGCGGGTAAAGCGTCCGTCCTCGTCCTTGATGAAAAAGGTCAGCTCATGGACAACGGAGTGCGGCGCCTCATCTTCATAGGTGTCCCAAACCATAGCGAAATCTTCTGCATTTTCATGATAGGAATAGCCCGGGAAAACCTCGTCCGTCTGGTAGGTCGAGTGAACATCAAAAATAAAGGTGCCTCCGTCATTGAGGTGCTCATAAACCTGAGCGAAGACATCCCCCATCTCCACCTCGTCCGCCAGATAGCAGAGGCTGTCCGAGTAGCAGGTCACCAAGTCAAAAGTGCCCACACCGCTCAAGTCCAACATATTGCCTGCCACAAAGTCAACGGCAACCTTGGCAGAGGAAGCCCGTCGTTTTGCGACCGCAAGCATCTCCTCACTCAAGTCCAAGCCCGTCACCTCAAAGCCCGCTTGTGCGAACCGCACCGACTGCATGCCCGTCCCACAGGCCAGCTCCAGCAGTTTGGCTTCCTTTGGTTTTTTAGGAAAATGGCGGAGCGAAAAGTCCGTCCAAAAATCATAGAGCGAATCGTCCATGATAGCATCATAGACCGATGCAAAAGTGTCGTAGTTTTTAGTCATATCTTTTTTCCTTCCCCATTCCTTTAGGTGATAGGGTCACAAGGCAGACCATAACGCCAAACCTCTTAGGGCTTTGGCTACGGTCTACACTGGACTTGACAAAGAAAAAATAAAATCTCTTTGTCGAATCGTGTCCCCAACCCTCTAAAAATCGGCTTTCTCAGGCTCGCTTGATAAAATTCCACCAAAAGACTGGAAGTAAGCCCTTGCCTCTTACCATTTTCATACCTAATAATCGCAGTAGTTGAATTGCTCGTCTTCGTCCAACGAGCTGTGACAAACCTACTCAACTGTGCCAATCAAACTCTAACGAGTGACGAATTGCTGTACTACTCCACAAAAACCTTGCCATTGGCAAGGTTTGTCTCTCACGCCAAATATTCTGTCACATCCACCATTGGGGCTTCATGCCAGAGTTTTTCGAGGTTGTAGTGGGCACGGTCATCGTCGCTAAAGATGTGGACGATGACGTCATTGAGGTCTAGGAGCACCCAGCCACCCTTGCTGTCGCCTTCGATATGGCTGGCATCGTGTCCAGCTTCCTTGACTTTTTCACGGATATTATCCGCTAGAGCTTCCAACTGGCGCGAGTTGGTCGCTGTCATGATGACAAAATAGTCCGTCATGCTGGTCAAGCCTGCCAAGTCCAACACCACAATATCCTCTGCCCGCTTTTCATCAGCGGCTTTCACAATCACTTCTACTAATCTTTCTTTCGTCATTGGTTTTCCTTAATTTTATTTTTTTTGATACTGACTGAGGTGGTCGGGTCGCCAGCAACCGCCAATGGCGTTTCATGGCTAATCTTAAAGCCTAAGGTCTTCAAGATTCCCTCGTTGCAGACGTTGCTACTTCTGCAACTTTGACCACGGCGTCAGTATCTCTTATCAGTTCGCTTCGCTCACTATTCTCTATTTAATAAATCTAGTTTAGTAAAAATCTCACGCTCATCCTGATTAAAGACTTCAAAGCCTAAGTCAGTCAAGAGATGAGCCATTTTGTCATTGTCCTTGACATAATCTGCCCGCACATGGTCACAGACGGGGTCAGCGGTTGCGAGCGCAATGACCGCTTCCACTGCCGCACGACCGTAACCCTTTCCCTGATGCGCTTGGTCAATCATCAGCCGCCAGATCATGTACTGATTCTCTTCCTCATCAATATCCAGTAGGACAAATCCGACCACCTCATCTCCTACCCAGACAGCATAAGGAAAGACATCGCCATTGTCACGATAGAGCCAGCACTCAGCAAGAGATGTCGCATTATCTGCGACCCAGTGTCTTTGCTCCTCATGCACCTTTAGCTGTAAGACCTGATAAAAGCTGGTCTCATCGACAGGTTTCAAGTCAATCATAGATACCTCACATAAGCATTATAGGTCTCTAAAGTCTGGGGATAGATGGGAATGCCCTTGTGAGCCAAGTGTTCGATCGTTCTCGCTGTTTCGTAGGCAACAGCCTTATCAAGGTCTTCTGCTGCCAGCTGGCGAGCAGTCTCCACCCCTGGGAAGTCTCTGCCTGGTTCGATATAGTCGGCAACGTAGAGGACCTTATCAAGGCGTGTCATCTCACTTGCCCCGACGGTGTGACGGGCGATGGCGGTCAAAATCTCCTCATCTGTCAGTCCAAACTGCTCTGTGATCAGATAGCGTCCAACCAGACCGTGCCAGACGTTATTGCCCCAAGTTTTGAGGGCTGGGTCCAGCTGGTAACGGTCAATGAGGTCAAGAAAAACGCTATCTGGTTGCTCCTTGGCATAATCGTGCAGGAGAGCCGCAAGGCTAGCCTTAACAGGGTCGCAAGCGTAGCGGTCGGCGAGCTCCAAGGCAGCTTTCTCCACGCCTAAGACATGGCGGAAACGCTGCTCGCTCATCTGCTCTGCTATTTCCCCCAGTAATTCCTCACGTGATAAGGTGAGATAGGCGTCGTATCTCATAGGTAGAGCCCCTTTTCTTCGATATAATCTAGTACCTCATGTGGCAACATAAAGTTAGGTGTTCTGCCTTGTTTGATAAAGTCGCGCACCATACTAGAAGAAATGTCCATAAGCGGTACATCGACCCAGATGATAGGGTATGATGTTCCTGCCTTATAGCGTGGACGCTGTACGCCGACAAACTGTACCAACTGCATCAACTCATCAATCCGATGCCATTTTGGCAGATACTCAACCATATCCCCACCTATGATAAAGTAATAATCCGCTTCCGGATGCTGCTCCTTGAGCAACTTCATGGTGTCATAGGTATAAGAAATGCCCTTGCGCTCTAGCTCAATCGTCTCGATACCCAGTCCTTCAATGCCAGCAATGGCACGCTTGAGCATCTCTAGGCGATGCGCCTCATCGATCGTCTCCTTCTTATCCACATGGGGCGGTGTGAATTCCGGCATCAGATAGACCTTGTCCAAATTCAGTTGTTGGCGTACCTGATCTGCCACCAACAAATGCGCATTGTGGACAGGGTTAAAATTCCCCCCCAGGATACCGATCTGCTGGCGATCTGTTGGTTTTTCTTCTATTTGCAATTCGACCTTAGTAAAAGGGGTCAACAGTTCAATGGCCATGTTTGTCCTCTCTTAGATGTCCCTAACTTTGACAGACAGTTTACGGTTTTCCTTCTTAGCAGATTTCTTGAAAAGAATCAGGACACGTCCGATTTTTTGAACCGTATCTACGCCGATTTCCTCTTCCAAGATTTCAGCAACCTCATGGATGTCCTCGTCCGTGTTCTGGAGGAGGGTCACCTTGATGAGCTCACGCGCATCTAGCGCCTGACGAATGCTGGTCTTAATCTGATCGTTAAGGCCATTTTTTCCAATTTGCACGATAGGTTTCAGACTATGCGCCTGACTGGTTAAAAAAGCACGTTGTTTGGATGTTAATGTCATGGTTTCTTCTTTCTTTTTTAGGGAAATGGCAGAGCAGTCTAGTTGACCGTCTCGAGCCACTTGTCGATAGGTATGTTGAGTTTGTAGATGCCGGTATAAGGTCGTTCTAAATAGGTCGTCCTTCCCTCTGGATAGAGATATGCGATGGCAGAATTCTGCCCGGGCTTGAATATCATTTCAACTCTGGCATAACGCTCAGCATAAGGGACATCATTGACCGATTTTTGACGGGTCTTGTGAGACTGAGAAAGGGTCTCAAGAAAAGACGCGATTGTCTCCTCGTCTTCTATCCGAAGAGGCGTATCTGGTGAGACCAAAAACGCTGTGTCTTTTTCTGTCGAAAGTGTGATGGCGCTGATTTCTCCTGCTTCTGGCAAGCTAGGCGCAGGTCCCACAGCGACGCCACTCCGATACCAGAAGACGAGTCCCAGTAAACCTAGGCTTAAACAGAAGAGGACTATCCTTTTTTTCATTCCTTTCCTTCCCTTCTCTTCCACAACGTTTTACTTCACAAGACTTAAATAATGGCTTTTCGAATCACCACATCCACCCCTTTTGGTGCCCAACCAGCAACGCGAGCCGGCCCTTGGACCCTGATCCAACCAAGACCAGAAAAAACCACATCTGTTTTTTCCTTGATGGTAAATTCATGGCGGACCAATGGTGGCAAAGCAACCGCTTCTTGCTGATTAGGGGGTTGCAGGAGATCTCCGACATGCTTGGCATAAAAATCTGTCGCCCCATCCAATTTAGTACGATGCAACGCCAGTTCATTGTCAAAATAAGCCGTAAACCCTTGCTTTTCCCCTGAAATGAAATCAAAACGTCCCAAACCACCTAAAAAAAGCGTCTGCTCAGGATTGAGCTGGTAGGTTTTTGGCTTGATTTCCTTACGAGGCGACACGTATTTGAGGTTTTTAGCGCTCAGGTAATGCGCCATTTGATGGCGGTGGATAATCCCTGGTGTGTCATAGATAAAGCTACCATCATCCAAAGGAATCTCAATCTTGTCCAGAGTCGTCCCTGGAAAACGGGAAGTGGTGATGACCTCCTTATCACCGGTCACCTCTTGGATAATCGCATTGATTAGCGTGGATTTACCAACATTGGTCACTCCTACAACATAGACGTCACGGCCTTTGCGATAGGTTTCAATCTTAGCCATCAATTCCTTCAAGCTAGTCTTTTTATGGGCACTGGTCAAAATCACATCAACTGGTCGCAAACCCACTTCATGCGCCCGCTCCGTCAACCACTGGGTAACCTTACTGGCCTTAACAGACTTGGGAAGGATATCCTGTTTGTTCCCAACCAAAAGCACATCATTGCCCGACACAAAGCGTGACAGTCCTGGAATCACCGATCCGTTGAAATCAAAAATATCCACCACATTAACCACTAAGGCATCGCTATCGCCCACTTCATGGAGCAGTCGGGCAAATTCATCATCTGTGATGCTGACATCGGTAATGTCGTTGTAGTGACGCAAGCGAAAACAACGCTGACAATAAACCTGCCCTGTCTCTAAGCCCTTGTCCAAAGCAGATTGGGGGGTAAATCCAACCGCCTCTTTATCCCTTGTCTGAATGACTGCACCACAACCAATACATTGTAATTTTTCGTCCATTTTTATCCTAGAGTCTCCTTTGGTAGGCAATCGGTCCGTACTTCGCCACAATTTTCTTGAGCATAGCCCTCTCCCGCATGCGATTAATCTTGGTCTTTTTAGAATCGGTCTGAACCAATGGTCTAACCAGAATAGAACGAATGCCTGCTCGGTGCGCCGCCCGAATATCCGTCATTAACTGATCACCGACCATCACAACTTCTTCTGGTTTGATATCAAAACGTCGCATAGCCTTTTTGATACCGATATTAAAAGGCTTCATAGACCAGGATACAAAAGGAATCTCCAGTTGCTGAACAGCGCGACGCACCCGTTCCGTTGTATTATTAGAAACAACGACAACCTTGATCCCTGCATCTCGCATGTCATGGAGCCATTCCTTCATCTCCAGAGTGCCATCAGGATTGTCCCAAGCAATTAACGTATTATCCAAGTCGACCAGAACCGCACGGATACCATGTTTTTCTAAATCTTCCACCTTTAGGTCATAAACCGCTTCAAGCGCAAACGTTGGTCTATATTTTTCCACTACTCAACTATTCTCCCAATTATTCATTACCCTTTATTTTACCACAAAACGTGATGAAAAGACAGCAAAGCTGTACTATTCCAAGATGTACGCCTGAAGAAACGAGAGGTCGGTTTTTAGTGATCATCACTTTTTCAAACTATTTTGTTCTATTTTTTACAAGGAGACTCTCAGTTCATTTATCCGTTAAAAGAAAATGTCCTCATAAAAATATTCTTTTCTAAGAAAACACGCTCTCGGAAAATATTCTTTTTTCATGGTTCTATCGCCTACTATTGGGGGATTTTCAAAGAGCCAGCTCTCAGTTTGACCACACGGATTAAACCTCCGCGTCCAAGCTTGTCAAGAAGCCGGCTAGAAGAAACTACGGTTAGTGTCAAATCATTCTCGGAAGTCCCTGTTCATTGCCTTTGTTGGCATATTTTTTGCTATAATACCAGTAGGAATATTCTTCCAAAACTTGCTCAGATGAGGTTTTTATGAAAAAATTTAGAATCATGCTGCATGTCTTGCTTTTCTTGGTTCAGAGTGTCATCCTTTATCTTGCCTATCAACAGGACAATAAGCTCTTGATACTGGCCTGCCTGATCGGGATGCTTAGTACAACCCTCTCTTCTCAGGGGATTGAAGTCTTCCGAGTAGCTTTGATCTCAGGATTTTTAATATTTTTTAGTTATATACTTTACCAGTTAATTATTTTGTGGTAAACTAGCCTCATCAGCCATGTCTGATAAGTTTTAAAAAAGGAGGACCTGATGGCAGAAAAAACCGATTTGGCTTCAGCCTATCGCAGGCTTAAAAGTCCAAACATTAAAACGCGTAAACGCGCTCTTAAAATTATCCATGAGCATAAGCGCCATGGCAAACGCTAATCCCTAAGCGTATTGATTTCTTAGCCATTTTATCCCTAAATGGTTAAATCAAAACATCTCGCAGGCTCATCACCTAGCGAGATGTTTTTTGATGGCATAAAGACGCCTCCATTGGCTCTAACACGCTGCTCCAAAAGCGCGATGTGCTCCATAGGCACTTGAAATGATACTGCTACGGAAGCGTTAATGCCTTGCAATCGGACTGGCCTGATCAGACAGATAATTGCAGATATTAGAGGGGCTTTTGAGGTATCCAAAAACTGTTTGGACAAACCCGTGCGTTCCATCTTAAATAGTGGTTTCCGAGAAAAAACCGTCTTCTTTCTGAGGACTTCATCACCTTGTTTTCGCAGCAAGCAGACTCTGATAAACCTTATATACAACAGAAGGCATTACTCCTATCCTGCTCAATCTGTCACTTGCCCAAAAGAATGGCTACTGTTCTTGTGGTAATCTGTTCAACCATACCAGCTCCGATACCCGCGCTAGCCTACTGCAGGGCATAGCCTTGCCTGGTACCATATGAGACTGGCAAAGCCTCCTCAGCAGCTTAACATTTCACCCCGAGCAGGTCACCAAGTACCTTTCACCGAAAGCAACCTTAGCATTACCTATCTCCAAAACTCATCAAACACTGTAATCGGTAAATGACGCTTATGTTCGGTCTTACGCCACCAATTTTCGATGATTTCTTGAGATTTAGGAGAGACTTCCTTGCCTTCTAGGTAATCATCAATAGCTGCATAGCTGACGCCAAGAGCCACTTCATCGGCCAACCCAGGCTTGTCTTCTTCTAAATCAGCGGTCGGTACCTTCTCATAGAGGCTAGCATTCGCTCCAAGAGCCTGAAGCAAGGCCCGCCCCTGACGCTTGTTGAGGCGAAAGAGGGGCATAATATCCGCAGCACCGTCGCCAAACTTGGTGAAAAAACCAGTGATGTTTTCCGCCGCATGGTCTGTCCCAATCACAGCTCCTGAGCGCTGGCCAGCGACTGCATACTGAGCAATCATTCGCTGCCTAGCCTTAATATTGCCCTTGTTAAAATCAGAAATGTCTTGACCCGCACCTGCCAAAGCAGCCATCATACCATCTGTCGCTGGTTTGATATTGATGGTTAGGACCTCGTCAGCCTGAATAAAAGCCAGTGCTTTTTGGGCATCTGCCTCATCCGCTTGTACCCCATGAGGCAGACGAATAGCGATAAAGCGATAAGCCGTATCCCCTGTTTCAGCGCGCATTTCTTCCATAGCCAACTGGGCTAAGCGACCAGCCAACGTTGAATCTTGCCCCCCAGAAATCCCAAGCACATAAGTTTTCAGAAAAGGATGTTTATAGAGATATTCCTTCAAAAAATCAATGGTCCGTCGGATTTCTTCTTCCGCATCAATGACAGGCTTGACGCCAAGTTGTTTAATAATCGATTCTTGCAAACTCATCCCTGAACCTCCTCACTCTGTTCCTGAGCACGTTTTCTCACCTGATCGATAAATGCCATCTTGTTGTCCCAGACCTCTTGGGCCAAGTCGACAGGGTAGATTTGCGGGTTGAGGACTCGTTTGTATTCATCCCAAAGCTCTTCGAAGGCGGTACGAGCGTAAGCTTGGATTTCTTGAAGGGTTGGCAGCTCGTAAACCCGTTTGCCTTTTTCAAAAATCGGAATCATAAGCGGAACTGCCCCAAAGTTTTTCACGGTCTTATTAATATACGTGTAGGTCGGGTGGAACATGTAAATCTCATCCATGGCAGGGACATCTGCATCCGCAAAGGTGATATAATCGCCTTCAGACTTGCCTTTTTCCAGACTGGTAATCCGCCAAACTTGTTTTTTGCCAGGCGTTGATACTTTTTCAGCATTGTTGGACAATTTGATTGAGTCAATCATGATGCCTTCATCATTTTCAATCGATACAACCTTATAAACAGCACCGAGAGCCGGCTGATCATAAGCCGTAATCAATTTGGTTCCAACACCCCACATATCGATTTTAGCTTTTTGCATTTTAAGGTTAAGGATGGTATTTTCATCTAAGTCATTGGAGGCATAGATTTTAGCTTCTGTAAAACCAGCTTCATCCAGCTGTTCACGGACTTTTTTGGAAATATAAGCCATATCCCCTGAATCAATCCGAACACCTTTGAAGTTGATCTTATCACCCATTTCCTTAGCAACCTTGATGGCCGCAGGCATCCCAACGCGCAAGGTATCATAGGTATCCACTAAGAAGACACAGTCCTTGTGGGTTTCTGCATAGGCCTTGAAGGCTTTATAGTCATCCCCATAAGCCTGAACTAGAGCGTGGGCATGCGTCCCAACAATCGGAATGCCAAAGAGTTTTCCAGCGCGAACATTTGAGGTTCCTTGCGCCCCTCCAATGAAGGCTGCACGGGTCCCCCAGATGGCTGCATCCATCTCTTGCGCACGGCGGGTTCCAAATTCCAAAAGGGGCTCATCGCCAATGACTGACTTGATCCGAGCTGCCTTAGTCGCAATCAGTGTCTGATAATTGACAATGTTAAGCACAGCCGTTTCTACCAGCTGACACTGGGCCAAGGGCCCTTCGATTTGAACAATCGGTTCATTCGCAAAGACCAAATCCCCCTCACGGGCAGACTTGACCGTCAATTCAAATTTAAAATCTGCCAAGTAGGCCAAAAAGTCCTCTGGATAGCCTTCGTCACGCAGGTAAGCCAGATCTGACTCGCTAAAGGTCAGCGTTTCAAAATAATGAACCAAGCGTTCCAAACCAGCAAAAACAGCGTAGCCATTGTTAAACGGTTGCTTTCTAAAATACACCTCAAAAACCGCATGGCGATTATGAATGCCTTGTTGGAAATAAACCTGCATCATATTAATCTGATACAAGTCTGTGTGTAGGGTTAATGAATCATCAGGGTACATAGGCCTCTCCTTTTCTCATCTGAGACGATAATAAGTTTATTATACCATAAAGAAGAGAAGCATATAGGGTTAGGGAACCGTTTGTCGGCTCCATTCACCATTAGTGCTCATAAACATTCCCAAAAACAATCCATGGACTGCACGAAACCCCACCCGAACGGGTGGGGAGGGAGATAATCATTAGAGAGGCTTTAAGCTACCAACCACCTTGTCCAAAAGATTTAAACTTATCTTTTGACGTTCGTGTTCCCGCGTCAAGGTAGTAGAAGAAAGAAGTTAAATTATGAGCATCCGCATCTTTATCTAAGGTATTTTTTACGTAATACCCCACAATCTTCCCAGGATGTGCACCAGGCAAAATTGTAATCATGTCATTTATCATATTTAACTTTGTTCTATAATGTAGCACTGGGATTTTTTTAGCAAGCAAGTTTAATCTTTTCGTTGTTTCAAATAATTCACCAAGATGTAATCCTGGACCATTGAAGTTTATGACCTTCTCTAATTTTGAATCTTCCGTGTCCTCAACCAATTTATTTGCAGCTTGATAGGCTTGATAACCACCCAAAGAATGCCCAGTAATATACAATTTTTTAAAATTACCTAGCTCAACAATTGCTTCAGCAACTTGATCTCTGGCAGCATCTTTATACGAACCCACTCCAAACAAAAGGAAAGAATCTTTTAAAAATTCCAGAAATCCTTCGTCAGTACCTCTAAAAGATAAAATAGCATTATCACTATGCTTATCCTTAAACACAGCTAATGTTGATTTTGTTGTACCGATTAAACCTATGTTTCGCTCATAAAGGTTAACATAATTAAATTTTTTAAATAGCGCTAAATCTCTCTCCGATACAGCAACTCCTTCTAATTGTCCTTGATCAACTAATTCTTTAAATTTTCTTTTATTGCTCTGCCCTTCTTCAGAAAAAATCTCTCTCAATTCACTATCAGAACGGTACGCCAAAGCTGCAAATATCGCCAAATCACGGTCTGAAACATTCCAAACACCAACTTCTTCTGATTTTTCATCCTTGTTAAGAATACCATCACCATCAGAGTCTTCGTTTTGGTATTCTTGCTTTAGGAAATCTGCTTGTTCATCACTTTCTTTCAAGTTAAAGAGATAACGAGATCCAATGTCAGTTTTTCTAAAATCTTCAAGATAGTAAACTTTGTCATCCACTAAATCTACACCAAATGTCCGGTAAGATTTTGGAGACCTAAAAATTAGAAACTGATAATCGTATTGATCCTGGAACACCTGATAATTATAGTAACCAGATAAATCAGGGTGTTTCTGAGTCAAAAATTGACGCATCTTATTTTCAGCATTCTGAAGTTGCTCCTTTGTCGGTCTCCAAGTTTTAGGGTAAGATATCTTTTGAATTAATTCTCCATTCCTGGTGACAATTTCGTGCATATCTGCTCTTCGGCTAGAAAAACTAAAATTTCCATGGTAAGTCACAACATCTATATTACCATCATCACGTTTAACAAATCGAATGTCTCCACCACCTGCCAGTCCGGAATTTACATAGTGAAAAATAAGCTGTTTTGATCTATTAATATTATAATGCTCACGGTAAAACTCTGTCCTATCTCCTGTAAGTAAACGATGAGGATAGATATAACCATATTTTTCAGCCATTTTTTCATAGAGCAGATAAGCTTCTCTCGGCGTTAGAAAGTCCGAGATCTCTTTAGCTACCTCTGCTTTTGTATCTGTCTGATACCAGATGAAATCCAATTTTTCCTTAGTTTTATCTCTAATACCTTTTTCAAATTGATTGTAGGCGCCATTGTCAATTCGCTGTGAGTCCGCTTCACCAGGTAACAACTCTGTGCTGTAATACGATCCTTCTGGGATAAAGTGATGAAGATTCTTACTAGTATTTTTTTCCAACCGGTTCCAGTCAATCCTAATATCACGAGACAAATCGTAATTACTATGAATGTTCCACTTCCTTATCAACCCATTCTCAAAGATATTGATAATCGTCTTATCACCACTATCCATTACCTTCGTCGGCTGTCCTCCTTTGACGGTATAAATGGCAGTAATTCTCTCCAGATGGCTTGTCGGCTCTGCGAGAATTAACTCTTTATTCCCATCACCATCAATATCGTGGAAGGTGTAAAGGCTGCTCTCTTGTTGATCGATGATTGGCGCAAAGAATTCCTCAGGATTGTAAATCTTAGTGCCAATCCGCCATACTTCGTCGATTGCTGGCGTCGTTTCGCGGCTGATTTCATCCTCTGAAATCACTTCTCCATCGAGCGAGGTTCTACGCTTTAAGACGGTTAAGGCACCATATTGACCGGCAGTTTCTAAATACCGTTCCCCCTTTGGCAAGGTATCATCTAAGATTTCCTTCACCTGATTGAATAGCTCTCGTTTCTCACGTACGATTTCTATACTTGTCACTCCCATGCCCAAACGGATCACACGAGGTCGACCAGTCGGTGACTCTTCCGAAATCATTTCCTTGTGAACAAGCTCATCTTGGGTATTGTAAAACCAGTTTTCTTGACGAATCTTTTGGGAAATTTCTCCCTCATCTTCCACAATCCTTGTCCCTTTTGACAAGGAGAAGTCTTCGATATAAATCGTCTCCGGCTCCAGTTGCTCTTTGGTCTCAACGGTATCCACTCTTTGATTATCACGAATCACTGAAGTCAACACTTGACTGGACACCTGAGGTTCCTCTGGAGATTTTTCAGTCCTCTTGGTGGATTCTTTTACTATTGTCTCGACAGATACAAGCTCTGAGGTTACCTCAGACAAGTTATGGTCAGAATCTTGTGTCGGTTGAGAAACAGCTGGACCAGTTGGTAATGGTTCCTTATCTTTTTGCCCATCCTGATTTTTTTCGGATTCAGGTCGGGAAGGAGTATCAGCATGACTCTGGTCTTGACCTTTTAGCAACCCTGTCTCTGCTTGAGGAAGCTCCGAATCGGCTGGTCTTGAAACAACTCCATCCTCCCCTTTCAGGTCACTTTTATCTTGGTCTGAGCCAGGAGCTTCTTCCGAGATAAGTGTCGTATCACCAATAACGTTTTCATTAGAAATTGCCAGACCATCACTGCCTTTTCCCTTATCTGTAGCTACCGAATCTGTTTCCTTCGGAGCTTCAGTCAATGGCTTGTTTCCAGAATCTGTTACTAACGGTGCGTCTTCTCCCTTGTCAACTCGTTCCTGTTCATTATTAGTCAACTGAGGCTCAGAGACTTCCAAATCAAGTCCTGAATCGTGCCTCAACTCATTAGTAGATTGATTAGTGTCTGTGATAGCTTCAGTTGCTATAACAGTTGGTACAATTTCTGAGCTAGGCTGAGCCGATAGGGTAGGCTCTTCTTTCGTAGCGTGGAAAGGAGAGTTGCTATTGGGTGAAACCTGACTATCTGTAGCCTCATCACTACCACTCTCTAAAAAATCGCTGATAGCTTCTTGATCATCCCGTGGGAGTTCTGCCACATATTCGACACGGGGAACAACTGTCTCTATTGATGCGTCCGTGTCCTCTAGAACAACATAGGCTTGTGCTACTTGCCCATTATCAACTATCAGACGCGTCCCATCTTGACTAATAAACAAGACATTACCTGCATAGATGAGATCCGCATTGCTAATCTGATTAATCTGGATTAAGACCTGCAAGTCAATCTCTAAAGCCTGGGCAATAGTGGACAAGGTGTCTCCCCACTTAATCAAATATTTAGTTTTATCTTCTGAGGTTTCAATATCCCTCTTTATCTCTTTGACAGTGCGAGCAACCCAGATAGACTGCTGTTCATTTGCTTCAGTAGGTTGAGAAAGCAACAAACTTATTGATGCCAATCCTGCAACTACAGCCCACTGCCCGGTGCGACGTTTACGTAATTTCGGTACTTGGTCCATACCATTCTCCTTTTGTTGTTAATACCTTGTGTTCATAAAATAAGCCAGTCTTTCAGTTTAAGGTTTTTGACTAGGAAGGTTGGTTAGAGATACTCCTCTTATCAATCCTCTCTTACTAACCAATGCCTCTAGGAGCTAACTAAAATTTCTCAATTAGGAAGCTATTGCCTGATTTTTTAAGGATATAATCTCTACGATTGCTTATGGTCTGAGGGGAACGGCCATCCGTATAGTGGATAACCGTCGTATAATCCAAACTAAAGGTCACCTGATCCTCAGTTTCTGAGATATTATATAAACGATCCGTTCGTGAGTCATAGCGTGCAATGCCATCGCTAGCTGATTGGTTCTCTATGTAGTCCTTGGTTTCCACGTAGTGGGGATTCGTTTCAGAAGTAAAAGCGCCTCTGATGTAGCTAGCCGAACGACTAGACAGGGATTGGTTCGTTTTAGCCCGATAATCCTGTAAGAAAGCCTCAATAGCCATTTCCAAGGATTGGCTTTGGGAACTGTTCTGATTGAATTGGTGGCCGTAAAGGCTAACCTCTGAGATAGCTGTATCTTCAAAACGACTTCCTGGATAGACCTTCAAGAGAGTAAGCGTCACTGAAGAGGTGGTCGCTGGTGACGATAGGGTTAATTCCTGGACACCTTGCCGATCTGCAAGATCAAATTCCTCCTGTTTTCCATCCGAAAAACTCAGTCGTACCTTCGACGGACGAGAGTTTTGGTAAAAGTGATCATCGTCCTTTTGATAGCCAGGCATGAGGGCAAGCATGGTAATCTGGTAGGTTCCATTTAGCTGAAGCGTCAGGGACTCTCCCTCACCTTGCCCCCTAACATCCTCTACCCAAGCGGTAGACGCATCTCCGTCAATACTATTTTGAGGCGAATGGACCAGTTGATACTGGGGTTCAGATAAGTAAGAGGTGGCTGAGACCGAACTGATATTGTTTTTCTGCAGCTGTACTGCTACAGGAGCTGGAGGCTGCTTTTCCTGAGTTTCGGCCTTCGTTTCTTTTGTCTCTTCTTTCAAACCATCTATCTTGAAGTATTCAAAATACTCACCGACTGGTTTAAGGCCTAGGGCCTTAGCTTCCTTTTCATCCAGACTAATTTCAACCTCGATACGGTCGCCGTTGCTTAATTTATCTTTTGGCCTAATGGTTACCTTAGGATTTTCCAAAAACTCACGCGCCTTTTCTGAAATTCCCTCAAACAAGGGTCCCTCCAGCACTTCTACCTCTGCTTTTCCTGATCCATTTTCCCCAGAAGCAGTCACGGCAATTGCATATTCTGAGAGATCGACCTCCTTACTGCTCAGCCTATTGCCCATCAAAAACCAAGAGCCAACAGCAAGCAAGGGAATCAAGATTACGAGTCCATAGAGCCACTTTCGTTTTTGTCTTTTCTGAGGAAGTGGCGCTAGGAAGGGTTGTTTGGCCTCTTCTGAGGCAGGCATCTCTTCAAGCGCCTCCTCTGGTTTTAAGCCTTGATAACTACCATCCGAAGCCTCCACATCAGCTAAGGGGTGAAAAAACTCGGCGCTCTCCTTCGTTTCTTTCTGAGTTTCTAGGACTTGCTCCACACCTAAATCATTCATCAGGCGAAAGTCTGTCTGACGTGCCGCTTGAAATTCCTGCGGGTTTGGATTGCGACCGTGCATGGCTTGGAAGAGCTCTACCCAGGACTTACTAGGATCAAGGGAGGCTGGTTCTTCCGAAGATGGCATCGCACTCAGACTTTCCTCTGGCTGTTGTTCAACAGTTTCAGCCTCAGCAGACAGGGTGGATGATTGTTCTGATACTGGAACATCGTTCACTTCTTGAGGTCTTAGGTTAGGCAGGACGAAGCCTGTCTGACGTGCTTCTTGAAGTTCTTCTGGATTTGGATTGCGACCGTGCATGGCTTGGAAGAGTTCCACCCATGGCTCGCTAGGATCAAGGGAGGCTGGTTCTTCCGAAGATGGCATCGCACTCAGACTTTCTTCAGGCTGGGGTTCAACAGTTTCAGCCTCAGTAGACAGGATGAATGCTGATACTGGGACACCAGCCACTTCTTGATTTCTCAGACTATCCAAGGTGAAGCCTGTTTGACACGCTTCCTGAACCTCTTCTGGATTTGGATGACGGCCGTGTATAGCCTGGAAAAGCTCTATCCAGGATTCTCTTGCGGCAAGTTCTGCTGACGAATCTGACGATTGATCTGGACCAAAATGTTCTTGAAGTGCTGGCTCAGACGACTCTGCCTGCGTTGGTACAACTGATGCGGTGGCTAGAACGTCTTCGGATTCGTAATCCATCAAGCTGTCCAGAGCAAAATGGTTTTGCTTGGCTTCTAAAAATTCCTGAGGCTGAGGCTTGCGACCATGGAAGACCTGGAACTGTTCTACCCAGAGTTTGACAGCATCTGACTCTTCACTCTTTTGAAAAGTAGGCGAATGCCTGTCTTGATCTGATAGACGAAGTCTGTCTGACATCGACGGAGTATTTGCAACCTGCAATGGGTTTTCCAGCGATTCTAAAAACTGATGAGGTTCCGCCTCTAGTTGCTTAAGAGGCTCCTGTGGAACTAATCGCTCTCGAATCGCTTGTTTTTCCTGCGGCGGTTGAGCTAGATTCACCTGACTTGGACTAGGATTTGGATGAACAAGCTTGTCTATTTCTCGTCCCATGGTGTCAGAAAAGTCTTGAATCGCTCGCCCCAATTCCTCATGACCCTTAAATGGATTTGCAGCAAGTGGTTCTCTTTGGTAAAAGCTCCCTTGTTCCGCCTGACTATCGAACCTATTTTGAGGCCGTTGGCGGAAAAAGAAGTGATCAGGCTTATCGGTTAACAGACCGTCAGAGGGTTGAAGAGCAACATAAATTGCAAAACAGCATGCTACAACATTAATCACTGGGATAAAACCAGCTACCGCAAGAACGAGATACCCCTTAGCGGTCAAACCTGCATCTCGAGCACGACGCACCGCTTGAGCCACTGAGGGCACGAATAGTAAAATGCTGATGATTTGAAAAAATCCAAAACCTACTCCCACGGATGAATCGCTATAATAATTATAGTTATTCAAATCACTCATTAAAGACAGCCAGGATAATATTTGAAAAACAGTATATAAAATAATCAGACCAATAAGAGAGTAAACATAACCTCTCCTTGTCGTATATCCCTTAAACGAAAAGACTCCCTTAAAATAATCCACATTGGCACTCCAAAAAGTAGGCTCATTCTCCCGCTGATTGATAAAATAGTTTTCCTCCATTTTTACCCTTTCTCTCTATAGACATCTACATAATAGGATGATCTCTTGCGTCCACCCTTATAGTTTTTCTTATTTTTCTTGAGGATGATTTCCCCATGTGGTCTGCCGTCAAAAGTTAACACGGGGACTCTGATGGTATCTCCTTTGATTTCCCAGTCTGATACTGGAGCTGCTTTTGGAAATGATCCTGCGTGCCCTGTGTGTCCCATCGTCAAGATCAGTTGCTGATCTCCTTCAAAATACAGCCACTCCATCCCGCTTGATGCGCTTTGAATTTCTTCCAAATCAGAGATGGACAACTCCGAAGCCTTACCTGATCTCCTCTCAACAGAGCCTAAATCATCCAAGACCATCTCCAGAGAGTAGGTTTCCCTGTAATGGGTATTGTAATAGTCCAGCACATCTCTCATATCCAGTCGGTGAACATTGATATTATCAGGGTAGGTGGAAGGAAGCACTAATTCTGTCGGCACAGAAAAGAGGAGCCCTCCACCAATAAGGTGGGTTCTGATAATCGCTTTCGCTTCGCCGTGCTCTGCTCGTCTGTAAATGGCATAAACCCCATCTGTCCCATTCATCACCGTCAGAATCATGTCCTCCTCGGCAGTGAGGTACTCCGAATCCTCTCCATACCAGGTCGGTGAATACCGAGAACCTTTTGGCACGTACTTGTAATGAATGGTACGAGTCCCTCTTGACATTGCCACTACATCCATAAGGTGATTATCTTCTGCCCTAGTCCGGAAATATTCTGTCTCATGAATATCGTCAAGCTTACGTGTCTCACCCGTTCTCAGCCCCTTGAATCCAGGTTCCTCTCCTCCCAGGCCTGTTTCAGTGATGAACCAGAGATCTCCTAAATCAGACTCCCAATAGCCCAAGACACTAGAATAGTCTCCACGGTCAATCTCCTCTTCTTTCATAGTCATCTGAGGATCTGCCTGATCTTTGGACTTGGCTTTCTTGGTTTGATTGGTCTGCTTCACCGACTGTGAGAGAGCTTCAAAACGTAGTCGCCGCGTTTGAAACGGCTCTGGAGTCATATCGCCTAAACCACGGTCAATATAATCCTTATGGAGTCGCAGAGTCTCTTCTTGGCTATAGACTTCCCCAATCAAGGCATCCTTTAATATTTTTCCGTCACTCTCGTAGTGATCAATCAATTCTAAACGTCCGTCTTCAATTTTCCCAAAATAATGAGCTACTGTAGAGGCACTAGCTTCCATATAGTAATGGATTAGACCATCCTTATAAAGATTAAAACCTGACACTAGATCAAGCGAGTAAGCCTCCAATTCTGAGAACATAAGGTTGACCACCTGATCCTGATCATAAGTGTAAATGCCCACTACTCTATGATTCTCAGAATGTTTATCCGCAACAATCAACTCTGCAAGGCCATCTCTGTTGAGATCCTCATAAGCATAGAAAACAATGTCCCCGTACCTCTGCTTATAGTCAGAGAACCATTTTACCTGGACTTCATTAAGATGATGAAATGCTTTAGCTTCTGCTTTTTCTATAGGCAGCTCTATCACCTGCGCATACTCATCCAGAACACCTTGATAAGCGCGTTTGAGGGCCTTAAAGGAGACTTTCTTCGCCTTCTTTTCCGAGGAGGTCAAGCCCTGCCAGAAACGCTTGAGACCATTTTTCACCCGGCTCCACAGGGACTCTTTTTTCTGCTCTGCCCTATCCTGTTGGGTTGTCGAATCCTCCTGCTCTTGGTCTACTTCTACTTCTTCGCTCTCGACTGTAAGCTGTCCATCTGATTCTAAATTGGAGGCATCAAGAAAGTCGGAGGTGTCCAAAATATCCGCCTGCTCTGCTATTTCCACAATCTTCCTCACGCCAACCGAAAAATAAGGGGCCGTATCTGGGTGAGCTTGAACAAAAGCTTCTTCACTGTCATATTGTTTGGTCGTACCGTCCGTAGCAGTGACAGTATAGGTAATCGCATCAAAATCAGGCGCACGATACTCTTTGTCGACAGAGAGTTGCTTTTCCAGCTCAGAACCACGCACCTGCATCCGATAAAGAGTCGCTCCAGAGAGATAAGCACCACCAGAACCTGCATTTACAATAAACCCGTCTCTGAAAATTTGAAGATCTGACCGGTATCCCGTTCCTCCTACAAAATGAACCTGAGAACCATCAAAACTATAGAAACCGATGATTTTCTCTCTAACAGCATCAGTGACCACCAACTCCTCCAGACCATCGCCATTGGTATCCACAATACCGTAATAAAAGTTTTGCTTAGTCCGGAGATCCTCCATCACAAGGTGTTCCTGATTTAAAAGAGGCTGCTCTTCTAAGTTTAATTCACCCTTGGTATAGGCTAAATAGTCCATCAGGACAGCCTTATAGGCCAAACGTGCTGCACGATTTCTAGCTCGAAGAGAAAATAGCAACTTATCCTCTGCTAAAATCCGATACTGGGAGATGTCATCCACTAATTTCTGATAGTTGTTTTCCACAGGACTGCCATACAGACCTTTGAAGTCATAGAGTTCTCGGTTATGGGTCTTCTTCCCTTCTTCAATCTGACACTGTCCTGTCTTCACATTATAGCGAACCTTGATTTTTTTCTGACCCTCCAAACAGGGACAACTAATTGTTGCCGTGACGATATCACCTTTTTGTGCTAGATCCTCAAAGAGGAAAACCTCATAGGCATAACCTGTTGCGATCCCAATACGGTTAATAATCTCTTGGAGTTCCGGAAGTTGCGCCAATTGCTTGTAGCGTTCAATCGCATGAAGCCAATTGGCCTTGGTTGTCTCAAAGACTAGCCAAGACGGACGATCTGCTTGCTTTAAGGCTGCTGGCAGCTGAGAATCCTCTGCACTGGCTACTGCGTAATAGCAGAGCATGCGGAGATAGTTCAGAGCCACTTTAACTTTTTCAGATGTAGTTCCAAATAGTTTTTCAAGCACAAAGGTATGGGTATAAATCAACTTAATAGTGGCCAGATTGCCTGCCTTGATTTCCTTGAGCAACTTTTCATAGAGCTTCTGGAGAATCGCTGGATAGACTTTAGTATCACTATAATCCTCACGAGGAAGGTCTAAAATCTCTTCCTTGGACAAGACCTTATCAAACCCTGCCAAGAGATCTGTCCACTCTTCTGATAAAAGACTCTGTTCCAGCTGTTGAATCGTTGCTTTTTTCTGTGCCACTTCAGTGGCTGAAAAATCCTTGAGCCAGTCCATGATGGCTCCCTTCAAGGCATCACCAATTTCTTTTTGGAAATCTTTAAAAGCTTTCTCGATTGCTTTTTTCAACCAATCGTCTGAAATTTTTTCCTTCTTAGTTGTCTTTTCAGTGATGGCTTTTTTTAGTTGTCCCATCAGTTTATTGGCTTCTGAGTCGGTTAGGCCAGTCTCAGACTTGATTCCATCAATCAGTCCAACTTCATTTTGACCGACTTGGACACTTTCTTGATCCAACTCGATCCCCGCTCCTTCTAAGAGTGCATAAATCCCTGCCAAAGCCCCTTCACCAGATACCTCATTAACAGAGGCAACACGTACTAAGACGTCAGTAATCCCTGACGTAATAGCAGCATTTTGGAAGGTCGCTGACGATACCTTGGTAATCTTGGAAGGTGTCACAATCTCTACCTGCACACCATAGCCTTTGTCCATAGGTTTGATGTAAGCACTCGAAAAAATCTGAGCAGCGTCATCTACATCGTTAAGGTATTTAGCAATAACCTTACCATCAACCCTTAAAATATCCTCGTTAGCCATGCCAGTATCGCCTAACAAACGTTTGGTTTCTGTCGCTTGTTCCTCGGTCAGAGAGTGACCAATAGACATCAAAGGCTTGTCCAACCGCCGCTCAGCTGCATAAACAAGATCCGTCCCAAAACCTGACAGCATCTGTAACCTAACAACTCCTGACAAGCCCACACTACAACAAGTCAGCAATAACAACCATTTTTTCATTCTCTCCTCTTCCCAAGCAAGATTCTACAAACACGCGCAAACCTCGCCAAGTTTTTTAACAGATAATGCACAAAGAGAGAGGCAAAAACCTCTCTGATCTACATCTTAAACTCATTTTTGCCTCAAAGCTTAGTCCTCTTATCGCTTTGACTCATTTCTTCTAGTCTTCTTTCCTTAGATTGCCGATGCTTTGTGTAAAGCTCTTCTGCTTTTCTATTAATAGCTCTTTTCAAACGTTTCTCCAGTTTAATCCATTTACTAACTATAATGTAAGCAATGCCAATAACTAAGATAAAGACAATAACATCCATCGCTATCCCTCCTAATTGATAAGTTTTCGTTCTACCTCAATTGTGCCATCCAGTTCGACAAGCGTATTTTCAATAAAGGTTAAAAAAACATTATAAGGTAAGCGGAAAAATGTCTCTAATCCAAATCCCTTACATTGATTAACCGAAACACAGAAAACTATTCCCGTAGATGTTGCGATTTGCTCGAAAACCGCTTGGAACCCCATTTGTGCTGTCACAGTATGTGTTTGTAGATAGAGCTTATGATCTGATACTCCCACATGCAGCGCCTTGACAAATTTATTGCTAAGCCCTTCTAAGTGCGCTTCTAAAAGAGGTATGTCTAAATGACTTAAAACATCTTCCATGCTAAGTTTATTGGTGAAATAGTAAGTGTGAGTTTGCCTCATTAAATAAGAGTCTCTTTCTTTAGCTAATCCCCTAGCAATGTATTTTTTTTCCTTTTCTGCTAGCCTAGGCTCCTCAAAAACCTTTACATAGATCCAAAATGCTCCTAAAATAACGAATAATACCAAAAGAATTTTACGTCTCACACTGTTTACCTCCTCCACCTACTGTGGCTCGATTATTGCCCCTTCATGGCCTACTTATTCTAATCAAGAATTTGAGAATTCCATCACTTTTCTCAATTTTACCAGCATATCAAAACGTTTTCTATACTTTTTTGACATCACTTTTTTTGTTTTAAAAAGGAATTGTTTTGTTTTTTTTGATAAATTTACTTTTTAAAAGTTAACTTCTAAATACCTTGTTTTAAGCACTATTTTATGATATAACATGTGTATAGACCAATGCCGAAGGGGGAAATTGTGGAAACCAATAGACTCTGCCTTAGCAATGTTTTGCAAGCAATCATCCTAACTAACAAAACCGAAGAAAAACATTTTGGCTGGACCACTCAGGAAATTGCTATCAATGAACTGTTTCAACTTTTTGGTGTGCAAACCTTAAAGAACAATTACTATGTTCTACCACCTCAGTGTTCTCTTTACTTCCAACAAAGGAAAAATATTCCGACAAAATTAAGGCGTTTTTTCTATCAAAACAATCATAGTCAAGAAAGACTGACAGCCATTAGTCAAGAACTGCAAAAAGAGAGAAATTTTCCCACAAAATTAGTCGCACAAAAAATCAGATGCTTAACTTTTGAAAAACATCATATTTTGGAACCTGATGACCCTAAAATTGATTCTGATTTTTTATGCCAACTCATCCAGCAACAACGATATGCAGACTATCTAACTTGGGTCTTCTTTTACTGTCTGACTAGGCTAAGCAATACAGAAACCTTCTCCAACCACGACCTACTGAATTCTGAATTTATTCAACAAGACTTTTTAGACCAGATTCAACGAAAGCAATTCTACGAATTTTATCACCACGATATCGTCGTTATTCCTCGAATGGCGCAACGAAATTTCAAAATTATCCACAAGAAATCCTACCAAACTTATTTTCCTAAGCCCTCTGAACCACAAAAGGACTATTTTGAGTTTAAATATTCTTTCACCCAAAAAGAACTCCTAGACAGTAGCCGACTCACTTCCTTGATTATCAACGGTGTTGAATATATTTTGGAAGTTGAAGCTGAGGAAAGATATGTCGAAAATGACAAATATCCCTATAAAGTCTTCTACCGACTACGGTCCTTTGCTCATCAAGACAGTTACTTGGTGCAGACCGAGCACGAATATATCGCTCCGTTTCCTATTCGGATTAAGCATTTTAAGCTGTTGTCGCCAGCCAAACAATTCAAGTGCAATGTCAGAATCCAATCTCACCAATCCCATAAATTTGTTCTGATTTTAAAACAGTTTGGGGACTACAATCCTAATAAGAACAATATTGATATGACTGTCCCTAATGCCACCATGTCTTATTTTGAAAATAAAAACTGGACTTTCCCATCATCTGGTTATTCTTATCTCATTAAACCCAGAGATGATTTTTGGCAAGAATGTCTTCCACTCGCCCCCACATCTGAAGCAGAAGATTTCCCTAAAGCCTACTGACATATAAAAAAGCTTGAAGAGTTCCCTAGTTTGGTCTCTCTTCAAGCTTTTCTTATTCTATTTAAAAACTTATCAACCCCTACTCATTTCAACACGGAGTATTGATAGTTCAATAAGCTTTTTATCCTTGCTCCACAATGTACTGATAGGCTTGTTGGCCCGCGATAGCCCCGTCCCCGACGGCAGTTGTGATTTGCCGCAGGTGTTTTTGACGAACGTCTCCAATGGCAAACAGGCCAGGTCGACTAGTCGCCATCTGGTCATCCGTTAGAACCCAACCGGCTTCATCGGTTACCCCCAGATCAGCGACCATTTCACTAACCGGATCAAGCCCAACATAGATAAACACACCCCCACAAGCCAATTCAGATAATTCTCCCGTCTGGGTATCCTTGAGGACGACAGATTCAACTTGGCGGTCGCCACCTTTTATTTCCTCAACAGTCTTGTTCCAAGCAAAAGAGATCTTGCTGTTGGCAAAAGCACGGTCCTGGATAATCCTCTGAGCCCGAAGTTCATCTCTGCGATGGACAATCGTCACGGACTTGGCAAATTGAGTCAAGTAAATCGCTTCTTCGACCGCCGAATCCCCACCACCGACAACGACCAGATCTTGATCACGGAAAAAAGCACCATCACAAACCGCACAGTAAGAAACACCCCGGCTGTTGTATTCTGCTTCTCCAGGAACACCTAGATGGCGGTGGTTGGCGCCTGTCGCTAAAATAATTGTCTTAGCCTCAAAGGTTTCTTCCTCGGTGATAACACGCTTAACACGTCCATTATCTTCGATTTTTTGGACAAAGCCGTAGAGGTTATCTACTCCGAATTTTTCTAGAGGTTCATACATCTTCATTGAGAGTTCAGGGCCTGAAATCAAGTCAAACCCTGGATAGTTTTCAATATCAGCTGTATTGTTCATCTGGCCACCAGGTACCCCGCGCTCTAACAAGCCAACCTTGAGATTAGCTCGCGCTGCATAGAGCGCAGCTGTCATGCCCGCAGGGCCCGAACCAATAATCAACGTATCATACATATCCATCTTCCTTTCTGTTGTTTAGTGGTCATTAAACGCTAAACATTAAAATCAATCCCATCGTCGCAAAAGATAAGATGGGAATCACCATAACCGCGACCAAAAGCATCTCGTAGAGAGCTGTTCGACGCGTTTTTGTCGTTTTTGTTTTCTTGCTGATTGATTGACCCATCAACCAAATTGATCCCAGCAGTAACACCACAAGTGTTGTCACTAAAAGGCTTTGAAGGTAGAGACTCAAAATCCTGACTAACATGCTTCTCCTTTCCTAGCAAAAGGGGGAAAGAGCCTGTTGCTCACCAACAGACCCTATTTCCTCTATTATATCATATAAAGTTGCGTTTGTAATTAGAAAAGAAAGCCTTAGTCCGTTCTTCCTTGGGGTGATTAATCAACTGGTCTGGCGTCCCTTCTTCGATAATATGCCCCTTATCTAAGAAAAGAACCCTATCTGCCACTTGCTGAATGAACGCCATATCGTGACTAACTAAGATCATGGTTTGCCCGGACTTAGCCGCTCTTTCGATTGATTTCTCAACTTCACCAACCAATTCTGGATCAAGCGCGGATGTTGGTTCGTCCAGCAATAGAACGTCTGGTTTCATTGCCAAAGCTCTGGCAAGGCCAACCCGCTGTTTTTGACCACCAGATAAGTGCCGTGGGTAATGATTTTCACGGTCTGTCAGACCAACCTTGGCCAACTCTTCCTTAGCCAATGCTGTCGCTTCACTATCGGACATCTTCTTAACGACTTTGAGCCCTTCCTTGACATTGTCTAAGGCTGTCCGACGGCTAAAGAGATTAAATTGTTGAAAAACCATAGACAATTTACGACGCAGGGCTAAAATATCATCCTTATGAATGGTCTGAAAATCTACAGTGAAATCATCAATGGCCAACTGGCCGCTATCTGGTTTTTCCAAATAGTTCAAGGATCGTAGGAGGGTTGATTTCCCTGCCCCTGACGAACCGACCAGGGCAATGACTTCCCCTTTTTTCACTTCAAAGCTGATATCATCCAAAACCTTTTGGCCTGAAAAAGTCTTGGTCAAATGCGAAATGGTTATCATTAACGGTCCCCCCCTTTCGTGTTTAAGGCAACTTGTTCAGGCGCTTTGATGGCCATCCGCCGCTCGACAAAACGTCCTAGTTGCTCAATCAAGATATTAACAATCCAGTAAACGATAGCAACAGAAATAAAACGTTCAAAATACCGGTAGTCACGTCCACCCAAAATCTGAGCTTGGGCATAAATTTCAACAATCCCTGCACTAAAAGCCAAGGAAGTCCCCTTGGTCAGACCGATCAAATTATTGATCAAGGTCGGCGTAGCAACAACTGCAGCATTAGGAATAATCACACGGCTATAAACTTGAGCATTGGTCATGCCAAGACTCCTAGCCGCCTCTACCTCACCTGGATCGACAGACTCTATTGCTGCCCGAATCGTTTCACTGGCATAGGCTGCTTCATTAAAGGCAAAGGCGACTACGACAAAAAGGTAAGCTGGTACATCATTGATGTTAAAGCTGGTTCCAAAACGGGCATTAATGGCCTTAAGCATCAAGGGAATGCCGTAGTAAGTCAACATCAACTGAACCAAAATCGGTGTCCCCCGTAAAAATGAAACCATAAGAGCCTGCAGGCGGTAAAGAACAGGGACCTTGTTAATTTTAACGATAGCAAAAATCAGCCCTAAGATGAGACCAAAAGCGGCACCTCCCAAGGTCAATCCGATAGTCACGGGTAACTTGGCCACAATCTGTGGCAAGCCATCAAAGACTGCTCGTAAATTAAAAATCTTCCCGTCGGGAATAAAGGTCATCAAGTCCTTGTACCAGTCGGGCGTTGCTGTTAATAGGGTAAAAACTGTCATGACAAGTCTCCTTCTAAAAGGTGCATTAGGTTCATTGTAACACAAAAACCATAAAATCAGGCTGATTGGCGTCTTAAAGATTTCCAATCAACCTGATAGGTATTTCTTATGACAACTCACGCATTATAGCCCAACAGGAGGATCACTAGATAACAGTATCTCAAGAGGGCCAATATTACGGTATATAAAATGAACAGATAACGTTTGAAATGCCTTGGAAAGTCTAGTTTTGACTGGTTCTTCACCAAAGCAACCCCCAAACCAATGAATGCTATAAAAATAACGGAACTTATTAATTTGAAACTAATCATGAGCCGTTAATCAATCTTTCAAAGGGTTAAACTGCTGCTAAAGCATCGAAAGTTTTTGACCTCACTACTGCGGTGATAGCCAGCAATCATTTTTTCATCATCGTGTCTTCCTTTCTAAAATCCACTAACCTTATTGAACTGTCATAGTCATTATAACTCTTTGACGCCAAAATGTAGCCGTTAACATTTTCAAATGATACACGGATAAAGAAAATGCATCCAACTCTTTTTGAGCCGCATGCATTTTTGAAATCTTTCCTGAAAAATTAGGGGTTAGTCGCAAATTTACTCATCTCCCTGAGAATAGACGGCAAATAACCTCTAAGCAATGGCCCTCCATCTGACATTTTGCTTTCTGAGAGTTCATTTTCGTCAAGCTGTCCGTGTCTGGCAAAAACGGCTAGGCTTGAGCTAAAAGGTTTGGCGCTTAGCCTTGCGCTCTGCTCTTCCTTTAGCACGCGCCTCAATACGCTTTGTCTTACGACGCTTTTCTTCGACTGCCCACTTAATTTTCTTCTTGTAGCCTGGTTTGATTTTTTTCTTTTTCTTCTTGACCAGACCAATCATTTCGATGTCTAGTTTCTCCCGTGTTTTCTCACGGTTGGCTCGGCGATCACGGTCATAACCATCCTGAAACGCTCCATCTTTAACCACCTTTGGCACAAAGCGGATACCCAATTTTTCTAATTCGCGGATATCACTGTCATCACTGGGCTGATAGAGTGTGATCGCAATCCCTGACAAGCCGTTGCGGCCTGTCCGGCCCACACGATGAACAAAGAAGGATAAATCTTGTGGAATGGCATCATTAATGACATGACTGACGCCTTCGATATCAATGCCCCGCGCCGCCAAATCCGTCGCCACGATGTATTGGAATTCCAAGTTTTTCACTTGATTCATGATCCGCTTGCGCTCGCGTGGCGGAATATCCCCGTGAATCTTAGCCACGTGCAAACCATTTTCCACCAGATAACGATGCAGATCATCTGCCCGTTCCTTCGTATTGACAAAAATCATAGCCAGATAGGGTTGCATCAGATGGGTTAATTCCAGAATCTGAGCATTCTTGTCTCGCCCCTTGGTCGAAATCAGCCAGTTATCAATCGTATCTGCAATAACGGTATGGCTCTTAATCTGCTCTATGACCGGCTGGTTGAGGTATTTTTTCAAAAATGGTTGCAACTTTTGTGGAATGGTTGCTGAAAAGACTAGGATTTGAACCTGCTTAGGGAGGCTGGCTGCGATTTTATCAACCGTGTCCAAAAATCCCATATCAAGCGTCATATCTGCCTCGTCAACGACAAATGTCTTAGCCTTGTGGATGGCCAAACCTCCTGATTGAACCAAATCATAGATTCGGCCTGGCGTCCCTATCACTACATGTGGCTGGCTACTGGTCAACTTATCGATCTGGCGGAGCTTATCTGTCCCTCCGACATAGTTAACCACTCGGATTTCCTGTGGAGAATGAGTTGCCAGCTGCTTAGCCGCCTGGTAAATCTGGCTCGCCAATTCACGTGAAGGTGCAGTAATCACAGCCTGGACGTGTTCCAAGTCTTCATCTAATTGTTCAAAAATAGGGAGTAAGAAAGTATGGGTCTTCCCTGAACCCGTCTTTGACTCTCCTACTAGATCATGTCCCGCTAGGACAATCGGGATCAGCTTTTCCTGAACCTCTGTAGGCGTCTCAAAGCGTAAATCCTTGAGCGCCTCCTGCAAGTAGGGTTTAAACTTAAATGCTGTAAAATTCATTATACGCCTCGTTTCTACTTCCTTATATTATACTATCAGCGCTCGACCAAAGACAAATGCCCTAAAGCCCCTTGCCTTAAATCCAGCTAGCTCTCTGCCTTCAACCGGTCAGTGCTTTGCCACTCTCTTGCTCAAAAGCATCTTGATTGCCCCATTCCATCAAATACTTCGCTATCTTCTATAGAGCCTTTTCAGAAGCATGCTACTACCCCTTGATACTAGCGTTGATGAAGCAAGGCCCCTGTTCAGCTGGTCCCCGTTCGCAGGCTAACTCTGTCAGACTGCCAGCATTTCTTGCACGCTATTATCAGAAATTAAAGGTAAAGGATCACAAGGGTCAAAAGGCTCATCACCACTCCCAATCCCCAAAGGAAGAAATCCACCTGCCATTCCGTCCAGGGCCGACCGTTCCCAGAGAGCCCTCCAAGTTCCAAATGATGATGGAAAGGCGTCATCCGAAAAATTCGGCGCCCTTCGCCATACTTTTTCTTCGTGTGCTTAAAGTAGGCCACTTGCAACATAACCGAAGCGGTCTCAATCACATAAACCAATCCGATAAGGAGCAAGGTCCATTCTTGATGAAGGGCGATAGAAATAGCCGCCAGCATTCCACCAAGCGCTAGGGAACCTACGTCTCCCATGAATACCTTGGCAGGCTTTTTATTGAAAACAAAGAATCCCAACAAGGCGCCAATCATAATCCCTATGACGATTAAGAGATCCAACTGACTTTGTTTGTAAGCAATGACCCCATAAGCAAGTAAGCTAATCACTACCGAAATTGACGACAAACCATCAATCCCGTCGGTCAGATTGACCGCATTGGAAAAACCAATCAACCAAAAGAGAACGAAAAAGATGTAGAGCCAGCCCAGCTGGATGTCATAGCCAAAGACATTGAGCAAACCACTTCCAGAATGGTTAATATGGGCCAGGTAGAAAATTAAACCACCGACGAGTTGGAGAACTAATTTCTGTTTGGGATTCAATCCTTCATTGATCTGCTTAAAGACCTTCAAAAAATCATCCAAAAATCCAATCAAACCATAAAGAAACAGGATAAAAAGGATACCATAAGTGGACCAGCTTGCCTGCGTGATCAAGGCAAAGATCAAACCTAGACTCAAGGCAACCAGTAAAAAGACTGTCCCCCCCATAGTCGGTGTTCCTGCTTTAGCCTGATGTTGCTTAACATCCTCATGCATCTGCTGACCACCAATTTTAGCCTTTTGGTAGGTTTTTATGAAAATTGGCATGCCTATAATCGTTAGGGCAAAAGCCAAGAAACTCCCCATAAGTATCATAAGTCCATTAATCTCCTAGCGTTACTGTCATTTTTGTTAGTTTTTCAGTTTCTGTTTCCGGTTTAACACTTTGTTTGATAACCCTACTACCTGTCCCTTTATAGGTAACCGTAATCCCTGACCATTCTTCAAACTGTTTGACTTCTGCTTCTGACCAACCATAAAGATCCGGCATTGTTTTGAGATTACCTGTCCAAAGCAGAATCCGTTGATTAGCAGGGACATTGGTTCCCGGCTTGATAGAGCTATCTTCAATCTCATTGGTTGAGCCGATGACAACAGGATGAACCAGATGTCTTCTAAGTTCAGCAGCCGTTTCACCTGGAGCTCGGCCAATCAGGTTTGGCAGTTTGTATTTTGTCTCTCCCTCAACATCATCTAAAATCATTGTTGGATTCGTGAGGTTTAGCATATCTTTCATTCGTACTGCTTCTTCCAAAACAGGATTGACCACGTCCATCCAAAAGAGGGGACTCCAATGTTCTGGTTGTTGCAAGGTTACATACATGATAAAGTCAGGATTCTCAGACGGGTACATGGCAACGACAGAGTTAATGGTAGCATTTTCTCCTTCAATATAGCCCGAACCGTCTTCCTTAGCGATCTGAGCAGTCCCTGACTTAACCGCTGCTGGCACACCATTGACTTGGATAATGGCCCCTGTCTCTGATGAATACAAGGTCCCATTGTAAGGATCCGTCCCTACTGTCACCATATACTGCAAGGTTTGATCAGCAGCCTGCTCTGAAACAGGCTTTCCAACCACTTCCCGACTGCCCTTACGGGCTGTCCGGGTATTCGGATCATAAGTCGCTGCGATAAATTTCGGCGTCAAAAGCTCCCCTTTATTCGCGATAGCCGAGAAAGCCTTTAACATTTGAACCTGAGTGACCGAAATCCCGTGACCAAAGGCTGATGTCCCTATCGTCACCTGGTTATCTCGGTTGAGCTGTCCAAAGCTCTCATTATTCATGCCAAATCGCGTTGGTAAACCAAAATCAAATTGGCTCAGGTAATTAAGCCAGAGTTGATCCCCCATAGCTTGTTGCAAAATCAACATGGCTATGTTAGAGGAATGGGCAAATCCTTGAGCAAGATTCATATAACGCCCTTCTGACAAGCCCATATTGACATCCCAGTCCCTAATCACCGTATCAATCAGCGTATAACTGGCATTATTATAATAGTAGGTTGGGTCAAACTTGCCAGAATCAATACCAGCAGCCAGAGTCACCACCTTAAGCGTAGAGCCTGGTTCGTATTGGTGCTGGTAGAGGGTGTTTTTCCAATCCAGTGAATCATTAACCCCTTCCTTAGTATCCGCATCAAAGGTCGGACGCTGGGTCGTCGCTAAAATTTCCCCTGTCTTGGCTGCAACGATAGTCGCACTGGCCAAGACTCCGTTGGCTTTTTCCTGGAAAATGTCCATATTGGTTTCAAGATAGGACTGTAAGGGAGCAGATAGGGTTGTATAAACATCTTGTCCATCCACAATTTTCTGGGTCACCGTCTCTGTCCCAGGTTTGATCACACCGGATGCGGTCTTTTCGTAAGTGATGATCCCATCTTTACCAGACAATAGCTTGTTCAAATCATTTTCCAGCCCGGATTGGCCTACAATAGACTGGCTACCATCCTGATTATCCTCTAAGGTTGTTAAGCCAATAAAATGCGAGGCAAAGACCCCATTTGGGTAGAGGCGACCCGGACTAGCGGTAAAACCTATCCCAGTGACGCCAACTTCCTCGAATGCCAGCTCCAATTCTACCTTTTTACTATAGGAAATATTGTTTCCCTTCGGTCCAAAAGCGACCTGGTATTTATCCTTTAGTTTCAGCTGATCTTTAACAAAACCTTCTTCTAATTCCAGTTTTTCAGCCAAAATCCTTGCCACATCGTCATACTGTTCCGCCTGGATAAAGAGTTTTTCTCCTTTAGCAGAGACATATTCTTTACTAAGAATAGCATAGATGCTGTACGTTGTTGAATCTTCTGCAATAGCTGTTCCGTTTCGGTCATAAATCGTTCCCCGTTTGGCTTGGACAGTCACAGTTGTCTGATGGCGCTCAGCCGCCAAAGTCTTCAAATCCTGACCAAACTTCTTACCCGTGATGATAATCAGCGCAAAATTAGTCAGGAAAACTAGGAACAACAAAACAGACAAAAGGCTCAACGACACTCCGACACGTTTGCGATTATAGGCTGGACTTCGCCTTCCAGACAAGGCGTAACTCAACAGTTTCCGACGCTTACTCATCTTTCATTTCCCTATTCTCCTGGAATCCCAGTATTTTCCTTTTTGAGGCTTAAGCCAGCTTCATTAGCGATTTCCATTAGGCGATTGTAACGGGTCAATTCATTGACTGCTTGCTTGGCCTCATCATACTCCAATTGCTTGCGATCAATCTCCGTCTGAACAGTAGTCATTGCTGATTGGAGCTGCAAGAGTTGGGTCTGCATATAGATAATGCTGACTGCAAGAATAACCGCTGTCAAAACAATGCTCCCATAAAAAGCTTTTTCAACACCTGAAAAGGTCTTAACCCGTTCTCGAATCAAATGATCCAAGGCCTGTTTTTGCTCATCTTCTCTTGCCATGCTATCTCCTTTGCTGTCATATTTTGCGGGCAATCCGTAATTTTGCCGAATGGGCTCGATTGTTGCGAGCCAATTCTTCCTCGCTCGGCAAAATTGGCTTACGATTAACTAATGCCAAGGTCGGTTTCAATTCAGCAGGTAAGACCGGCAAGCCTTTTGGCACTGTCACTGTGGATTTTTCCTTAAAAAGCTGCTTGGTCAAACGGTCTTCCAAGGAATGGAAGGTAATGACTGAAATCCGCCCGTCTTCGGATAGAAGGTCAATGGCCTGAGCTAAAGACGCCTCTGCTGCGCCTAGCTCATCATTCACCGCTATTCGGATAGCCTGGAAAATTTGCTTAGCAGGATGCCCTTTTTTCTTGAGTTCTTTTACCGGCTTGGCTGATTTGATTAACTCAGCCAGCTCTGTCGTTGTCTCGATTGGCTTGATGGCGCGTTGTTGCTCAATTTTTCGGGCAATTTGCTTGGAAAATTTGTCCTCACCATAACGGAAAAAAATCTTCACCAGTTCCTGAAAATCATACTCATTTACGACATGGTAGGCTGTCAAGGACTGACTTTGATCCATCCGCATATCTAACGGTGCATCCAGCTTATAGGAAAAACCCCTTTGCCGCTCATCCAGCTGAGGACTGGACACCCCCAAGTCATAGCAAATCCCATCAATGCGAGTAACACCATGTTTAGCCAACTCTTCTTTTAGATAACGGAAATTAGCTTTAATAAAGGTTACCTGCCCTTTTACAATGTAGGGAGCCAGCCTTACCTGAGCATGGTCAATAGCGGTCTGGTCCTGGTCAAACGCATAGAGGTGGCCCTTAGGACCAAGCTTTGACAAGAGATACTGGCTATGACCAGCTCCCCCCAAGGTCGCATCCACATAAATCCCATCAGGTTTTACGTTTAACCCATCAACCGTTTCCTGCAACAATACTGTTTCATGATTAAATGCATCTATCATATCTTATCTATTGTACCATAAATTTCTATAAAGAGAGGGTTTGAGCCCAAAAGAACTATTCCCGTCGTTCCTATTTTTTCGGGTTAGGTGTTTAAATTGTGCACAAAGAGGCAACTAATACCCCTTTGAGCGGTGCTTTTTTCCCTTTCCAATCCAAGGTAGCGTTGTGTGCTTAAACGTTAAAAAGAGTGCATTAAGTCCTTCAATTTTGAGTTACTTTTTAACCAATACAGCTAGCTAATGGTGTCCGTTGACCGACCTGACATTTTGCTAAGGCAAACCCTATACGTCTAAAAAACTCATGGCAATGCCCAGACGCATCTTCTTGAAATCACATATGGGATGCGTCTCCAGTCAAAAATCACGGTCTAGCCGACCATCCACCCACTCGATAGCTGTGCGCTTCTTGTATCAACGCTTGAACGTTTGACTGTCTCTGGCAACCTGGTTAAAGATAATGGGGGTCTACAGAACGCTTTCAGCGGAAAAGCTAATCATCTTCATACCTAGGATGACCCCCTAGCGTAAACTATCGCAGGACCTACCACACACCTTCTAAAGGAGTTGAATGGCCTCTCCTCGATTGTCCACACAGAGCACCTCACCTGACTGATTATAAATGATGTCCGTATCTCAATGCTGTCTCGATTGCTCTCCTTGTTATCTGTGGGGGTCATCGATAAAGGGGAAGATATCGTCTCTTCCAGAAGACTTTGAAGCGGAAAACCACTATAGCCAGCATCCACTATCGGATATTGGGTCCGATCGATCGTCGTCTGATGTGCGTTTCAACTGAGTCGCTTGGCTACTGTTAGCTCTCCTATTGAAGCAGGTGCTACTTCCCAAGCAACTGGGAATTCATAAGACGCATCAACCATTAGATGACAGCGAAAACCCTAGTGGATTTCCTTAGTGACTCTCACATTTGGATGATGGCGCTCTTTGATGGTGACATCAGCTTCTCGATCTGACCACTTGTTTTTACGGATTTTCTTGCCGTAGGCTGCCCCATAGCTATCGATAAAGGTTCCATCCAAAGCAAAATCCCAGATAAAATCCAGTCTTCCATATCAGGATAAACGTCCTCTAGGTCCTGAATAAAGTGAGAACAAGCCGATTTTGAGGGCGCATAGACCATCTTGACGGTACCCATTCTTCTGTTTAACCCCATGCCTTTCAAACCCACAGGCTTGGCGCAGTTGGCTATTCATGTTCAACTGTCGGATGAACGATTGGTCTGTTTGGAGTTGGAGGACGAGTTTAGCCACATAGGCCACAAAGTAGGCATGACATTATGATCGTGACAACCTTGTTTGCGTTTTACTTCCAGACGGTGCAATATAGCCGTTTCAGGAGGTTCATCTAAGGCCATCAACAATTTTTCCAAATCTCCCAGTTCATGTTCTTCAAAGAGATTCATTTAGGTTATCATTTTCATAGCGAGACTTCAGGAATAGATATATTCACACTAACTATTATAACGCCTTGACGTTTGATTGAGGGTCACAAAAGGGAAAAATCGCTACATTTTGTGGCGATTTTTCCCTTTTGTGACTATCTGAATGCTTCTGGACTTGATGTGAACAGCAACGTGAATGGTGCAGACAAGCTCCTTTTTAGCTTTTATTAAACGTTCTCCCGACTAGCTAACCAGTGTTGGGCTTTTCCCAAGATTTCCTTTTGGTATTGCCACAAAAGTATCATGAGCACGGATGCACTTGTTAAAAATAAGCCTAGTTTAAAGCCCGGAGGTGAATAAGTGATGCTTAGCTGGTGAACACCAGGTTTTAATTTGAAAGCCAGCATCGCTCCAAATGCCTTTTCTGCCTTTACTAATTGACCATCAACTTTGACTTTCCAGCCTTTATTATATGGGATAGAGGTATAGAGATAGTCGTTCCCCTCCACTTGAGTGACTGGACCCGCTAATCGAGTGGAAGAGACTTCTACTGGTCGCCATTTGCTTACGGTAGAACTAGCTACTGCTGTCTGAAACCGCTCATCATCAAAGCTGTACACTCCCAAATCAGCTAGATCAATCGGGTCATCATTATCAAGAGTAAACTCGATCCTTTGTGTTTCGCCTTTGGCAGCAGAAGCAATTCCCCATATCTGTGGGTGACGAAAACGATCAAACATTTTATAATTCTCGCCATTCAAGCTAGCAGTAAATGTTCCCATATCGTAATTCTTGATATGGGGCGCATAGAGATAATAAGACCGATTATCCTGTGGCGTGAAGCTCATTCGAATCACAGCAGGTTTATCTGGCGATAAACGTTTCATCATGCGACCGCCATAAGCTGGGTCGACATCCATGTTATCCAGAGTAAGGGAGAGATAACCAGCTGTAATCGGCTCAATAATAGGACGTTCGTCTCCAAATATCCCCGTATACAGAGTGTTTTGGTTCTCGATCGGATTCTCATCTTTCAATTGAAATTTCATCAACTTCGCACTACCAGAATAGCCCAAACCCAAATAGTTTGGATTTTTAAACAATATCCACTGATTCACCTTTTTCACTTCTTGGAAATAAACCGGGTTGAATTTTCTCGTGTTGATTTCCCAATGTCCTGTTTCGATAAACTGGTTGAGATTAAGGAGGGCGTCCGTCAAGGGGGTACCACCTGTGTAAACAGAAATAGCGGTTGACGACTGTAGACCTAATTTCCCCAAAAATTCTAAGGTTGCATACTCTACGCTAGAAGTAAAATGATTTACTCCGTAATAGTTGTAAACGAGCGAATCGTTCCACGTACCCAATTCGGATTTTTCCAACCGGGTCAGACCTGTTTGATCAATCGCTAGCTGGCGATAGTTTTTTTCTACCTTAGCTTCATTTTCCAAGATATTTTTAGGAATAAGCCACAGAGTGCGAGCAGTTGATATTCCTGCGTTTACCCCTAAATCAAGCAAGGTCAGTCCTAAAATAAGTACGACTCCTAAACTTCGTCCCTTCGGAGTGAGTAGACATCCCAAAATTAGGATCAACAGCACCACTGAGAAAAAGAGTTGCTCATTGGTCACTAAAGGATATTTCCAACTAGAACGTGTCCCAATTGCTACACTGATGGCAATTGTCAAAACAGTTCCTGTTCCTATCAATTCCAAGTAAGTCCAAGAATGGACAGACCTCAAGGCCAGATAAGCAAGTAACAAGAAGAAAAAAGAAAGGACAAAAGCATTGCGGTAGTAAAAACCAACTGGCATTTGCAGCATATGCCAAAAACGAATCGGCGCATAATTTGAAAACGCTAAAACTAGTGTTATCAAAACACCTGCAGTCCACATTTTCTGACGAGACGGGAGATGTTTAGCAAAGAAAAATTGTGATAAGCCAACTAATCCCAGTAACCCGATATAGATATTAGGAAGCGAATGGCTATCCCCCCATTCTTCTCCGCTCACTGCTCCTGGAAAGAATTTTAAGAACAACTTCAATGGTTGGTATACAAATTGGACATTCCACGGTACAGGTGTTGCGCCTGCCACCTTTGTTTCCAAAAGAGCGTAGAAAACAGGCAACAACCAGACCGAACTCAAAGCCAAGCCCAATAAAGAATACAGCGCCAAACGCACAATCTGCTGGAGGCTACGTTGTATTTTTTGCGATTTGGCAAATGTATAAAAAATAGCATAAAAAACAACAAAAACGCTAGCCATAAAGGCCGTGTAAAATTGGATGACAAACATACTCGCTAGCACCAAGACGTACTTAAAGCTTTTTTGCCCATCTAAAATTTTCTCTACACCAACCAATAAAAGAGGTAACAAGATTAAATTATCTAGAAAATTTGGATTCACCTGATTGGCTAAGAAAAAACCATTCAGCCCATATGACACTGAAATCGCTAAGCCTAATAAGCGGTGTTGATCCACCTGGTATCGTTTGTGCAAGAAATAATAAAAGGTCAAACTAGCTAGCGCATTGCGCAAGAGCGTTATGCCAAAAATCGCCAGATTCAGGTAGCGGGCAGGCACCAGTCCAATGATAAGAGATAGTGGACTTAGACTATTAAACCCCCAAACAGGAGACATGACACCACCAAGCCCTTTATGCCACGACCAATAGAGAGCTCCAATATCTCCCGATTTAAACAAATGCCCTAAAGCACGATAAAGGGGAATATATTGAAAGGTATAGTCTCCACTCATCAATGTCTTTTCCCCAAATGGATATAGGCCAACCTTCCAAAATGTCGCTGTCATGACGACTATCGGAAGCAAAAAAGCCAGAGCAAAAAACAATGGATTCGACTGATTCTGTGGCAAGTAATTCCCATTTGAAATACCATCTAATGGAATCGATTTTTTTTCCTTAAAAATCGGTTGGTTTATCCATTTCATCTTTGATAATAATTTCATCGTTTTTAGACTTTCATTATGTAGGATTCATGCCATTTTACCATACGCAAAAGGGAAAAGCAAAACCTTCCATCGCCAATAACACCCCTTGCGAATAGCTCTTTTCCGTTTTTCAACAAGGGATTCTTTAAAATTTCCCATTTATTTGAACCTTCCTAGCTTTCTACTTCCTTTTTCTGTTACAATAATCTTATGGAAAATTTGAAACAACTAGTTACAAAAGTAATAAAACATGAAGTCTTTAAATATTTATTTTTCGGTGTCCTGACGACGGCCTTTTATATCCTTGTCCGAAATGTCCTATATTTTATCTACCCTAACGCTTCTATCACCACCATCATCGCCAACGTCATGTCTATTACATTCGCTTTTTTTACCAACGACCGTTTTGTGTTTAATCAGAAAAAAGAAGGTTGGCAAAAACGATTTGCGACCTTCTTCAGTGCCCGATTATTGACACTTTTAGTGGATTTCGCCTTAGCCTTTATCTTCGTAGACACTTTCCCAGGGATCATCGGCCAATTTGTTCATCACGACCTTAAAGTAGTCAACGCCATTGAGACTTTTGCAGCACAAGTCTTTATGATGGTGTCCAATTATTTTATTAGCAAATTCCTGGTATTCAAGGATAAAAAATGAAGTCAGACAAACACTTCAGAATATCATAAAAGCATAGAATAGCGTTAGCAACAACGTTATTCTATGCTTTTTAACATATCTATTTTTCAAAAGAAACAGATATTCAAATTTTCATCCAGCCTTATTTTTATGCTATTTTTACTTGATCCTTATCTTCTGTCTTTGTTCGCCACTTGATGACCACAACAATTCCAATAGATACCATCGAAATCAAGACTCCTTGCCAAAAACCGTCTGGTGTAAAACTCATCTCAATCTTATGTTTCCCTGCGGTAATTGGGAAGGAGAGAAGACTTTCCCAAGCCTCCTTGGTTTTTACTTCCTCGCCATCTACTTTGACCGTCCAACCCGGATTATAAGGAATAGAGGTCATCATAACGTCGCTATTATCTGTAATATTGACCATTCCTTCTACTTTTGTATTGGTGAATTTCGTCACTTCCATGCTTTGCTTCTTACGCTCTGCCATAATGGATTTGATTTTATTGGCATCTGATCGCACAAAGGCCATTCCGGTCAAATCTAATTGGTCATCTTTTGTGACTTCAAAGGTCAATTTCACCTCTTGTCCTGCTTGGTTGGAGGCAATATTCCATAGCTGAACCTGATCATATCTTTGCGAATAATTATACCATCGATCATTAAGTAAGACACCAATCTTACCAATTGAATCTCTCAAGCTATTGGGGGCTTGGAAATAGTAGGTCATGTCACTTTGTAAAACCGTTCTGTAAATGACTTTGCCAGGCTTGGTTTTATCAATCCGATTAAAAAGAGTTTTTCCTTCTACCCCAGCTTCCTCCATATTCTCTAACTCAAGATGCTGGAAGCCAAATGGTTCAAAATACAGGTCTTCTACTCCAGACATGGACGAAAGGATGATATTTTGATTAGCAACAGGATTATTTGTTCCAAACTTAATGCTCTCTGTCACAGCATTTGTCCCAAAAGCAATGGATAGAACGTCTGGATTTTCATAAATCTCAAAGCGATTATTCTCATAAACTTTATGATAATCTTGCATCAAATCTTTTCGGGTCAAATATTTACCGAAAAATTGCCAGTCTGGGTGATTTTCCATATCCTGCTCTGTATAATCTTTGCGGACAAGGAAATAACGTACCCCATAGAGAGCATCTGTTAAGGGAGTCCCATTGGCATAATAAGTTGATGCATTTCCACCAACATCCCCCAAGGAGCCGAAAAGCTGAATAGTGGATTTTTCCATATTAGAACTAAAATTGCTGAGCCCTGGATAATCCACAAGGAAAGGGTCATTTTTGGACAACAAGAATTCTGAGGCTACACGATAAAACGGTTCGTTACTTAATACTTTGATAACATCAGATAATTTCTGAATATTTTCTGTACCGTCTGTAAACTTAAAGGCATCATCATAGTGAGATGTCCGTTGAGATAGATAAGCATTGTAGCTTAACTCAAATCCTGTCAAAGCCAGCAAAGCCATTAACCACACCCGGGACGCTGGCCGAAGAGCCAAATACGCCAATACTGCAAAAAATGTTATAGCGGTTAAAAAAAGTTGGTGGAACATAATCCCCTGCTTAAAGGCGATCCAGATTCCTATAAAAACAGCCAAACATAGAAGTAACGATTTTGTCCGATCATTGTTCTCAGTTGACACATGCTTCCAAATATACCAAACAAGACCGGAAAAAATAAGGGCAAGGAAGAAAAATACGCCTACTGAATGTTCCCCTACAAACTTCACAATAGCCTTTGAATTTTCTGCGTTAATCTGCGTGAATTTATGGCTCTTAATATGCGTTTGAACATAATAAAGAGATGCCACTGTTAGACCAAGACCAGTCGCCCACCCAATCCAAGATAATTTTTTCTCTTCACGCAAAGCTTGATAAGCTAAAAGCACGATAAAGAAAGAGAAAATCCAAGAAAAACGGAAGAAGAATCCAGCTGGATTTTGTCCCATATGCCAGATCTTATTGACAAATTCATTGCTAAACGATAGCACAAAGATCACGCTGATGATCGCCGCAGCCATTTTTCGATACAAGTGTGCAGTAGCATAACGGAAAAATAGGAAGAATCCAACTAAAGCCAAAGCTCCCACATAGATATTTGGCAAATTCGGACCAGTTGACCAACCTGATACATCATCAAATCCGCCAACGACCAACTTAGAAAGAATATCTAAAGGTTTAATTTGAAACGCCCAGGAAAACGTCATCGGCGAGTCATAGGCTCCCTTACTGCGCAACAAATTAAGGAAGATTGGATAGAGTAAGAAGAAAATGGATCCAATAGCCAAGACCGACTCTCCCACTACTCGCAAGAGAGGCATAAAAAACGCCTTACTCTTTTCTTTGAAACTTCCTTTTATTTGCCAAGCAGGTGCTTGATAATAGCAAGCATAAAGGGCTACAAATAAACAAATCATAAAGCCCATATAAAAGTGGAGAAACAAAGATAGTGCTAGTACCATCAAATAACGGAAATTCCTCTTCCCGTCCAAAGCCTCTTCTAGATACAAAATGACCAGTGGCAACATAATCATTGCATCATAGAAGATAGGATTCATCTGATAGGAAACAATCATACCTGACATCGCGTAGGCAGATGCCAAAACGGGCACTAGGAAAGGATTGTAATCAAGCGCCTTGTAACGCTTGATTAGTAGATAAGAAAAGGCCAGACCTGTTGCCCCATAGCGGAGCCAGATCGATAAGAAAATCGCCCATTTAAACTGCGTCAAAGGCAAGATAATATAGAAAATATTGAAGGGACTAATGAGATTGAAACCCCAAATCCCAATCATCGAGCCACCGATTGACTTAGAGAAGGAATAAAAGAATCCAGACCAATCCCCAGTCAACACCGTTCTTTTAAGAAAACTATATAGGCCAATATACTGCTGACCGAAGTCTACAGCCATAAAAGTTTTTCTACCAAAAGGGTAAAAACCGTTCACAATCCAAGCCAAAGCCATCAAAAGCATCGGTGCTAAGGTGCTAGCGATTAAAATTTGCGTTTGTCGATTTGTCCTGACAGCCTGCCAGATACTTTTCAATTTACTTAAGATGTTTATCCTCATCCAACAATATCCTCTTTTGCTTTTTCTATATTTGAGTCATCAATAACGAAATGGGGACGCTTCTTCACTTCATAATAGATTTTACCGATATACTCTCCAAGAATCCCTATTGAAATCAGCTGTACACCACTGAACAAAATAATCAGAGCAATTGTTGTAAAATACCCACTCACAAGAGCCTCTGGGTGTACAAAGTAGAGGACAAACATTGCTAATAGATACAAGATAGCTAGACCTATACAAGCCATACCAAATTGAATACAGACACGAAGGGGCTTATCATTAAAAGAAATGATTCCTTGAAAAGCATAGTTCATTGACCGTTTAAATCCAAATTTGCTTTCTCCCGCTTCACGCACCTGATTCTTGTATGGAATCACTTTCTCATTAAAGCCAATCCAGGCAAAAATCCCTTTTGAAAAACGATTGTACTCAGGAATAGACAGGAGGGTCTCAACTGCCTTACGACTAAATAGTTTAAATTCAGAAATACCATCTGTTAATTGCACATCCATCAATTTATTTGAAAAACGATAAAAAAAATGCGCAAAGAAAGTGGATTGCCTTGATTCCCCCTCACGGTTACGGCGGCCACTCACCACATCATAACCTTCTTTATAATATTTCACAAATTCAGGAATCATGCTAGGCGGATGTTGCAAATCGCCATCCATCAACATCACAGCCTCACCGCTGGCATATTTTAAGCCGGCTAAAATCGCACCTTCGCGACCAAAGTTCCGGCTAAAACTGATAAATTTTACCTTTTCATCCCTCTCAACAATCCCCTTCATCAAAGAAAGGGTCTTATCTTTACTACCATCATTCACAAAGACCATTTCATAATCCGTCAATTGCTCTGGCACCATCGACCGCAATTGTTTTGAAATTTCTACGTGCGTTTTTTCAATCATTTTTTCTTCATTAAAGAACGCTACAACAATGGATAATTTCATCCAATTCTCCTTTCTACTGTATCTCTTAACCAGTAAGCATATCAGAATTATTCTAGCATATTTTGTACTTTTTTTATCAATCGTATCCAGTCCGAACCCACGCCGTACGCATGAAGAAAATGTATGCAACCGTTTTCAGATTATATACATTTTTTCAATACATTTTCAGATGTTTTGCATTTTCCGTCACCATTTCTTTATTCCTGTTAAAATTATAACATAAATTTAGAGATAAAAATGAGTTTACATTTTGAAAACCTGATTTCTGAAAGCTCTATTGTCTTCATGCGTCTAGCGCGACCTGAACCGAGGTCAATCGCGAAATTCTTAAACATAGAAAGAGTAGACAAAATACCTTCACTTAGTTAGTCAAACTATTTTTTTATAGAATGACTTGAGGACAGTAAACTTAGGCCAGCCTTAAAAAGGGGCTTAAGCAAGAGTTCCAATAACGCGTTGATCAAGTGCAGAAGCAGGTGTACAGGTTCTCACTTCTGCTAATAAACTTTTTAGAGAATTTAGCCTAAAGTGTGGTAAAATAATATCAGTTTTATCTCTTAGAAAGTCACCTATGAAAACACTCGTTAAACATCTCTCGCCTACCAGACGGATTCTCCTCTTTTTCTTAGGAATGATCCTGCTAGGGTCTTTTCTCCTAAACCTTCCCTTCATGCAACTTGAAAGCTCTACAGCTAGTTATTTGGACCACCTTTTCACAACCGTTTCGATGGTTTGTGTGACCGGTCTATCCACCCGAGCCGTCGCTGAAACGTATAACACATTGGGCCAGATAGTCTGTATGTTTCTCATGCAAATTGGAGGGCTCGGCGTTCTAAGCTTTCTTGGATTTCTCTACCTTGATGTTCGTAAGAAATTCAGTCTCCTTGATCGAACCACTCTTCAGGAAAGTTTAAATCGCGAAGAAGCTACCGGATTCAAGGACTTTATGAAGGCGGTCTTTGCCTTCACCTTTGCTATCGAAGGCCTGGGGGCTATCTTTCTCAGTTTTCGATTAGTCCCGCTCCTGGGTTGGTCCAAAGGTCTTTTTTCAGCAGTTTTCATGGCCATCTCCGCCTTTTGTAACGCTGGTTTTGATAACCTAGGTGCCAATAGCCTCCAGAACTACCCGACCGACTTCCTCCTCAATCTCACAGTAGCTAGCTTGATTATCATGGGAGGGATTGGCTTTTCTGTCTGGTTTGATCTCAAAACCCAATTCCTGCCCAAACGAAGCCTGCGTCACTTACGATTTCATACTAAGGTAGTCTTGGCTGTTACTGTCAGTCTATTGGCCATGGGGACCCTATTGACCTTCATCAGCGAATATCAGAATCCAGACACCATCGGCCATCTTGCTGTCGGGGACAAGTTGCTGGTCAGTTTCTTCCAAACCGTCAGCATGCGAACTGCAGGTTTTGCGACTATGGATTATACCAAGGCCAATCCCATCACCTTGCTCATTTTTGTCATCCAAATGATGATGGGAGGTGCTCCAGGCGGGACCGCAGGGGGAATCAAAATCACTACTCTCCTCGTCATTGTTCTATTTGTCCGCGGGCAAATCCTTGGTCTCCCCCACACGAACATCCGTTATCGGACCATCCCCCCTACCGTTGTTCAAAAATCATTAGCCATTACCAGCGTTTTTGTTGCAACTTTTATCCTAGGATTAATTCTGCTAACCGCTCTAGAGCCTAAGGCAGACTTCTTACACCTAGTCTTTGAAACCATGTCTGCCCTTGCTACGGTTGGTGTCTCCGCTAATCTCACCGGCCAACTCAGCCAAACAAGTCTTTTTCTTGTGATGGGGCTGATGTTCGCAGGAAGAATTGGCCCTATCACAGTTATCACCAGCCTAAACCGCCGGCAACCTTCTAAAAAACAAAACCTGCACTACGCCAAATCTGACCTCTTTGTAGGTTAAACTAGTATAAAAAGGAAACTCTTATGTCTGAAAGAACTATCGGAATTCTGGGCCTCGGTATTTTCGGGACCAGTATCGTTCACACACTAAAAAACTACGACTGCCAAATGATCGCTGTTGACAACCGCGAAGCCCATATCAATGCCGTTGCTCCTTACCTAGCTCAAGGGGTGATCGGTGATATTACTGATTTTGATTTGCTTGAAGCAGCAGGGATTGATACCTGTGATGCTGTTGTCATCTCGACCGGGACTAGCTTAGAAGCTAGTGTTCTAGCCGTTATGCACTGCAAAACCCTCGGAGTGGCTGAAGTAATCGCAAAAGCAACCAGCGACATCGCAGCCCAAGTTCTCATCAAAGTTGGCGCAGATGATGTCATCACCCCAGAAAAAGAAATGGGCGTCGCTGTGGCTAAGCAAGTCCTCTTTCCCAACACGACTGATTTCATCAGCATTGATGAAAATCTCAGCATTGCTGAGTTCTATCCTCCTGAAAGCTGGTTGAACCATACTTTGATTGAGATCCCTTTGAGACAGACCTATCAGATGAACCTGATTGGCTATCGGACAGAAGACTCTCAACAGATCAAGACCAACCTCACCAAAGATTATCGCTTCAAAGCCAATGAACGCCTCTTGGCCGTCATTGATAATGATCGCTTCGACCAGCTTAACGGCCTAGCCAATCTGAAATAGTAGCCTATCAAAAACCGCTTAACCTAGACATCTGGTTAAGCGGTTTTTGGTTAATCTCGGATTAATTTCGTGACACTCTCGCGCTCCTGTAAATGAAAGGGAACTGTAACAGAAGAAACCAAGAAATCTTCGTGGTTGATCTTTTTGACCAGATAAGAAACACTGTTTCGTCCCAGATGCTCTACATTGATGTCAAAAGTTGTCAAATACGGGTGCAACATGGTAGAGTAAACGGAATTGTTAAAGGAAAGTAGCGATAAATCTTCTGGCACTTTGATCCCATAAAAAGAGAGAAGCTGAATGACCCTGATAGACAAGGTATCCCCAATCACGATAAGAGCACTAATAGACTCCGATTGAATCTTTTCAATTAAGTGATGGAGGGTTTCTGCTTGCTCTCGGTCAAACAACTGAGCTTCAAACTGTGATAGCTGAAGCTTATTAACCCCTTTGAGATAGCCTAGATAGCGTTCCAGAAAGATCTCACTGCCTAAATCATCTGTCACAAATAAAATCTTTTCATGCCCCTTTTCATGAAGGTATTCGACAGCCGTTCGTGCCATAAGCTGATTGTCATTGTCAATGTAAACCGTCTCACTCCCACTATCCGTCGGTGATCCTACAATGACAAAAGGGATCTGATTTTCCGCCAGAAAACGCCGGACAGGGTCGTCGCTCTCTGAATAAAGAACAATAAAGCCGTCGACACGTCGCTGGCGATAAAGCAGCTGGACCTGACGCTCCAAGTCTTCCATGCTCTCACTAACCGCCATCGAAATGGTAAAATCATGCTTCTTAGCCTCATCAGCAATCGCTGTTAAGATCTCCATAAAGAAGGGCTCGCTGACCCGATCAGGGCTGACCAAGGGAGGCAAGACAACACCAACACAGTAGGTCAACCCACTGGCTAGCATCTTAGCCGCAACATTAGGCACATACCCGAGCTCTTCCATCGCCTGACGGACGCGCTCTTTGGTTTTTTTAGAAATAGACTGGCTGTCTTTCAAGGCTCTGCTAACTGTCGATGCATTAACACCTGCACGTTCTGCAACATCTTTGATTGTAACCATGTACCTCCTCCTTTCTCAGCTTATTAGAAAGTATACTGGCTTTTCTATAATAGTTTACGTTAAATCCATCCAAAAAACAAGCGATTGCTTGATTATTGCGCAAAACTGGCTATCCGTTTGCATCATGAAAACATTCTGGTGTTACGATTCGTCCTTAAAACGTGTTTTGAAGAAAACTAGAACTAACAGTAAAATAAAGAGGATATTTTGCGCCATGATGAGCGTCGTCATCGGTTGCCCGAGCAAACCAATCAGACAAGCCATTAGGGTTGGTAGACCCAGACAATTCAGGGTGAAAGCGTAGGCTTGCCTGAACCCTTTCAAGTCAAACCATTTGGTCAAGGACGTCAAATACAAAATCAGACTCGAGCCAAAAACCAAGAGAAGAAAATTCGTTCCTAGAATCAAACAAGACGTCCCTATCAAAAAGAGACTAACCCCAAATCGATTCTCTGAAAACCAGTAGTCCGAGAGAGTCGTCATCAACTGCTTCTTAACCTGTAGATCCTTTTCGGATAACTGACTATAAGGGACTTCTACCACTAGCAGGTCATCTTGGTGAATGATAAGCTTATCCTTGCCAAACTGGTAAACGATCCCTGTCTCTTCTGGACTGGTCGTCCCGAAAGAGACTTGTGGAAAGGTAGCCTCACCAACAACCAACCGGCCGTCACGTAACTCCCCATCTCCTAAGTGAGCCATAACTTCTTTGGTCAATGGATCATATACCCCCGCTACTATGCGCTCCAACGGATAAGTCATCAGCTGCCCAACTTGGAGAGAGACAGGAATAAATAAGAGAGACATCAAAAAGAACGTCGTCAGGACCATCTGCCACACAGACAGGCTCTGTCTCTGTCCAAAAATGCGCCTTGGTGGAAATAAGCTTGAAAAATAAGACATCGGGTAACGGTTCATCAATGATCCTTTCGTAGAAAGAAGGGGAGGCAACTCCTTGCCACCTTTAGTTAACAGTTCTTATGTTTTATAAATAAATCTCAATAGTAAACTGGCCAAGCAGACGCATCGTCACTCAAAGCATCTGTTTTATTGGCACACCAACCGGCTCTTTGGTTAGTCATTGAGCAAGCGGCTAACCAACCTACTCCTCTAACTCCAATACCGACATAAGGCAGATGATTGATTTCCTTTACTGGCCTTTGAATCGTTTTTACGCCAACTCCGACTTCATCTACAATGGCTTGTCCTGTCACCTTAGGCTTTTCCTTTATTTTACCTTTGATAAATGCTATAAGTGTTGCCTTCTCGTGAGGGACATCCTCTCCACCAACTTTTTGGGTAGCGCTTTTCTTAATCCGCCACCTTCTAGTGGTTTTCTAATCTCTTTCCTACTTATCGAACAGTCCTAAGTCACGTCGACTCGCCACAAGAAATAAGCACTAAATCAATCTTGATCTCCTTATCAGTCGATTAATAGGCTTATGTTATCACTTTATAGACACTCTGTCAAAAAGGAATTGACTTAATCAGAACCCAAAAGAGAGGGGCAGAAATCGGAAATTCGTGAGAACTCGATTTTCCCTCACCTCCTTAATTTTAGGGTTCGGGCTGAAACAGTCTCCTCCGTTTTTGACACTTGCTTTCGCAAGTGTCATTTCCCGATTAAACAGGTCTCCCAGACCTTTTTAATCCAGCTTCACACAGTTGAGTAGGACAGCAAAAGCTGATGAAGTCGGCTTGCTTGATCATTCAAAAACAAAGGGAGAGGCAAGGACTTTTGCCCCAGCCTCTGCACTTTTGGGAATCCTTCGAGCTTGTCGACTATCCTTTTGTCCCACCTTTTGTCAATCCAGAAACAAAGTTCTTTTGAAGCATGAAGAAGAGGATACAAATTGGAACAGAGATAAGAATGGCACCAGCCGCAAACAAGGTTACTTTTTGATTTTTAGCATCAGATATGAAAGTCTGCAACCCTACTGCTACAGTATAATTTTCCTGTGAACGAAGTAAAAATTTAGCCAGCATAAAGTCCCCAAAAGGTCCCATGAAAGCCCAGAGTGCCTGAACCGCAATCATTGGTCTAACTAAAGGTAAAACAATCTGCCAGAGAATACGTAAGTGACCAGCACCGTCAAGTTTCGCTGATTCATCTAAATCATAAGGCACTGTATCAAAGTAGCCTTTCATGAGCCACGCATTCATCGGGATACCCCCACCAACATAGATCAGAATAAGGAACCAGTACTGATTAAGGGCGTTGAAGAGCCAAGCCATAACGAAGTAAGCAGTCAGTGCAGCCATGGTTGGCACCATTTGTACGACCAAGAAAAAGAGCAGACTTTTCTTCTTACCAAAAAAGTTGTAACGACTATAAGCATAACCAGTTAGGGTGACAACCGCCACCTGAATCACCATGGTAAAAAAAGCCACAATCAAGGTATTCAAGTACCATCGAGCGTATAAGGTTTCTGTAAAGAGACGCTTAAAATTGTTCAAGGTAAAATTACTGTTTAAATCAAAAATAAAAGCTGTTGTGTTACCTGGACGAAAGGCTGAACTAACCGTCACTAAGATAGGAAACAAAATAACAATAGACAAAATCAACAGATAGGCATAGGTGAAGAACCGTGTCAAAAATTTCTTACGTTTGACAGAACTTGAGAATGATTTAACAGCCATCTATCTATCCTCCATATTAAATGCATTAAATTTCTTAAAGGTGACCAGAGATACAGAAATAACTATCAAGGAAATGATTAAAGTCACCGCAGATGCCATTGAGAATTGTGGCGAAGTTTGAGTGGTCAATTTATAAATCCAAGAAATCAAGATATCTGTAGCACCAGCACCACCACCGACGCTACCTGGTCCACCGTTGTTGAAGAGGTAGATGATGGAGAAGTTATTAAAGTTAAACGTGTACTGTGAGATAAAGGTCGGTGCTGCCACAGCTAAAATCATCGGCAAGGTAATTTTCCAGAATTTCTGCCAAGCTGTTGCCCCATCGATGATAGCAGCCTCATACAAATCTGCTGGAATAGATTGAAGAATACCAGACACTAAGATATAAACATAAGGAAAACCTAGCCAACCTTGTACCATGATAACCGCAACCTTAGTCCAGAATGGATCGGTTTTCCATGGGATAAGACCAAAATCAACAAAAGGAATAAATTTCTCAATAAATGGCAATACCTGCATATTCATGGCTCCGATTGAGTCGTTAAAGAAATTACCAAAACTCATGATGGAGATAAAGGCAGGAACAGCCCAAGGCAAAAGGAAGATAACCCCGAAAATTCTCTTGAACTTAATAAAAGGTTGATTGGCGATAATAGCTGTCGCAACTCCGATAACAATCTGTAAGGTAGACGCCAACATTGTCCAAATCAAGGTCCAAGTCAATACAGAAGAAAATGCTTTTCTAAAAGTACTGAGTTTAACAATGTTGATGAAATTTTTAAACCCAATCCAGTCCAGCAAGCGTTGTGGTGGAATATGTTTGAAGTCGTAGTTAGTAAAGGCGATAAACAGGGTCACCATAACAGGAAACACAATCGCAAAGGCCATGGCTAAGTAAGCTGGAATTGTTAGCAAATAAGGGAAGCCATTCTCATAGATAGAGTTTAAGGTTTCTTTAGCTGTAATTGGCACCTTAAACCCATCTCTAATTGAATGGGCCGTTTGATAAGCATCTCGCATGGTTGCTACATGGATAAAGGCCATAACAATGAAAATAATCAGTTGCATAGAGCCCTTAATAAGCAAAAATAAGGAATGATCAACGACTGGCGTTGTCCCTAGAGTAATCAATCCCTGAATGGCAGGAATACCAAAGGTGAGGATTTCAATCATTTCCAGAGCAAAAACGCCAAGAAGCATGAGACCTTTTGCCTTCTGACCGTTGTAAAGTTGTCCTAGTCCTAGAATGAGGGATAGCCACATGGCTTTTTTTGGACTGTGATGTTGTGAATCGTTTGTCATAATGATCCTTTCTACAATAGATGATGAATTAAGAAGCCATGGGTTGCTAAGTTTGTGTCGGTCAACCCGTTAGCGATGACTAACTGACCGACAGCAATCTCTCGTTCCTGCCCCTTGTTAATGAGTAACTCAATGACCTGAGATGGTGTGTGTCGTCGAACACTTAGCAAATCGCCCTGAGATGTAATGGTGATGTCACCTTTTTGGAGAGCTGGTAGTTGCCTCAAGCGAATAATTTTCTTGAACAGTGTTAATAAATCGTTGTCTTGGGTCACCTTATCCCAGTCGAAACACCTACGACAATCGGGGTCATAGCCACCTTCCATAGCAATTTCTGTGCCATAGTAGAGACAAGGAATACCGACATAGGTGAACAGCAAGGCAACAGCTGCTAGTAATTTATCTGTGGAGCACCCAATCTCTGTGAAAAAGCGGTGGGTATCATGAGAGTCCAAGAGATTCAAGTTCATGCGATTGACCTGATTTGTATTGCGCATCAGAATATGATTTAGCCGTTCGGCCATCTCCTGAGAAGAAATGGTCTCTTTAGCAAAATAATCCAAGCAAGCTTTTGTGAAGGCATAATTCATGATGCCATCATACTGATCCCCTTGTAAATAAGGGTAGGCATCGTGCCAATTTTCTCCAATGATGAGAAGATTTGGATTGACAACCTTGACTGCTTGTCGAAACCGTCGCCAGAAATCATGTGACACCTCATCCGATACATCAAGACGCCAACCATCAATCTGAAACTCACGCGTCCAGTGAAGGGTTACATCCAGAAGGTAGTCTTGAACATCTCTATTTGATGTGTTGAACTTAGGCATATAAGAACAGGCGGCAAAAGTCTCATAGTTGACCGCTTTTTGGTCTACCATATCTCCGTCAATCATAAACCAATCAAAGTAGGGGGAGGCTTTCCCATTTTTTATCACGTCTTGAAATTCGGGAAGCAAATCACTAGAATGGTTGAAGACCGCATCTAGAATAATCTTCATATCTAAACTGTGGATATCCTCAACAAGCTTTTTTAAACTGAGTTTGCTACCAAACTGTTTGTCAACATCGTAATAATCTCGAATATCATACTTATGATTGCTGATGGATGAAAAAATCGGAGTCAGGTAAATGGTAGTTATCCCTAAGTCCTTGAGGTAGTGTAACTTTTGCCTAATCCCCTCAAGATCACCTCCGGCAAAACTTTTCGGAAGTGGCTTGTCCGTCCACGCCATATTGATGTAAGTATCATCCTTCTCAGCATCTCCGCGATAAAAACGATCTACAAAAATCTGGTAAAATACCGCACTGTCTGCCCAGTCAACCACGCGATGAATATCAATTGGATTGATATAAGGGAGTTGGAAGCAGTTATAGAAAGCATGAGAGAAATCGTAGGTTTTGCTAAAACCATTCTCATGGTAGTACCACTCCTCGTCACCATCTTGTATTTTGAATACATAGGTTAAGCGAACATCAGAGAGCTTCAAACAAACTTCATAATAGGCATGCAAATTGTCTATATACTTTAGTATTAGCTTTACTTCTCTCTGATCTTGATGGTAAGTGTATTTATTTCCATAAACCAAATTAATGGCTAAATCCCTATCTTCTTTTGCAACTCTAAGTCTAAGTAAGACTTCGTTTTCGGAGATTGCAAAACAATATCTGGAATCAGGAATATGTAAAAATCCCGCTTTATTCACTATATCTCCTTAATAGATATCATCTGTTCAGTCTTTTTCTCTCCCTACTAAATCTCTTAATAGAGAGAGAAAAAGCTGAGCAGAAATATATCTGAATCAGCTTTTATAAGTTATTATTCAGTATATTTTTGCTCGATGGTTTCTTTTATGAATGTTACAGCTTCTTTGCTGGCTGTCTTAGCATCTTTTTTACCTGAAGCAACATCGAAGAACAAGGTTGCAGCTGGTTCCCAAATCTCTGCCATTTGAGGGATATTTGGCATTGGTTGAGCATTTGAGAATTGAGCAATAACAGCACTTGTCAACTCATTTCCTTGTGCTGAAGCATATTCGCGTGCTTTAGTATTAGCAGGAATTTCTTGCGTAGCATCGTAGAATGATTTTTGGTTTTCTTCGTTTGTGACATAGTCAAGGAATTTTTGAGCAACATCCATGTTTTTGCTGTAGTTTGAGATAACCCAAGCTTTACCACCACCGAAGGCTTCATAATTTCCACCATTTGTAAGGGTTGGAATTTGCGCAGCGCCGAAGTTTACACCAGCTTCTTTAAGTGATGCCGCAGCCCAAGGGCCATCAATAATTGCAGCTGCTTTACCTGATGTAAATTGTTCTGTGATGAAGTCTCCAGCTTTTGTTGTATCTTACATTCCTTGAGGCCACATTGCATACCATTTTTTAGCGTACTCAAGTCCTTCTACAGTACCAGCATTGTCCAAACCAATATCTGATGGGTCAGTTCCGTGATCACCAAAGACATAACCACCGTGACCAGCAATTAAGCCGTAAGCGTAGTAGAAGTTAGTCCAGTTTGCCAAGAATGCCACTGATTTACCATTTTCTGAAGCGAAGGCATATTTAGCATCTTTTTGAAGCTCTTCGAGTTCTGCAAATGTTTTTGGAGCCTCTTTAATTAAATCTTTGTTGTAGTAAAGAATCAGTGATTCAACAACAGCTGGAGCACCGTAGATTTTTCCATTTAAAGTGACCAAGTTTTGTGCTGTTTCATCGTAATCAGCTTTGTTACCCAAAGTGACTTCGGCAAGCTGACCTTCGTTACCTAGTCCACCAACGCGGTCATATGGTGCCACAAAAACGTCTGGAGCAGCGCCTGTTGGACCATCTGTCGCCAACTTATCCAAGGTATCAATCATACCTTCTTCTTTAACAGTGATTTTAACACCATTTTCTTCTTCAAACTTACCTTTAATACTATTGATATAGTCAACATAGCCGGTATCAACGGAAACCACTAAAGATTTATCCCCATCTGATGCTGGCTCAGCTGATTTTGAAGATGAACCACCGCCACAAGCGGCTAGCGAGAGAGCTGATGCGCCAGCTAGAGCTGAAAGCGCGACTTTTTTAAAGTTGATTTTCATTATATTTCCTCCTAATAATGAGTAGATGTGATGATTGAATTATAATCCAGCAGTAAAATGGTGAGACGTTTTCTGAGAACTAGATTTAAAACATGAGCATGCTCATGCAAACTTACTTAGACTAATCAGCCCACACCAAGTTTGACCAGATGCTTTCAATCCATTCCACAGATAACTAACAGAACCTTGGTTTTATTACGAGCTTCTTCTACCGAAAGACGGCCTCCTTTCTAGTCTAGCGATGTTTAGAAACAACTAACGCAACCGTTTTCTTAAACTAAGATTAGTATACCGCAAATTGGAGACGGTTGCAAGTCTTTTTTACAATTTTTTTAGAAAAATTTTAGGCAGGAGACATTTAAACCCGTTTAATCTACTTTTAAACTAAGCGTTACCTGTTAAGTCTATGTTGGATTCCGTAAAATAATGTTGAAATTTAGATGTTTCTCTTGATTTGTAAGCGGAGACAAGATATAATAGAAAAAACAAAGCAATCGTTTGCGCATTTGTTTTCTTAAGCGCTACTAAACACAAATTAATTTGAGGTACTTTAATCATGAAAGAACGTCAAAGTGGAGTGCTCATGCACATCTCCTCTCTCCCCGGCAAGTATGGTATCGGCTCTATGGGGCAGGCTGCCTATGACTTCGTTGATTTCTTAGTCCGGACCAAGCAACGCTACTGGCAGATTCTTCCTTTGGGGACGACCAGCTATGGGGATTCTCCTTACCAGTCCTTCTCTGCCTTTGCAGGCAACACACATTTTATTGATTTTGACCGTTTGCTAGCCGAAGGATTATTGAGTCCTGAAGACTTAGTGGGTGTGGATTTCGGAGGTAATCCCGCTGAAGTTGACTATGCTAAGGTTTTCTACGGGCGTAGGCCTATTCTGGAAAAAGCTGTTCAGCGCTTCAAAGCCTCTGGTTTGTCTGAAGGTTACTATCGCTTCTTAGAAGAACATCACGGATGGTTGGATAATTTTGCAGAATACATGGCTATCAAAGAATCCTTCGGTCTCAAGCCTTGGACAGAGTGGGAAGATGCTGCGATCCGTTCCCGTCAACCAGAAGCTCTGGCCAACTATCGTGAACGTTTGGCTGAGGCCATTGACTACCACCGTATCACCCAATATTTTTTCTTTAGCCAATGGTTGGCCTTAAAAGCCTATGCTAATGAGCGAGGAATTGAATTTGTGGGGGATATGCCGATTTATATCGCTGCAGATTCAGCGGATATGTGGGCCAGCCCTCATTACTTCAAGACGGATGACGAAGGCCGACCACGTGTCGTGGCAGGCTGCCCACCAGATGCCTTCTCTGAAATTGGCCAACTCTGGGGTAATCCAATCTATGACTGGGATGCCATGAAAGCTGATGGTTTCAGATGGTGGATTTCCCGCATCAGAGAGAGCTTTAAACTCTACGATATGGTACGGATTGATCATTTTATTGGTTTTGCCTCCTTCTGGGAAATTCCTGCTGGCGAAGAGACGGCTGTCAACGGCTACCGGGTCGAAGCCCCTGGTTTTGAACTCTTTGACGCCATTAAGGCAGAGCTGGGGGAGCTCAATATCATCGCCGAAGACTTGGGATCCATTACCGATAAGGTCATTGAGTTGCGTGAGACAACCGGCTTCCCTGGTATGAAGGTTTTACAATTTGCCTTTGACCCAGATGGTGATAGCATCGAAAGCCCTCATAATCATCGGAATAATGTCGTCGCCTACACAGGGACCCACGACAACAATACCATCATCGGTTGGTACGAAACTGAGACGGACGAGCGTAGTCGGGCTTATCTAGATAAATACAGCAACCGGCGTGAAGGAGAGACCGTCAATCAAGCAATGTTTCGTATGCTCTTTTCATCCGTCGCCTTTATGACCATTGTGACCATGCAAGATCTGCTTGGTTTAGACGGTAGCACTCGGATGAATCTCCCAAATACTCTAGGCGGTAACTGGGTATGGCGAATGACCGAAGAGCAACTCAGCCCAGACATCGAAGCCCAACTCCTAGACTACACCCAAACCTATCGTCGTGAAAACAACAAACTGAACTAAACTTAAAAACCAGACGGGTTCTTCCGTCTGGTTTTTGGTTATTATGCGACTTTAAGTCCGTCACGCTCCGAAGGTGCGTGACCAATAAACCACCCGCTATGCGGGTGCGCATCGAAGGTTATACCAAAAAACTCCAAACGCGATACAATAAAGGTGTTCAAGCCTATTGTAGAG